>JAZDPG010000029.1:0-89681 GCA_043797815.1 Bacteroidota bacterium
GGGAAAATGCATTGGTCTGCCAAAGCGTTCCGGCCAAAAACAGGAGTGCAAGGAAAGTGTAGTTTTTTTTCATGGCATCTGGTTTTTTCAGGTAAGTATTTGAGATTACCTATCAAGAACAGCCTTCATCTCCAATACACGTAAAAAAAGCGTGTATTGCGTAAATTACATAAAACCTTTGGCCCGGTGCAGTCAAAAGCAGCCCAGCGCAGCTCAAAGCAGATAATCATTGACTTGGGTTGTTTTTTAATCTAACTTCCACATGCATTGAAAGCTAGATCAAAGCCGGTTGACAGAAGGGCTTTTGAAAAGCTCTTCAATGAGTATGCCCGTCCGCTCACACTATTTGCCATGCAATTTGTCAGGGATCAGGGGATGGCTGAAGATGTGATACAGGACGTATTCCTGTACATTTATGAAAAGAGGGATGCGCATCCGGTCGGTGACCATAAGGAACATTTCCTCTACAGCCTGGTGCGCAACCGGTGTCTGAACAGGCTTGAATACCAGAAGATCAGAAGGGAAAACAATCCGGATTCTTTTCCCCTATTCAATCAGCCTCCGGAAGATCCTTTTGAGCTGGTGTCGGTCATTGAATTTGAAAATCAATACCTGCAGGCCGTGGAAAGACTCCCGTCCAAATGCAGGCAGGTATTTGAGATGAGCAGGTTTGAGGGCAGGAATAACCAGGAGATTGCCAACCAGCTGGGATTGTCAAAAAGAACGATAGAAACCTATATCAGCAAGGCACTGAAAATATTGAGGAGGAAATTGGGAAAATTTCTTGCCGTTGGACTGTTGTTTTTATTCAGTGAGGTCATTTTTTCATCGTGTGAATACATCTTCAACTGTTATAGATAAAATAAGCCAGACAGATCAAAAACACATTGATTCAGGGTAATGTCGATCACCAGACGAAATATAGACCGTAAATTGTTGCATTATCTCCAGTACGAGGGCCGGGACACAGAAGCGTTGTCCGGGGTCGAGCGTTGGATCAACCGGAACCCAAAGAACAGGGCCCATTTTGAACAGCTAAAAAAGCTTTGGGAAGAGAAGCAGTTTATTGAATCCCTGAAAGCCATTGATGTGGATAAGATACGTGCAGGGCTGCAACAAAAGATCGATAAAAAGCAAATTGTTTCGGAGGATGTTCCTCTGTTCCAGAGGAGCAGGGTATGGCTATACAGGGTAGCCGCCGTTGCTCTCATCCTGGTGGTTTCAGCAACCACGCTCCTGCATTTTAAAACCGGCCCCGGAATCTCCATTCAGCAGGTTGGTTCAATCCTGGAGATAACTGAGGTCGTCCTTTCCGATGGAAGTATCATCGAAATGAACAAGGGGTCAACACTCAGCTATCCGGAACACTTGGACCGGCGGAAAAGAGAGGTAACCCTTTCCGGGGAGGCTTTTTTCGAAGTTGCTTCCAACAGGCGTGCTCCGTTCTGCGTGTATGTCGGGACTACAACCGTGCAGGTACTGGGTACTTCTTTTAACCTGAAAGAAGATGAAGGGAAAATCACCCTGAGCGTCATTGAAGGAGAGGTCAGGTTTTTTAAATCCGGGAGGGTAAAACAGGGAATCGGGCTCGGACCGGGACAGAAAGCGATCTATGATACCGCCACAGGAGCGTTTGACCTGGGTACATTTGAATCGCAAAATTTCCTTTTCTGGAAAACTTCCACGCTGACCTACAAAGCAGAACCGTTAACCAGTATATTCGGTGAGCTCGAGAAATATTTCAATACAACCATAGTAATTGCAGACAATAAGATCCTCCAGGACCAGGTCACTACCTCATGTGAAGGACAGCAGCTGCAGGAGATCCTCGATGAACTCTCCTTTCTGCACGACCTTCACTATTCCAGGAAGAATGATACCATCTACGTGTATAAAAAGGAACAATGAAACCCTTTGTTTTCATGTTGCTGTTTCTTTTCGTTGTCATGTGGAGGGTACTTTCACAGCCTGCCATCCTGGACAGGAAAGTGAAGCTGGATATAACGGAAGGAACCATTGGATCTGTACTGGATGAGCTGGGCAGGAAGGGGGGGTTTGTTTTCAGCTATGGCCAGGATATTTCTCACAATGAGCCTGTTGTAATAAAGCATTCAAATCAGACTGTTCAGCAATACCTGGATGAAATCTTTCATGGAAATGTCCATGCTGTGGAATTCGGGAACAAGCTCATGATCCGGAAGAAACCAACACTGCCTGAAGTCTATTCTGTAAAGGGCAGGGTCATAGATTCCGGAACCCGGGAACCCCTGACAGGTGTCACCATCTACATTCCCGGAACGGAACCATTGATCGGGTCTGTCAGTGATCAGGCAGGTTATTTCAGGATCAATATCCCGTTTGGCATGGATATGATCCGGTTTTCCTCCATAGGTTATGAAAGCGTGTCCCTGAAGGCCAGAAAATCTGAGACCAATCGCATCGAAATGACTCCGGGAAAACATGAGATCAATGAATTAACCATTGAATACTATGAGAAACCTGTTGATTTGGCGTCCAATACCTCAGTGAGTTATGTCCCTGCTGAAAGGGTGGAGCGTATTCCGGTAGTCAGCATTGACAACATCCTGCAGGGTGCGGCATCCGGAGTCCATGTGACCAGGAATTCAGGCATGCCGGGGGCAAGTCTCCAGGTCAAAATCAGGGGTAACCAATCCCTGATTAACTCAGATCCTGTTTATTATCTAAATGACATTCCCCTCCAGCAAACCTCCGTTCATGCCATTTCTCCACACGATATTGAAACCATGGAAGTGCTGAAAGATGCTTCGGCCACATCTGCATACGGGGCATGGGCAGGTAATGGCGTAATCCGGCTGAATACCAGACAGGGGAATGGTGACAAACAAGCCGGTTCGCTGAAATATAGCTTCGGATTACACCAGGTTGCAGATACACTGGATCTGATGGGAACTGATGAGTTCCTGGAGTATTTTGAACTTGTAAGGCCCGACGACCATCGGTTTGACACGCTGCCTGCTATATACAGAACCGACCCCATGAAACTCATGTTTCACCAGGCCACCACAGAGGACTTTCATCTCTCCTTCTCAGGGGGAAACCAGAATTCGGTTGTTTACACCAGTGCCGGATATTACCGGCAATCGGCCATTATCAAGGAAATGGATTTAAAGCGGTTCTCATTCACGGTAAATTCAAATCATGCCGTGGGACCAAAATTAAAAGTCGGGCAGGATCTGCTCCTTACACATATAATTTATGATGGTTTGAAGGAAGGTTGTTTTCTGAACGACTACAACAATCCCATCCTCTCCTCCATGTGCATGCTCCCCTTGAAGCCTCCCGGAGACTCAACGCCCGTCTTCCTTGCTCCCGAAGTGACCCTCTTAAATCCCAATGACGATGCAGAGCTGACAAATAACAGCAGGAAGAATTATGCGGTGCTCGGGAGTGTACACACGTCTTATAACCTGTCGCCGCAGATCAGTTTTGAAACCCGGCTTGGGCTCGAATTATTATACCAGGATAATGTTAATTTTTGCCGATTCACTCCCGCGGCACAGGTGAATGCTGACAATCCTGTTATTGCAAATGAATATACCATCATGGATCTGGCATTTGACTGGCAGAATGCTATCTCGTATGTTGCAGATTTCAAGGGTGGGCATACCCTGAATGCCAGGGTGGGATTCGAATACAGCCTGAGCAACAACATATGGAATCCGGGGAAACAATCGATCTATGATGCGAAAATGAACATCCTGGAAGATTCGCTCTTCAGGGTTAATGAACCATCGGAAAACCTGTCCCCGGGGAAGGATTTTACAAGCCACAGTCTTTTAGGGTCCATCCGGTATTCGTTCAGGAACAGGTATTTTCTGGACCTGCTGCTGAGAAAAGATGTAGTGGGGTACTATTGTGAGAAGGAACTAAAAAAATTGCCTGGAATATATCCCTCCATTTCCTTTGGATGGGCTTTTACCGAGGAGAAATTCTTTCCGCAATCCGGTCCTCTTCACTATGGAAAGATCAGGTATGGATGGGGCAAGGCAGGCAACAGTCCCCGGATGAATTATTCCTATTATGCGAAAATGATGCGTGATATGGCATACATCTATGCCTTTTATGTAGGGGGAGATATTACCAATTCTGCCAAGAAGAGGCAAACCAACGGAAGGTTTTATTGGGAGAGCACCAGTACCCACGATCTTGGAATTGATCTGGGATTCTTTCGAAACAGACTTTTTATTTCGGTCGATTACTTCAGCAACCTGCTCCATATGGGACAGGGGTTTAAGGTCGATAAACCCATGGTTTATATTGAAACCCTTATCCGGGAGAATGATTTTGGGATCGATAAATTACCTGTTGCTGAAATGACCAACAGGGGTTTGGAATGTAACCTGAACTACAAACAAACCGGAAGTCTTTTAAAGTGGGAGTTCAACGCCCACATCACATATCTTCGAAATGAAATAATTGATATTGAAGAGAGTGCAATTACGCAGTTGAATGATGCATTTTTCGACCCGATCTCTGTCAACCTGCCCGGACAGCCATCCGGTGCATTCTATGGCTATAAGATAGAGCGGCTTTTTACCGAGGAAGATTTTTCAAACGGTGTAAAATCCCTGCCAGTTCAGCCGAAAGCCCGGGCGGGAGATTATAAATTCATGGACATCAATGAGGACGGGATCATTGACCGGGATGACAAGACCATCCTAGGAAATCCTTTTCCCGATTTTACTTTTGGGTTGTTTTCAAATGTTCAGTACCGGAATTTTGACCTTTCTGTGTTGCTTCAGGGTACCTACGGAAATGAAATTTTCAATGCAACAAAGCTGTGGCTTTACAATCCCTATGGATTGTCCAACTGGACAAGGGATATCGAAAATAGTTACCGATCGCCGAAATATGACCTTAATGGTGTGCTTATCCCGGGATTTACCGATACCGACCTGCACAGGTTTGACTACTGGGCTAACAATAAGAACCTGCGTGTTTCAGATTTCTATATAGAAGATGGATCCTACCTGCGCGTAAAGAATATCCAGTTGGGTTATACCCTGAAACCGGAGCTCACCCGCAGGATCCATGTGGAGAAAGTCCGGATTTTTGTATGTGCACAGAACCTCTGGACCTTTACCAACTATTCCGGCCTTGACCCGGAGGTGGGGGGATGGGGCATCGATTGCGGTATCTATCCCCAGCCCAGGACCTATATGGCAGGCATCGATATCGGGTTTTAATCATGTTGGTTTTCCCTGATTCTTTCACTTTTCTCAGGTGCCTTTTTATCGACAGGATATTTAATCGAAGTGCCTATAAATTTTTGCTTAACAAAAATTTTCAGCACAAGATAAATATCCTGGAGAAAAATCTTGTGGAAATTAAGATCCCCCGAACTCCATCAGGTATGCCTTGATGAAGTTATCCAGATCACCATCCAGGACCGCCTGGACATTGCCTGTCTCGGTATTGGTGCGGAGGTCTTTTATCAGCTTATAGGGATGAAGCACATAGTTCCGGATCTGCGATCCCCATTCGATCTTCATCTTGTTCCCTTCCACCTCGGCCTGTTTCTCCCTTTTCTTCTGCAATTCAATTTCGTAGAGGTGTGATTTCAGGATCCGCATGGCATTCTCCCTGTTTTTCAGCTGGGACCGGGTTTCGGTATTGTCCACCGTGATTCCTGTGGGCAGGTGGCGAACGCGCACGCCGGTTTCCACCTTGTTCACGTTCTGACCCCCTGCGCCACCGGACCGGAAAGTGTCCCATTCAATGTCGGCCGGGTTTACCACGATTTCAATGGTCTCATCGATAACCGGGGTGACGAATACCGAGGCAAATGAGGTGTGCCGCCGGTTGTTGGAGTCAAAGGGTGAGAGACGGACCAGGCGGTGAACCCCTGATTCGCTTTTGAGAAATCCGTAAGCGTAATCTCCTGTAAACTCTAGCGTTACTGATTTTATGCCGGCCTCGTCACCCTGCACCATGTGGATCTCTTTGATCTTGTATTTGTGCTTTTCACCATAGCGGAGGTACATGCGCATGAGCATTTCGGCCCAGTCCTGGCTTTCGGTCCCCCCGGCACCGGAGTTGATTTTTAAAATGGCCCCCAGGCTGTCCTCTTCGTTTCGAAGCATATTCTTCGACTCGAGTTCTTCGGTCAGTGAGAGAGCCAAAGACAGTTGTGCTGCCACCTCTTCTTCGGTGGCCTCCCCGGCCTCCAGGAATTCGGTCAGCACATTCAGATCCTCCACGGCAGTTTCCACACTGTGGTATCCATCAACCCAGTCTTTCAGCCGGGCGATTTTTCTGAGTTGTTCTTCTGCAGACCTGGGATCGTTCCAGAATTGGGGATCGTGGGTAAGCTGCTGCTGTTCTTCTATCTGGATGGTTTTTCCATCCACGTCAAAGATGCCTCCTTAACGCAACCAGGCGCTCGCTGAGGTCTTTGATCTGATCGGATGTAATCATTCTCGGAATATTTCAGTCAAAGATAGAAAAGATACGGGAACGGGTCACTATTCCTTTTCTATCTCATTCAATGCACGATGGATCAGCTCCGGTTCAAATCCGCGCCCGGCAGCAAAGCGGTAGAGCTTGCCTTTCCGTGAAAACAGGTTCTTATCATTCAGGGAGGCTGATTTGGCCCTGATCAGTTCCAGGCAGGTTTTTCGATAGGCTTCTTCGTCTATCATTCCGAGGGCCTGATCAATCACCTCCCCGCTGATATGCTTCTGTCTCAGCATGTGGGTGATCTTTATCTTTCCCCAGCCGTTCAACCGGAATTTATCCTTTGCATAGAATCCTGCAAAACGGGTATCATCCAGGAATTTATCCTCCTTCAGCATCCGGATCACCTTTTCCGAATCATTGTCACTCACATTCCACTCCCTGAGTTTGTCAAGGATATGGCTGGTGCACTGCTCCTGCCTGCTGCACAGACCGGCTGCTCTGTGGAGGGCTGTCCGGTATTCCATATTGTCACCGCCTGGCCTGGATGAACCTCTCTTTTCCATGGATATCTTTATAAATTAAAATATTGGTGAATCCTGCCAGCTTTAATAACCGGGCGGTTTCAGTACCGAAACGCTCATTGATCTCCACCCAGAGTTCCCCCTCTTCCGACAGGGATGATTTGGCTAGTGATGCGATTGCCCGGTAATATATCAAGGGATCGTGGTTTTCCACAAAAAGGGCCTCCGGGGGCTCAAATTCCAGGACATTCCGGTCCATGAACGCCTTCTCCTCCTCGAGCACATAGGGTGGATTGCTTACAACAAGGTCGAATTCATCAAACATTCCAACAGTGGACGGATCAAGCATATCTGCCTGGATCCATTTCACATCAAGCGTGTTGACCGCTCCGTTTTCTGCAGCAAGGTCCAGGGCAGGTCCGCTTAAATCCAGGCCGGTTACAGATGCCTGGGGATACTTTTTTTTCAAAGCCAGGGCGATGCATCCCGATCCTGTTCCAAGATCAAGGATGGAGGAGAAGTTTCTTTCTGAGTTGGCACCAATCAGGTAAATCATTTCTTCTGTTTCAGGCCTGGGGATCAATATTTTCTCCTTCACAAGTAATTTCAATTCACAGAAGGTTGAATACCCAAGTATGTACTGGATGGGTCTGCGGGTATGAATATCGGTTACAATTTCATTAATTTGCGCGATGATTTGAGGTCCGGGTTCCCTGCGTGGTTCAAGCAGGTATGCCGGGGAGGGAAATCCGCAATGCTCCATGATGATCTGAATCATTGAGGAAGTTTCGCCTTCGGGATAAATGGCAGAGATCTCACGTTGAAGATGCATTCTGATATCTCTGATTGTGGCATGGTTTTGGAGCATATTCAAAAATAGCAATAAAGGATCATCCCCTTGACAGAGAAAGATAAAATATACATGAGGCGCTGTTTTGAACTGGCGAGGAAAGGATTGGGCCTGACCCGGACCAATCCGCTGGTTGGGTGTGTCATTGTGCACCAGGACAGGATCATCGGAGAAGGGTATCACCACGAATTCGGAGGTCCGCATGCTGAAGTAAATGCCATTCGTGCTGTAAAAGACCCGTCGCTGCTTCCCGGTTCGACCCTCTACTGCAACCTTGAGCCCTGTGCCCACCAGGGTAAAACACCACCCTGTTCCCTGCTGATCCGGGAGAAGAGAATCCGGAGGGTGGTGATCTCCAACCTGGATCCTTTTCCCAGTGTGAATGGCCGGGGAATCCGTCTGATGGAGGAGGCAGGCGTGGAAGTGCACAGGGGTTGCCTGGCAGAGGAGGGAACCTGGTTGAACCGGAGGTTTTTCCACTTTCATGAGAAAAAGAGGCCCTATGTGATCATGAAATGGGCAAAGACGCAGGATGGATACCTTGACGTGGTCAGGGATCCCGGAGATCCGGTGGGGACCAACTGGATCACAGATGAAGTGAGCAGGACACTGGTTCACAAATGGAGGTCAGAAGAGTCAGCCATCATGGTAGGGACCAATACAGTGATTACTGACAATCCCAGGCTGAATATCAGAAGGTGGACCGGTGACCAGCCGGTAAGAATTACCCTGGACCGGAACGGAAGACTGCCGGGAGATGCAAATATTCTGGATGGTTCACAGGAGACCCTTGTGTTTACAGGGGTTCCTGGAAGATATTCAGGAAGGACACGCAGCATTCATGTGGATCCTTCCTATGATCTGAAAGATCTGATGGAGGAGCTTTTTGATCAGCAGATATTGTCTGTGCTGGTGGAGGGGGGGGCAAAACTGCTCAACTCTTTTATTCAGGCCGGACTCTGGGATGAGGCCCGTGTTTTTACAGGAAAGGTCTCCTTCAGCCAGGGGGTCCGGGCTCCGTTTTTATCGGGTGACCCGGTTGAGAAATTGAGTTTCAATGAAACCTCTCTGGAGGTATTTATGAATTATACCCCGGCCGTTCGTTGAGGAAACTGTTTCATTCATGGGCAGAATTTCTATATTTGTCTAAAATGTAACACTTTAAGTAACATATAAGAGGGGATACCGTAAACAAAGAAAACTGTACGATCATGAAAAGGATAGCAAGTATATTCATCCTGTTTACGCTTTTGGGGACCCTGCTTTTGCATGCCCAGTCGGCGAAACAATATTTTAAAGCCGGGGAGGAGTTTGCAAAGAAAATGAATTACAAGGATGCGATTGTACAGTTTACAAATGCCATTGAACTTGAACCCGATAATGAAAAGGCCTATATCCAGCGGGCCATTGCGTATACCAATCTGAATGATTACATCAAAGCAGGGGTGGATTTCGACCGGGCCATTGTTTTTAATGATAAGGATCCCGGATTATACTACCATGCAGGAACAGCTTATCATCTTCAGGGAAAAAACGAAATTGCCCTGGACAGGCTGAGCAAGGCTGTGGATATAAAAAACAACTTTCTCGAAGCCTACCAGGAAAGGTCCGTGGTCCTGATTGAATTGGAACGTTACCAGGAAGCGCTTGCCGATTGTCATCAGTGCTTGAAAATCAGGGAAGATGAAAAAGGGTATTACATCATTGGCCAGGTATATGAGAAGCTGGGTATGGCCCAGGAGGCTGAAACTGCATACAGGCAGTCTATTGAAGAAAACAGGAAGGTAGCAGAAGTCCATTTTGCACTTGCCAGCCTGCTTTACAAAGAAGAAAATTACAGTGCCGCTTACACATCGGCAATGGAGGTACTTCAGCTTGAGCCCACCCATCTGAGGGGATTGCTTCTTCAAAGCAAGATCCTGGCTGCACAGCAAAACTACCCCAAGGCCATTGAAGTGCTTTCCATTGCATCCATCGAGTATCCCAATGAAAAGGATATTTTTTTATTGCGGGGAGACTATTATTCCATTCTGAATCAGGGGGCTTTTGCAATCATCGATTTCACAAGAGTGACTGAACTGGACAAGGAACTTGCAGAAGTATATTATAAACGAGCCGGGGCATATGAGCAGATCCGGGATTATGAAAAGGCGATTGCAGACTATGAGAAATTGCTGTCCATGTCCAGATATGATGGCACTGCACAACGTTTGCACGAAGAGGCCACCAAGCGGATGTTTGAACTGAACAGGGAGGATGAGAAGCCGACAGTCAGACTTATTGATCCTCTTTCCAATGCCGGCAATGGTGTCGATATTCCAAGGGGTACCCAGGTGATTGCAGTAACCGGCCTGATTTCTGATCAAAGCGGCATTAAATCTCTTCAGGTAAATGGCTTTACCGTGCCCGTTGAGAAGAAAGGGGATGGTTACGAGTTCCTGGCCAGTGTGAATGTAAGGGAGTCGGATCACATCACAGTACAGGTTACAGATGTCTATAACAATTCGGAAACGGCTATTTTTGCTGTCAGACGAACTGAGGTGGATCCTCCTGTGGTTCAGATCATAGCCCCTTACGGATCGGACAACAATATCCTCTATCTCGATAATGACGAGCCAGTGATCTATCTTGAAGGAAGGATCGCGGATGAAAGCACCATCAAGCACATTTTTATTGATAGTGTATCTGCGAGCTATATCCCCAGTGACATTAATCCTTCATTCTCAGCCATGATCCGGATTGAGAACAAGACGAAGATATCCGTTCAGGTAGAGGATCTGTTCGGCAACGTATCAGAAACAGAATTTACGCTGAACAGGGATGCCCAGGCTTTCGGGGACAATCCGATGGGTAAAACATGGGCTGTTTTTATTGAGAATTCCAAATATGAGACATTTGCCAGCCTGGAAGGCCCGACAAAGGATATTACCCTCATGAAAAGGGCTCTCGCAAAGTACCAGGTGCACAACCTTATCCACAAGAAAGACATGTCCAAACAGGACATGGAAAGGTTTTTTGCCATTGAACTGAGGGATCTGATCAGAAGCAACAGGGTCAATTCCATCCTGGTCTGGTATGCGGGTCACGGAAAATACATCAATGAAACGGGATACTGGATTCCCACCGATGCAAACCGGGATGATGAATTCACCTATTTCAATGTGAATGCGTTGAAAGCCTCCATGCAATCGTATCCCGATTTTGTGAATCACACCCTGGTGATTACCGACGCCTGCGAATCCGGTGCCAGTTTCTACCAGGCCATGCGGTCGGAGCCAGTGGTAAGGGATTGCAATGACTGGGAAGCCACCAGATTTAAATCTTCACAGGTTTTTTCTTCTGCAGGTTATGAACTTGCGGTGGACGACAGTCAGTTTACCAGGACTTTTGCCAACGTGCTGGCAAACAGTCCGGATGCCTGCGTACCCATTGAGAGCATTGTTCTGAAAGTGACTTCGGCAGTGGTGAAAAGCAATCAGCAGAAGCCCCAGTTCGGGAAGATTGCCGGACTTGAGGATGAAGACGGCACCTTCTTCTTTATCCCGAAATCTTATTAGTATGTTCAGACATAGGGTTGAAAGATCAATTCGTCTTCCTTTGGGGGGACGAATTGTTTTTTATGGCTTGCTGCTCATGGCCATTCCGCTCCAGGGTCAGCAGTTGTTTTTCAAACAGTTTTCCATATCGGAAGGACTTGCACAGTCGACGGTATACAAGGTCATCCAGGACAGGAACGATGTATACTGGCTGGGAACCCAGGCCGGGGTATCTAGTTTCGACGGCTCCGCTTTTACGAATTATTCCAGCAGCAACGGCCTTTCCGAGAATGGAGTCCGGGCCATTTGTGAGGACCGGAGCGGTCAGATCTGGTTTGGACATACGGGGGGAGGAATTTCCAGGTTCACTGGGAAGGCGTTTGAAGTGGCGGGCAGTCTGGACAGACAGATCAGTTCCAATGTGACTTCCATTGTTGAGGATACAGCCGGACACATTTGGTTTACCACAGAGGCTTCCGGTGTGGTCGAACTGGTTAATCCTTCTGAAAGTGCCGGTAAACTGAAGTTCAGGCAATATACCGGGAATGAAATTTCGGACCGGGTATTTGGAGGATATGTTGATCCGACAGGGGCCGTCTACTTTGTTACTGATCTGAATGTTAAGGTGTATGACAGGGACAGCGCAAAATTTGACAACGTAATCCTGAGCGGGATACCCCAATATTACAATACTACCTGCATTCTGGTGGATTCAAACGGGAATACCTGGTTTGGAAAATATAACGGCGGGCTTTACCGGTACGATCCTGAAAAAGGCGAGGCTCAGATGTATGATCTGATCGAATCAGGGCTGAGTTCCAACTGGGTAAGCACCCTGTATGAGGACTCAAATGGAAATGTCTGGGCCGGAACCTGGGGCGGGGGAATGATCAGCTTGCACAAAGATGATCCGCCGAAGCTTTTCAGACCTGAAAACGGGCTTCCCGGACAGAAGATCTGGACGATTATGGAGGACAGGGAGAAGAACATCCTGATCGGAACCCATGAGAATGGTCTGTGCGTGTACAAGGGTGATCACTTCATTTCCTATTTTAAATCAGATGGCCTGATCGACCCTCAGGTATGGTCCATCCTTCAGACAGGAAAAGGGGAGTACTGGTTCGGGACCAACGAAGGGATCTCCGTACTCAGCAATACGCCACAGGGAAGGGAGTTCAGGGATTTTCATCAATTGAAAGGGAGCCGTGTAACCTGTTTAAAGGAAGACCTAAACGGCACAATCTGGATAGGTTCGGAGAAGGATGGTGTTTACAGTTACGACAGTTACGGCAGGTACCATTTTGATCCCCTGATCAACAACAACATAAAGAATCTGCAGGTATTGGGGATGGATATTGACGGGGAGAACAATTTGTGGGTGGGGACCCTTGAAGGTCTCGTCTATTTTGAAATTGACAAGCGGCACGTCGAAAGGCTGTCACAGGAGAAAGGCCTGAGGGGGAATGAGATTTCAGCCTTGTATGCAGATTCAAAGAACAGGATCTGGGTAGGATCTGCGGGCAAAGGAATCTCACTTATTGAAGGGGATTCAATTCTCCGGCCCGATCTGGGATTTGATTTCACACCCAAGTGCTTTACAGAGGATTTAAACGGGAATATTTGGATAGGGACCGAAGGAAGGGGAGTTCTGATCTATGGTCCGGAGCAACAAGAAATTATCCGGACACTTACCGTGGAGGACGGGCTTTTGGCCAACCTGATCAACCTGTTGAGCTGCGACAGGTTCAACAATGTCTATATCGGGACCAACAAGGGACTCAACACCTTCGTGCCAGGCGAGGATGAGCTATATGCGTTTACGCCTGGCAGCGGATTTGTGGGGATTGAAACCAAACCCGGTGCCACTCTGGTGGACCGTGACGGTTATGTATGGTTTGGAACCGTGGAAGGGGTGACACGGTTTACACCATCGGAAGAGGGTGTCAGGACAAACGAACCCCGGACCCATATCACGGGTTTCGAGGTAAATAATGATCCTTTTCCGCTGAACTGGGATCGGGCTTTATCCCACAAACAGAATTCGATCATTTTTGAATACCGTTGTATCACATTGAATCCGGATGCGGTTCTTTACCAGATCATGCTTCAGGGGGTAGACCCGGACTGGCGGGCCCCTGATGCACAAACCCGGGTCACCTATCCTGCTTTGCGTTTTGGCAAATACACATTTCTTGTAAAAGCAAGAAACAGCGAGGGAGTTTGGAATAAGGAACCGGTCTCCTTCCAGTTTGAGATCAGGCCGCCCATCTATCTGACCTGGTATTTCATCCTGTCGGTGATCTTCGCCCTTGGGATGACAGTTTTCACCTATATCAAGATCAGGGAAAGAGCGCTGCGAAGAGAGAATGCCGTTCTGGAAGAGAAAGTCAGGGAACGTACCGCAACCGTTGTGGCACAAAAAGAGGAACTGGCACAGAAGAACAAAGATATTACGGATAGCATCAGGTATGCCAAAAGGATCCAGTTTGCGATCCTGCCGGAAAAACCACCCTACAGTAATACCTTTATCCTTTTCAAGCCAAAAGATATTGTTAGCGGTGATTTTTACTGGTTCCAGGAAGTGGACGGAAGGCAGTTCTTTTCAGCAGTGGATTGTACAGGTCATGGTGTTCCGGGTGCTTTTATGTCCATTATTGGCCACAATTCGCTTACAAAAATTGTTCGTGAATATGGGATCCTGGAACCCGGGAAGATTCTTACCCGGTTGAACCGGGAGGTGATTTCCACCCTTCACAAGCGGAGTGATGCCGGTGATGTCCTGGATGGGATGGATCTGGTGTTGGCCAGCTATATTCCAGGCGAAAATGCACTTGAATTTGCAGGGGCATTTAATCCGCTTTACCTGGTCAGAAATGGAGAAATCCTGGAGACAAAGGCGGATAAGGTTTCCATTGGGCGGTCCTCATTTAATACAGATATGGAATACACCAATCAGAGACTGGAGATTCAACCAGGGGATGCGGTGTACCTGTTCACCGATGGGTATGCGGACCAGTTCGGCGGAGAGTTCATGAAAAAGTTCAAGTACGGAAACCTGAAAAAACTCATCCTGGAAATACAGGATCTGTCCATGGAACAGCAGCGAGACGTCCTTGACCAGACCATTGAACAATGGAGGGGTGAGCTGGCGCAGCTGGATGATATTCTTGTGATCGGCAGGAAATTCTAAAGAAGCGATTCAAGCTTGCCGACGATTGTACTTTTTGGAACCGCCCCAACCTGCTTGTCAGCCACACTTCCGTTTTTAAAGAAGAGAATGGTGGGAATATTTCTGATGCCGTATTTGGCAGTGATTCCCGGATTGCTGTCCACATCAACTTTAGCTACGACTGCCTTGCCTTCATAGTCTACTCCAACTTCCTCTACGATTGGGCCAACCATGCGGCACGGTCCACACCATTCCGCCCAGAAATCAACGATGACCGGTTTATCTGATTTCAATACAAGTTCGTCAAAATTGCTGTCTGTTGCTTCTAATGCCATTGTTATTTGGATTTAATTTGAGTCAAAATTATAAAAAAAACCGTTACGCGAAACGGAATTCAAATTCTGTACTTCGCTTCAGATAATCCATGAATTCATCGGTAAGGGCCACCTGTTTTTTCCTGGAGAAAAGGTTTACGTTCATCTGGCTCTCCTGGTCATGGATACGGAATTTAAGCATCTTGCCGTTTTCCTGTACGGTATAACGCTCAATCTCTTCAATTAGTTCGCTGTTGATCTGGTTAATGTCCACATGTATGTCCACCGATCTGACAAGCTTTTCACGCACGTCGGCCAGCATGTAAATCATTTTTATCCGGAGGGAGCAGATCTTTTTCTGAGGTTCGTTCTTTGGGCTCCACTCATTCACTGTTGCCCGGATCATGAGGGCTACATCGGGACGGAAGTATTGCCTGAAGTTAACATAATCGTCGTTCTTCAACCTCAGGTTATAGGTATCGGTATAGTCCTCCAGCTGGGCCAGCAGGTAAGGCTTATTTCTCCACTGGTCCACTCCGTCGCGGACACTTTTTACCATCCCGCAGAAGGTCAGGTCCCTGCCACGGTATTTTTCCAGATCACTCAAATCTTGCAGGCTGTTCGGGCAGAACGAATCTATCTCCAGCTTATACCTGTCAAGCGGGTGGGAGGTGAGGTATATGCCGATCAGTTCCTTTTCCCTTTTGCATTTGGTGGCATCATCCCATTCGGACAGATCAGGCGGTTCAGGTTTGGAGATGGCAATGGCATCGGTCTCCCCGAACAAGTTTTGCTGGGGTGTGTTGCGCTCAAACTGTAACTTGTTTCCGTATTTGATCAGTTGTTCCACGAAGGTGGCCTCTTCTTCTTCCACTGTATCCATATACTGTCTCCTGGAAACATCCTTGAAACAGTCGAGGGCACCTGCGATCACGAGACCTTCAATATTCTTCCTGTTTACCTGGCGCAGGTCATTTCGTTCAATAAAATCATAGATGTCCCTGAAAGGGCCGTTTTTTGCCCGCTCTTCAATGATACTTCTCACAGCGTTTTCTCCCACGCCTTTGATGGCACCCAGACCAAACCGGATGTCACCTTTGTCGTTTACGGTAAATCTTACATTGCTTTCATTCACATCCGGACCCAGTACCTGGATGGACATACGCCTGCATTCATCCATGAACAGGCCTATTTTCTTAATATCTGTGATGTTCCGGCTCAATACCGCAGCCATAAATTCAGCAGGATAGTTGGCCTTCAGGTAAGCTGTCTGGTATGAAACGTAAGCGTAGCAAGTGGAGTGGGATTTATTGAATGCATACTGTGCAAAGGCTTCCCAATCCGTCCAGATCTTTTCAATTTTTTTCTGAGGGATCCCGTTTTTCAAACAGCCCTCCTGGAATTTCACCTTGAGCTCGTCCATCATCTTCTTGATCTTCTTGCCCATGGCTTTTCTTAGTGAATCTGCCTCCCCCCTTGTGAATCCGGCCAGCTTGCGGGAGAGCAGCATTACCTGTTCCTGGTATACTGTGATCCCGTATGTATCCCGGAGGTATTCTTCCATTTCGGGAAGATCGTATTCGATTTTCTCCTTCCCGTGTTTCCTGTTAATAAAGCTGGGGATGTATTCCATGGGGCCTGGCCGGTAGAGGGCATTCATGGCAATCAGATCCTCAAAACGATTGGGCTTCAGGTCTTTCAGGTATTTTTTCATCCCGGGAGACTCAAACTGGAACAACCCGGTGGTTTCACCCCTTGAATATAGGTCCAGGGTGACGGCATCATCCATGGGAAGGTGATCAATGTCAATCACGGTACCCTTTGAATCGCGGATGTTGTCAATGGCATCCTTGATAATGGAAAGGGTCTTCAATCCCAGGAAATCCATCTTCAGCATACCCACATCCTCTACAAAATGGCCATCAAATTGCGTAACCAGCAAATCAGAGTCCTTGGATATGCATACGGGAAGGTGCTGGGTAAGGTCATTCCTGCCAATGATCACCCCGCATGCATGCAAACCGGTCTGCCTGACAGATCCTTCCAGTCTTTCTGCGATTCGCAGTGTATTTGAAATCAGCGGATTGGCTGAGTTGCGTTCTGCTTTTAATTCGGGTACCTCCTCATAGGCACTGGTCAGGGTGGTGCCGGGCCTTTCCGGAACCAGTTTGGCCAGGCGGTCTGCTTCAGGCAACGGCAGCTTCTGGATCCGGGCCACATCCCTGATTGCCATTTTTGCTGCCATGGTACCAAAGGTGATGATGTGAGCCACCCGTTCATGTCCGTATTTTTTAACAACCCAGCGGAGTACCTCATCCCGCCCGTCCTCATCGAAGTCTATATCAATGTCAGGCATTGAGATCCGGTCCGGATTCAGAAACCTTTCGAACAGCAGGTCATATTTGATGGCATCAATATCTGTGATCCCCAGGCAGTAGGCAACTGCCGATCCGGCAGCCGAGCCCCTTCCCGGTCCGACAGAAACACCCATTTTTCTTGCAGCAGAGATAAAGTCCTGTACAATCAGGAAGTAGCCGGGGAAACCCATGCGCTGGATAGTCTCCAATTCAAAATCGATCCGCTCGCGGATCTCTTCCGTGATGGAATCGTATCTTTTTTTTGCACCTTCGTAGGTGAGGTGTTTCAGGAAACCATCTTCGTTGTCAAACCCTTCAGGAAGTGGGAAAAAGGGCATTACAGGACTGGAGTTCAGTTCATAGACATCAACCTTTTCGGCAATCTCCAGCGTAGTTGTTAATACTTCCGGATGATCAGAAAAGATCTCAGCCATTTCCGACTGGGTTTTAAACCACTCCTGCATGGTGTATCGCATCCGTTTGGGATCATCCAGGTCCTTGCCTGTATTGAGACATATCAGGTGGTCATGCGCTTCCGCATCATCCATATTTACAAAATGCACATCGTTGGAAGCGGCACATTTGACACCGTGCCTTCTGCCCAGTTCCAGCAAGGTCCGGTTCACGAATACCTGATCATCAAAAACCAGCTTGTTCATATCCGGATCATCGGTCTGATGCCGCTGCATCTCAAGGTAAAAATCTTCCCCAAAGATTCTTTTATAGGCCAGGACAATCCTGTCCGCATCTTCAGTGGTCCTGTGCATGATGGCCTGGGGGATCTCTCCGCCAAGACAGGCAGACAGGCAGATGATTCCTTCGCTGTACTTTTCCAGCAGTTCCCTGTCGATTCTTGGTTTGTAATAGAATCCTTCGGTCCACCCCAAAGAAACCAGGGTAGTCAGGTTTCTGTAGCCCGTCGCGTTTTTGGCCAGCAGGACAATATGGTCTGTGGCGTCCAGGTTTTTATCTTTCTTTGTAAGCCTTGACCGGTGTGCTATATAAGCCTCACATCCGAGGATCGGTTTGATACCCCTTTTGGTGGCTTCCTGATGAAACTCCTTCACACCGAACATGTTTCCGTGATCGGTAATGGCTACGGCCCTCATTCCGTCGTCGATGGCTTTTTTAAGCAGTTCGGGAATACTCGCCGCACCATCAAGGATTGAATATTGCGTATGGACATGCAGGTGGCAAAACCCAGCATCATCGCCGGAGGGTTCATCTTCCTGACTTTTCTTTCCGGTCACCTCTTCCCTGAGATCTGGCTTCTGTTGGTTTGAAGTGTGTGAAAGTCCAAAAGGCTTGATTTTCCCGGGGTGCCGCGCAATAAAACCACTGTATTGTTCGGGGCTCAGATCAAGGGATCCCGGAGTGATCACTTTGAGCCTGAGCAGTTCCAGGAAACACATGGCAGTGGCTTCCACATCTGCGGCTGCATCGTGGGCGTGCTGAAATTGTTCCTCAAACAGGTATTCATAAAGCTCCATCAGCTTCGGAGGTTTGAATTTACCTCCCCTGCCACCAGTGAGTTTCAGGTATTCGGTGCTGGAACGCATGGTGCAAACCTGTTTCTTATCCAGGAAGCTGGTTTCAAGGCCACTTCGCACAAACTCGGCGCCAAGTGCATTGATATCAAAATTGATGTTGTGCCCCACAAGGACCCGGGCATGGTCCAGTGAATCGTTAAAAATGGAGAGGGCTTCTCCCAGGGGCAGGCCCTGTGATTTTGCTTTTTCAGTTGAAATTCCGTGAACCTTTTCAGCAGAATAGGGGATCTCAAAACCATCAGGACGGATCAGCAGGTTGTTGTGCCCTGTCAATGCCCCGTTTTCATCATGAACCTGCCAGGCAATCTGCACGACCCTGGGCCAGTTATCTACCTCATTGATAGGTGCATTGTCCCGTTTGGGCAATCCGGTGGTTTCCGTGTCAAATATGATGAACATGGGGAGTAAAGTTAGGGTAAATTGCCCCACAATTCACCCATGTTCATAAATTCATGGAAGGATTTTATACATGATCCTTGGCTGCTAATTACTTATAATCCTTTGCATATTATCCGATTAATGCTACCTTTGCGGTTCTTAAAAAAATGTAGGTAATCATTAAATAATTTAAAGAGTATGCCAGCAAAGATCAGATTACAAAGACAAGGTCGCAAATTCCAGGCGATCTACTCTATTGTAGTTGCTGATAGCAGGGCGCCACGTGATGGTAAATTTATTGAATCGTTGGGTCAGTATAATCCCAATACCAATCCTGCTACCATTGTTTTGGACTTCGACAAAGCCTTAGAATGGCTGCAGAAAGGCGCTCAACCTACCGATACATGTAGAGCTATCTTATCCTACAAAGGAGTATTGTACAAGAAACACCTGCTTGAAGGTGTAAGAAAAGGAGCTTTTGACGAAGCTGAGGCCGAGAAGAGATACCAGGCATGGATGACTGAGAAAGAACAGAAAGTCCAGGCCGGCAAAGACAAGCTCAAAACGGCGAAAGAGAAGCTTGAAAAGACCCGCCTTGAAACGGAATCAAAAATCAGGGAAGAAAGAGCTCAGGAGATTTCCAAGAAAAGGTCGGCGCTTTTGGCAGCTGAGGAAAAAGCCAAAGCTCCTGCAGAGGAAGCAGTAGAAGAAGAATTAGCGGAAGAAGAAGTTGCTGAGGAGCCTGTAACTGAGGCAATAGCAGAGGAAGCTCCCGTTGCAGAGGCCCCCGCAGAGGAGCCTGTAGCTGAGGCGGAGTCCGAAGAGGCACCTGCTGAAGAGAAGGCATCTGCTGAGGAGGAAAAGAAAGACGAATAGTCTCTTCCGATGACGGTTCAGGGTGGTGTAAAAGCCGGAAAAATCTCTAAGCCGTATGGACTGCAGGGGGAAGTTCATATCATACTTGACCTTGTTGCAGCAAAGCATATAAAAGACGGAATCCCGTTGTTCATTGATCTGAATGGACAGCGGGTTCCTTTTTTTATTGAATCGGCTGATCTGGTTTCAAAGGATCAGGCCATCGTCAAACTGGAATTCATTGAAAGTGTCGAAGAGGCCAGGAAGGTCTCAGGTTGTGAGGTATTTCTTGATCCGGAATATGTTACGGGATCTCCAGGGGACGAAGAGATGAACAGCCGGGTGCTTGGGTACCAGGTTTATGATGAGAAGCTGGGGATGCTTGGGAAGATCATCGGGTACCAGCCCGGCGAAATGAACCCCGTCTGGCTTATGGACTACGCAGGGAAAGAAATGATCATACCGGCTGCAGGTGAGTTTATTCAGAAAATCGATCACCGTAAACAAGCCCTTTACCTGAATCTGCCCGCAGGGATCACCGAACTGTAACACTTCGCTCTTTTCATCGTCTTTGGGTTAAAAATGAGTTAAAACCAAAGTAAAAAACAATGAAAAGAACATTCACAACACCCACAGCAATTGCCTTGTTTATCATGATGAGCGGATTCGGATTAACCGGTTTGTCTGCGCAGGAAACACGTGATCTGAAACCCTTTACAGGAATCGGTATCGGAATCAGTGCGGATGTTTTTTATACAAGCGGCAACACGCATGAGATAAAGATTGAAGGGAACGACCGGGATGTAAAGGATTTGATCACAGAAGTGGAGGATGGTTATCTGAAGCTGAGGTACGATGACTGGAACCAAAGCCGGTCCAAATTGACCATCCACATTGCCTCCGCAGAACTTGAAAAAGTCTCTGTTTCGGGATCGGCCCAATTTAAAGCAGAAAAGCCTGTCAGCGCAGAAGAGATGAGCATAGCCATTTCCGGAAGCGGATCCATCTTGTTTTCTGCCCTTGACGCCAAAGAACTTGATGTAAAAATATCCGGTTCGGGCAACACAATCCTGGAAAAAGGCACTGCTGAGGAGATGGATGCGAAAATCAGCGGATCAGGCAAAATTCTGGCTGAACATTTTGAAGTTGAAGAATTCTCAGCGGCAATCAGCGGATCGGGCAGCTGCAGGATCACCGTGAAGGATGAACTGGAAGCCAGACTTTCAGGTAGCGGAAGCGTTTACTACCATGGGAATCCCCAGGTGAATACGGTGGCGTCGGGATCAGGAAAAGTGAAGTCACTATAAAGTACGGAGCACCCCTGCCTCAAGGAGGAAGGGGATTACAGGAGCGGTTGTGCAATCACAACCACCCGGGGCTGTCTGCCAACGCAGGCAGCCTTTTTCTTTCACAAAAGAATTTAATACATTGTACCAGTGAAATAAAAGAGTAGACTGACGATGTTGAACCAAATGGAAAGACGATGAAAAGAAGATTTACTTTGCTGGTTATATGCGGAATGTTTGCTGCAGGTGCTCTGGCGCAGAGGCAAACTGCTGTAATAAAAAAAGCTTCCGTCGATCCGGTGATTGACGGGATCGTAGATGAAGTCTGGGCTGAGGCCGGGGCAGAAAACAACATCGACCGGCCTACACTGGATTCACTTGACGTTCCTGTTGTTCCTACCCTTGGAGAACCCGGAGAAACAACATGGCAGGGCCTGTGGACCTATGATGGCATCTATATCCTCCTCAGGGTTGCCGATGATGCATTCTATCCCCACTATATGGTGCCTGACGCGGTCAGCTGGGAGTATGACAAACCGGAAATCTATTTTGATGTCAATTACGACCTCGAAGATGGTGAGGGGCCTGTTACCGGTGGCAGCGGACATTACCAGTTTTCCCCGGCATTCATTGATGGATCCAATGACGGTACGGCCGTAACGGAAGGGAATGGCGTATCACATGCCTTTTTGGTTGAAGAGCCAAATTATACCGCGGAGTATTTCATCCCCCTTTCGGTTCTTCTGGATCGGGATGGAGAAGGAGTTGACCTGACTGAAGAGGTTGGGTTCGATGTGGTCATCATTGACAGGGATCCCGGAGATGACGGGAACAGGGCTGCCGTATGGTCCAATGTGGGCGAAGTGGATGGTTCATGGAACAACATGGACGATTGCGGAATCATTACCTTCGAGGGTGCTGCCATTGATGAATATGTTGAAGAAATTACCCTGGTCGGAGGCGAGATCACCGAAAACAACGGTACCCTTCAGATTCAGGCCACAGTGCTTCCTGAAAATGCCTCCAACAAGAGTTTGTCATGGACCATCAACAACGAAACGGGAAAGGCCACCATTGATAAAAACGGGGTGGTTACCGGTATCATTGATGGTGATGTCACCGTTACGGGTACTTCAATGGATGGAACCCTGGTTGAGGCAAGCGCAAATGTGACCATCAGCAACCAGATCGTTTCAATGGGCGAGGTGAATGTGATCAGAAATCCCAATTTTGATGACAAGGATGGCAGTCCCGCCGCTCAGTGGGGCGGCTGGGGAGGAGAACTCAATACCCCTCTGCCCAGGGTTTATGGTGGAATTGCTGTATGTACCCCCGAAGAGACCGAATCGGCAGGCCAGTACCAATTGGATCAGAGTGGATTAACTGCTGAACCTGATATTGAATATGTTTTCAGTTTCGTAGCCTGGGCAGATGAGGCCAGGAGCTTCAACGTTGATTTTGAAGACCCTTCCAATTCCTGGAACAGGTATGGGAGGACAACGGATCCCCGGACTTCCTGGGGAGACGACCATGCAGACTGGACCTTTGAGATCAGCGATGAGCCCACCAGGTACATTTTTGATGTCACGTTTGTTGAGATTCTGGAAAATACCATACAACGGCTGACATTCCAGCTGGGAAATTCAGATGTGGTGACTTACCTGGACAGCGTCGAACTGGTCAGTGTGGATGATATGGCACGTATTACAGAGTATATTCCTGTTGAGCTCATTGAGGTAAGCGGAGCAGAAGGTGCTTCTGATGTAGCCATGGGCAATACCTTGCAGATGAGCGCTGAAGTATTGCCTGCTTCGGCTGATTACCAGGCAGTGAAATGGAGTGTTGTCAGCGGAACTGGTACTGCGTCAATCTCTCCTGAAGGCTTGCTTTCCGGGGAATCAGGAGGTACGGTGACAGTGGTGGCATCTGCTGTGGATGATAGTCATGTAAAGGGAGAAAAGGTAATCATTGTGAACTGGCCCGCAGGAGTCCGTCAGAACAGCGTCAAAACCCTCATGGTTTATCCCAATCCTGCTGTCAGTGAACTGAACGTTGTTCTGACCCGGGAGAACAGTACAGTTACCATTTACAACAGTGTGGGAATGAAAATGGATGAGGTTGTTGTAAAGGGTACGGAGCACAAATTTGATATCAGCCAGTATGCTGCCGGCATCTATTTTGTAAGGACTGATAACGCAGTTTCCAGGTTTGTGAAGTGATTTTACAGATGACTGGTACTGAATATGCGACGCTTTTATTCTCCGGAAGTATTCAATATTTTTTACCGGAGAAAGCAATTTGATGGTACTGAAAAATTCAATTTTAAAACTATGACTATGAAAAGAACTTTAACTTCATTGGTTCTTTGTGTAATGGTGGCAATGGGTGCTCTGGCCCAACCAACTGCCGTTATAAAGAAAGCTTCAGTTAATCCCGTTATTGACGGTGAAATTGATTATGTCTGGGCCGAATCCGCAGGAGAAAACTACATTGATCAGAGTCTCCTGGGCCAGGTTCCCACCCTTGGTATATCATTCTGGCAGGGTTTATGGACCGATGAAGGTATCTGGATTCTTGTCACTGTTGATGATGATGCCTTCTTTCCCCATTACGCAGCAGATCCCATCGGTACAGCGTGGATGCATGACAAACCGGAACTATATTTTGACGTGAACTACATTCTCAAAGATGGTCTCGGCCCAATGGCACTTGACCAGGGACACTACCAGGTAGCCCCGGCATTTGCGGACGGAATGAATGACGGCAGACTTCTGACATGCGGATTCAATGCTGAAGCTGGAGATATTATCCAGTACGCTTTCAATGTGGCGGATCCAAGTTATATCGCCGAGTATTTTGTTCCATTCGAATATCTTACTGACCTGGAAGGACTACCGATCGATTTAACCGGCGAAATTGGTTTCGATGTGTATGTGATTGACAGGGATCCCGGTGAAGACGCCGCCAGTGAAGGAAGAAACGCAGTATGGGCCAATACAGGCGAAAACGGATCATCATGGAACAACATGGACGATTGCGGGACCATCACCTTCGAAGGTGCGGAGGCCCCTGTATATATTGAGAGTATTACCCTTTCGGGTGAGACGGAAATCACCGAGAACAATGGCACACTGCAGCTGGTGGCTGAGGTCCTTCCTGCTAATTACAATGAAAGATTGGAATGGTTGGTTTCGGACGGAGCCGATGGCGGCATGGCAAAGATCGACAAAAATGGTTTGGTTACGGCTCTCATTGACGGTACTGTTACTGTCACCTGTCAGTCTGTATCTCTGTCTGAGATAGCGACGATGGAGGTGAACATCAGCAATCAGATCATTTCTGTCCCTGAACATAACCTGATCAGAAATGGATATTTTGAGAAGGTTAACCCGGATGGCTCGATTCCTGAATGGAGCGGTGGAGATGGAGAGAATCCTGCTTATGTTACAGAGGATGGTTATGTGGTACTCGATCCAAGCCCCGGTGGCATAAATGTCGGGGATTTTGGATTCTCCCAACAAAATTTTGGTTGTAATTCAACCGACGAATACACATTCAGTTTTGTAGCCTGGGCTGATGATATCAGGACTTTTAACGTTGACTTTGAGGCTCCTGTTGATCCCTATATCAGATACGGAACATCATCACATCCGTATTCAACCGGTGGCGAATCAGACTGGACTTTCGATGTGACCACTGAACCGGTCCATTACGTTTTAGATGTTGTTTTTGATCGGTTGACTGAAGGCATGCCTGAATCATTAAATTTCATGTTTGGTACTTCGGGTACAGTGGTTTACCTGGACAGCGTTGTACTGATCAATAATAAGATTCTGGATCTGGTCACTGAATATACCCCTGTCACTTACATCGGCGTTGAAGGTGCAGACGGCGCAAACTCGGTTCCGGTGGGCAACACCCTGCAGATGAGTGCGGAAGTGCTTCCTGCTGATGCCCTTATCACAGATGTCAGGTGGAGCGTTGAACCGGGTACAGGGACCGCCACCATTGATAAAGATGGCCTTCTTTCAGGAGTTACACATGGAACCGTTACGGTTGTGGCTTCTGCCAAGGATGATAGTTATATAACCGGAGAAAGGCTAATTACTGTAACCTGGCCATTGGGTGTTCCTGAACAAAGCGTAAATACTTTGGGGATATATCCCAATCCCGCTGTGAGTGAACTGAATGTTGTTCTGACCCGGGAGAACAGTACAGTAAGCATTTACAACAGCTTGGGAATGAAAATGGATGAGGTGCTTGTAAGCGGAACTGAGCACAGATTTGACATCAGCGCCTATGCAGCGGGCATCTATTTTGTCAGGACCGAAGGCGCTGTTTCCAGGTTTGTGAAGTGATTCAGGGCCGGATGATGGTTGATCTTCCATGATCATCCAGCCTGATGATGGCAGACGGGGCCGGGGATCCGGTCTCATTCTGCCGCCATCGAACCACATGGTCCACCTTCTGAAGGATTGTTGGATCGATGGCTCTGAATGAGCCGGGAGCCGGTTTTCCTGAACGATTTGCAGAGGTGGAAACAATGGGAACCCCCGTCAACCCGATCAGTTGCCTGCAAAATTCGTCCTTGGCGATCCTGATCCCGATGGTTCCGTCCGCAGCGACCAGGTTGGCAGCCAGGTTTCTGGCATCCGGGTAAATAATGGTCGTCGGTTTTGAAGCTGACCTGATGATTTCAAGGGCCTGTTCAGGAACACTTTCCAGGTATTGGTTCAACATGCTGGTCTGTGCCATCAGTACAAGCATGCTTTTGCTGTCAGAGCGCTGCTTGATCTCGTAGATTCTTTGTACTGCTTCCACGTTGGTGGCATCACAGCCGATGCCCCAGATGGTGTCGGTAGGATAGAGAATGATACCACCCGCGAGGACCACTGCACCTGCTTTTCTGGCTTCAACGTCAATCATGCATGCATTCGAGGTATACTTTGTAAAGTGCAGGGATGGTCTGTTCCTCCCTGAATCTGATGGCATGGGCACCACCCTCCCTGACCAGGCGGTCCCGTAAACCGGAGTCCTCAAGCACCTGGCGGATGGCATCGATCATCTGTTCACTGTCGTTTGGATTGATCAGCAATCCGCCTTTTCCGGCCGTCTCTTCAAGGCAACCGCCCGAGGAGGTGATCACCGGAATTCCGGAATTCAGGGCCTCAAGAATGGGGATTCCAAAGCCTTCATAGGAAGAAGGGTAGATAAAACCGCCGGCCCCCTGGTAAATAGCCGGAAGGTCCGAAACCTGCACCTGGTCCAGAAAATGGATGTGCTTCATCCGGTTCTTCTCAATGTAACTTTTCACCTGGTTGAAATAGGCTGTTTTCCTACCTACAACCACCAAAGGAATATCAATTTTACCTTGATGCAGAGCCTCTACGATTTTCAACAGGTTTTTCCGCTCTTCAATGGTGCCCACGTAAAGAAGGTATTTTCCCGGCAGGGCAAATTGATGGCGGGTATATTGTAAGGCTTCGGGGCTCACCCGGTTATAGAATTGCCTGTGACATCCCTGGTAAACCACCCTGATGTGCGATTCATCCACATTCAGGAAACGGATGATATCCTGTTTGGTCTGTTCACTTACTGCGATGATCCTGTTTGCATTCCTGGCACCGTATTGCACCTTTTTTTTGTACAGGTACCTGTCAAATGGTTTATACAGTTCGGGATGTTCCAGAAAAATCAGGTCATGGATGGTAATAACAGACCGGATCAGGGTCCGGTGAATGCCATAGGGTATTTCATTTGAAAGGCCATCAAAAATATCAACAGCATCATCACCCAGCCAATGGGTCAGCCGGAAACTTCTCCAGTAGGAGCGGGAGTATTTTCCAATGGCAGTTTTCGGAAGTTTGATGCTTGTCCCTTCGGGCTCATGGAACAGATCCGGGTCTGTGATGGAAGGGGTGTAGAGAAAGCAATCGTTTTCGGGATAAAAGCGGCATACATTGGAAATAATATACCGGCTGTAGTTGCCCAGACCGCTGTAGTTGTTAAAGGCCCGTTTTGCGTCGTATCCTATCCTCATTATACTGCTACATTATACTCCCGCAGGGCATCATTCAGGGAGGTCTTTAAATCCGTGGAGGGTTTCCTTTTGCCAATGATCAGCGCACATGCCACCTGGTAGTCACCGGCAGGAAATGATTTGGTATAGGATCCCGGGATCACTACGGACCGGGGCGGAACCACTCCCCTGGTCTCCACCGGTGAGGAGCCGGTTACATCAATAATCTTTGTTGATTTGGTAATCACTACATTGGCTCCCAGTACAGCTTCGGATTCAACCCTGACACCTTCCACCACAATGCTGCGTGAACCGATGAAGCAATTGTCTTCAATAATGACAGGGGCAGCCTGGACCGGTTCAAGCACCCCGCCAATTCCAACGCCGCCACTGAGGTGCACATTTTTCCCGATTTGGGCGCAGGATCCAACGGTAGCCCAGGTATCCACCATGGTTCCTTCTTCCACATAGGCCCCGATATTTACGTAGGAGGGCATCAGGATAACGCCTTTGGAAATGTATGATCCATACCTGGCAACGGCATGGGGAACCACCCTTATTCCCTTTTGTTTATACCCGCTTTTAAGGGGGATTTTGTCATGAAACTCGAAGGGAGGAACCTCGATGGTTTCCATTTGACGGATTGGAAAATAGAGTATAACGGCTTTTTTAACCCAGTCATTCACCTCCCATCCTGCAGGACCTTTCTGTGCCACGCGCAGAACTCCCCGGTCCAGCTGGTCCACCACTTCTGAAATGGCATGACAGACCTCCGGCTTCAATAACAACTCCCGGTTTTCCCAGGCTTCTTCAATGGTCTTTTTCAGGCTCATCTGGTATCCTCCTGTTACTTGCTCCCAAAAGTAACAACTTTCACGACTCTTGCTGCCAGGTATATGACCACAAGCGTGAATATAATGGTTGCTCCGGAAGGAATATTCAAATAGTAGGACACAATCAATCCCAGGAATGAAGCCAGGAATCCAAGGATTACAGATGCAATCAGAATCTTATCAAACCTATTGGTAAAAAGGTTGGCGATATTCTGGGGAATCGTCAGAACGGACAGCACCAGAATAATACCTGCAATCCGGATGCTCATAACGATGGTAAGTGCTACCAGGACGATCAGCATGTAGTTGAACAGCATCACGGGTATTCCGCGGGACCTGGCAAACTGTTCGTCAAAGGAAACATAGAGGATCGGCCTGTAAAAGGTGGTAAAAAAGGTTGAAACCACCAATGCAAGAGCGAACATCAGCCAGAGGTCTTTGGCGCTGACGGTGATGATGCTGCCAAACAGAAAGCTCATCAGGTTGGGTGCGTATCCGGGGGTAAGGTATACAAAGATGATACCCATGGCCATACCCAGGGACCACATGATGGCAATGATGGAGTCATTCCTGAGGATTTTCCTGCGGGTCAGGTTTTCTGTGGCCAGTGCGGCAAGGACAGCAAAAGCAGCTGCTCCGGCCAGGGGCGGAAATCCGAGAAAATATCCCAAGCCTACGCCCCCGAAAGATGCGTGGGTAATCCCTCCGCTGATAAAAACCATTCGCCTGGAAACAATGTATGTACCGATGATTCCGCACGTGACTGACATCAGGATCGCTGCCAGCAGTGCATGCAGGAAAAAACCGTAACTGATAAGTTTCAGTATATCCATGACTTAGAGGTTATGGGTTTTCATTACCCGGTGAGGAACCGTACCATGGGTGATGATCTCGATGGGACAATTATAAACCTTCAGCTGTTCTTCACTGATCTCATTGGAGGCGTGGTAATGAAGATCGCGGTTCACACAGGCAATGGTTTTTATATAGGGTGAAATGGTGCCAATATCGTGGGAAACAAGAAGAATGGTCATGGATTCATTCAAATCCCGGAGAAGTCCGTACAACTCCATTTCAAAACGGTTATCCACATGGGTATCTGGTTCATCCAGGATAAGCAATCTGGGTGAAGAGACAATGGCACGGGCAACCATGGTCCGTTGCAGCTCACCACCGGAAAGTTCCCCGATGGATCTTGCTTGCAGGTTTTCCAAACCCACCTTCCCAAGAATATGCTCCAGCTGTTTTTTTTGCGCATCCCCGGATTGGCGTTTCAGACCGATCCGGTAATCGAGTCCGGAGGCAACCACCTCTTTGACCGTAATGGGAAATTGGGCATCCACCTGATTCCCCTGTGGCAGATATCCGATCTCGGAACGTTGAATGAAATAGCTAACCTCTCCTTTCAGGGGTTTCATGATGCCCGTCAGAATTTTCAGCAGTGTGGTTTTTCCACCTCCGTTTGGACCAATAATTCCAATGAAGTCATGCTCCATGACGGAAAGGGACACATTGGACAGGACCACATTCCCCTGGTAGCCGGCATCCAGGTTTCTGATTTGAATGAGGGGCCTTTTCATTACAAAGTCTCTTTTAATTTGGCTGCAATGAACAACATCTGGCTGTTCCAGTCGGGGGCCAGCGGATCAAAAAACACAACCCTGGCCCCTATCTCTGCAGCAAGTACCTGTGCATTCTTCTGGTCAAACTGCTTTTGCAGAAAGATGGTCTTGATGTGATGCATCCTCCCCAGATCCGCCATTTTCTTCATATGGGCAGGAGAGGGATTTTTACCTTCCAGTTCCAGAGGCAGTTGTTCCAGGCTGTAATCTCTTGCAAAATAGGTTAATGCCGGGTGATAGATCATGAAGCTCCGGTGATCAAGGCCCGCCATCATCCTGCTGATCTCCTTGTCCAGCGATTCGATTTCCCCCAGGAGTACCTCCAGGTTGGATGTAAGTTTTTCTTTCTGATCAGGCAGAAGGTTGGTGAGCGCCTCATACATATTGGATGCGATCAACCCGGCATTCCTGGCCGACATCCATATATGGGGATCGGTTCCGCCGTGGTGATGACTGTCCCCATGATCCCCATTTTCAACACCATGGATAAGTTGAATACCGCTGGAAAGATCCACAACCTCCATCTCCGGATTAACGGACCTGATTTTTTCCATCCAGCTGAGTTCGAAACCCACATATCCGATCCTGAAATAGAGTTCGGAACGGTCCAGTTTACCCAACTGCGAAATAGTTGGTTCATAGGTGGCAGGATTGGCTCCCGGCGGGATCATTACATTCACTTCCACCAGGTCTCCTGCCAGTTGCTCAAGGAAATACTTCTGGGGCAGGATGCTGACGCTAACAACCGGCTTTTCTGTAGCGGAATGATTTCCGGTATTGCAGGCCTGAGACAGGATAATCAGCATCAGGAGAAGAAAGGATCTATTCATTTTTTCTTTTTATAAACAGCTGTTTAAAGGGTGTATTTTTGGGTGGAACCGGATCATGACCATGGCCGCCCCATGGATGACAACTGAGGATACGTTTTGTTCCCAATAAAAGACCGGTGACCGGCCCATGTATTCTCAATGCTTCTATGGCATATTGGGAACAGGTGGGATAATACCTGCAGGTTTTAGGGAGCAGGGGAGAGATCACCCACTGGTATATTTTTACCGGAACAATCAGGAAAAACACTAAGAGTGCCCTGATCCACCTGATCAGAAAGAAGTTAGATAAGTTGTGGATTGGGTTCCTGGTTTCTTTCATGACTTGATTTCCGAGAAGCAAAATTAACAATAATAACGTACTTATTTAGACACTTTCTTTCGCAGAATATTTTCAATTTTATGTAAATTCACGGCTTAATTTTACAATGAATAAGTAAGTACGATTATTAAAGAACGAATTGTAACCATGAAAGAAGCTGTTGCCATATTATGTGCCGGGGGACCGGCGCCCGGAATAAACACTGTAATCAGTTCAGTAACCAAGATTTTTATTAACAATGGCTATAGTGTGATTGGGATTAATGGGGGATATAAAAGTCTTTTTTCTGATGAACCCTCTTTCGAATTTCTGGATTTTGATTATGCCGATCAGATTTACAGCAGGGGTGGTTCTGCATTAAAAATGAGCCGGTATAAGCCAAAGGATGAGGAGTTCAAAACTGATTTTTTCAAAAAGAACAATGTGAAATTGCTGGTTACCATTGGTGGTGATGATACCGCATCCACCGCCAACAGACTTGCAAAGTTCCTGGCCAGGCAGAAGATGGATGTGAAAAACATCCACGTTCCCAAGACCATTGACAATGACCTGCCACTTCCTGAGGGAACCCCGACATTCGGATACCATTCGGCCAAAGAAGAAGGCGTTCGTATTTCCTCAACAATTTATGAAGACGCCCGTACAAGCGGAAACTGGTTTGTTGTTAGTGCCATGGGCCGGGAAGCAGGCCACCTGGCTTTCGGGATCGGAACAGCCTGTCACTATCCGATGATCATTATCCCTGAAATGTTTAATAAAACCAAGATAACTTTTGATAAAATCACCCGCATGGTGATTTCTTCCATGGTCAAGCGCAGAATTCTTGGTATCGATTATGGCGCAGCCATGATCAGTGAGGGGGTTTTTCATTTCATGAGTGATGAGGAGATCATCGCAACAGGGATCAATTTTACCTATGATGATCATGGACACCCCGAATTGGGAAATGTAAGCAAGTCGCACATTTTTAACATGTTGACTCAACAGCATTTAAAATCACTGAGGATCAATGTGAAAAGCCGGCCCGAAGAGATTGGCTACGAACTTCGTTGCTGCAGGCCCATTGCATATGACCTCTCATATGCTACACGTCTTGGATTGGGAGTCTATGTTCTTTTTAACAGGGGGGAAACCGGTTGTATGACCACCATCGACCGTGAAGGAAACATCTCTCCTCTTTACCTGAAAGATGTGGAGGATGCAAATGGTAAGGTAAAACCAAGGCTTGTGAATGTGAATTCTGAAAATGTCCAGCTGATTTTCAGAAGCAACCTCCATTACATTACCAAAGAGGATTACCGGGCAGCCAAGAAGTATGTTAAGAATCCTGAAGAGTATGATTTCCTGAAGATACTGAATTGGGATGAGTAGTCTTTGCCTGGTGCCATTGATTTGTTTGAATTAATGACTTATTTTTAAAAGAAAAAACATGGCACAGGGGATCAGGAAAAAAGGAACCATTGGAATATTGACAGGTGGAGGCGATGTGCCGGGATTGAATCCGGCCATCCGTGCTGTTACCATTCGCGCCCTCAGGGAGGGTTACCAGGTCATCGGACTTCGAAAGGGGTGGTCAGGGATTACAGAGATTATCAGGGATAAGAATGCCGACAATTCGGAGCATTTCGTGATTCTGTCTGAGCAGATTGTGAATAAGGCGGGCCGGACCGGCGGCACATTTCTGCATACTTCCAGGGTTAATCCAGGCAAAATTAAGAAAGAAGATGTCCCAGCCCACCTGAAAACCACCTATAAAAAGGAGATCAACGACCTTACATCGGAGGTGCTGGAGAACCTGGCTTTTCTCGGAATAGATTTTCTGATCCCCATAGGAGGTGATGATACCCTCAGTTACGGTGTCAGGCTTTTCCAGGAAGGGTTCAAGGTGATCGCTATCCCGAAAACCATGGACAATGATGTTCCGGGTACCGATTACTGCATTGGGTTCAGTACCTGTGTAACCCGGACCATCAATATGACCAATACACTCCGGACCACAGCCGGGTCTCATGAACGGATCCTGGTCATGGAGGTTTTTGGCCGTTATGCGGGTTTTACAGCCATGATCCCCACCATGGCAGGAGCCGCCAACCGTTGTGTGATCCCCGAACATCAGTTCGATGTGACCCGTCTGACCGAACTGCTTGTGGAAGACCGGGTCCAGAATCCCAGCAACTATTCCGTAGTACTGGTCTCGGAAGGGGCTACTTTCAAGGGAATGAACGAGATGATGGTCCGGGACGTTGTTAAAGATGCCTACGGGCATGCAAAACTTGGAGGTATTGGTACTGCGGTGGCAGATATGATCAAGAGCGAATCAGCCCAATTCAACCATGGTCGCCCCGTCAATGTCATCAATCAACATCTGGGTTACCTTGTAAGGGGAGGTGATCCCGATGCCATTGATTCCATTGTTCCCATGGCCTACGGGAACCTTGCGCTGGATCTGATCCTGAAAGGGATTCACGGCCGCCTGGTTGTTTTGCGGAACGGAAGGTACGACAATGCTCCTCTGGATGTGGTCACAAGTTCCAAGAAACTGGTGGATGTGAAGAAGCACTATAACACAGACCGTTTACGGCCCCATTTCAAGAGCTTCGAATTTCAGCCACTGTTTATCATGAGTGGGATGTAAGCTACTCTATATAAATCCAGGCGGTTTCGATGACGTTTTCGCGGATTGGTCCAAGAGCATTGATTGCCGCCTGTACCGATTCGAATGAGCCGGCCGTTACCAGGTTGAAGCTGTAAGGACCTGCCATAATCCTGCCATCATACCCCTGATTTTTGATTTGTGTGGAATACTCGTTGGCATATGCAGAGGTCTTAAAAGCCCCGACGACAATATGTACTTTCGACATGGCAGCCTCTTCGCAGGCAGCCAGCTTGATCATAGCTTCATCCAACTGCATCCTGGCCAGCGCAAGCTGATCATCCATATCCTTGGTGCTTGAAACCTGTGATTTAAGGGCAGCGTTTTCAGCCACCATGGCATCAATCTGTTCCCGGGACATGGATGGCTTCTGGAACAAACTGCATGAAGAGACAAGCAGTGCGAGCAAAATGATACCAACTAAATTCTTCATAACCTTCGTGTTTTGGTTCTCGATAATAAAGATACGGATTTTCCTTCAACCGCGGATTGGAATGCAAACCCCAGTTGTTAATAATTCTATATAGTTGTAAATCAAGTTTATAAGATGTTTTTACTTATTTTTATCTTATGAAAGGAGAATTGCCGGAATCCCTTTTGCTGGCAGCCAGGGAGTATTTGTGGTTGCTTTCCAGGAGATATCCCCAGAATGCTTCATTGAAACTGGTGGGTGACAAATTCATGTTATCCAGGGATATGAGGCAGGTACTCTACAGGGGGATTGCTTCAGAAGAGAAAGCTTATGAACGGAGGCATAAAATTGGTCCTGTGACGAAGGGAGAGCTGGTACTGGTGGACGCTTACAATGTGTTGTTCACTGTAAACAACTATCTGCTGGGGAAACCCCTTTTCATAAGCAATGACGGCTTGCTTCGTGATGCCGGTGAAATGAGGGGAAGAATAACCAATAAGCCGGTTTTCAACAGATCTGTTGGTCTTCTGCTGGATACCTTGAAGGAATGGGCTGGATCAACTTTCATTCTTTATATGGATGAGCCTGTCTCCAACAGCGGTAGTCTTTCAGTTATACTATCCACCGATATGGCCCGGATGAATATTGATGGTGAGGCATTGACTGTGAAATCCCCTGACCATATGCTGAAGCACGAACAGAGTGATGCCATATGTACCTCAGATTCAGCCATCATCGATTTCTATCATGGCAAGGTCATTGATCTCCCCAGATTTATTCTGGAGAAATTCTATCAAACTGAATTTCCTTCCCTGATGATGTAGATGACTGCTTATTCACCTTCAGGGTTTGGAGGAAGATAAAACCTGGCTGTAACGGGGAAGTGATCCGAATATTCCTTTTTAATTCTTTTGAACTGATATGGAATAAAAGGGTCACTGTACATGATATAATCAATTCTGAAGGATGGAAGTTCACCTGCATAGGTGTTTCCGAAACCACGGCCAGCCTTTCTGTAGGCATCATGTATCCCTTTTCTGATATTCCTGTATGCGAAAGATTGAGGGGTGTCATTGAAGTCCCCCATGACGAGGACCGGGTAGGGTGAATCCTTGATATAGTTGGCGATCATGGCAGCCTGTTCGGCTCTCCGGATAAAGGCAGATTTCAGTCTGGATCCGATTTTTCTGATCTCTTTCATCTGCTCGTTGTTGTAAGCGAATTTTATAGTATCCATGAAGATATAGTTCTCTTCCCTGAACCTGATGGATTCAAGGTGAAGGTTGAAAACCCGGATTGTATCCCCGCTGATACAATGGTCGGTATACATGGCTGCATTTGATATCGAATTAAAAGGGATCCGGCTTCGTTTGATGATTGGGAAAGAGCTGTATGTGGCAATACCGGATCCGCTTATGCTTGCAGGAGCAGAGGTATAATAAATTGCTGAATACGGACAAAAAGGGAGCTCTTTCGCAATATCCTGGCTACGCAGGCCCTTTCCTTCAGAATAAAACTCCTGAAAACATATGATATCCGGGGATTGTTCCCGGAGGAACCTGAAAAGGTTTTCCCTGGTGGTGGGGTCTTTGTTCCATTGGTAGAGATTAAAAGTCCTCACATTATAGGACAATACATTGAAAACCCTCTCCGTATTTGCTTCCTCAGGAGGTTCAATATTATTTTCATTGATTGGCAGCAGGTTGGTGAGATGGTTCCAGCCCAGCAATACCACCACCAGGGAGATCAAAATCTCCTTTTTTAGACGGATCAACCAGTAGCAAACAAATACCAGGTTCACCATCAGGAGATAGGGATAAGCAAGCCCAAAGAGCGCAGGAAGAACCAATTTTACCGGATTGATAAAGGGGGCAAGGTAAGAGAACAGCAGTCCGGCCGCACCGATGAGATTTAAGATCAATATGAGTTTGTCTGTAAATTTTCTCACAGGACTATTTCTTATCACTCATTTTAAAGAGCTTCTCTTTTTCCCGGGCCGACAGGCTGTCATAACCCCCTTTTGAAATCTTCTCAAGGATTTCATCAATTTCTTTCTGCTCTGCAGCTTTCTGCTTTTTATATTCAAAATCGTCGGCAGGGCGCTTGTGGGTGACCTTCATCGTCTGCTTTCCCGGTTTAAACCAGGTTGAAATCCGGTCCATCATGCGGTCAAAACCACGTAAGATGTCTTTGCCCTGCCTGTAATAATAGGCAAACAGGAATCCCAGCAGGGCTCCCCCGATGTGGGCAATCTTCCCTCCCGAATTCACCGAGAAGTCTACCATGGAGGTCAGAATAAACATGGCCAGCGCGATGTATCCGATCTTCACAGGTCCAATCAGCACCAGGTGCATCCTTCTTTCGGGCCTGTAAACAGCGGTAGCTACAACCACCGCCATCACCGATGCGGAAGCTCCCATTGCAATGGAACCTGATCTTGCCTGTTCAAAGACCGGGAACACATTGTAAAACAGTACATACAGGAGCCCGCCGGTGAGGCCTCCCAGGAGGTAGGTGCTCAGAAGTTTTTTTTCCCCAAGCTCCTGGATGAACATCATCCCGAACCAATAAAGCCACAACAAATTCATCAGGATGTGAATGAAATCCACATGCAGGAACATATAGGTGATCAGGGTCCAGGGCCGTCGTCCGAGAACCTCCAGGTTGGCAGGTACTGCAAGGTAATTCAGGAATTCGTTAAACAACCCATAAGAATTTGACAGGAACAGGACGATCCTGACGATTTGCACTGCCAGGAAAAGCCCCAGGTTCAGGTAGATCAGTTTGTGAAGGGCATTCCCGGACCTGAAGGAATCTTTTATTTCTTCTATAATACTCATATATTCAGGGCATTAATAAAAATTTTTGGTAAACCTGTTCCAGTACTTGATCAGGATAAAGCCAAAAATCATACCACCCAGGTGGGCAAAATGGGCGATGTTGTCACCGGATTGTGTAATACCCAGGAATAATTCCAGAGCTCCGAATCCGATGACCAGCCATTTGGCTTTGATGGGGAATGGAATGGGAATAATGAACAACGGGGTGTTCGGAAAGAGCATGCCAAATGCAAGCAGCACACCATACACAGCACCTGAAGCGCCGACTGTGGGGATTCGCAGTGCATGAGCCAGCGCATTAAAAGAATTCCCGGGTCTGAGAATCTCTGCCAGCAGCTTGGTATTGATCCTGTCGACCGTATAGGCGGTTTTTAAGGCTGCCACATCCGGAGCCAGCTGGATGTACATAACAAGTTCATGAAACAGTGCGGCCCCCAGCCCGGTGGCCAGGTAGTAGATCAGGAAGCGCTGGCTGCCCCAGGTACTCTCAAGGGTCTTTCCAAAGATAAAGAGCGCCCACATGTTAAAAAAGATATGGGTCAGGCCACCATGCATGAACATGTGTGTGACCAATTGCCATGGTCCGAAATAGGGGGATTGGAAATAGTATAGTCCCAGCACTGCACTCAGGTTTATATGCAATACACGCTCAAAGAACATGGTGCCAAGGAACATGACCACATTGATAATAAGTAAGTTCTTTACTACAGGGGGTGTATTGCCCATTCCTCCGTAAAAAAATCGACTCATATTTCTATGTTTTAAATTGATTGTCCAGTTCTTCTGCTTCAAGGATCTTCACAATGAGTTTACCGGACGGGGTATAGTTGGGAGTGGAACAGGCGAACAGCTCGTCGGTGAGTCCCTGCATTTCAATTTCTGACAGCTGATATCCATATCTGATGGCTGATGATCTGGCTGCAGATCTTGCTATCTTTTCCGTGGTCCCCAGTTCCATATTTTCTTCCAGGGATTTGTATTGTTCAATCATCATTTCCAGTAAATCAACAGCCTCTTTGCCCGATGCATTCAGCTCTGAAGGCATTCCGTGGATCACCATACGCTGGTTGCCAAAATCCCTGATATCGAATCCCCATTTTTCCAGTTCTTCCAGCATGCCAAGGCATATCTGGTAATCTTCGGCATTGAGCCTTACGGTCTCGGGGAAAAGGGATTGCTGTGCAAGGGGTTTCTGTTCGCTTCTTGACCGTATCATTTTTTCATACAGGATCCTTTCATGAGCCCTTCGCTGGTCAATCACCATCACTCCTGATTTAACAGGGGAAAGGATGTATTTGTTCTTGATCTGAAGATATTTACTGCTCTTTTGTGCTGATGCCGGTTTGGGGTCAAACAGCTGTTCCCATCCTTCAAACCTTTCATCCGGGTAAGGTATGGCGTTTTTTTCGCGCTGATAACTATTTTCTCCTTCAAACGGATTATACGAAGGATTGGTATCAATTGCCGGAGTTTTTATCTCGGTGTTCCTGGTGAGTACAGGTATATCAATGACACCCTCCTTTCCAAAATCCAGGGAGGGGGAAAGATTGTGTTTCCCGATGGCTTTCCTGACAGCTGCCAGGAGAATTTGCCAGATGGATTTCTCATCCTCAAATTTCACCTCTGTTTTTGAAGGATGAATATTCACATCAATCCTGGCAGGGTCCGTTTCAAAATAGATGAAGTAGGAAGGAATATAATCGGAGGGAAGGATTTGTTCATAGCCATTGATGACTGCTTTGTGAAAGTAGGGATGTTTGATAAACCTGTTGTTCACAAAGAAAAATTGCTCTCCCGATGTTTTCCGTGCGTGTTCCGGTTTCCCGATAAAGCCGGTGATCCTGATGATTGAGGTTTCCGTTTCAAGCGGAATCAGGTAGGCATTGGTGGCCTTGCCGAAAATCCCCACCACGCGCTGACGGAGATTTCCCGCTGGAAGCTGCAGAATTTCAGTGTCGTTGTGATACAGAATGCACCTGATCTCATTGTGGGTAAGGGCAATGTGGTTGAATTCTGTGATGATGTGACCCAGTTCCGTGTGATCGCTTTTCAGGAATTTTCTGCGGGCCGGAATATTGAAGAAGAGATTCCTGATCTGGAAGGTGGTTCCGGGATTGGCCTGAACCGGTTCCCTTTCATCAGGTTTTGTACCTGAAATCCGGATCAACGTTCCCAGATCATCTTCCGGTCTTCGCGTTTTCATTGTTACTTCTGCCACAGCTGCAATGGAAGCCAGGGCTTCACCCCTGAAACCTTTGGTCCGGATGGCAAACAGGTCATTGGCATCGGTAATTTTGGAGGTGGCATGCCTTTCGAAGCAACGTACAGCATCACCCGCTGACATCCCTTTCCCGTCATCCGAAACCTGGATCAGCGTTTTACCGGCATCTTTTACCTGTACCGTAATCGTTGAGGCTCCTGCATCAACTGCATTTTCCATCAACTCCTTCACCACCGAAGCAGGTCGCTGGATCACCTCGCCCGCTGCGATCTGATTGGCAACCGCTTCACTCAAAACATGGATGACATCAGACATCTACCTGAAGAATATAAGATATGCGAGCAGTAACAGGACTGCAAGAATGATTACCAGCCTGATGTTTGAATTACTGGTTGCTTTGACTTTTGCTTTCTGCCCGGCCTGCCGAAAGGAACCCCGTTTAATGGTGGTCCGGTTGGGGTCCGATGGGAGTTTGATGCCCATCTCCTGTCTGATCTTCCTGATCCGCTCCTCTCTCTCCTCTTTCTCCGGATCCCAGTAACGGGGAGTATACTCGAATCTTTTGTGCCCCGGGAGTTTTATAAACCTGGGTATTCCCATAGTTGTTCGTTTTGCCTGTAAAGGTAATAAAAGTAAAAGTTTTATACTTTTGGTTTTATGAAAGCAATCATTGAGGCAAATCTTACTGAAGCCAGGGAAGTGTTGTATGAATTCATTTCAACACCGGCAAGCATTGAGGCCGTTATTTCGGGAGCACAAATTTTGATAGATACCATCAATAGAGGAAGAAAAATCATTTCTTGTGGAAATGGCGGATCCTTAACCGATGCCATGCATTTTGCGGAAGAACTTTCCGGCCGGTTCCGGGAGAAGCGGAAGGCGCTGCCTGCCATTTGCATTTCAGATCCGTCCCACATCACCTGCGTCGCCAATGATTTTGGTTTTGATGAGGTGTTTTCCAGGTACATTGAGGGCGTGGGACAGGAGGGGGATGCCCTGCTGGTGATCAGTACTACCGGCAACTCCATCAATCTGATCAAGGCTGTGGAGGCTGCCCGCGAAAAGAAAATAAAAGTGGTGGGCCTTACCGGAAAGACAGGCGGATTACTGGCAGGAATGGTGGACACCGAGATTCGTGTGAAGGGCAGGAAGTACTCGGACAGGATACAGGAGATGCACGTTAAAATTATTCATATCCTGGTCCAGCTCCTCGAAGAGGGGGTATCAAAGTAAGAGGCCACCCCACTCGAGGCGGCCCCTTTTCTGAATCGGCTTATTTATTCAGGATGATTATTTTTCTGCGTTAAACCTGATAGGCATCATTACCCTCACCTTTACTGCCTTGCCACGTTGTTTCCCGGGATTCCAGTCGGGCATATCATTGAACACCGCCAGGGCAGGGGCCTCAAATTCTTTGTGGGTACTGCTGGCCACTGAGATATCTTCCAGTTTGCCCGAACCTTTAACAAGGAACTGTACATACACCTCCCCGCTGATGCCCTTTTTCTTCATGTTTTCGGGATATACGAGCCTGGAATAAATATAGTTTTTCAAAGCTGCTCTTCCCTGGGGAAACATGGGCATCTCCTCCACCACATAGAAAACCTCTTCTTCGGTCCTCAGTATGCCGGTCTTTTCTTTTCCCTCAGGATCTTCTGATTTCTTGCTTGTAATCAGGACAACACCATTTTTTGCATTATATTTTTTAACAATCTCCGAATCCGGATCTTTAAAAACTTCAATGCTTTCGATGCTTTCAGAATCGATGTTGTCCATGGTAATCACCACCTCCCCGTCAAGTACAATTACCGGGCTTTCATCTGAATCTCCGGCGGTATGAAAGGTCATGGAGTTGGTGGCTGAGTAACTGATGTTTCCGGCCGGCACATCTTCCGGGTCTACTGTATAGGGCTGTACTTCAAGATACAGGGTTTTTTTGCCTGCCTCTGATGCCTTTTTCCTGAGGGTGCCATAGCCAACAAAGGAGATTACAAGTTCAGGATCTCCATCCACATTAAGCATGAATGTTCCATCCAGGTCCACGACCGTTCCGGTGGTGGAGTTGGCAATCACAACTGCTGCACCCACTGCCGGTTCACCACAGTCGGCTAAAATCACTTTTCCTTTAATGGTTTTTTGTGGTTGAGGCTTCATTCCTGTTGTGAGTCCCATGGTGATCAGGACTGCCGGGATCAGCAGGGCAATTTTAATGATCCCCAGTGGGGATTTCTCTGGCTTTTTCATCATTTTAAATCGTTTAAGTGTTAGTGAATGATTAAACTGGTTACCCAACCGGAACACATTCACACCCAGGGTGTGATTGAGCAGCTGGGCCCTGTAACGAGCCGGGTTTACCCCTGCCGAAAGGACCTGCCGGTCGGCCAGATGCTCGTGATTCTCTTTAATCATCCTGGAAATAAGCCATGAGAAGGGATTGAACCATGTAAGCAAAAGTGTTAGTTCCATCAGTGTCAGATCGATGAAATGGAGCTGTTGAATGTGTGCTTTTTCATGGAGGAGTATGTTTTCCAGGTCCTGTTCATTTCTGAGAGAGCCCGGAATAAAGATTCTGGTGAATATGGTGAATACCTGGTCCGAACCGGTAAAGGCAATACCGTTTTCATCCCTGTTCTTATGCCAGGAGAGGTTCCACCGGAGGATGATCCACAGGTTTTTAATAAGCAGGAAGATCAGGCCGGACAGGTATACCATGATGCTTACCCTGATCCAGTTGACGGTGATATCGATTGCGGATGCTGAAGTAGTAATGCCCGAAGGGATTAAAGGCTCGGCGGAGGGATCAATAAAAACAGTTGGGGTAAGATTCAGCATCACCTCAGGACGGCGAAAAACAAGGAAGGGGAATATCCATGAAGCCAGCAATCCTGCTAACAGGTAAAACCGCTTCAATGCAAGGCTGGGGTCATTCCTGAAAAGGAAATAATAGGGGACTGCGATAATGGCCAGTCCAAGGGACACCTTGATCAGGTAAATAAATAAATCATTCATGGGATTTGTCCTCCGTAATGTCTTTTTCGATCACCTCAATCAACTCCTGCAATTCATCCAGTTTCAGGTCATTCTCCCTGGCAAAAAATGCAGCCAGCCTGGAAAAGGAACCATCAAAATAGTTGGTTACGATGCCTGAGAGATGGCCCTTCAGGTACGCTTTCTTTTCCATGATGGGCTGGTAGAGGTAAGTTGTACCAATCGCCCTGTGAGCGACAATCCCTTTCTTTCCCAGGATCCTTACCACGGTCGATACGGTTGTATAGGGCGTATTGGAACCATCCAGTTCATTCATCACATCCCTGATGGTTGCCTCTCCGAGTTTCCAGAGGATCAGCATGATCTCCTCCTCAGCTTTTGTCAGTCTTTTGGTCATTCCGTTTGCTTTCATGTATAACGCAAATATATAACTTATTATTACGTAAGTCAACTTTAAAAGCAGTAGAATAACTACAAAATAAGTTAATATATTGAATAATCAGCATTTAGCATGATAAAAAAGTCGATAAAACAAGTTTTCGGATCATTAAGCCCTATACAAACCATGGCGATGCTTGTAAAACTGTATAGCAGTACATTCAGAGGTATTGAGGCGACCCTTATCTCTATCGAGGTCCATATCACCCAGGGGATCAGGTTCTTCATTGTCGGGTTGGCTGATCATGCCATCAGGGAGAGCCAGCAACGGATCGAATCTGCCCTTACAAACAATGGTTTTGGGTGGCCCCGTTTCAGGGTGGTTATCAACCTGGCCCCGGCTGACATCCGGAAGGAGGGGACCCATTTCGACCTGCCGCTGGCTATCGGGATTTTGGCAGCCTCGAACCAATTAAGTGTATCCAGGCTTGGTGATTATCTGGCACTTGGAGAGCTCTCTCTTGATGGGGGAGTGATGCCTGTAAGAGGAGTGCTCCCCATGGTTCTTATGGCCCGGAAGGAGGGTTTTAAAGGTGTGATTGTACCAGCCGGAAACGCTGCTGAAGCTGCCGTAGTAGAGGGCATAGAAGTGGTTCCTGTCTCAGATCTGAGAGCAGTGGTTTCTTTCCTGGATGGAGGAGAAATGACAGATCCTTCCGGATGTATTCCGGGATCAGATTCAATGATTGGCCGGTATTCTTATGATGTAGATTTTGCCGATGTGAAGGGGCAGGAGGCCGTAAAAAGGGCAATGCTGATCGCTGCTGCCGGGCGACATAATATTTTACTGATTGGTCCGCCAGGCTCCGGAAAAAGCATGATGGCAAGGAGACTGCCGACCATCATGCCGCCCATGTCGCTTGATGAGTCGCTTCAGACCACCATCATACATTCAGTGGCCGGAAGGGTGGGACCCCGGCACGGTCTGGTGAGGGCCAGGCCATTCTGTACACCACATCACGCAAGCTCGAATATTGCCATGATCGGCGGGGGCAGTTCACCGCAACCCGGTGAAATTTCCCTTGCCCACAATGGTGTTTTGTTTCTTGATGAGCTCCCGGAATTCAAAAGGCATGTTCTGGAGGTTCTTCGCCAGCCCCTGGAGGAACGGGAGATCCATGTGAGCAGGGCCAGTTACAGGGTAGTCTATCCGTCCGATTTTATGCTGGTGGCTGCCATGAATCCCTGCCCCTGCGGATATTATAACCATCCTGGCAGGCCCTGTCATTGCGGACCGGGGATCATCAAACAGTATCTCTCCAAGATTTCAGGACCGCTCCTGGACCGGATCGACATCCATATGGAGGTAGCACCCGTTCCATTTAAGCAGTTGTCAGCGCATGACCGGACCGAAGACAGCAAATCCATGCGCGGAAAGGTGATCAGGGCCAGGGAGATCCAGCAGCTTAGGTTCTCAGGAATGGAAGGAATATCCGGGAATGCCCTCATGGGACCGGCACTGCGGAGGCAGTTCTGTACATTGGACAGGGCCGGGCAAAACATGGTCAGACTGGCCACTGAGAAGCTGGGACTATCGGCGAGGGCTTATGACAGGATCCTCAAGGTGGCCCGCACCATTGCCGACCTGGAAGAGAGTGAACGGATTCATTCGTTTCACGTGGCAGAAGCACTTACCTACCGGAACCTGGACAGGGAGGGTTGGTCCGGGTAACTGATTGTTCAGGCTGCATATATCCAGAAGATTGATTAATTTCAATCTGCAATGTTAGCGCCCACCAGATACCTCGCCCTTGTTCTGTTATTCCTGTGCATCACAGGCCAGGATTTGCAGGCCCAGATCACCCAGGCCATCAGGGGGATGGTTGTGGACAAGAATACAGGGGTGCCGCTCATCGGTGCCACTGTGGTATTGCTTGATCATGAACCTTTGCTGGGGACCATCACGGATCACCAGGGTTATTTCAATCTCAGCGGGGTTCCGGTGGGAAGGCAGGGGATCCAGGTGGAATACATGGGATACAATTCAGCAGTGAAAAGCAGCCTGGAAATTAACTCGGGGAAAGCCTTCACCATCAACATCGAGCTTGAGGAAGCAGTGATTATGGGTGAGGAGGCGGTGGTCATGGCACGTTCGGGAAAAGGACAGGCGCTGAACGAAATGGCCCTGGTCAGTGCCCGGTCCTTCAATATGGAAGAGGCCGAACGATACGCAGGCAGCTGGGGGGATCCGGCCAGGCTGGTGGCAAATTTTGCAGGTGTTCAGAGCCCGGCCGACCAGTCCAATGACATCATCATCAGGGGAAACTCACCCGCCGGACTGCTCTGGAAAATGGAAGGAGTGAGCATCTATAATCCCAATCATTTTGGTGCCATAGGATCTACAGGGGGCCCCGTTTGCATGATCAACAACAATTATCTGGCAAACTCCGATTTCTATTCGGGGGCTTTCCCTGCCGAATACGGCAATGCCACCTCCGGGGTATTTGACCTGAACATCCGCAATGGCAACAACAAAGAGAACGAGTTAACAGGCCAGGTGAGTTTCAATGGTTTTGAAATGGGTGCAGAAGGCCCCTTTTCAAAAAAATCCAATGCATCCTACCTTTTGGGATTCCGCTACTCCTCCCTGGCTCTTTTTGAAAAACTTGGGATGAAAATCGGTGTGCCGGCCATTCCTTATTACCAGGATCTTACTTTTAAAATCGACCTCCCATTGAATGAAAAAGGCAGATTGTCTGTTTTCGGATTGGCCGGAGCCAACCACATCGGATCTGAGGAGGCGGAGGGAGATGATTATTCCACCTGGGGCTCCCATGCCCAGACTGCAGTGGCAGGCATTTCACACAAGCACTATTTCAACAGCAAAACCCGGTTAAGGACCATTCTCTCCTGGGGTGCTATCCGGAATACAGGCATTGATTCATCAGGTACGGACGGAGTGTTGGAAAGTCTGTACGGCCAGCACATGGCAGAACAGAAAATTACCTTGCAGACAGACCTGCGGCATAAGCTGTCAACCAAGGACCATGTGGTGGGTGGAATTGAGATGGGTTTTATCAATGCCAATTACCGGGACAGTACATATGTACCCGATTATCATCTGTTCTTCACACTCAGCAACACCGCGGGCAGCCTGTTCATGTTGAGAGCCTATGTTAGCTGGAAACACAAATTTTCAGAAAGCCTTCAAATGGTTACGGGCCTGCATTACCAGCAGGTATCACTGAACAGGGACCGTGCATTGGAACCTCGCGTGAGCCTGAATTGGAAGATCAGCCGGAGGCAGGATATCAGTCTGGGCTACGGATTGCACAGCCAGGCCCAGCCCAGGACTGTTTATTTCTCTGAAACCCTTATAGATACGTTAAACCTGGTATACAAACAGACCAACAAAGATCTTGGTTTTACCAGGAGTCACCAGGTGGTTTTGGGGTATCAGATTTTATTTAACACCAGGCACAGGTTGAAGGCCGAAATTTATTATCAGAAACTGTTCGATGTACCGGTCACCACTTATCCCAGCTATATTTCCATGATCAATTACGGGGGCAGTTTCAGCAGCGCGGTCCACGATTCACTGGTCAGCGAAGGTGAAGGAAGAAACATGGGGATCGAACTGACCATGGAACGGTACTTTGCCGGCAATTTCTATTACCTGGCCACCCTGTCCCTGTTTGACAGCAAATACAAGGCCAGTGACGGACAGATCCGCAACAGTGTATTTAACGGGACTTTTATTATGAACCTGCTGGGAGGGTATGAGTGGCAGCTGCAAAACCAGAATGCCATTTCGGCGGACGGGAGGATCAGCTGGGCTGGTGGTTTGCGAATGGTCCCCATCGACCTGGAGGCTTCCAGGGAGGCAGGAAAAACAGTCAGAGACTATTCAAAGGCATATGAGTCAAGGGATGATGATTACTTCAGGATCGATTTGAGGATTGCCTACAAATGGAACCGGCCAAAGGCAACCTGGACCTTTGCTGCAGACATTCAGAATATAAGCAATCACATCAATCCCTTTTTCAAAGAGTACAATCCCGATACAGGCCGGATTGAACAGATTTCCCAGATCGGGATTGTCCCGGCGGCTGTGATCAGGGTGAATTTCTAGCAGCCCCCCTGGGCTTTCTTTTTCACTGGCTTAGGGGCAATTTTTGGAAGTTCCGGTGCAGGCTGAGCGGAGGATTCCATGACGGCTCCACCTCCCAGTGCCTGACCGGCACCTTTCCGGAAATCGTATTTGGCTATTTCTTCGTCGGGACTGGTGGATTGGGGTGCTGTTGGATTCATGATGGTTTCCACCCAGTAATTCAGACCGCCCTGCAACACGTAGTTGTTTCTGTAACCAAGCTGCCTGGTGAGCATCCATGCCTCGTTGGCCTTGACCGTCCCATTGGAGTAGAAAACATTATAACGCAGGTTCTGGTTCAGGTAGTCAGCCCACTGATCTTCCAGCAGGGAAGATAGTGGAATGTTGATGGCACCCGGAAGATGGAATTTTTCATACTCAGTTTCAGCCCGGACATCGATCAGCACCAGGGAAGGATCCTCGCTAACGACCATGTGGGCAACTTCGTCCGTGGTGAAGTACTGCATTCCGCTGTTTACATATTCAAGCAGTTCTGCGGGACTGAGTTTATAAGGATGTGTGGTGTTGGCCGGAACTGCGGCCAGGATCATTCCCAGAGGAATGACAATCAGGGCTAAATATAATCTTGGGTTCATTGGGTAATATGCTTTATTGTTTTTGTTCTTTGATAAGACATGCAAAGCGGCTAAATGTTTATTCGGGTTAATACTCTTCGCGCGGGAATTTCTTTTCGGCCCATTCGCCGACATAGAACATGCCCATGGCTATGATAATAATGCCAAGGACAACGACTCCGTCTTTTAAGCCCAGGGCCTGGCTCAGGGTGGGGGTTCCCATGAATTTGGCTTTGTAGAAACCTTCCCAGAGGGGGTACCCTTCTGCAAAAACGAATATCCCCAGGAACATTCCCCCGATGAAGAACATGGCATCGATCTTGCCTATGGAGGCGGCACAAAAACTGGTTCCCGGACAGAAGCCGCCAATGATAAAACCGGCACCCATAATGACCCCTCCCACAATGGTCGAATAGAGATAGGTTGGATTGATGTACACCATGTCCAGGTCGATCCAGTTAAATAGGCTCATGAAGAGCAGTCCGATCATTGCCACGATGGCAGCAGTAAAGAATACCTTTAATACTACTGTGTCATAGCCATAGAATACCCCGGCCAGTTTCCGGCTGGAGGAAAATCCGCTGCTTTCCAGAACAAAGCCAAACCCTGTTCCAATGAGGAAAGCCAGGAAGAAATTGGTGTTCTGTGATATAATGTTGTTTACAATGAGTGGTCCCATGAGATATGTTTAAATAGATTAGATCCAGTTTTTCCTGAAGAACCAGGCCAGTGCAAAGGCAGTTCCGAAAATAAAAGCCATGGATATGAATCCACCCAGAGAGAGGACTGCCATTCCGCTCAAGGCTGATCCGCTTGTACAACCCCGGCCCAGCTGTGAGCCGAAGCCGAACAGGATCCCCCCCAGTACGGCAAAAATGATCCTTTTCCCGGAGGTGATTTTCGGGGAGTGTTCCACCTTAAATTTCAGTCTGTTAAACAAAGCTCCTGATAAAAATGCTCCCACGATGACCCCGAGCATCTGGAAGACCAGCCATGCTTTCAACGGACCTTCCGGGTGTTCCTGGTTGTATTCCTGATAAAACAGGGCTTTTTCAGCATGTTTCGGTGCCACAGAATTGACGGAGGCCACAAGGACACTCTTTGGGGCCCCGCTGGCCCCCAGTCCCCTTCCGGAAACGAAGTTGGCAGCAATCAGAACCAGGCCAAGCAATACGCCTCCCAGGTAGGGATTGATATATCTGGTTTTCTTGATGGGTTTGATCGATTCACTCATGATCTGTTTATGTTATATGTGTTACAATCTCTTTTAATTTTGTCTACTAAGCACTGAGTACTGAGTACTGAGCACTGAGCACTGAGTACTGAGTACTGAGCACTGAGTACTGAGCACTGAGTACTGAGTACTGAGCACTGAGTACTGAGTACTGAGTACTGAGTACTGAGTACTGAGCACTAATACAGCCACCTGCTTTCCTGTCCTGCATAAGCGATCAGGAATCTGAGCATGAGACTTCCGAAAAGTACCAGCCCGGCAGGTATGACAACAGGAATCTTAAATTTCCTCAGTTCCAGCACCTCCAGCAGTACAGGAACAATCATACCCAGGATCACCACAAAAATCCAGAAAGGAGCAGTCCACGGTCCGCCCAGGAAAAGCCCGGCAGCGTTGATCTGAACCTGTGTGCTGGCAAGGAATCCCATGAACATGTGAATGATCAGGAACAGTTCTACTGCGATGATACCGATATCGATCCTGGCAAACATGGTCCTCTCTTTGTGCTTGGTTGCAAAAAGCATGATTACAGCTGCTCCTGCAGAAAGGCCGGAGGCCAGGAACAGGGGCCCCAGGATCGATGTATTCCAGAGGGGCCTGGCGTTAAAAGCCGAGAAGAGAATGCCGGTATAGACCCCCAGGATAATGGATGAAATACCCATCACCCAGGCGATGGCTGTTTTCTGTTTTACCAGAAAGGCTTCCAGTTCGATGAGAATTTTAAATTTCCAGTTCCATTTGGGAATAACCTCCCTGATATGTATCGCCGACCAGATAAAGGAGAGGGGGGTGACCAGCATCAGTACCCAGGCACCCCAAGACATGGGCGATTCCAGGCGGATGGTGGTGTAGAGCCTCCAGAAGAAGAGCTTGTGTTTCAGGTCGAGCAGCAGGGCAAACAGGCCGATAACCAGGATCCACGGGACAATATGGGGCGCAATTTTTACCGCAGCCTTGTATTGATCCTCCTTACCCATCAGGGTGAAAAATGCAGCAAAAAAAAGGATCCCGGCAGCCAGTCCGCCCAGAAACAGGTAGAGGGGGATCTGCCAGTGCCAGATGTGCAGGTGTGGATCAATCAGGTAATTGTTACGTCCACTGACAATGATTTCTTCTCTCATGGCTTGCTAGATAAGGAAATAGAGTTGGGGATCGGTCCCCGCCTCGGGGATCAGGGTTTTATATTTTCTCACTTTCAGAACCTTGGAGACCGGACTCTTTGGGTCGTCCAGGTCGCCAAAGTACATGCACTTGGTGGGACAGGCAGCCACGCATGCCGGTTCGAGCCCTTTCCTGATCCGGTGAATGCAGAAGGTACACTTGTCCACATATCCATCGGGATGTGAATAGCGGGCGTCGTACGGACATGAAGTTATACAGGCTCCGCACCCGATGCATTTGTTGTGCGTGACCAGCACGATTCCTCCGTCGGCATAGTGGCTGGCACCTGTGGGACAACAACGTACGCAGGGAGAGTTGGCGCAATGGTTGCAACGCTCCGAGCGGTTCTCAAGTTCCAGCTGGGGATAGGTACCGTCGGTAACCTCCACCACCCAGTCCCGGCAATATCCGATGGGTACATTGTTCTCGGTCTGACAAGCTACCACACAATCGCTGCAGCCCACACACTTCCTGGTATCGATGGCCATGGCGTATCTCATGATGCAGCCTCCTCCTCTTTTGGTTCGAACCTGAAGGTGACAAAGTTTCCTCTCATCCCGGTGCCTCCCATGATTGGGTCCGTGAGGACCTTTGTGATCAATTCCGAATCGCTGGCTCCTTTGCCGTAAGCCCTGGAAAGCTTCTTGTTGGTATGCCCGAAACCATGTACCATAAAGACGCTGTCCCAACGGATCCTCTCGGTTACCCTGGCCTTGATGGGGAATGATGAGCGGACGCCATCCTGGTTTTCCAGCCAGATGTACTGACCGTTTTTAATGCCCCATTCACCGGCTACCTTGGGATTGATCCAGGCTGCGTTCTCCTCCATCAGGTCCTTCAGCAAAGCGTTGTTGGCCGTTCGGCCAAAGGTATGCATGGGTGCCCGTCCGTAGTTAAGCCGGTAAAATCCCTGCGGGGGTTCTTCGTGGGGGGTGTATTTGGGAAGCGGGTCAAATCCTTCAGCAGCAAGGGCGGTGCTGTAGAATTCGATCTTGCCGGTATTGGTATCGAAATCCATTTCCTGTCCGGGTTGGAAGTAGAGGTCATCATAGGTACGCTCAAAGGTTTTTACTCCGATGCGCTGCATCTCCTCCAGTGAGCTGCCCACCTGTTTCAACTGCCAGTCAAGCATCTCTTCGATGGTGTTCCAGCTGAAATATTCACCCAGTCCCATTCTGTTGGCCAGTTCCTTTGCTATCCAGTAGGCGGGTTTTGTATTGTAGAGCGGTTCAGTCGCCGGCATTCTGAGGGCGATGGCCGGTTTACGGTGGGGACTGTCCCGGATGGTGTCGTAGCGTTCCAGGTAGGTGCATTCGGGCAACACCACATCGGCCCAACCCGTAATGGCCATGGGCATGGTATCGATGACCACCAGAAGTTCAAGCTCCTGGATGGCTTCTAGCACCTTTTTTGAGTTGGGAATGGTTTTTATCAGGTTGGTCCCGTTCACAATCCACGCCTTGAAATTGCAGGCTCTGCTCAATGCGGGAATAGTGGCATCGCAGATCCCGGAAGCAATGGTCTCATAAGCCAGGTTGTATTGTCCGGGGAAGGCATCCCTCCAGGTTCTTTTGGGTTCCGGGAAAGGGGGATGCGGCCAGGAGGGAACAACGACCGTTTCCGGATTGTAGAAGCCGCCCCTTCTGCCCCATGAGCCCAGGAGGGCATTTAGAATGGCCATGGCACGGCTGCGCTGGGTGTCATCCCCGTACCAGGTCACATGGCGTCCCGGGTGAACAATCACTGCCGGTGCGGCATTGGCCATCTCTTTGGCTGATTTGCGGATCAGGTCGGGTGCCAGGGTGGTGATCCCGTAGGCCCATTCGGGCGTCATTTGTTTCACATGGTCCTTCAGTTGTTCGAAGCCGTAGGTGTATTTTGCAACATATTCCTTGTCGTACCATTCCTCTTCGATGATCACATGGATCCAGGCCAGCAACAGGGCAAGGTCGGTGGCCGGTTTGATGGGCGCCAGTATTTGGATTTGCTTGCAGCAATGCTGAATCTCGGGTCCACCGTGATGATGACAGCCCCCTTATCAATGGCGTCCGACATCTCTTGCACCTGACCGTTGTGCATGTTCTCACCCAGGTGGGAACCGATCAGTACCAAACATTTTGTATCCCTGATGTCGGTTCTTTCGGGGCTGCCCACGCCCTCTCCAAAAGTTGTATAATAAGCTACTTCCCTGGGGCCGCGGCATTGTGCATAGGAGGGTGCTGCAATACTGCCGGAACCAAATGCCTTGAGAAGATCACCAAAATATTTTCCTCCCGAACCATGGGTAAGCAGTGCAGTACATTCGGGACCGTGCTCCTCGGCAATACTTTTCATTTTTTCTGCAATGAAAGCCAGAGCCTCATCCCAGCTTGCCTCCCTGAATACCTGTTTCCCCCGTTCTTCGGTTCTGATGAGTGGGGTTTTCAGGCGGTCCCCGTCGTAGTACATGCCGGGACCTCCCGTTCCGCGGGGACAGAACCTGCCGTTGCTGTGCTGATCCTCATTGTTCCCGATCACTTTCCAGATTTTGCCCTCTTCGTTTTTATAAACCCAGCCTGCACACTTCCAGAAGCAGATTTCACAATAGGTGGGAGTCCGGGTGGTATCGACGTACAATTCAGTACCCTTTGGAGGGGATGTGGCCAGGTCCCTGTAGAGGCCATATCCGGTAGCGCTGACTGCCAGGCCACCCACTCCCAAACCTGATATTCTGATAAAATCCCTTCTGCTAGTCATTTAAAGGCTTTTTGTTGATCAATCAAATTCGTGATTTTAAAGCGCAAATTTAATTTAAAAAGCAATGCACACATATATATCTAGATATTTATATATTAACTAAACAACAGTTAATGAAGTAGATACGCTTATTTAAATTGAAGCTAAATTACTCTCTCAGGTGTGTTTGATAGCATTTCAGCCACAATTCGGCTTCGAATATCAATTTGGTAAGGGAGCGAACCGGATTTCTGATAAATGTTTTCAGATCTGCCGACCGGTCAATCATCACCGGGAGGGAATTAAAGGAGAGAGAGACCGCTGCATAGGCATTGCCGAAACCCATCCTGAGCAAGGATCCGGTGATTCTGGGATTCCGGATCTCTACCGAAAGGGCAGAGAATGCAGCTACGATCAGAATAGCCCTGAGGCTCATCTCGAGCCCGACCTGGAATCCGTGGCCAACCCTGAATGAATCAGCACCGGGAGGATCCCAGAAAATTCCGGCAACCAATGTCATGATCAGCAACTGGCTCCAGAAAAACGGTTTCAACAGACGGCCGAGGATCCTTTTGTAATACAGAAGCAGGAACCCCAAATAGATTCCGGACGGGACAAGGGAAGTAGCCCCAAGCCCGTACCTGTTGATAAGCAGAAGCATGGCAGGGATCATGAGCAGATGTAAAAAAAACAGGGCTGTGCGAAAGGCTTGTCCGGGATCGGTATTTGTCCAGGCATCCCGGAAAGGATCGGTTTGTTGCTTCAGGTCCCTGAGGTCTCCCTGGGACCTTGCGGCGTACCTTCCAAGGAAGTAGCCAGAAAGAGAAGCCGCAATCCCGAGAAGGAAATAGATGGCAATGAACCCTGTAATCAGGCCTTCGGGAGTGGCGTTCTCCAGGCTCAGTTGTTTTTTCAGGAATTCAAAAAGATTCGAATAGATGGTAACCAGATCGGTACCATACAGGATGAACAGGCTGGCCAGTTTATGAAGGATTGTGCTTAGAAGGGCACTGGTCCCGGCCAGCAGGTAAGCCACCAGGTTTCTGCCCACCAGGAAAATCATCAGGTCCATGAAAACAGCCTCCATCATGATCCCGGTCATGGGGCCCAGAATCACGGCGCTGGGGGACAATGATTTCATGAGGCCGCAAATGATTCCGGCCCGCCAGATCATCCCATTGGTTTTCCATATCTGCATGAATGCAATCATCAGGGCCACTGAGAAAGAGGCCAGGATTGTCCCCGAGAAAGGAAGGTGCAGGTTGTGGAGCATGCTGCCCACAATGATCTCAAAACTGGCCCACAATCCCCCGGCTACTGCAGCCTTTAACCATATGCTGTTTAATGCTCTATTCATATCCGAAACCACTGGGCAGGCGGTCCAGGTCCGACTGCCGGTTAATGTTCAGGAACAGGTCCGGGTGGTAGAAAGCCATCCTATCATCGATGGTGAGGACCCTGGATTTAATAAGAGGGATAATCTGGTGGACCGCATATTGCCCCTTTTTAATCAGGTCGCGGAATGCACCCAGAACGGATTTCCTGTATAGTGCACAAAGTGGTTCCGGTTTATCCTGATGCAGGGCCGGGATAACTGCATCCCAGCCATGGCTCTCTGCAACAAGGTGGCGGAGCAAGCCTTCGCCGACCAGGGGCATGTCATATGAAAGTACGATGTTCAGATCGGTTGTGGATTGACCCAGGCAGGAATGAATCCCTCCCATGGGACCGATGCCTTTTATTTCATCGCAAACAACTTGATGGCCGGCAATGGAGCTAAGGTCACTGCAACTGCTGATCAGGATTTCTTCACAGATGGTTTCAAGCACCCCCAGGGGATATTCGAACATCCGGTGATTGCCAATTTCAAGCGTCCCCTTTTCCCTGCCCATTCGCTGGCTCTTTCCACCTGCCAGGAGGATTCCGGTTATGGGACCGAGTGAGCTGTTCATGAAACTAATTTCAAAATTGACACAAGGTAAGAATGTTTGTATTAACTTATCACGGTAACAAATACCGATATATGATGAAAGAGCAAATCCGGTTAAAAAGAGACGAGGTAAAAACCAATTATTCGGGTGGAGACCATTTTGACCTGGTGATTATTGGTTGCGGACTCAGCGGCCTTTCCTCAGGCCTGATGTGGCAACTTAACACTGAAAACAGAAAAACCCTGATCATTGAGAAAAACAGCTACCCGGGGGGATACAGTACGGCTTATGAGCGCCAGGGTTATGTGTTTGAGACCTCCCAGCTTTTTCCTGATATCATCGATATTATTGAATACCTGGGCGTTGAAATTGACCTGAAACAATATAAGGGGAATTTTATGCGCAGACTGGTGGTTGAAGGAGAGCATGTGGATGAATACAAGATACCTGCCGGCGCTGAAAACTTCACCTCTTACCTGACCAGTACTTTTCCGGATGATGCGGATAAGATCACAAAGCTGATGGACTACTCGGTGGATATGTTCAGGCAGGTTAGAAAACTGAAAGCCAATTCCACCCTGAAAGATAAAATACAGATCCCTTTTCAGGCTCCTAAAGTTGTGGCCAATCTGAACCGTACCTACTCCGGATTGCTGGACAAATTCGGGATCACCAATCCGAAACTGAGGGAGGTCATGGAGACCTTTACCTCTTTTTCCGGAGTGCCTTCTTCCAGGGCTTCCTCCATCATGGCCACAGGAGCCATGCTCTCCTCCATGACCCGTTGTTTCAGGCCCTTCGGGTTCTTTGATGAATTTCCGGCGAAGATGGCTCAGCTGTTTCAGGAACGGGGCGGGGAGATCCGTTTCAATACACCGGTGGAACGAATTGTAGTGGAGGATGGGACAGCGGTTGGGGTCAGGGTGAAGGGAGATGAGGGAATCATCCGGGCCGACCGGATCATAACCACTGTGGATCCCATGCTGGCCATGAGACAGCTGGTGGGAGATGAACACCTGCCGGAAAAATATATCACCCGTCTTGAGAATACCATCATGTCCACTTCTTCTGTCAATGTGGCGCTGGGACTGGATGACAAAATCGATATGACCAAACTGGACCTGGATTATCCTTACAATGTTGTATCCACCGGTCTGGGTACAGCCGATAAATTATTTGACGGATTTTTGGCGGGCGACAACGCATTTTCGAAGGAATGTTTCCACACAGCAGTGATTTGCCCGTCCCTGACCACCGGGGCAAAGAACACGGTCACGATCAGGTGTACACCCTTTGCCCTCAATGGGTGGAAAGAGTGGAGGGAGAATGATTATCCACGGTATAAAAAGGAAAAGGAGAAGTGGGGTGATTTCTTTATCGGGATTGCAGAAAAGTATTTCATTCCCAATCTGACCAAACACATTGTGGTGAAGGACATTTCCACCCCGGCTACCTATGCCCGGTATTCCGGTTCCCCCACAGGGAGCCTGTATGACATGGCCTCCCTGGTGACCCAGTTTGGCCCAAAGCGCCTGCCCATGAAAACGCCCATCAACAACCTTCTGCAACCCAAATTCTCGCATGGACTCTATGGAACCATGATGAACGGAGTACAGGTAGTGGACCTGATGCTGGACCGGAAATTCAACAATGGAAACTCGCTTTTTGCTCCGGTTTCCAGGTAAGTAATTATATTTAGGGACACCAATTGCTAACTTAAAAATGATTGCATAATGATATCAAGCCGGAGAGTATTCATCAGGAGATCTGCTGCAGCTACAGCGGCTATCAGCATTTCATCAACATTTCCAAGCCTGCAGGCAGGTATCCTTGGTGCCAATGAAAAACTGGTTTGCGGGGTAATCGGAGTAAATGGAATGGGCTTTGCCGATCTGCAGGCTTTTTTAAAACAGCCCAATACAGCGTGTGCAGCCCTTAGTGATGTGGACGACAATGTACTTCAAAAGAGAATCGGGGATGTAGAGAAGATCCAGGGAAAAAGACCTACAGGATACAAGGATTTCAGGAATTTACTGGAGCACAAAGGATTGGATGTGATCATCATCGGGACACCCGACCACTGGCATACCATTCCCTTTGTAAATGCATTGGAGCAGGGATACAATATTTATTGCGAGAAACCCCTGGCCAACACCATCGGGGAGTGCAACCTCATGGAGAGAGCGGTGCATAGGTACGGGAAGGTGGTTCAGATAGGCCAATGGCAGCGGAGTGACCGGCACTGGCAGGATGCCATCGCCTATGTGCATTCGGGTAAACTTGGAAAGATCCGGAAAGTCAGGGCGTGGTCCTACCAGGGCTGGATGGGATCTGTTCCGGTAGTGGCGGATTCACCTGTTCCCGAAGGGGTGGATTATGATTTCTGGCTGGGTCCGGCTCCGAAAAGACCTTTCAATCAGAACAGGTTCCATTTTACCTTTCGTTGGTTCTGGGATTATGCAGGAGGAATGATGACCGACTGGGGGGTCCATATCGTGGATTATGCCCTGTTTGGGATGAAACAGTATGCCCCCAAATCAGTTATGTCTCTGGGAGGAAAGTTTGCCTATCCCAATGATGCCTGTGAAACACCGGATACGCTGCAGGCAGTTTTCGAATTTGACGGATTCACCATGCTCTGGGATCATGGCATCGGGATTGACGGAGGTTATTATGGCCGTTCCCACGGGGTTGGTTTTGTAGGAAACGACGGAACCCTTGTGGTTGACCGGGAGGGATGGGAAGTGATCCCCGAACCCAAGGGAGGAAAACCCACCCTGGACAGGGTAATCCTTGTGAAGGGTGACGGAATGGGTTTGCCCAATCACATGGCTAATTTTATCGACGGGATCAAAAACGGGGCAGCACTCAATTGTCCGGTAGAGGTTGCAGCCGGAGTGGCCAGAACCTGTCACCTGGGAAATGTGGCCTATAAAACCGGAAGAAGGCTTTACTGGGATGCAGAAAACAGCAAATTCAGGAATGATCCTGAGGCCAATTCGTATCTGGCTCCGGAATACCGGAAGCCCTGGGTTCTGCCTTCAGTCTGAACTTCCTGCTATAACTTGGGTTGGGCATGAAAAAAACCACTATTTTTAGAAGGTGGTTTCAAAAAAGAAAACAGATTCTTATTCAGATACATTTCAGGGGCGGGTGGCCCTTGTAACGGGTTCAACTGCGGGACTGGGAAAGGAACTGGCCTTTCAACTGTGTTCCCTCGGGGCCAGGGTGGTTTTGAACGGAAGAGAAAACGACAAACTGGACTGCACCCTGCAGGAGTTCAGAGCGCATGGATTTAACACGATGGCTGTTCAGGGGGATATTTCCCTGCCGGAGGGTTGCCGGAATATAATAGAGCAGTGTGTTATTGCATTTGGAAGGCTGGATATCCTGATTAACAACGCTGGTCTGGGAAGTGGCGGCTCTTTTGAGGATACCTCGCCGGAGACTGTCCGGAAAATATTTGAGGTAAACACGCTGGGGACCATCAATATCACTCGTTTTGCCCTTCCGTTCATCAGGAAAACCAAAGGAAACATCATCTTCATTTCCAGCCTTGCGGGGATGGTGGGACTTCCCTATTCCTACCTCTACAGCGGATCAAAAATGGCATTAACCGCTGTCTTTCAGGCGCTCCGGGTGGAGATGACAGAAACCGGAGTACATGTGGGGATTGTGTATGCAGGATTCCTGAAGAACGGTATTGAAAAAAGGATTCTGGGACCGGACGGGAAGCTGCAACCCATCGGGGAAAGAGATTCCTTTAGCCTTCAACCCATGGATATGGCCAGCAGGCAAATCATCCGGTTCATCCGGAAAAGGAAACGTAAATTGGTATTGTCAACCATGGGGAACCTTTTCAATTTCGTCCTGTTGATTGCGCCATGGCTGGTCAGGTTGGTCCTGAAAAACTCCAGAGAGAAAGCCCGGCAAATGTATGAACCTCAATCCTGAAGCCATTCAATTGTTTTTCGGATGCCTGCACGTGCATCCAGTGGAGCATAGCCAAGTTCCGTGATGGCTTTGTTTGAGGAGACAATCCAGTTGTGGTTGAATTTCCTTACCAGGCCGGGTACAATCAAGGGTGGTTTTCCTGTCATGCCGGCAAAGAATTTCATGAATCCAGCCAACGTGAGCATCAGCCACAGCGGAATATGGAAAAGCCGGTGGCTTACTCCGCTCACTTCCCTGGTGATCCCGAAAAGCTGGTTGTAGGTAATATTTTCCCCACCCAGCACATAGCGTTCCCCGGCTTTGCCTCTCGCCATGGCAAGGATGTGTCCTTTTACCACATCCTCCACAAAAACATAGTTGCCAGAGCTTTTCCCATTTCCGGGAATGAACCTCCAATTACCTTTCAGGTATTGGCCGATCATTTTTGTAACACCGTTTGACTCGCTCAGGAATCCTGGTCCGTACACCCTGGTGGGATTTACAACGACCACCTCCGGTAATGCAACACGAAGTTCTTTTAGCGTTTGTTCAAGCCTGAATTTGGATGCTTCATAGGGCGTGAAAAATGAAGAAGGTGAAGGAGTGGATTCATTTACGGCCTCTCCTTCAGATGGGCCAAGTATGCCGGCTGTAGAGGTGATCACTACCCGTTTGATCCCACATGCATGAGCCGACCGGATCACATTCAGGGCCCCATCCACATTGAGCCTGTAAATCAGTGACGGATCTTTGGACCACACACCGGCAAAAGCCGCAACATGGTACACCTGGTCACAACCTTCCATGGCAGAAAACAGGGATGCCTCATCCAGTATATCCCCTTTATAAAGGGTAACACCGGGCTGCCTGATCAACTGGGCTTTCGATGGGGAGCGGTAAAGGGCATGTACAGAGATCCCGCTTTCAGCAAGTCCTGCTACAAGCCTGGATCCGATGAAGCCGGTTGAGCCGCTAACGAAAGCTTTTATCAAGGCTGCTGTTTTCTGAAAAGCTTCATTTGCGGATGGGCCCTGAGTGAAAACCATTCATTGGAGAGTGCCATCACCGAATGGATGATCACTGCGCTCCAGATGTTTCCGGTTAGAATGGTCAGGTAACAAAGCAGGATTCCTGCAGGGATGGCTCCAAAGGTTTCCCGCGGACCCTTATAAAAATGTGCGAAAGCATAAAGGGAACAATTCAGGGCAACTGCCATCCAGGGGTCAAGTACCTGCAGGGTGGCAAACAACAGGAATCCCCTGAAAAGGAACTCATAAGCAAGCAGAAAGGCCATCCAGCTCATTGCGCTGATGAGCAGGATTCTCAAAGTCCAGGTTTCAACCCTGATCTGCGGATAAAGAGTCAGGTTAGATGGCGTTGAGGCACCCAGGTAGCTTACCAGGAGAATCAGCGGGAACACCAGATAGCTCCACCAGGGCAGCGTTCCGGTAGAAGAAAAGGAGAGGCCGTAATCTTTCGCAGATCCGTCCATGAAGAGGATAACGAGCCCCCAGGATACCAGTCCCAGAAACAGGACACCCCATACTCTTTGCAGGACCACCATCTTTACCCTCGGATCAAGCCCGGGATGAAACCTCCAGATCTTTCCAGCCAGGGATTGATTCAAAGAAAGGAAATGGTAAAAAGCAAAGCCAACCACACTCCACAGAATGGCAATGATAAAAGGGATGTGGTTCATTAGTTTGCTTCAGGATTGTTTATCAGGTCATTGACCAGTTCATTTACAGATCGAAAATCTATTTTCCCGGTACTCATCATAGGCAGTTCCTCGATTACAAAGAACTGACGTGGGAGCGCAATATTGGGCAGCACCTCACCCATTTTGCGAAGAATGGCAATCTTGTTGATCTCTTTTGTTACTGCTGCCACGATGGTGGCTCCTTTCACCTCATCGGGTACCTCTACCACACAGCAGGAGACTCCCTCAGGCAGGTACTTCTCCATTACATTTTCGACTTTTACAAGGGAAACCATTTCTCCGCCGATTTTAACAAATCTCTTGAACCTCCCCGAATGCCACAGGTATCCATCCTCGTCAAGGAAACCCATATCGCCGGTATTGTACCATCCGTCCACAAGGCTTTCGGCGGTTAACTCCGGCGCTCCAAGATAGCCTTTCATAACCAGGTCACCTTTTACCATGATCTTTCCTACCTCACCCGGTTTGCATGCTGCATTGGTATCCAGATGTTCGATCCGTACCTGAACACCGGGAATGACTTTCCCTATGCTTCCGGGCCGGTTGAATTCATGGGAATTGACAGATACAACCGGTGAGGTTTCGGTAGCACCATAGCCCTCAAGCAGAGTGACTCCATGCTTATTTTTGTATCCATCCCTCAGGGCATCCGGGCACTTATCTGCACCCGCGACCATCACGCGCAGGGTTTTAAAATCTCCGGGTTCTGACTTTTGAAGGTATCCCCAGAAGAAGCTGGGAGTACCTACCATAATGGTAGGCTTCTCATCACGGGCAATGTTACAAATGGTCTGGAATTCTGTTGGGTTGGCATAAGTGACCATGGTCATTCCCTTTACGAATGTAACCCAGAGGTTCACGGTTAATCCGAAGATGTGGAAGAAAACCAGGTTAGCCAGGATGGTATCATCTTCGGTGATCTTCACATAGTCACAGAAGCTCAGAATATTCGAAGCAATATTCTTATGGGTCAGCTGAACCACTTTGGGTTCCTTCTCACTGCCACTTGTGAAAAGGATCGCCGCATTGTCATTTTCATCACCCTGATGAATGCTGTTCAGGATCATCCCGGTGGGCAGCTTGGTTTTAAGGGCTGCTTTCAATTTGTCGCCGGTGGTCACGCTCTTCATGATATCCTCGATAAGGACCATTCCGTCCATGACCGGACAATTGATTTTTTCCAGCAAGGCCTTTGAAGCAATGATGGTCTTGAAGTTGCACTTCTCCTGGGCAAACCTGGCGTTGTCCTCTGCACCGGTTGAGTAATTGATCATCACAGGTACCCTGCCGCTCATCAGGGCTCCAACAGTGGCCAGGGCACAACCCGCTGATGTGGGGATCATAATTCCAATATAGCCTTTGTCGTATTTACTGAATTTCTTCGCCAGGATCAATGCCCCTATCAATGCTCTGCCGTAGGTAACATCACTTTTGGTGGTCTTGTCCTTGATGGCATACTTTTTCGAATACTTCTTTGCATTCCTGACAAATTGTTGATGAAGCAACATGGTGTAAGTGTTTAGATTAAAAAAGGTTAATTTAGCCGGATAAATATAATAAAATGATCGAATCATAAATTTTACATGAAGTATTTATTGCTTTTATGGCTGGTATTTGCAGGGGCGCTACTCCAGGGACAGGATGGCGGGACCATTACCGGCATCGTCAGTGATGCATCGGACGGGAAACCTATGATCGCAGTAAATATCAGTGCGAACCGGCGAACAGGGACCATATCCGGGGAGAAGGGTGCATTCTCTCTCCGGCTTCCTGCCGGGACGTACTTCATTGAATTTTATTATGTGGGCTATGAAAGGGTTTCGAAAGAGCTGACCCTTGTTGAAGGGGAAAAAGTTTATCTGGATATCCGGATGGCTGTAAGCAGTAAAATGCTTGACGAAGTCGTGGTGAGTGCAGGGAAATTCGAACAGAAACTTTCAGATGTGACTGTTTCCCTGGAAGTGCTAAAGCCACAGCAGCTTTCCAATCAGAATATTACATCTCTGGACATGATCCTGGAGAAAACTTCGGGGATCAGCATCCTGAATGGACAGCCGAGTATCAGGGGAGGGAGTGGATTCAGTTATGGTGTGGGAAGCCGCGTACTGATGCTCGTGGATGATTTACCGATGATATCGGGTGATGCCGGCGATATCAAATGGAGTTATATGCCTGTTGAGAATGTGAACCAGGTCGAAATCATCAAAGGAGCTTCATCAGTTCTCTATGGTTCTTCTGCGCTGAACGGAGTAATAAACCTAAGGACCCGGTTTCCTGGCAATGAACCCCGGACAGAAGTGACACTGTTCGGAGGAGCTTATCTCGAACCAGCGAGAAAAGAGCTGGTATGGAAGGAAAGAGCGCCGTTCTATACAGGTACCTCCTTTTCACATTTGCGTAAAATAGGCAATCTGGATCTCTCTCTTGGCGGGAACTACTTTAAAAATGAAGGCTACCGGGAACTGGAGCACGAAGACAGGATCAGGGGAAACCTGGCGCTGCGCTACAGATTTAAAAAGGTAAAAGGATTGTCGGCAGGAGTCTCAGCCAGCGCCATGTATACCAGTCATGCCGATTTTATCCTGTGGCAAAATGCAGATTCAGGTGCTTACCGGCAGAATCCTGAAACCTATGCCCCGCTTACCGGTCACAGGTATAACATCGACCCCTACGTTACGTATTTTACACCGGGGGGTGACAAACACACCCTCCGGACCAGGCTCTACAGTGTGGGGAACAATACGGTGGATGAAACCAAAAACAGTTTTTCGAAGGTCTGGTACGGGGAATACCAGTACCTGAAAAATCTGAGTGAACGGTTCCACTGGACCAACGGATTTTCTTTCATGCGCAATACAGTGGATGCAGGCTTGTTCAATCAGCATAAAGGATCCAATACGGCCATCTATTCCCAGCTGGATGCCAACCTGTTGCAGAGGCTGAAGATATCCACCGGAATCCGTTGGGAGGTGAACGGCCTGAACGATGAGTTGTTCCTTGCTTCTCCGGTGGTGAGGGTCGGTCTTAATTACCAGGCCGGGCAGGCAACCTACCTGAGAGCATCATTCGGCCAGGGATACCGGTTCCCGTCTGTGGCCGAGAAATTTGTGGATGCGAAAACCAGCGGGCTGAACATCTTCCCCAACCCGGAGTTGGAAGCCGAGTGGGGCTGGAGTGCCGAGGTCGGTGCCAAGCAGGGTTTCATGGCCGGCAGCTGGTCAGGATTCATTGACCTTGCTGCTTTCTGGACCGAATATGAGAACATGATCGAATATAATTTTGGTTACTATCCACCCGAAAACCCAACCCGTCCTGCGTTCGATTATGTGGGATTCAAGGCTTTAAATATTGAGACAGCAAGGATATTAGGCAGTGAGATAACCATCAATCTGAAAGGAGAATTAGGCCCCCTGAATGTGACCGCCATGGCCGGTTATACATTTATGGATCCGGTGGATCCTGTCCTGCTGGAATCCACAGGAAGGGTCGAAAATGACACATTTGTATTAAAATACCGCCGCCGGCACCTGCTGAAATCGGATCTTGAAGTAAGTTTCTGGAAGATGTTTGCCGGGATCAACTTTCAGTTCAATTCCACCATGATCAATGTGGATCAAGCCTTTATCGATCCTTTCCTGGGCAACCAGTTACTTCCTGGATTTCCGGATTACTGGAATGAAAACAGGCATGGCTATGCCCTTTTGGACCTCAGGCTGGGTTGGAGTATATCAAAGTCATTCAGGATGAATGTCCTTGTCAGGAACCTGGCCAATGTGGAATATCTTGGGCGTCCGGGCGACCTTGGTCCGCCCCGGCAGATCACCCTGCAGGGGCGGCTTACTTTCTAGCTTTGATAAACTTACCGGTAAAGACCTCCTTGGTGTTGGTAATCCTGTAAATATATGTACCGGGTTGCAAGGATTCGCCAGTAAAATCGAAGTAATGTTCGCCCGGAGGAACTCCCTGTTTTTCCTCGTGTAAACGTTCTCCAAGAATGTTATATACGGCCAGTTCGACTCTTTCATCGAAGGGTGAGTAAAAACCGATTTTTGTCACTACAGAAAACGGATTGGGGATATTGGGCAGAACCTGGAAATCATAATATTTGGCAGGATCCAGGCCCGCAGGTTCATGTACGGTTACCACCACCGATGTATCATTTACCACCGATGGAACGGGGAATATGCCAAGTGTTGGGTGATTTATGAAAGGTGTTACGCTGATGGAGAGTGTATCCACCCCTGCCTTTGTGGGAGTTCCGGAGATGAGTATGCAATAAGCTGTATTGGCATAGAAAGTGTCGGCGTTGGCTTCATAGGTCAGCCCCCCGGGGATGTTCAGTACCGTATCCAAAATGATATATGCAATATCGAGAACGGGATATGGAGGCAATTCCACGGAATTTGGGGGGATCACCGTGAGCACCTGCTCATAATAAACATTTACAGTTGCCTCCTTTAAAACCGAAGGGCACATCTGCCCGGGTTCATTGATATCAATGCATCCCTCAATGTCTGGCACACATTGCCCGTTCAGGAAACTTCCTGAAAAAAATACAAAAGCTGCAAGGGCGAACAGGCGGATCGGTTCTTTCATGACATTACATTTAGGTATATGCAAATATAGCGGCAATTGGGAACAATGTCAATTTATAAAGAACGCTATTTATTTAACTTCATTCTAAAAGCAAAATCCATATCTTTGCTTTTTCTTTTAAACTAAACACTTTAAAATTAGAGTTATGAGTAATATTTTTTCGCTATTCTGGTTGCTCCCGCTGGCCGCAGTTGTAGCACTGGTTTTTGCCTGGTTCTTCTTCAAGAACATGATGAAGAATTCAGAGGGAACCGACCGGATGAAGGAGATTGCGCAGTACGTACGTGAAGGTGCCATGGCTTATCTCAAACGCCAGTACAGCGTTGTAGGTAAGGTATTTGGTGTTCTGCTGATTATCCTTATTATCCTTGCTTACATGGGTGTACAGAATCCCTTTGTCCCGGTGGCTTTTCTTACCGGCGGGTTCTTCTCAGGTTTATGTGGTTTCCTGGGAATGAAAACGGCTACCTTTGCCTCTGCAAGGACCGCACAGGGTGCTTCGCAATCACTGAACAAGGGGCTGCAGGTGGCTTTCCGCAGTGGTGCTGTAATGGGACTGGTTGTAGTGGGCTTCGGGCTGCTGGATATTTCAGGTTGGTTCTGGATCCTGAACAAATTTATCTTCAGCGCCGAACACATGGAGCACGGTATGCACCTGATCGGTCTTACATTCGTACATCCGGGAACCACTGAACATGAAAAGCTGATTGAAATCACCGCCGTGATGCTTACCTTCGGTATGGGTGCATCCACGCAGGCGCTCTTTGCACGTGTGGGAGGCGGAATCTACACCAAAGCAGCCGATGTGGGTGCCGACCTTGTTGGTAAAGTGGAAGCCGGTATTCCTGAGGATGATCCCCGTAATCCTGCTACCATTGCCGATAACGTCGGAGACAATGTGGGTGATGTTGCCGGTATGGGTGCGGACCTTTATGAATCTTATGCAGGTTCCATACTGGCTACAGCAGCACTCGGTGCTGCTTTACCCGGACTTTCGGGAGTTGACCAGGGCATGGCAGTTGTAGCGCCCATGATCGTTGCAGCTATTGGCATTATTTTTTCCATTGCCGGGATCTTTATGGTGAGGGCCAAAGAGTCTGCCACCCAGAAGAACCTTTTAAACGCGTTGCTGCTTGGGACAGGGGGAAGCTCTGTCATGATCCTTATTGCCATGGCCATTATGGCCTCACTGGGATGGGTAAGCTGGGGTATTTTTGGTGCCGTGGTTGCTGGACTGACAGCAGGGGTGATTATCGGGCAGGGAACAGAGCTGTTTACCTCCGATGAATACAAATCTACCAAGGGTATTGCCGCACAAACACAACAGGGAGCAGCGACCACCATCATTGATGGAATGGCTGTGGGTATGTATTCCACATGGATTCCTGTGGTAACCATTGTACTGGGTATTATTGCCGCTTTCGGATTCTCTGGTGGATTTACTGAATTTTCGAAGGGTGTTTATGGAATCGGTTTTGCTGCTGTAGGTATGCTCTCCACCCTGGGGATTACGCTGGCCACCGATGCATTCGGACCCATTGCGGACAATGCAGGTGGCAATGCCGAAATGTCTGAGCTTCCTCATGAAGTTCGCGAACGGACCGATGCACTGGATATGCTGGGAAATACCACTGCCGCCACCGGGAAAGGTTTTGCCATCGGTTCAGCTGCGCTGACCGCCCTGGCCCTTCTGGCTGCTTATATGGAAGAGGTGAGACTCTGGCTGGGAAGACTGGCCGATAAGTCTGTTGATGGCATCAAGCAGATCGGGGATACAATCTTTTATACCGATCACGCTCCCGCTGCTGCCGACGGACTGAATGTGGTTCAGCTGAGCCAGGCTAACATCCACGATTTTGTGGGTGCTTATGACCTGTCTATTTTTAATCCCATGCTGCTGGGTGGAATCTTTTTGGGCGCCATGATGGCCTTTGTATTCTGCGCCATGACGATGAAAGCTGTTGGACGTGCTGCGGGTGCCATGGTTGATGAGGTACGCAGGCAGTTCCGTGAGATTCCGGGTATTATGGAAGGAAAGGCCACTCCAGAGTATGCCAAGTGTGTGGCCATCTCCACAAAAGGTGCACAAAAGGAGATGCTGCTTCCCTCACTGCTGGCAATTATCGTTCCGGTTAGTATTGGACTGCTTCTGGGCGTTGCAGGGGTAATTGGATTGCTTGTCGGCGGTCTGACCACGGGTTTCACACTGGCAGTGATGCTGAACAATGCCGGAGGAGCCTGGGACAATGCCAAGAAATACATTGAAAAAGGCAACTACGGTGGAAAAGGAAGTGCTGCCCACAAGGCGGCTGTTGTTGGAGATACCGTAGGTGATCCTTTCAAGGATACCTCAGGACCTTCATTGAACATTTTGATCAAACTGATGACCATGGTCTCTGTCGTTATGGCAGGTCTGACCGTGGCATTTGGTTTGTTCAGCTAATAACATTTTGTTCCATATTTCAGAAGGCCGCTTCAATCACCGGGGCGGCCTTTCTTTCCCCTTTTTTCCAAAGGAGAATGATTACCAGCGGAGGCATAATAACTGAGGAAGCCTTCTCCTGGCGAAGCCAGGAAAAGCGACGAGGTTGTTATGCCGAAGCTGTTACTGTATAATAATTTCTCCTTTGTCTTCGAAGTATTTCTTCAGATGAAGCTGTTCGCCGTCAAAGACGGCATAGGTAAAATTCACCATCCAGTCTCCCAGGCAGATCACCTGGCTTGACTCATTGAGACTGATCCGGAAGGGGACGTGCCGGTGACCGAATATAAAATACTCAATGTGCGGGTCCTTTTCAAGGACTTTTTTCGCGTAGATAACCTGGTGTTCCCTGTCCGCTCCAAGGAAGGGGATATGGGAGCCTTTTTTCATCCGGCTTTTCCTGGAACACCACTTTGCAAAGGCTGTGGATCCGTTGGGATGAATCCTGGCATAGAACCACTGCAATATCCTGTTATGAAAGATTTTCTGAAGCAAGATGTATCCATAATCTCCTTTGGATAAACCATCGCCATGACCCAACATAAATTTGTGGTTGTTCCAGGTCCTGGTCAGGGTTTTCCGGTGGACAGTAAGACCGATCTCTTCAGGCAGATAATCGAAGAGCCATACATCGTGATTCCCTGTGAAAATGTGAATTTCAACACCTTCGTCACACAGGGTGGCCAGCTTGCCCAGAAACCTTGTGAATCCACGTGGGACCACTTCCCTGTATTCAAACCAGTAATCAAAAACATCACCAAGCAGCCAGAGTTCCCTGGCATCATTCCGGATCTCATCCAGCCACTTCACAAAATGCTGCTCCCTTTCCCGGCTGTTCTCTGCCGGATACATACCCAGGTGCAGGTCGGAAGCAAAATATACATTGGGTTTCTCAGCCATCAGATATTAAATGAGATTATCCAGCCAGGTTTCCAGGTTTCTTCCGTACAGATTTTTCGCCACAACATCACCTTCCCGGTTGATCAGGTAACCCGTTGGCAGTGCAGTCACATTGTAGAGTTGATTGGCCCGCGAGTTGGGGTAGTTAAGCTCGGAAACATTGATCCATTCGAATTCGTTGAAATCAACGCTGTTCATCCACTGCAGTTTATTGTTGTCCAGGGATATGGCATAGATTTCGAAACCTTTCGGATGGTACTTTCTGTACACCGGACGCAACTGGAGGAGAGCATTCACACTTTCCTGGTTCCCGGAAGCCCAGAAAATAACCAGCGTCACCTTGCCTTTGTACGCGGAGAGGGGGATCTCATGGCCTTCACGGTCCGCAATGGAAAGGTCCAGCATACCGGTGGCTTCATGAGCCATTTCCAACAGGGTATTCATCTGGTTCATCTCTTTCAGGGACGTTTCACGTTGTGCAATATCTGCCAGTAGTGAGCGGGTCAGGGAAGAATTGGGGTGGGTTATTTCAAGTGAATCAGCTACCGCCCGGAAATAGGGAAAATCCGTTTCCTGGCCCAACACCAGGGCTCCATTCTCATACTTTTGATAAAGAGCATACACACTTGAAAGGGAGGTCATATGCCCTACCAGGTACCTGATGGAAAACCTTTTTTGGGAAACAATTGCCTGGACATAAGCAGACCGAACCAGATCCATGTGGGGTGATCCTGGGTCCTCAATGGATTCTGCAACCGTATTCAGTGAATCCAGGAGGCTCCTGGTGGAATTCAGTTTTTCCACAAGCATTCTGATATTTTCAGATTCTACTGATCCTTCTATCCTGTAACCGCTTCCAAAGGATTCAGCCGAGGTTGTAACCCTGACCCTGTCTCCGGGAGCCAGCAAAAGGTTCAGGATCTCACCGCTGCCATATTTGAGAATAAAAAGTTCCGCTTCATCCAGCCTGATGGAAATGGAGAACCGGCCACTTTGATCAATGCGAACCGAGTCCATGGTAACTGTGCGGTTCACGTCCAGCTTCTCGAGGGCAAGGGTACTTCCCTCCCCGCAATCAACCAATCCTTTGATGGTAACATTATTTCTGCTGCAGGCCACACCGGCAAACAACGGTACAATGAGGAGAATTCGTGCTAAGATTTTCATGAGATTATTCCATGCTAAATAGTTGTTCGAGTCTTTCAATCAATTCTTTTCCAAACAGATTCACACCTACGATTCTTCCTGTGGGATCGATCAGGTAGTTTGACGGTATTTTGTCAACCTGGTAAAGGCCGGCTACGATGGACTCCCATCGCCTGAGTTCACTCACATGGTCCCAGCTTAACTTATCCTGCTCAACAGCATTGAGCCATACCTCTCTTTCTCCGTCCAATGAAACCTGCAGGATTCTGAATGGCATGTGATTAAACTTTTCCCAGGCTTTCAGAAGCGTCATATTCTCTTCCCTGCTTAGCTTGCTCCATCCGGCCCAGAAACTCAGAAGCACATAATTGCCCCTTAGTTCTGACAGGGCCAGTTGTCCTCCGTCGGGCGTTGAAGATACAAAATCAGGAGCGATCTCTCCCCTCACCGGACCTGGATTTTGCGCAGGCCTGCTTCTGGCTGTTTCAGCCTCCAGTATCTGGGCGTGGAGCAGATCAACCGCTTCGAACCCTTTAAACCGGATGGTGAGTACCGAATCAACATATTTATAGATAGCAAGGTCGTCATCAGGATGAAATACCGGGAGGCCATTTCCATACAGGTTATAGAGGGCAATAAGAATAGCCAGAGACTCCTTGTTGCTGTGTATGAATTCCAGTGAATAATTCTGAAAAGCATCTGTCACGGAATCAAACCGGAGATCCAGCTCTTTTTTGTTCAGGACATAATCAGGCGAGGACTGATACGCCACATTCTTTCTTGCAATATCACCCAGTTCATTCAAAGCCTTTTTGTGTTCATGTGCCAGTTCCAGTAAAAGTTCGGAACCCGGGGATCCTTTCAGCGAGCAAAGTTCTGTTTGACCGGATGAGCCACTGAAACGTACCTTTTCTCCCGGTTCCAGCAGCAGCGTGATGTAGCCGGCAGGACCGGTCCTGAGCACATAGAATGCAAGCTTGTCCTGTTCAAAGCGGATATTGAACTCCCCCCTCTCATCGCAGATGGCAGTATCCACGGGGATAAACTCCCTGGGGGCCATCTCTTCCAGCACCACACCACACCCGGCACCATCCAGCAAAAGTCCCTCGATTTCGGTCATCTGACTGGCCGGAATTGATGCCTGTTCCTGCTGTTTTGCCCTGTTGCAGCCTGCAGTTACCCACAGGGTACAGAAAATGAGCATGGTGATTCTCCCAATCTTCATCTGTCTACAAATTCCAATGCAAAAATAACAAGAATGTTATATGTGGTAATTAGTTATTAAATTCGCTCCGCAACACTTTTCTGCTTCTGCCGCAAATTACATGTTAAAATAAGTTATGATTGACAGGAAGTCTCTATATTTGAGGCCTTTTTTTTTGTAAATTACAATTTTAATTATCCTTTCAATGAGTTACCTGAAGTTTGAAAAATCCGAATTGGTCAATCTTGAATACTCCCTGGACAGGGAGTTGATCAGGTCAAACCGTGCAGGTTCTTATGCTTCCACCACCATCATTGGTTGCAATACAAGGAAATACCACGGACTCCTGATTTGCCCGGTGGAAGAGTTGGACGGGGACCTTCATGTGCTTCTTTCAACCCTGGACGCCACCGTTATACAGCATGAAAAAGCTTTCAACCTGGGCATTCATAAATTCGAAGGTGACAACTATGTCCCCAGGGGGCATAAATATGTCAGGGACTTTGATGCCAGGGAGGCTTCATACCTCATCTACAGGGTGGGCGGAGTAGTATTATCCAGGGAGATCCTGCTTGTGTCCAGGGCGGAACAGGTGCTGGTGAGGTACACCCTGCTGGAGGCAAATTCTGATACCCTGCTGCAACTCAAACCTTTTCTGGCATTTCGCAATTTCCACACCTTAAGCAAATCGAATTTATATGTCAACCGGCACTATCAGACTGTGAACAATGGAATCATGTCCAGGCTATACGATGGTTATCCCGGCCTGTATATGCAATGTTCAAAAACAGTTGAATTTGTTCCGGTGCCTGACTGGTATTTTAATGTGGAATACATGGAGGAGCAAAAAAGGGGTTATGAATTTAAGGAGGACCTTTATGTTCCGGGCTATTTTGAAATGCCTATAAAAAAAGGTGAATCTGTTGTGTTTTCGGCTTCCACATCAGAATCAGAACCCGGCGGACTGATGCGGAAATTCAATGCTGAATTGAAAACCAGGGTGCCCAAAGACAGCTTCAAGAGTTGTCTGATCAATTCAGCACAACAGTTCATTGTGAGGAAGAAGGGTAGTACTGAAATAAAAGCCGGATTTCCCTGGTTTGGGATGTGGGGAAGGGATACGTTCATGTCATTGCCCGGGCTTACGCTGACTACCGGAGACTTTGCCACGGCCAGGAAAGTGATTGATTCCATGGTGGCACAAATGAAGAACGGGCTTTTCCCGAATACGATCATCAAGGGAGTCCCGACCTTTCATTCGTCCGATACGCCTTTGTGGTTTATCTGGGCCCTCCAGCAGTATGCAGTCTATGATCCTGACTTTGATATATGGAAGAGATACGGGAAATCCATTAAGTCGGTTCTGGAAAACTACCGTTCAGGTAGTTCCGGAATGATTCATATGTTGGAAAATGGACTGATTCATGCCTGCCTTGAAGGTACCCCCCTTACATGGATGGATGCTGTAGTTGCCGGTAAACCGGTTACACCGCGTTACGGATGTGCAGTTGAGGTAAATGCATTGTGGTACAATGCTGTATGTCAATCGCTTGAATGGTCGGAACATCAGGATATCAGGTTCTATAATGCTTGGAAGGATCTGCCGGAACGGATTCAAGAATCATTTGTGAACACATTCTGGAACGAAGAGATGGAGTACCTGGCAGATTATGCAACCGGTACTTTCAGGGACATGTCAGTACGGCCCAACCAGGTCATCGCTGTGGCCCTGGATCACTCCCCTATAACCTCCGCCATGAAGAAGTCGGTTCTGGATGTAGTCGAAGGTGAATTGTTAACCCCGAGGGGTTTAAGAAGCCTTTCTCCAAAGAATGAGGCCTATAAGGAAGTTTGCAAAGGCAATCAGGAGAGACGCGATTTGGCGTATCACCAGGGAACCGTGTGGCCCTGGCTTATCGAACATTTTGCAAAAGGATACCTGGGGGTTCATAAAAAGGCCGGGCTCCACCTGATCAAAAGGCTTTACGATGGTTTTGAGGAAGAATTAACCATCAGGGGGATTGGCAGTATATCAGAGATATACGATGGTAATCCTCCCCATCATCCCAGGGGTGCAATCTCCCAGGCTACCGGAGTAGCTTCCCTGCTCAGAACGGGCGAGATTATTGATGCATACATGGTTTACATCACAAAGGAATGAAGGTACTGATGTTCGGGTGGGAATTTCCACCACATATTTCGGGGGGGCTGGGCACAGCTTGTTACGGACTGACCCGGGGAATGTCATCCATTCCGGGAATGGATATTCTTTTTGTGGTTCCCAAGGCATACGGTGATGAGGATCAGAGCAGGTTCAGGGTGATAGGTGCGGGGGATATATCAATGGATATCAGGAACATCAGAAAAAATCTCTACCTGAATGATCTCTCTCACATCGAAATCAATTCAAACCTGGTTCCCTATACATCTCCGGAAGAATATGAGGTGCTTGTCCATAAAACTGAAAATGTGGGTCACCGCTTTGTGGAAACTTCCCGGGGCGGAAAGCTGAATTTCACCGGAAAATACGGAACAAACCTTTTTGAAGAGATTGCCAATTATGCAGTTGTGGCAAGTGAAATTGCATTGACAAACAATTTTGACATCATTCATGCACATGACTGGCTCACATTCCCGGCCGGTATTGCTGCAAAACGAGCTACCGGGAAACCGCTGGTGATTCATGTCCATGCCACAGACTTTGACCGCAGCGGCGGAAACGTCAATCCCTCGGTATTTGAGATTGAGAAAACAGGAATGCACCTGGCCGATAAAATCATTGCGGTCAGTAACCTGACCCGCAATACCGTGATAGAAAAATACGGTATTCAACCCGATAAGGTTGTCACTGTTTACAATGCGGTTGATCCCTTGCCTGATCAGGAGAAACTACAGTTGAAACGGGGGATCAACGACAAAGTAGTTACCTTCCTTGGGAGGGTTACCATGCAGAAAGGGCCTGAATACTTTGTCATGGCCGCACAAAAGGTGCTTCAGAAAATGGACAATGTGCGGTTTGTTATGGCTGGTAGTGGTGAGTTGCTGGAAAAAATGATCCATTGGACTGCAGCACTGGGTATTTCCGACAGGTTTCACTACACGGGTTTCTTAAAAGGGGATGATGTATTCCGCATGTTCTCCATCAGTGACGTTTATGTAATGCCTTCTGTGTCGGAGCCATTTGGAATCTCTCCACTGGAGGCCATGCAATCCAATGTCCCCTCCATTATCTCTTACCAATCAGGAGTGTCGGAGATTTTAAAACACGCCTTTAAGGTGGATTTCTGGGATGTGGACGCCATGGCTGATGCCATTTACGGATTGTTAAACTATCCCGCATTATCAACCATGTTTAAAAAGTTTGGAGCCCGGGAAGTGCATGATATGAAGTGGGAAAATTCGGGAAAGAAAGTCCATGCCGTCTACCGGGAATTTGTTCATTGAACTTATGATTTGACCATATGAGAACGATTTGTTTATATTTCCAGATCCACCAGCCATACCGGTTCAGAAGGTATCGTTTTTTTGATATTGGTAATGATCATTATTATTATGATGATTATTCCAATGAATCAATTCTTCAGAAAGTGGCCCAGAAGTCTTACCTTCCGGCCAACGACATCATGCTGGAGCTGATCCGGAAACACAAGGGAAAGTTTAAACTGGCGTTTTCCATTTCCGGTATAGCTCTGGAGCAATTCATACTTTATGCACCGGAGGTACTTGAAAGTTTTAAGAAGCTGGCAGAAACCGGCCAGGTTGAGTTTCTTTCTGAAACCTATTCGCATTCTCTTTGTGCTTTGCATGGCAGGGAAGAATTTGAACGTCAGGTGAATGCGCACAGAGCCCTGATCAAAGAACATTTCGGCCAGGAACCATCCGTATTCAGGAATACGGAACTGATCTATTCAGATGAAATCGGATCCATGGTAGCCCGTATGGGTTTTAAAGCCATGCTGACAGAAGGAGCAAAACATGTGTTGGGATGGAAAAGCCCCAATTTCCTTTATTGCAATGCGATTAATCCGAAGCTCAAGCTTTTGCTGAAAAACTATAAACTCAGTGATGATATTGCATTCAGGTTTTCCAACAAAGGATGGCATGAATATCCCCTTACCGCCGGAAAATTTGTGTCGTGGTTGAACCAGATTCCTGAAAGGGAGGAGGTCATTAACCTGTTCATGGATTATGAAACTTTTGGAGAACACCAGTGGAAAGAATCGGGCATTTTTGATTTTCTGAAAGCCTTTCCGGATTGTGTATTCAACAATTCCCCTTTCAGTTTCAGTACGCCTGCCGATGTAGCAAAAAAATTGCAGGTGGTGGCAGCTGCCAATGTCCCAAATCCTATTTCATGGGCTGATGAAGAGCGTGATCTTACCGCATGGCTGGGCAATGAAATGCAACAGGAGGCCTTTCACAAGCTCTATTCTCTGGAAAAGAAAGTGTATGCCTCAGGCGATAAAATCATCGAGCAGGATTTTGCATACCTTCAGGTAAGCGACCATTTTTACTACATGTCAACAAAGTTTTTCTCTGATGGGGAGGTACACTCTTATTTTAATCCATATGCCTCTCCTTATGAAGCATTCATCAACTACATGAATATTCTGAGTGATTTTGAGATCAGGGTAAATGCAAGCATCCTGTCTGATACGGATGATCAGGTTTCCAGGCTAAGTAAGATCATCAAAGAAAAGGATGAACAACTGGAAAAGCTGGAGAAAAGGCTGGCAGACAAAAAGAAGCCGGTTCCAATCAAAAAGCATGCAACCAAAAAAGCTGCGACCATAAAGCCTGCGACCACAATGCCTGCATCCAAAAAGCCTGCTGCCGCCAAGTCTCCCCTTGATATAAAAAAGGCTCCATCAAAAAAGAAGAATTAGCCTTTGTTTCCAAATAACAATAGAAATACAATGATAAGACCTGATTATTTATTCGAGGTAAGTTGGGAAGTATGCAATAAAATCGGAGGTATTCATACCGTCATATCCACCAAAGCGCATACGGTTCAGGAGGAGTTGGGAGATCATTATATTACCATTGGCCCGGATGTCTGGAGAGAAAGTCAGGAGCACCCTGAATTTGAAGAGGATCATTCACTTTTTACAGACTGGAAGGAGCATGCAATCCAGGATGGTCTCAGGGTGAGGATCGGATATTGGAAGATTTCTGGGAGGCCTGTATCTTTCATGCTTGATTTCACCACGTTTATCAATCAGAAAGATGCTATTTTCAAGAGCCTGTGGGAGACCTATAAACTTGATACCATCAGTGGCCAGTGGGACTATATCGAGCCCACACTGTTCGGATATGCAGCCGGGAAAGTGATCGAAAGCTTTATCCGGTATTATGACCTGGAGGATAAGCGAATTGCAGCCCATTTTCATGAATGGCAGACTGGAGCAGGCCTGCTTTATATAGAACAATACCAACCCCAGGTGGGAACCGTTTTTACGACCCATGCCACCACCGTGGGCAGGGCTATTGCCGGTAACAACCAGCCATTGTACAGCAGTCTGAACCAGTACAATGGAGACCAGAAGGCAAAGGAGTTGAATATTACATCCAAGCACTCGTCCGAGAAGATGGCGAGCCATTATGCCGATGCGTTCACCACAGTGAGTGAACTGACAGCCAGGGAATGTGCCCAATTTCACAAAAAGGAGGTCGATGTAGTTACTCCCAATGGTTTTGAAGATAGTTTTGTTCCGGATAAAAAGGAATTTGAACGGAGCCGGAAATTTGCAAGGGCGAAATTGTTAAAGGTTGCCTCAGTGCTTACCGGAGAAGAGATTCCTGAAAGTGCCAGGCTGATCGCCACCAGTGGACGGTATGAATTTAAAAATAAAGGGATTGATCTTTTTATCGATGCACTTGGAGAACTCAATAAAAATAAAAATTGTGATGGTAATGCTGTTGCTTTCATTCTGATTCCTGCCAACCATTACGGACCCAGGAAGGATCTCATTGATGCCCTGGGGCAGGAGTGTATTCCGGATCTGGCTGAAAAACATCTAACCCACAACCTGCATTATTCGGAGCATGATCCCATTTTGAACCGTATTCAGATAAACCAGTTGAACAACGCGAAGGAGGATAGGTTAAAAGTAATCTTTGTTCCCTCTTACCTGAATGGGAATGATGGCATATTTAACCTGTCCTATTACGAAGTATTGATTGGCTTTGATCTGACCGTTTTCCCTTCCTACTATGAACCATGGGGTTATACACCCCTTGAAAGCCTTGCATTTCATATTCCCACCGTGACCACTTCCTTGACCGGGTTCGGGCTGTGGGTGAATGAGGTGTATAAAAAAGCGGTTCCGGGAATCACGGTTATCCCCAGGGACGATCACAATGATAAGGAGGTAAGCATGGCCATCAGCAAAGCCATGCTGAACTATTGTAAACTGGGAGGGGAAAACCAGCTGGAGGAAAGGGAAGGGGCTTTCGGGATTTCCAGGATTGCGCTCTGGAAAAACCTGATCAACCATTATTGGCAGACCTATGACATTGCGCTCACCAACGCCTCAGGAAAAGAGGCGGCCTATTATGAGAAAGAGAGGATCGAGAAATTACCGGAAACCGAACAGGTATTGATTGATATCAATCCCCACTGGAGGAGGGTACTGGTCCAGCAGTACATTCCGGACCAACTCAAGCCCCTGGATGAGTTATCCAGGAATTTGTGGTGGTCATGGAACCAGGACGCGGTTGACCTTTTTGCCTCCATAGATAAAGCATTGTGGCGGTCCGTTGGGGAGAACCCCATTGTTTTTTTGGACCGCTTGTCTTCCGAATTAATGAGGAAGCTTGAAAAGGACAATGAATTTATAGGGAAGCTGGAGGCCGTCCATGCATCATTCAGGCGCTATATGGAAGAACCGCCCAAAGGGGGTATGCCCTCCATTTCATACTTCAGCATGGAATATGGGTTGCACAATTCACTGAAAATCTATTCGGGCGGACTTGGGCTCCTGGCAGGTGACTATCTGAAGGAGGCCAGTGACTTTAACATCAGCATGACCGGTGTTGGACTGCTTTACAGGTATGGTTATTTCCGTCAGGTGATTTCTGCAGGGGGGGAACAGGTAGCGTCGGTTGATGCCCAGTCATTTTCCAGGTTGCCTGTTTCTCCTGTAAGGGATGAGCAGGGGAACTGGAAATCGGTTCAGATCGTGTTACCCGGACGAACACTTCACGCAAGGATTTGGAAGGTGGCAGTGGGACGTATTTCCCTTTATTTGCTTGACACCGACTATGAAGCCAACCAGGAGCAGGACAGGAGCATCACCCATAACCTCTACGGGGGTGACAATGAGAACAGGCTCAAACAGGAGATTCTTTTGGGAATCGGCGGAATCAGGGCGCTTCGCAGTATTGGAATTGATACAGATGTTTATCATTGCAATGAAGGACATGCCGCCTTTACCGGCCTGGAGCGCCTGAGGGAGTTTATCCAGGATGAAAACATGACATTTCCCGAAGCCATGGAAGTGGTCAGGGGATCAAGTCTGTTTACCACGCACACGCCGGTCCCGGCTGGCCATGATGCTTTTGAGGAGGACCTGCTCCGTACCTATATCGCCCATTATCCGGAGAGGCTGAAAATTACCTGGAACCAGTTCATCAATTTAGGCAGGATGCATCCCAATAGAAGGGAAGAGAAATTTTCAATGAGCATCCTGGCCGTTCGTCTTTCCCAGGAAGTGAATGGCGTGAGCAGGTTGCATGGAGAGGTGAGCCGGAAGATGTTTACGGATCTTTGGCGCGGGTACCTCACCGAAGAGCTGCATATTGGCCATGTTACCAATGGTGTGCATTTGCCCACATGGCTGGGCCCGCAATTAAAGAAAGTCTATGAAAGGTCATTTGGAGATGATTTTTTGTCCAGGCAGGAAGACAGGCTCATGTGGGACAAAATCAAACTGGTTCCCGATGCTGATCTGTGGGAGATAAAGTCATCCGAGCGGGAAGATCTGATCAATTATATCAAGGAAAGGTTGTCACAGGCTACCTCAAGGATGATGGACAATCCGGGTCAGATATTGGAAATCTCCAATGCCTTGAATAAGGATGCCCTGACCATCGGCTTTGCACGAAGGTTTGCCACTTACAAGCGCGCTCATTTGTTGTTCAGGGATCTTGACAGGTTGGCAAGAATTGTGAACAATCCCCTGAAGCCTGTCCAATTCATTTTTGCCGGGAAGGCCCATCCCAGGGATATTCCGGGCCAGGACCTGATCAAAATGATCGTAGGTATATCCAAACGTCCAGAGTTCCTGGGAAAAATTATTTTTTTGCAGAACTATAACATCAGGCTGGCAAAAAGGCTGCTGAAAGGCGTAGATATCTGGTTGAACACCCCTACACGCCCGCTTGAAGCATCAGGAACCAGTGGTGAGAAAGCCGTCATGAATGGAACCATGCACTTCAGTGTGCTTGACGGTTGGTGGGCGGAGGGTTACCGAAGTGACGCAGGCTGGGCTCTTGCCAAGGAAAGATCATATGATAACCAGGAGTTACAGGATGAACTGGATGCGGAACGTATCTATTCGATGCTTGAATATGATATAACCGAGAAATTCTATAACCGCAATGACCATGATATTCCTGAGGACTGGGTTGGTATGATCCGGAACAACATTGCACATGTGGCCCCCGAGTTTACCATGAACAGGATGCTACGAGATTACATCCATCGTTATTACATGAAGTTGTTTAAAAGGACCCTTATGTTAAGGGAGCAGGACTACAAGCAACCCAAGGAAATTGCACACTGGAAAAATAAAATACTGACGCATTGGAAAAACATACAGGTTCTTGAATATGATTTACCCAATGTGAACAGTGATCAGTTTATTGTCGGTGTAACCTATTCCGGGAAAGTTGTTCTGGATCTCGATGGTCTGTCTGCCGATGAAATTGGAGTTGAAATGGTCATGACCAACAGCAATCCGGGATATGAAGAACCTCATCTTCTGGGAATAAAAAACTTTTCGTGTACAAAATCCGAGGGACAAATTGCAGAGTTTTCTTTTGAATATGAAGTTGAAGAGACGGGCATTTTTGATATAGGATTCAGGATTTATCCCAAGCATATCCATATTCCACATCGCATGGATTTCCCGCTGGTCCGCTGGATTTAAGGACTACCTTACCCTGGGAATTGCCTGTCTCTGGAGGACCATCCCGGTTCGGGAGGGCAGGTAAAGTTTCAGGTTTTGCCTGAATCCGAAGGATTTCTCAACCACTGACCTGTAAATCATGCTTGTGTCAAATCGCCCGAAACCCCCGTATTCGGGTTGGTCTGTACAGAGCAGCGTCCGGTATTTCCCGCCCTCTACCGCAAGGCCATAGTCGGTGTATGAACGGGAAGGGTGAAAATTGAATACAAACAATAGCGCTGCCCGCTCAAAGGCAAGGACAAGATCTCCCTGATCGGTTTTCACATGGTTGCATGAGGCATTGTAGATGCCGTACCGGACCAGTGTTTCCACCATGGCCTTATCAAAGTCTGAGAGGTAATGGTATTTCAGCTCCCTGTTTTCGATGAGGGACCACTGGCGGCGGGCGTACTGGTAGGACCAGTTGTTTCCCTCCCTGGGAAAATCAATCCATTCGGGATGGCCAAATTCATTGCCCATGAAATTCAGGTAGCCATTGCCTGCTGTGGAGGCAGTGGCCAGGCGGATCATTTTATGAAGGGCAATTCCCCGGTCCACTACCAGGTTATGTGAATCTTTATTCATATGCCAGTACATTTCCTGGTCTATAAGCCGGAAGATAATGGTCTTGTCACCCACCAGTGCCTGGTCATGGGATTCAGCATATCCTATGGTCATTTCATCAGCGCGTTTGGAAGTGAGTTCATGGAAGATCTCCTGCATGTTCCATTGTTCGTCGGCGCGCTCCTTGATGGTTTTGATCCAGTAATCAGGAGTACCCATGGCCAGGCGGTAGTTGAATCCGACTCCCCCTTCGGTTAGCGGCACGGCAAGTCCCGGATAACCGCTCATGTCCTCGGCAATGGAGAGCGCACCGGGCCTGATTTCCTGGATCATTTTATTGGCCAGGGAAAGATAGGTGATGGCATCTTCGTCCTGTCCACCGTCAAAATAGAAATCATAACTGGTAAAATCACGTTCAAGTCCGTGGTCATAGTAGAGCATGCTGGTCACCCCGTCAAATCTGAAACCGTCAAACCTGAATTCGGTTAGCCAGTAGTTTACATTGGAAAGCAGGAAATGTGAAACTTCGTTCTTGCCATAGTCGAAACAAAGTGAATCCCATGCGACATGTTCTCTCCTGTGGCCTCTGTGAAAGAACTGGCCCGGATCACCATCAAAACGGCCAAGGCCCTCGATCTCATTTTTCACAGCATGGGAGTGAACAATATCCATGATCACGGCCAATCCGAGGCCATGTGCTTCATCTATCAGCGCTTTTAACTCTTCAGGCGTTCCAAACCGGGAGCTGGGTGCAAACAGGCTCGACACATGATATCCGAAGGATCCGTAATAAGGATGCTCCTGGATGGCCATGATCTGCAGCGTATTGTATCCACCCCTCACCACATGGGGCAGCACCTTCTCCCTGAATTCACTGTAGGTTCCGACTTTATGCTCTTCTGCGGCCATCCCGATATGGGCTTCATAGATCATGGGCTGTAGTCCCGCCAGGACAGGTTCCGGATTCTTCCACTGATAAGGCAATTCCGGCATCCATACCTGGGCATCGAATACTTTCGTTTCGGGATCCTGGACCACCCTGTTGCACCAGGCAGGGATCCTTTCCCCCTGACCGCCTTCCCAGCGAACCAAAAGTTTGTACCGGTCGCCATGGGAGACTTCACCCTCCTTCAAAAGAATCTCCCACGCACCATGTGCCAGCCGGATCAACCTGAATTCCTCTTTGACCTCCCATTCACTGAACTCCCCGATGAGGAAAATCTCAGTGGCATGGGGAGCCCATTCCCTCATGATCCAGCCCGATTCATGTTTGTGAAGTCCGAACCACAGATGGCCGCTTGCAAAGGATTGCAGGGAGCCGTTTCCTGCCAGCTCCTTTTCCCTAATAAAGGTAAGGTTCATCCGTTTTTCGATGGTCGCCCTGTAGGGTGCCAGCCACGGATCATTTTTGATCAATCCAGGTTCTTTCATAACAGCACTTTAAAATTATTAAATTTGACCACTAAATCATAGGGCCCGGTCAAATCAATATGAATTACTTATGAAGGTTTGGTACATTCATGAACCCATTTCTATCCGAAAACCTGTGGCAACCATCGGTATTTTTGACGGGGTGCACACCGGCCACCGGTTTATCCTGGAACACCTGAAGGCTCAGGCCAAGAAGCAGCAGGGTGAATCGGTGGTGGTGACCCTCTGGCCGCATCCCCGGATTGTGCTGAACCAGGACATTCAGCTGTTCACTTTGCTGCATTCCTATGAGGAGAAGCTCTGGGAACTAGAACTTTCGGGGATTGATCACCTGGTCATTATCCCCTTTGATAAAACGGTTGCTACACTTTCAGCCTGTGAATTTACCAGGGAATACCTGGTGGACAGGCTTGGAATAGAGGTATTGATGTTGGGATATGACAACAGGTTCGGGCGTGACAGAAAAGGAGACCCCGAGGGTCTGGCACGATGCGCTGAGGAAAGTGCATTCAGGATTGAGAAATTGCCGGAATTCCATACAGCGCACGGGAGGGTGAGTTCGACCCTGATCAGGGAAGCCATTCTCAAAGGAGATTTGGAAACGGCTGAAGCAATGCTCGGGTATCATTACTACCTTACCGGACATATCGTAGAAGGAAACCACATCGGCAGAAAGATGGGATTTCCAACAGCCAATATTCACCCTACGGACCCAAACAAGTTAATTCCAATGAACGGGGTTTATGCCATCAGGGCTGAGCTAACGGGGAGATCGCTGGGAGGGATGTTGAATATCGGGTTCCGACCGACCATTGACAGTGCTGCAGCGGTTAAAACCATTGAGGCTCATTTGTTCGATATTTCAGGGAATTTTTACGATGAACAGATCGTGATCCATTTTATAAAAAGAGTCAGGAATGAAATGAAATTCAGGGGATTGGATGAACTGAAAATTCAACTTGGCAAAGATAAGAAACACATAAAGAAGCTCCTGGAATAATAGCCAATCACTTTTTGACAGACGGTCTGAAAAGCCGGGTCAAAACACCATCTGCAGTCCCCAATAAACCATGCCTCGATTCATTTGTTAAAGTGAAGGGGTAAAAGCCGGACTGCCTTTGACAAACATTTGGCTGAAATAGACAACTTTTTCGGCTTTCACGCGTAATACTTACGGAATTCTCCTTTATGGGGATAAAACACTATTTTTGCATTTGTAAATAATTGAAATATATGGAGACAAAGACGTACACGGAGACAGTACCTTATAAAGTGGCAGATATCAGTCTGGCCGGGTTTGGTAGAAAAGAGATTGAAATCGCAGAGAAAGAGATGCCAGGACTGATGTCCATCAGGAAAAAATGGGCCAGTGAGAAACCACTGAAGGGAGCCAGGGTCACAGGGTCCTTGCATATGACCATTCAAACTGCAGTGTTGATTGAGACCCTGGCTGAGTTGGGCGCCGATGTACGTTGGGCCAGTTGTAATATATTCAGTACTCAGGACCATGCTGCAGCTGCCATTGCAGCAGCTGGGATTCCTGTATTTGCATGGAAAGGGGAGACCCTGGAAGAGTATTGGTGGTGTACCTCACAGGCCCTGGCTTTTCCGGAAGGAAAAGGCCCCAATATGATTGTGGATGACGGCGGCGATGCCACCTTGCTTGTCATTAAAGGATATGAAGCCGAAGATAATGCTTCGGTACTGGATGTGAAAGCTTCCAGCAAGGAAGAAGAAGTGATCCTTGCCACTTTGAAGGGGATACTGGCTGAGGATCACGGAAGATGGCACAGGGCTGTTTCTGAAATGAGAGGCGTATCTGAGGAGACCACTACGGGAGTACATCGTCTTTACCAGATGATGGAACAGGGAAAACTCTTGTTCCCCGCCATCAACGTGAACGACTCGGTGACAAAATCCAAGTTTGACAACCTGTATGGCTGCCGCGAATCGCTGGCCGACGGAATCAAGCGTGCCACCGATGTAATGGTGGCCGGAAAAGTGGTGGTGGTTGCAGGATACGGTGATGTGGGTAAAGGTTGTGCCCATTCCATGAAATCCTATGGGGCCAGGGTGATTGTTACTGAAATTGACCCCATTTGCGCACTCCAGGCAGCCATGGAAGGATTTGAAGTCAACACCATGGAGGAAGCATTGAAGCAGGGTAATATTTTTGTAACCACCACCGGGAACAGGGATGTGATCACTGCAGAACATATGGCCGCCATGAAAGACCAGGCCATTGTATGTAACATCGGGCATTTTGACAATGAGATCCAGGTAGCCAGGTTGGAATACTGGCCGGGAATCAGCAAACTGAATATCAAACCGCAGGTGGATAAGTACATTTACGAAGATGGTCATGCCATTTTCCTGCTGGCCGAAGGCAGGCTTGTAAACCTGGGATGTGCCACGGGGCACCCCTCCTTTGTGATGAGCAACTCTTTCTCAAATCAGACCCTTGCCCAGCTTGAATTGTGGAAAAATGATCATGAAGTTGGTGTCTATATGCTGCCCAAGCACCTGGATGAGGAGGTGGCAAGACTGCATCTGGAACAACTGGGTGTGAAGCTGACAACCCTGACCCCCGAACAGGCCAGGTACCTTGGCGTGAAGGTGGAAGGCCCCTACAAATCCGACCACTACCGATATTAACCCTTTTATACAGACTTATTACCAAGGGTATTCAATTCCGAAGCCTATATTTATTTGCACAGCAAAGAAATTCAGCGGGGAAAGGAATACCCTTGGTAATTATCTAGTTGAAGACATGCAGGACATCACCCTGCACCGAAGTGTGGTATTCAATCAGGGGATATTCAGCCGGCCCGGAAATGGGTGATCCATCCAGAGAGGGCAGGTAGATGGATCCGCATTCAGGACATTTCAGGGAAAGGGTATCGTCAATTACAGCTGCATTATGTTCCGGCCAGAGGGTGCAGGTTCGGTCAAAGGCCCTGAAACTTATGTCAGATTCCCTGTACAGCACGATACCATTGACGCCTCCACTCACAAATTTGGTGCCCAGGACTCCCAGATCATAGAGGTCGGAGTAGATCAGGAAGTATTCATCCACCTTCACGTAGGGGATAATTTCCCCCCTTGATGTTTCGCAGGAAGGAACAAGAATTCCCGGAATCAACAGAAATAAAAGCGTGCCTGTGAAGATCCTGAAGTGCTGCATTTTGATCAAATGTAAGAAAATCACGCATTTTTTGTATTTTTAACTCTTAATACCAAGGTTTATTGTTTGATTTCCTTTCCGGATATGAAATTTGACATTGGAAACATATTGTATATCGTGATCACCCTGGTGGTGGTAATTGTCGGAGTCATGGGAAGGAAGAAGAAACCGGCACCCACAGGTTCTGTGCCAGGGGATGCGGGGAGACAGCCTCAGGGCGGATTTATGGAAAGCCTTGAGAAAGTTCTCAGGACGGGACAGGAAGATCCTGTGCTTATCGATTTTCAGGAACAGGCAGTTGATTTATACGGGGAGGAAGTGATGGGATACGAAGAGGCGGTTCCTGAACCTTCACCCATCGTAACCGCGGATTTACCAACTTTTCAGGAAGAGTACCAGCAAATCCTGGACCGGTTGAATAGCAGGGAAAGTGAAATATTCCTTCCTCAGGTGGATGGTAATCCTGAGCCGCTGGTGGTCATCGACCTTGAAGCACAGGAGGGAACAGACTACTTCAAAATCATCAAGGATTTTGAAGCCGGGACTGCAATTGTGTATTCGGCAATCATCAATCGTGTTGATTATTAATTATTTTTTGTAATTTTACAACTCAAGAGTTCCGGTGTCTGCGGAATTCTTTTTGTTTTTAATGTAACGAAAGAGAAAACAATTATGGCGCAAGCTTCTTATATGACAGAGGAGGGACTGGCCAAATTAAAAAAAGAACTAGACCATCTGGTATCTGTGGAAAGGCCTGCCATTTCACAACAGATTGCCGAGGCCAGGGACAAAGGGGATGTTTCTGAGAACGCAGAATATGATGCGGCGAAGGAAGCACAGGGCTTGCTGGAAATGAAGATCGCCAGGATGGAAGAGATGGTGGCCAATGCACGAATTATTAACGAATCGTTGATTGATACCTCGCACGTACAGATCCTTAACAAGGTGAAGCTCAAGAATACCCGTAACAACAAGCAAGTTGAGTATATGCTGGTTTCTGAAAGTGAATCAGATTTCAAGAGCGGAAAAATATCTGTAGCCACACCCATAGCCAGGGGACTCCTGGGGAAAAAGGTGGGTGATATCGTTGATATCCAGGTGCCATCAGGCATTATGTCATTCGAGATCATAGAAATTTCTCTTTAGCAGTCAGCCCAACATGGCAACTATCTTTTCAAGGATTATTGCTGGTGAAATCCCATCCTTCAAAGTTTATGAGGATGAAAGCTATTATGCATTTCTGGATATCAATCCTCTGGCAAAAGGGCATACCCTGGTGATCCCAAAGGTTGAAACCGATTACCTGTTTGATCTGGAAGATGAAGTGCTGGGGAATATGATGGTGTTTGCAAAAAAGGTGGCTTTGGCCATTGATAAAACCATGGATTGCAAGCGGGTGGGGATTGCTGTCCTGGGGCTTGAAGTCCCGCATGCCCATATTCACCTGGTGCCCATCAACGGTTTGCATGATATCGAATTCAGCAGGCCCAAGCTTCAATTATCGAAAGAGGAATTTGAAGCCATCGCCCGCCAGATCTCTTCAGCGATCCAATAGGATTACCTGACCCTCCCCGGATTTTTACGGATGAAATCATCCCAGCTCTTTGAGCCGGTCCCCCTGGAGACAGTTCCTTTCTGGTAAAAGTGGCATACAGCCACAGCAAGGCCGTCCGTGGCATCCAGATCATTGGGGATTTCCTTCATGTTAAACATCCTGGCAAGCATACCGGCCACCTGCTCCTTGGAGGCATCTCCTGCACTGGTAATGGCTAGCTTAATCTTCCGGGGGGCATATTCTGCCACGGGTATTTTACGGGAAAGCACTGCTGCGATGGCCACCCCCTGCGCCCGTCCCAGTTTGAGCATGGACTGAACATTCTTTCCGAAGAATGGTGCTTCAATGGCCACCTCATCAGGCAGGTACTGATCGATCAGTTCAATTGTTTTTTCCAGGATCATCCCCAGCTTGATATAGGGGTCTTTGCCCTGTTTCAGGTTGATTACCCCCATATCCATGTATACCGGTTTCTTGCCGTCTGCCCTGATAACACCATAGCCCATGAGGTTGGTGCCGGGATCAATTCCCAGGATGATTCTTTCACTTTTTATCTGCATGCCTGTGTATCATGTTCTGGATAAGGATTCCGGAAACCAAAAGTACAATTCCATACACTGTGGTTTGAAATATCTTTTCATCGAGTACCAGGTTTACAATAACCAGGTTCAGGAATGGAGCAAAATACACCAGGTTGCTGATCCTGTCTGTGGAAGGCGCATACTGCATGGCCATCAACCACAATACAAATGTAACACCCATTTCGAAAACTCCCACATATGCTGCCGTACCCCAGGCCCGGAAGGTTCCGGGGAACATATCTCCTTTCAGGAGTCCTGCAGCAATGAGAAACAGCGAGGCGAACATGAAATTAAGGAACAACCTGACCAGCGGATCTTTTTTATCTCTTGTATTGTAAATCCAGTAAAAGGCCCAGAGGAAGGAAGTGGACAATGCCAGGATGATCCCCAGTCTGTTTTCAGGATCTTTTTCCACTGCCCCCCCCTGAAGGGATACCAGAACCACACCCGAGAAACTCAGCATCATGGCACCGATGCTCTTCCACCCGATTTTCTGGCGAAGCATGGGGATGGAAATGATGACAAGTACGATGGGCCAGACCATGTTCAGAGGTTGGGCCACCTGGGCTGGGAGGATGGAATATGCCCTGAAAAGGATCAGGTAGTATGCAATTGGATTCAGAAAGCCCATAAGCAGAGAAAATCCAATATCCCTCCATCCGAATTCTGCCAGTTTTCTGAACCGAAAGCCAGGTATAAGAAGTAGTCCCAATACCAAAAAAGAAGTGAGGGTTGCTCCTGTGAGCAGCTGACAGGTATCCTGGAACCTGAGCCCCAGTTTGAATGCAGTAGGTGATGTGGACCAGAAAAGTACAGCCAGGATGGCGAACAGATAAGCTTTCCTGGCTGATTTTCCTTGCATCGACAGAAGGTTTTTATGTGATGATCCCGTCGCCTCCCATATATTTTTGCAGTACTTCCGGTATCAGGATACCCTCCCTGGTCTGATTGTTTTCAAGGATGGCAGCCAGAATCCTGGGCAAAGCAAGGGAGCTTCCATTCAGGGTATGTGCCAGAACGGGACGCTTCTCACCGCTCTCTCTGAATCGTAGCTTTAGCCGGCTGGCCTGGTAAGATTCAAAGTTGGAAACGGAACTTACCTCCAGCCATTTTTGCTGGGCAGCTGCAAATACTTCAAAATCGTAGGTAAGGGCGGAGGTGAAACTGAGATCTCCTCCACACAGCTGCAATATGCGGTATGGAAGTCCCAGACTGACCACCAGATTCTCCACATGGTTCACCATCTCCTCCAATGCTTCATAGGATTTTGACGGGTGCTGTATCTGAACAATCTCTACCTTGTCGAACTGGTGAACCCGGTTCAGGCCCCGGACATCCTTGCCGTAGGAACCGGCTTCACGCCTGAAGCAAGGTGTATAGGCAGTGTTTTTAATGGGAAGCTCTTCAGCTTTGAGGATCTCGTCCCGGTAAATATTTGTCACCGGTACCTCGGCGGTTGGAATCAGGTAAAGATTGTCCCCGGTAACATGGTACATTTGCCCCTCTTTATCGGGGAGCTGGCCGGTCCCGAAACCGGAGGCTTCATTGACCATCAGGGGAGGGAGGACTTCTTCGTAACCGGCGGAAGTGTTTACATCCAGGAAATAGGATATCAAAGCCCGCTGAAGCTGTGCACCTTTTCCCCTGTAAACCGGGAAACCAGCCCCGGTAATCTTTACCCCAAGATCAAAATCAATGAGCTTGTATTTTGTGCCCAGGTCCCAGTGGGGAAGCGCCTTGTCATGCAGCTTGGGTATAACCCCGCCTTCGCGGATGATTTTGTTGTCTGCAGCACTGTTCCCGGGAGGAACTGTCGGATGAGGAACATTGGGTACAAGCACCAGCAATTGATTCATGCTGGTTGTGACTTCCAGTAGTTCCCGTTCCAGGGATTCAAGCTCTTTTTTAATGCCGGTGGTCCGTTCTTTCATTTCTGCGGCCTTCCTGGTTTCGCCCTGCTTGAAAAGCATCCCGATTTCTTTACTCAGTTGGTTCATTTCCGACTGAAGCTCATTGGTTTTTACCTGCAGGGACCTCCTGTTATCATCTGTAGAGATAATCCGGTCGATCAGTTCAGGCTGCTTGAAATTTTTAATCTTTAATCTGTCCAGGACGGATTCACGGTGATCCCGGATAAACTGTATGGTCAGCATATTGATAGCATAAAAAAACCTGTAATACACTTTAAAGGTAGTGCATTACAGGTGAATGAAGTATATTGATCTCAGATTTTTCTACTGATTTTCTACCGGCTCGACGGAAACATAAGATCTGTTATCCTTTTTCTTGGTAAACTTCACCGTTCCATCGATTTTGGCAAAAAGCGTATGGTCTTTACCCAGGCCCACATTGTTCCCTGGGTGGTGCACTGTACCACGCTGTCTTACGAGGATGTTCCCTGCTTTTACGAGTTGTCCCCCGAAAAGCTTTACTCCCAGTCTTTTGCTTTCTGATTCGCGACCGTTTCTTGAACTACCGGCTCCTTTCTTATGTGCCATAACTCTTTATTTTTCTTCGCGTTCTTCGGCTTGCGCCTCAGTCCCTGCGGTTATCTGCTCAGTTCCTTTGATTTGGTTTTTACTACTTTGCTTCTTTGTCCTCTCCCGGCTTCTTTTTTGGAGCGGGTTTGACAGGTGCTTTTTTGGCTGCGGTTGTTTTGGATACTGCAGTTTTTTTTGTGGTGGCTGGTTTTTGTTCTTCGGCTGTTTTGCCGGCTGCAGGCTGCTTGCTTGTAATTGCTTCCTTTTTTACGGGAGCAGCTGCGGCTTTTGGTGCGGCTTCAGCTTGTGGTGAATCTTCTGCCTTTGATGCTGCGGCTTTTTCAGAAATGGTTTCGATCTGAATCTGGGTCATGTATTGCCTGTGACCGTTGAGTTTCTGATAACCTTTCTTCCTTTTTTTCTTAAAGACCAATACTTTGTCGCTTTTTACGTGAGCAAGGATCCTGGCAGAAACAGCAGCACCTTTAACAACAGGGTCACCAACAGATACTTTGCTACCTGTATCGATCAGCAGAACCTGGTCGAATGAAACCTTTTTTCCTTCTTCGCCTTCCAGCCTGTGGACAAACAACTTCT
>JAZDPG010000066.1:0-35486 GCA_043797815.1 Bacteroidota bacterium
CTGCCCGAAGCTTCAACGGTAACCAAACCGGAAACAACCGGATTCGGATACACAGATACCATTGGACCGGCAGCCGGATGATCCATCCCCTTTGAATCCACCACCTGGGGCGCAGCTTTAAACGGGTATCCCATATCAGGCAGGCCTGCCATATACGTTTTGAGCCAGGTCATGGCCGAACGCTCCGATCCATCCTTATTCAATATGCCCGTACCCGTAGCCCAGGTGCTGCCTTCCACATAGCCCCACAGTGTAATGCCGGCAACTGCCGGATGGTTCCAGTAGACGGGAAACGAAGTCTGGTAACTGGCCAGCTGGCCGGCCTCCGATGTTGTTTTGCCCTTTAAATCCAATTCGGTTACATAGATGGGCAGACCCGATTTGGCCATGGCATCCAGCGCACTCTTAAGACTGTTGGCATTGATCCCGTCCACATTAAAATAGTGGGCCTGGGTCCCAAAGCCATCAACCAAACCGCTGTCGCGCAGCACTTTTACAAGATCCAGGATTTCGTTTCTGCCGGCACTGTTCGTCTCAAGTTCAAAATCATTGATGACCAGTTTGGCATTGGGGAAATAGTACCGGGCCTTTTGGAACAGCCAGATGGCCCAGTCGTAACCGGTTTCACCCGGACCGCCCAGTCCGGCTCTGAAATAGGGTGTTCCTGGTGCGTGTTCCTCCCTGTTCCACGTATTCAGGTACATGTTTTCGTTCAACACTTCAATCTGATCGATCAACGGATAACGTTCAGCAACAGCGGCCATATATTCTTCCACTTCAGCCTGGAATTCTTCCGGACTCAAAGATTCAATCCATGAAGGATACTGGCTTCCCCAGGCAAGCACATGGTAGCGAAAAACCATGTGATTATCCTTTGCATGGTTGTATGCCCTGTCGGCAGCTACCCAGTTCATTACATCACGGACAGTTTCCACGGACCCCCACTTACAACTGTTTTCTGATGTCACACCGTTCCAGTAAATATTGAAGTCTGGCCGAACACTATTGGGAACAATATTTGCCAGGTACTTGCCTTTCCCGGCGCTCAAACCGATGGAAGGAACAGCCATGGAATCCACAGAAATGAGGACTCCCGCCGAGGTAAAAACCACAGTATCATTGTCCGAGGCTTTGGCTGTTATCCGGTAGTTTCCTTTCGGGACCTCCCTCCATACATATGAAAAGGTGTTGGAAGTGTCAGAGCTTGTCTCTCCCAGTTTGATGCTGTCCCGGAAGAACTCCACTTTCGTCACGCTGCCTCCGGTATAGGTTCCACCCAGATCACTGGCATACACCCGGATCATGATATCCGTGCCCTGTTCAAAACAGGCATTGTTATGGGGAGCGGTGATGACGCAGGAGGGTGGTGTGTTTTGTCCAACTGCAATCGATGAGTAGAAGAGGATTGCGCAAACCAATGGTGATATTCTAAATACCTTTGTCATCGGAGGGTTTTTTAAAGGATTTGTTTCCTGCGATAGAAAATCTACGCCACGAAACTATAAAAAAAAATTATACCCTCCAGCCTCTTATGGCTCTTCCAAAGGCCTCCAGACTTTCGATGCGCATTTCGTCATAGTCACGGGATGCCAGAACGCCGGCAGCGAGCTGAGCGGTATTCAGTATTCATTCAGGGGCCCTGGAAAGGTGGATGATATCTTCGTGTACGACGACAGCGGAGAGTTGACCTATTCTGAAGAGTTCCAATAGAAGCTCTCCCCTCTGTATTCAGAATCAAGGGGTCACAACCATTTCCAGGCAGGAATCAAGGGGATTCCATCCAGGAGATCCTCCTGGTTACTGGTAATAATAATGCCTTTCCCCGCGCTGGTTTCAGCCATGGCATTCCTCATCCCGTTCAGTTCACGCTGCTGGTTGTCATTGTCCAGTTCCCAGCACACCTGCACCAATTCTGTAACTTTTTCATTCTCCTTCAGTAAAAAATCACATTCACTGCTTTGATTCTTAAAGTAATAGATCTCCTTATGATCCCGCCTGAGCTTCAGGTATACGAAATTCTCAAGTCTGCGGCCCAAATCCTGGCTAAACGAAATGCTGTTGGCTTTTGCAAAGGCAGGATCGATGGAATAAGCCTTTTTTGCATTTGCTATTTGCTTCCTGATTGAGGTTGAATACATGGGTATGTATTCCAAAAGATAGCTTTCGCTCAAAAAATCACAATAGTCAATCACTGTTCTCACAGATTTGATCTCCAGCAGCTTCGATATTTTATTATAACTAAACTGTTTCCCGATGTTGCTTAACAAATGGACCGCCAGTCGCATCAGCTGATTCTCATTGGTGATGTGCCTTCGTAAAGCAATATCCCTGCTCACAATGTCCCGTAATAAAAGTCTGTGGTAATCGTCATCATTTTCCTCCAGATATTCAGGGAAGCCTCCCAATTGAAAATATTTCTCAAAACTCTCCTTGCTCCTCTTTAATTCAAAATAGATGAGAAATTCTGCGAAACTGAAAGGGAATAATTCTAGCTGCCTGTATCGCCCGGTAAGCTTTGTTCCAAGCTCCCTGCTTAGTAAATTGGCATTTGAACCGGTAATCACAAGGGCTATTCCTTTCTCATGAGCCGACCGGGCATACACTTCCCATTGATCTACGTTTTGCACTTCATCCAATAACAAGTGTGTTTTGCCTTCCTCCTGCATCAGCTCTTCTAAACGGATAAAATCTGATAATTCAAAGCTCACCAACCTTGGATCCTCAAAGTTGATATAAATGGCGGCATCGTCGCCTAAAAAACTTTCCCTGACCAAAGTGCTTTTTCCGCAACGCCTGATACCTGAGACAATCACAATCCTTTTTGATGATACTGGAACAGTAATGCCCCTCTTAATGCACCTTTTTTTCAAAAATCCATCTCTCTGATCCTTGGCAATCTCGGCAATTATCGACTTACTTATCATGTTATCAAATATTTACATTACAAATGTAATTTTTATGTATTAAATATACAAGTTAATTTGTATTGACAATACATATTCTTTACATGTACAATCATGAATGCCCTGACAACGGCGTTTGGGAATGCAACTATAAGCCCAGGGTTATCAGATTGATCCCGCGCAGGATCAGGATTTCCTGAGCTGGTAAAATACCCCGCGTTCCTGCCGGGTGGTTTCGATCCGGCCCTCCTCTTCCAAAGTGCCCAGGTATTTGTTGATCTCGTTAAGGTGGAGACCGAGAATCTTCTGAATATCCTCCAGGGTGCAGGGCCTCCGGGAGATGGTCTCCAGGATGGCAGCCTCCACATCGGAGCGGTAGGCGGTGGTCTTGTGCCGCTCCACTGCCGGCAATATGATCTCCACATCATCAAAGCCCCATGCCTGTACAATCCGGTCCATTTCCTGTCCCGTGGCCGGCCTGAGCCCTTCGATGACCCCCGGCCTGTCCAGGGTATTGATCTGGATCTTGTCCGGACCGATGGCCCCGATGGCTTCCTTCAGCGCCAGGATGTTTTCCGGGTCATCGTTGTACCCCGGCAGGATCAGTACTTCCAGCCAGAACTGGCCCCTGAATTCCTTCCGGAAACAAATCAGCCCTTCCACATACGCCCCTACCGTGAACTTTTTCATGGGACGGTTGATCCTTCTGAAGGCTTTGTCGGTGGCTGCATCCAGCGAAGGAAGAACCACATCGGCTTCCATCAGTTCCATCCGGACCCCCGGATCCGAAAAGAGGGTTCCGTTGGTCAGCACGGCTACCTGAACCCGGGGTCTCAATTGCTTCAGAAACCCGATGACCTCCCCCAGCCCTGTGTGCAGGGTGGGCTCCCCTGCCCCGGAAAAGGTGATATAATCCGGATCGGGATTTTCAGAAAAGAAATGGGTCAGTTCCCTGAGCACATCATCCACCGGCACATATTCACCACGAGCCATGGTCAGGCGGGTGGTGCTGCCACATTCACAGTAGATACAGTTGAGCGAACAGATCTTGTGCGGGATCAGGTCCACCCCCAGTGACATCCCCAGTCTGCGGGAAGGAACCGGACCAAAAAGGTGTGTGTACATAGCGGGGAAATTCAGGTCAAAGAAAGGGACATCCCTTCATTCTGCAAAACAGATGTAATAAAATTTATAACTTTTTCGTCCTATTATTGTTTTACCGTTATACCACATCCGGAAATCATGAATAAAAACATCCTTATTTCAATATTTCTTATGGCCACAATTACAACTTCCAACGGGCAGGTTGCCCTGGGCGAAAAAGCATCCAACTTTACTGCATTGGACCAGAACGGCGAAAAATGGGTTCTGAAGAAGAGCCTGAAATCCAACGAGTACCTGGTGATCTATTTCTACCCGGCGGCATTTACGGGTGGATGTACCAAACAGGCCTGTTCCTACCGGGATCAGCAAGGCGAACTGGCTGCGGTGAATGCTTCGGTGGTAGGTGTGTCGGGAGATAAGCCGGAAACCCTGGCTCTGTTTGCCCTGGAACACCAGCTCAATTTCACACTGTTGTCCGACCAGTCGGGAGGGATTGCCGCTATGTTTGGCGTACCTGTAAGTGAGGGCAAGGCGCGGCAGATTGAGGTAAAGGGCCAAACCCTGGAAATGATTACCGGTTCCACCTTACAGCGGTGGACCTTCATCCTTGACAGCAAGGGCACGCTTATTTACAAAGACATGGAGGTCAATGCTGCTGAGGACAGCGGCAAAGTGGTGGAATTCCTCTCTTCCCTGTAAAATCAACATCCCGTTATTTAGACCGATTATAATTAATATCGGTTCAGTGACCCATGCTGATAGAATTCTTCTTTTTTCTCTTATTTTGTACATAGGATTGCGCAAATCCGTGATTTCGCAACCCTGACAATTGCTTTCTGATATTAAGTCGGTTACGTAAACTGAGACCCTAACTAACCTGAAATTGAAGTGATGAAGCCAAAGTTTCAATTCGGATTTGACATTGGAAGCATCTCCATCAACACAGTGGTAATGGATACAGCCGGTACCATCCTTCTGGACCATTATCATTACTGCCACGGCAAGCCCTTTGAGAAGCTGAAAGAGATCCTCGTGACCCTGGAAAAAACCTATTCACCCGATCAGTTTGAAACGGTGAGTTTTACCGGTACAGGCGGTAAACTGGCTGCCGGGCTGGTTGGGGGGACCTATGTGAACGAAATCGTGGCCCAGTCCACTTCCGTCTCCAGGTTTTATCCCGAAGTGCGGACCATCATTGAGATGGGAGGGGAGGATTCCAAACTGATCTTTATGGACGAACTGGATAACAAGGCATCCAGGTTATCTGACTTTGAACTGAATACCCTTTGCGCGGCGGGGACAGGCTCTTTCCTGGACCAGCAGGCCAAGAGGATTGGAGTTTCCATTGAAAAAGAGTTTGGTGACTTATCCCTTCTATCGGTCAATCCGCCCCGGATCGCCGGCCGCTGCAGTGTCTTTGCCAAGAGTGACATGATCCACCTGCAGCAAATTGCCACCCCGGTGCATGACATCGTTGCCGGACTCTGTTTTGCGGTGGCGAGGAATTTCATCTCTTCCCTTGGAAGGGGAAAGACCATCAGGTTTCCCGTTTTGTTCCAGGGGGGAGTCTCCTCCAACATCGGTATGGTCCGGGCTTTCAAAGAACTGCTGGAAGCCGGCGAAAATGATCTGATCATCCCCGAACATAATACTTCCATGGGTGCCATCGGAGCCGTTTTGAATCATTTGAAAGAGGGCCTAAAAGAGGGTGAAGGATACAAGGGGATCCGGGAACTGGCCACCTACCTCACCAGTGAGAAGTCCAAAGGGAAATCTTTCGAACCCCTTACAGCCCCCGAATCGGATCTCAACAAGGAGGTCTATCAGATCCCTGAATCGGACGAGAAGTATGAAGTCTACCTTGGCCTTGATATAGGTTCTCTGAGCACCAATGTGGTGCTGATTGATGACCAGGACAGGGTGATCGCGCGCAGGTACCTGCCTACTGCCAGCAAGCCGCTGGAAGCCATACGTCTGGGGATGTCCGAGATTCAGGAAGAGATCGGACACCGCGTGGTGGTTAAAGGTGTGGGAACCACCGGTTCGGGGCGTTACCTGACCGGCGACTTTGTCGGAGCCGACCTGATCCGGAACGAAATAACCGCCCAGGCCACTGCAGCCATACGGTTCGATCCGGAGGTGGACACCATTTTTGAGATCGGGGGACAGGACTCCAAGTACATCAGCATCGACAACGGTGTGGTGGTGGACTTCGAAATGAACAAGGTATGCGCAGCGGGGACCGGCTCCTTCCTGGAAGAGCAGGCGGAAAAACTGGACATCAACATCATTGAAGAATTCGGGGAGATGGCCCTCAGTGCAGGCCAGCCGGCCGGGCTGGGAGACCGTTGCACGGTATTCATGGAATCGGACCTGAATGCATTTCAACAAAAGGGTGTAGCCAAGGAGGACCTGGTGGGCGGACTGGCCTATTCCATCGTGCACAACTATATCCAGAAGGTGGTCCGCAAGAAACGTGTGGGCAACCACATCCTGTTCCAGGGCGGAGTGACCAACAACAGGGCTGTGGTGGCCGCTTTTGAGAAGGTCACCGGTAAGAAAATACATATTCCGCCCCATTTCGACGTCACCGGTGCCATTGGTGCGGCCATGCTGGCCAGGGATTATGTCAGGGAGAAGGGTCTCAGGACCCGGTTCAAGGGATTCGATATCAGCAAAATCCCCTATAAAGTGGACAGGTTCACCTGCAAGGCCTGCTCCAACCAGTGTGAGATCAGGCGGATCCGGATCGAAGGTGAAAAGAAACCCCTTTATTACGGCGGAAGGTGTGAAAAATACGAACTGGATGAAAGAAAGGGGAAAGGCGAAGGCATTCCCAACTATTTCGAAGAACGCATCGGAATGCTTACGGATGGATTCACGCCCCTCATAGATCCGGAGAGAAAGACCATCGGCATACCGCGGGGTCTGATGGTATTCTTCCAGCAATTCCCATACTGGAGTACCTTCTTCAGCGAAATCGGGTTTAACGTGATCGTTTCGGAGGAGACCAGCAACCAGACCATCCGTAAGTCACTCAGCATGATCGTTGCCGAAACCTGCTTCCCCGTAGAGGTCATGCACGGGCATATCTATGAAATGCTGGAAAGCCAGGCAGATTATGTATTCACGCCTTTTATCATCAATTCCAGGGCTACAGCCGACAATCCCACCAGCAACACCAACTGTCCCTGGGTTCAGACCGTACCTTTCATGGTGAAGGCCTCCCTTCCCGAAGAACACCGTGAAAAACTGTTGTCCCCCACCCTGAATTTCCGCTATTACGGGAAAGTGGTGGAAAAAGAGCTCTATGATTCCATTGGCAAGCAGTTCGGGATCAGCAGGAAAAAAATTGCCGCAGCCATGGAAAAGGCAGATTACAAACAGACCCAGTTTGAGGAACGCGTAAAGCAGCGGGGGCGTGAGGTCATGGCCGGTCTGCCCGAAGACAAAGAGGGCTGGCCATCATGGGGCGTCCTTACAACACCGGCGACCCTGCACTGAACCTGAGCATGGTTGAGAAACTGATCAACCTGGATGTACTCCCCATTCCCATGGATTACCTTCCCCTGGAGGAAGAACACATCACCGGTGACTACAACAAAATGTACTGGCCCAATGGTCAGCGGATCCTGGCAGCTGCCCGGATCATCGCGCGGGATGAACGCCTCCATGCGATCTATATGGGGAACTTCCGTTGCGGGCCCGATTCTTTTCTCGCCCACTTTGTCCATGAGGAGATGGCCGGGAAACCCTATATGGAGATTGAAATCGACGAACATGGTGCCGATGCAGGGATGATTACCCGTTATGAGGCCTTTCTGGACAGCCTGAAGGGTTCCAGACTGTCCAGGTCAAGAAAAAAGCAGGTGTATGTTCCCGGTAAAATGACTGCCTCTCCCATGCTGGACCGGATCCTCTATTTTCCTTACCTGAGTGATGCATCCTACGTGATGGCGGCTGCCTGCAGGGGATTCGGAATGAAAGCCGAATCGCTTCCCATGCAGACCCAGGAGGACCTGGACCTGGCCAGGAAATACACCTCGGCCAGGGAGTGCTTCCCCATGATCTGTACCACGGGAAGTTTCCTGAAAAAACTTGCCCAGCCCGGTGTGGATCCGGCCAAAGTCAGTTTCTTCATGCCCGACCACAACGGTCCCTGCCGGTTCGGACAGTACAACCGTTTCCAGCGGGTGCTGTTTGACAGGCTGGGATATAACAAGACAGAGATTATTGCACCCAGCAACGACGGGTCCTACGAAGATATTTCGGGTGGCCACGGCTCCAAATTCAGGCTCAATGCCTGGAAAGGTTTTGTGGCCATGGACATGCTCCGGAAAATGAAGCAGGAGAAAAAACCCTATGAACTGATTCCCGGGAATACGGAACGGGTATACCAGCAGGCCCTGGCCGACCTGGTGGCCTGCATGGAAAACCAGGCCGTGGGCCTTACCGATACGCTGGCCAGAATTGCCCACTCCTTTACCCTGATCCCCATCTCCAACGGCAAGCGCAAGCCGGTGGTTGCCGTGGTGGGTGAGATCTTTATGCGTGACAACGATTTCTGCAGCGGACACCTGGTATCCAGGCTCGAGAAATTCGGTGCCGAAACATGGATTGCCCCCTTCGCGGAGTGGCTCTCCTACTCCACCATACGCTATACCCGCGACAGCAAATGGAAGGGGGATTTCAAAGGCGTGGTCAAATCCAAGCTCCAGGAGTATTTCCAGGAGGCTACTGCCCGAAAGATCGCCAAACCGTTCCATGGCTTGTTCGACGAGGACAAGGAGGTAGCGGTAAAAGACATGCTCAATGCCTGCGGTCCTTACGTCCACCGCCATTATGACGGCGACCCGGCCCTCAACCTGGGCACCTCGGCCATCCTGGCGGATAAGGGAATTTCAGGCATTGCCAACATCCTGCCCTTCACCTGCATGCCCGGTACACTGGTGGCGTCGGTCTCCGACCAGCTCCGGAAGGACAAGGGGAACATCCCTTATGTGAACATTGCTTACGACGGACAGGAAGATGCATCCATCGAGCTGCGCCTGCAGGCCTTTATGCACCAGGCCTGCCAGTACGCCGAGGATAAAAACCTCACAACAGTACATAGTGCCTAGCACTGAGCCTGTAATTGTCGAATTATTCATAAATTGCAGGAAAGCAATTGTCAACCTATTCATCTTCCTGCCATGAAACGAGTTCTGTTTGCATTGAGCGCGCTGACCATGATCCTGTGCGTAACCGCCCTCCGGTCCCAGGACCTCCAGGAGATCATGAGCCAGGTAGCCGATCCCACCAGGAAGGCTGAATTCAAATCTGAGTACACATTTGATGCTTTTGTCCAGATGGAACTGACCACCACCAGGAAGGATGGAAAGCCGGGCAAAAAGGTCCTGCTTGATTCCTACCTCAACAAAGGGGGTGGTTCCTATGCCATGGCGTTTACCCAGGAAGGCACGCCCGTATCGATCATCCTGGATAAGGATAACGGTTCCCTGTTGATGCTTACAGAATCAGAGGGAAGTAAAATGGGCATGGTCATGGCAGTCAATGCGGATGCCATCGGTGCACTCTCAGAAGGATCAGGGCAGAAAGCAGGAACGGATTCATTTGAACCGCTCAAAACGGGCAATTCAAAATCCATCCAGGGTTATCCCTGCGAAGAATACCTGATCGAAGAGGGTTCCGGTGAAATCCGTGTCTGGGCCTCTGAAAAACTTGGAGAAGAGCTGGGAAAGGAGGCACTGAGCAACCAGCAGACTTTCGGTGGCGCCTTTACCCATGCCGTATTTGTGAACGGGATGGTCATGGAGTTCCAGAGCATTGACAAGAAAAGCGGGGAGAAAAGCTCCCTGACCATTACACGGCTTGAGCTGAATGGCTCACATACCATTTCGACCAGCGGATACAATGTGATGTCCATGGGCCAATTTCAGTAAGATTCATGGATTACAGGTCTTTGCTGGAAAACTTTCCTTCGGCTGCGGAAAAGGATTTTTTTATCAGGGATGTCGGAGATTCCCGTAAGAAGTTTGGCATCCTGCTGGATCTGGCACTTCATGGAAAGGATCCCCTGGCCTGGAGGGCCGGCTGGATCCTGGATGGCAGCGATGAACTGCACCCCGGCCTGGCTGCGGGATCCCTGGGAAAGATTGTGCGAAGGCTCCCTGCACTACAGTCCTCAGGGGCCCTGCGCAGCCTGCTCAGGCTGCTGTGCCGCTACCCTGTTGATGAAGAGGACCAGGGAATCCTCATCGACCTCTGTTTCGGGTACATGGTGTCGGAGCTTTACCCCGTAGCGGTTAAGGTACATGCCATGCAGATCATTTTCAACCATGTGCTGATCTACCCTGAACTCAGGGAGGAGCTGGTGACGGTGATCCTGGACCAGGTGGACAACAACACGGCCGGATTCAGATCCAGGGGCATGCGCATCATCAGGCAGCTGGAAAAAACGCAGTAGTCTCCGGCAGCTTTGAAGGGACTGATGTTTACCAGTTGGCTTTGAAATAAGCTTCCCCGTGGCGCCGGGCAAGAACATTATAAAATTCATGATCAGCCTGATCGCCAATACACAATGCAGGAGGCATTTTCCCTTTTGATGCCCGGTATGCATCCATGAGCGCTGCCATTTCCGCCACCTTGTCCGGATGGACCTCAAACAGATTTTCCAGTTCCCCCGGATCGGACTTCAGGTTAAAAAGGAGGGTGTCGTGGGGAGCGACAGCCTTTTTCCCGGCCGAGCCCCTGTACCCTTCGTAAGGCAGTTTCAGTTTCCAGTCCCCGTTGCGGTAACACTGCAAATCCCCTCCGTCGTAGTAAAGAAACTCGCGCGGTTTTTCTGTCTGCTCCCCTTTCAGTACCGGCAGGATGCTCTCCCCGTCATATGCCCTGTCCGCCGGCACCGCGGCCCCGGCAATCTCCGCAAAAGTCGGGAACCAGTCCATCATCAGGCCCATGTCATTGTATTCCGACCCGGCGGGGATCACCCCCGGCCACATGGCCAGGGTGGGGACCCTTTGTCCCCCTTCAAAGGTATATTGCTTGCCCTCTCTCAGTATTCCGGCCGACCCTCCCAACTCGCGCATCACCAGCCAGGGGCCATTGTCGCTGGAAAAGACCACCAGGGTGTTCTCCAGAATGCCATGCTCCTCCAGTTCTGCAAGCACTTCACCCACACTCCAGTCGATCTCCCCGATCACATCAGCGTAGAGCCCGTTCCCGGACCGGCCTTCGAAACCGGGCGAGGCATAGATGGGCACATGGGGCATGGAGTGGGCCAGGTAGAGGAAGAAGGGCCCCCCTGCATGCCGGTCGATGAAATCAACAGCCTTCTCTGTATAGGTTTTCGTGGTGAAGTGCTGGTCCACATGAAATTCAACCACCTCGTTCCCGTCCAGGTAAACCACGCTGTTCATGTCGTTGCTGTAGGGAATCCCGAAATACTCATCGAATCCCCGCTGGAGGGGAAGGAACTCCTGGCGGTGGCCCAGGTGCCACTTCCCCACAATGCCGGTGGCATAGCCTTTCTCCTTCAGCAAACCGGCGATGGTAATCTCCTCCACGGGCATGCCCGTAAAGGACCTGGGAAAAAACACCCCGTGGATACCCATGCGCTGCGGGATTCTTCCGGTCAGCAGGGCTGCCCTGGACGGGGAACAGACGGGCGAGGCCGAATAGAACTCGGTGAATTTCATGCCATCCTCCGCCAGCCGGTCAATGTTGGGGGTCCGGTTCACCTGGTTCCCGAAACAAGCCAGGTCGCCATACCCCAGGTCGTCGCAATAGACCACCACAATGTTCGGAAGGGATGTGTCTTCAGCCGTTTTTTCAACGTTTTTACAGGCCGTCATGGCCACAAACATGGCCCCAATCATCAGTAAGGAATTCTTCATTTTGTTTCTATTTGATTTCAAGTTAGTAAATTTGCCTGACCATGGAAGCTTCCGACGACAGATATCTCCGCTTGCTCATTGCCCAGGGGGAGCACCAGCAACTGGATTTTAAATTTGAGATCAGCGATGCCCGGAAAATTGCCCGGACCTTCTCTGCTTTTTTCAAATACAAACGGGGGACGGCTGCTTGTGGGAGTAAAGGACAACGGGCGCATCACCGGGATCCGCTCCGATGAAGAGTACTACATGGTAGAGGCGGCGGCCTCCCTCTACTGCAAACCGGAGGCAAGGTTCGATACCAGGAACCTGAACGTGGAGGGCAAGAGTGTGCTGGAAGTTTACATCCCCCCGGTAAAACAAAAACCGCTCTATGCCAGGGATGAAAAGAACCGCTGGATGGCCTACGTGAGGGTGGCCGATGAAAACATCCTGGCCCACATCGTCCAGCTCAGGATCTGGAAAGAAGAACACGGGGCGCGGGGCCGGCTCCTGGAGTTCACCCGGAAAGAGCAGATCCTGCTTGTCAGCCTTGAGAACCGTCCGGGGAGACCCCTGTCCGAAATACAGAAAGACACGGGTTTTATAAGGGATGAACTGGTCTCACTGATGACCAAGCTGGTCCTGTTCGACGTGGTGGAGATGACCTATGCCGGAGGGAATGCAGTGTTCTCCCTGAAAGAAAAGCCCGGGGAATAGGTTGCCGCCGCTGAGAAACAGATTTCAGAACGCACCTCCCCGGAACCCGGAAGTCAGACGTATGACATGATGGATTCGAAGATGGCACAGCCGTCCGTATTCCCCCCATGGGGGAAAACAGCCCGCTCGGGTTGCGGGATCATTCCGAACACATTCTTTCTTTCGTTGCAGATCCCGGCGATGTTATCCACCGCCCCGGTTGTATTGATCTCTTCCGAGATCACTGCAAATTCGTCGCAATACCTGAACAGGATCTGCTCATTCAGGCGCATCTGAACCAGGGTGTCTTCCCTGGCTGTGTAGCGGCCATACCCGGTGGCAATGGGAATGCGGTAGGCCAGATCGTTGGACAGTTTGCCGGTCAGAGCGGTATAATCGTTGTCGGGCTTGATAAAGGTGTTCCTGCAGATGAAACGCTGGGACTTATTCATCCTGAGTGTTCCCGGTACAAGCCCGGTCTCACACAATACCCTGAATCCGTTTCCGATGCCAATGAGTATTTTTCCCCTGTCGGCAAATTCCAGCATGGAATCGATCACCGGGGAATCCCTGATGCATTTGGATGAATTGGAGGATCCTTTGCATGGAAATCCGCCCGGAATCATAAGCACATCAATACCCTTCAGGTTGGTTTCCGTGTTCCAGACAGGAATCACTTTTTTCCCGTAATAACCAGCAATCACCCTGCTCAGGTCCTGATCGCCATGTGCCCCGGGAAATATGAGGATACCAAAGGTCATTGCTTTACGGATTATCTGTCTCAAAGATAACTACAATAGGGTTTTATCCAAATTTGAAGGTAATTATTAAATCGTTAGATTTACAGGAGTATCATGACGCAACCGGATAGCCAACCCATGGAGGTCCTTGAAAAGGACATACGAAGCTTTCAGGAAGCCGTTCGAAATCACTCTGGATACGATTTTACGGAATACTCCGTCACCTCCCTCCGCCGCCGCCTCACCAAGATCCTCATGGAATATGACATGTCCATGGATCAGCTTATTCAGTACCTGGAAACCGATTCCCTGTTTATGGAGAAGACCGTGAAGAAACTGACTGTCCATACCACCGAACTCTTCAGGGATCCCGGCATCTGGAAGAAGCTTCATACGGATTTGCTGCCGCCATGGAAGGATAAATCCTCCATTCATGTCTGGCATTCGGGGTGCTCCACCGGTCAGGAGATCTTTTCCATGATGATGGTCCTTGATGACCTGGGCCTGCTTGAGAAATCACATATTTATGCCAGCGATCTCAATCCCGATGTGCTTGAAACTGCCCGGCTGGGCCGATACAAATACCGCTTCAACCAAAGCTACCTGGAGAATTTTGACCAGGTCATGCTCAACGGTACGGGCGAAAACAAAAGGGCCCATAAAAAATACTGGAAAAAATACTTCACTGTGGATGAAGCCAGGGACACCATCCAGATGAGGGAATCCCTCTGCTCAAAACCAGTTTATAAGAAACTGGACCTGGTGAAGGATCCGAACCTCTTTTTGGTTAATTTCGATTTGATCATCTGCCGAAATGTGATCATATATTTCAATAACCAACTCCAGAACAGGGTGTTTGATCTTTTCTACGAGAACCTGAGACCTGAGGGTGTACTGCTTCTGGGGGTACACGAATCGATTATAGGGCCCTATTCCAGAAAATTTACCAGGAAAGACCCTTTCTATATGAAAAACCGGGTATGATCATCATGCGTATATCCATCCGTTCAAAGCTCCTGCTGGCCACCCTGGCCACCCTGGTGTTACTGACGGCTCTTACGCTTGTGTTCATGAATTCGGACCACCGCATCTCCGCGGACAACAGGATGCTCAGGGCCCGGTCCGACCTGCTCTGTGAAATGGGTTCCCTGGAGCAGGCGTTCCTTCAAATGCTTGCTGAAGAGAACCCGGAGTTGCTGGCCGGCTGCCTCGGCCACGCCAGCACCCTTGAATCAATCATCACCATTCTGGAAAGCAATGAATCCCTCTTCGGGGATGCCGGAGTTGCCAACAAATCGGACCAGGTCCACACCGCATTGGACCGGCTGATCAGCGATCTGCGCCTGCCGTCCGGGGCCGGTTCAGCCCAATGGATCCGGGCAAGAACAGACATGCTTGTACTGGGCAGCCTGGTCCATGAATTTGACAGCCTTCTTGCAGAGCACCTGGCCGGTTCGATCACGGAAAACCAGGTCCGGCTGGGAGTGGTCATGGCCCTTGGAATACTGCTGATCGGATGCTATTATCTTATTTTCTCGAACAAGCTGAACAAATCCTTTGGAAAGATCCTTACCTATACCCGGAGCCTGCAGGAAGGGATCTTACCACCCCCGCTGGTTCACCCAACGGCAGATGAATTTGGTCAGATCGCCGGCCACCTGAACACCCACACATCAGGCCTGCAGAAAAAAATAGCGTACATCACCGCCCTTTCGCAGGAGGGGCCTGTTTCAGTCTTCACTCCCGAAGCGGAAGATGAACTGGGGAATTCCCTTGTGAAGTTGTCGGATACCCTCACGCGCAAGGAGCTGGAAGAGGTGACCCGGAACCGGGAAGATAAAAAGCAGAACTGGATCTCCGAAGGCGTGGCCCAGCTGGGGGAAGTCCTTCGTTCGGAAAGTGAAAACGTGAAGGAGCTCTCCTTTACCATTATCCAGAAACTGGTTCAGTATATGAATGTGGAGATGGGATCTCTTTTCATAACCGGCAATGAAGATCCCGAAAACCTCTTCCTGGAACTGGCCGCCTCCTATGCCTACGATCGCCGGAAATACCAGTCCGGAAGGCTTGAATGGGGCGTGGGTCTGCCCGGAACCTGTGCCCAGGAAAAAAAGCGGATTTTTCTTACGGATGTTCCCGACACCTATTTTGAGATCTCCTCGGGAACCGGTTCAGCCAGGCCCAACTGCCTGTTGCTGGTTCCCATGATCATCAACGATGAAGTAAGCGGGGTGATCGAGCTTGCCACGGTCAGGCTCCTCAGGCCTTTCGAGATCCAGTTTGTCGAGTCGCTGGCCGAGCGCATCGCCTCCTCGCTGCTGACCGTTCAGACCAATGAACGCACCAAAGTACTTCTCGAACAGTCCCAGGCCCAGGCGCAGACACTCCGGACCCAGGAAGCCATCCTGATCGAGAACATGAAGCAGCTGGAGAAAGCCCAGGCCGAATCGGGCAAAAAGGAGAGAGAAATTTCAGGGATCCTGAACGCCATGAACCAATCGACCCTCATGGCTGAGCTGGGTCTGAACGGAAGGTATACGGAGATCAATGACCGCTTCCTTCAGGTGCTGGAATCGCACCGGGATCAGGTCCTTGGCAAGAAGCACAGCGAATTTGCCCAGGTTGATTCCTACGCAGAAGCCTATAAATCATTCTGGTCCACCCTGAAAGAAGGCGGCAGCGTCTCCAATACGGAGATGTACAAGCTCTTCTCCGGTAAGGAGGTCTGGCTTCGTCAGACATTCACTCCCATCACCAATGAGCAGGGGAGGGTGTACAAGATCCTGAACATTGCCGAGGATATTACTGCAACCCGGTCGCTGCAGGAGAAACTCGAGTCGCGCAACCATGAGATCACCCGGGGACACATGGAGATGCAAACCCTCAACGCGGCCGTGAACTCAGCCCTGATCAAATGTGAACTGGATGCGGACGGGATCATCATGGAAGTGAATGAAAAGTATACCGAGGTGACCGGCTACGGGCGGAAGGAGCTGCTGGGCAGGAATTACCGCCTCTTTCTGAAAGAACCGGAGAAGGAACAGTTTGAGAAGATCTGGCAGGAGGTCTCCAAACAGAAAGTATACGAAGGGGTGATCCGGCGGTCGCGGCCCACAGGCGAGGAGGCCTGGCTGGTTTCCACATTCTCTCCCGTGATCAGCGAGGCCGGCGTAATTTATAAGGTCTATTTCATGGGACTGGACATCACCGAAAAGAAGCTGAAATACCAGCTGCTGGAAGATGCCAACCAGGAGATCGAACGGCTCAGGGAGCGGTTAAAGGATTATGAATCATAGTAATTAAATGCTGAAGAGCAGGATACAATATGTGATGACCTGGGTCTCAGCCGCCGTGTTGCTGACGGCCGGTCCGGCACTGATGGCCACAGCGTGGAACGGGGCGGTGACAGGCAAGCTCTCCCTTTTCCTGATGGTCCTTTTATGGGTACTTATGTCGGCCTCCGGTATTTACCTGTTCATGCTTGCGGTGAAGAAAGCCCACCGCCTTTGGATCGATGAAGAGCGGAGGAAGAAGCTGTCTGATGCGGCAGAAAATGAGCCTTCCCGGGAGCTTAGAAGTCCAACCCAGGACAACAAATCCCTGGATTTTACAGCCCTTGCCCGAAAGCTGGTCAGGCGTACACCCGAGGACGTTCCCCTGGAAGAGATGGGTAAGGAACTGCTGAAGAACCTGGCCAGGGAACTGGAGGTGATGTCGGCCGTCTTCTACATCAGGAAGAAAAAAAGCTTTGAAGCGGTTGCCACCTACGCCCTGCCGGCCCTCACCGAACCTTATACCTTCAGGGAAGGTGAAGGGCTTAGCGGCCAGGTTGCAGCCAACCAGCAGATCATGATGCTCACCCGGCTGCCGGAAGGCCACCTGAAGGTATGTTCCGGGCTGGGTAAAGCTGCACCCTCTTACCTGGCCATCGTACCGCTGGTCCACAAGAACCTTACCATTGCTGTGGTGGAGTGCTCCGGATTCCGCTACGAAGCCCATGAGATAGAAAGCATGTTCAGGATCTTTTCCAGGGACCTGATGGAGAAAATCTCACCCAAGCTAAAATAGGACAGTTTGCCGAAGCGCGATCCATATATCATCGAACGCATCAACATCCGGAGGGTGGTTGTGGTCACCGTGATCAGTGCCATGCTGGTGATCCTGATCCTGTGCGTCTTTATGATGGAGGGCGGGCTGACCATTACTTTCAGGAACCTGGCCAGGATCCATGGCGAGCATCCTTCGCTGTTTCTGATCGACCTTCTTCCCCTTTTCATACTGGCATTTCTCCTGCCCATGCACAGGGTGATGAACCGGGCCATCGCGGAACATGAGGAACGGGTCAGGGAATCCAGCCTGCTGCTGAAACGAAATACGCGCTTTGCCCAGGAGCTGTCCGAAGGGGAGAATCCTGAACCCTACGAGGAGATGATGGAAACCGATCTTGGCAAAGCACTGCGCATGATCCAGCTGAACATCAAATCGAGCCGGCGCAAGGAGCGCGAGCAGACCTGGATCACCGAGGGGAGGGACATTGTCTCCAAAATCCTCCGGGAGCACCAGGAGCTGGATGAACTATCCTACCAGGTGCTGCGGTCGCTGAACCACTACATCCAGGCCACACAGGGGGCCTTTTACCTCTATGATGAGCAGGAGAAGACACTCACCAACAAAGCCACCTATGCCTACAACAGGCGCAAGTACATCACCCAGGTTTTCAGGATCGGGGAGGGACTGGTGGGACAGTGTGCCTATGAGATGGATTACATATACCGCACCGAGATCCCGGAGGATTACATCAGCATCACATCGGGGATCCTCGGGGATCAGAAACCCACCAGCATATTGCTGGTTCCCCTGATCTCCAATGAAGAGCTGCACGGGATCGTTGAGTTTGCATTCCTCAGTGAACGCGTTCCCAAACTGACCATCCAGTTCCTTCTTGAACTGGGAGAGATCATTGCCCGCACGCTTAAAAACCTGAAAATGAACCTCCGGACCCAGCACCTGCTTGAGGAATCCCGCACGATGACCGACGCGCTGCAGGAAAACGGGATCCGGCTGCAGGAAAATGCCAGGGAGATGAAATCGGCCCAGGAAAAGCTCGAAAGCGCCAACCTGCAGCTCGAAGCAAAAATGATGGAAGCCCAGCACGCCACCAACCGGATCCACCTGCTGCTGGAACATGCCTCCGAGATCATTTCCATTTATGATGAATCGTTCAGCCTCACCTATATCAGTCCGTCCGTGATCAACATCTACGGTTATTCTGTGGAGGAGATGATGGCCGGGAAAGACAAGGAGCGGATCGGGAAAGACGAAACTGCCAGGCTGATGAAGACCATGGAGAAGCTCAGGGACCGGCCCGATGAGATGGAAAGCATGGAAACCTCATTTATCAGGAAGAACGGGGAAAGGATCTTTCTGAGGATCTATATCAGGAACATGCTGGACGACTCGGCCATCAGGGGCTTTGTGCTGAACACAACCGACATTACCGAATCGGTCCGGATGGAGAAGGAGCAGCGGCTGAAAACCCGGATGCAGTCCCTTTCGGAAAACTCCCTGGACCTGATCCTGCGGATCAGCAGCTCGGGGGTGATCTACTATGCCAATCCCGTTGTAGAGGACTATACGGATATTACGCCACAAACCATGGTGAACAGGAACCAGAGCGAAGTCCCCTTCAACCAGGTATTCGGCGATATGCTGCGGGAGATCCTCGCCTCCATGGCAGCATCGCCCGTGAAAAGGAACATCCAGCTAGCCCTTCCCCTGCAGATGGGCGAATACCGGACCGACCGGATTTTAAATGTGGATGCCATCCCGGAGTTCCAGGACAACGAACTGGAAACCATTTTGATCGTGGGGCACGATGTAACCGAGGCCAAACGCATCGAAAAGGAGATCAAGGTGCAGAACCGGAAGGTGCAGGACAGCATCAACTATGCAGAACGGATCCAGTCCTCCATCCTGCCGGAGGTGAGCCGCATCCGCAAGGCCTTTCCAAAGAGCTTTGTCTATTACAAGCCCAGGGATGTGATCTCGGGCGATTTCCCCTGGCTGTTTGAGACAGCCGACTCCTGGTATATTGCCGCGGTGGACTGTACCGGACATGGGGTGCCGGGGGCGCTGCTCTCCTTCGTTGGACTTTTCCTGATGAACAACATCACAGGCCTCAACCCGCAAATTTCGGCCGGTGAGCTGTGTGAGGCTCTCCACCAGGAGGTCCGCAGGACCCTGAAGCAGGACCGGGAAAACCCCGAAACCCGCGACGGAATGGACATGGCCCTCTGCCGGTTCATGAAACGGAAACCCGTCATGGAATTTGCCGGAGCGCACCGTCCGCTCTATGTGCTGAGCGAAGGGGAGATCACCGTCCACAAAGGGGACCGGAAAGCCATCGGGGGACTGAAACATCCCAAAAAGCCGGAACTTCCCTTTACCAACATCCGGGTGGAATACCGGCCGGGCGATAAGTTCTTCTTCTTCACCGACGGGCTCACCGACCAGATGGGCGGACCCGGGGGACTGAAATACGGATCGGACAGGGTGAGGCAGGTGTTGCTGGAGAACGCCGGGTATACCATGCCCCAGTTCAACGATTTTTTCCGGTCCGATTTCACCGGCTGGATGGGCAGGGAAAGGCAGCTGGACGATCTGCTCCTCATTGGGATTGAGGTGTAAAAAGTATATATTTATAGCTGATATGAGTTTTTCAGGCGAAAGCAAAGGTTTTATCAATTATATCTACGATCGCTATACCAATCTGCAGATCAAGGATATATGTCTGGTATTCGAAGGCCAGATCACCCACCAGGTGATGAAGGCCCTTACTGGACTGGTGGAAGAACAACTGGACGAAGTGGAAGACGACATGGTACTGCGAAGGGTGTACCACGTGATGGTGGAATCATTGCAGAACATCAACCGGCATGCCGAGGCCTATGAATACAAGGGTCACCCCTATCCCGGCATGGGCCTGGTCCTGGTGGGCAAGAACAGCCAGCGCTTCCAGGTAACCACCGGAAATATTGTGGAGACCCCCCAGGTGGAGGAGATCTCCATGTTCCTGGGAAAACTGAACAACATGGATCCGGATTCCCTGGATGACCTCTATAAAAAGCAGATGCGCGAGGGGATCATGTCGCCCCAGGGAGGAGCCGGACTGGGCTTTATCGACATCAAGAGAAAAACCGGGAACCCGCTTGACTACAGTTTTGTGAAGATAGACGATGAGACTTCATTTTTCATATTCACCTCAACAATTGACAGATAGCGATGATGGAAGCCCTAAGAATTGCACAGACCGACGACAGTCCGGAGGTGATCCTGGACCAGGAGGGTAATCGTTTCGAGATCTCGGGGAAGTCCCTTCCCGAAGATGTGATGGATTTTTACCGGCCGGTGCTCGCCTGGCTGGGTGAATACCGGAAAAATCCCAATCCGAAGACCATTTTCACTTTCAATCTCCTCTATTTCAATACCGCTTCATCCAAACTGATCCTCGATATCCTGATCATCTTCGAAGAGATGGTGGAGGAGGGGCGCGATATCCTGGTCCGGTGGCTCTCCCTCTCTTCCGATGAAGACATGCAGGAGGCCGGGCGCGAATACGAGGAGATGATCGATGTTCCGTTCGAGCATGGTTCCCATGAACATTAATCCCGCACTCCCATGAGTGAAGAGATCCTGAAGGCCCTGATGCAGCTGTTTGCGCTGATCACCAAGCAGGATGGGGGAATCGGGGAAAAAGAGATCGCCTATGTGGAACGTTTCCTGGTTCAGCAGATCGGGACCGAATCGGCACAGGCCTACCTGCAGCTTTACAGGGAGACCGCCACCGAGGGCGAAGAAAGGAAACTCACCTCGGTGCTCGATTCGGTCAAAGTCCTCAAACTCTGCAAGCAGATCAGCAAAACCATCAACCAGCGCCAGAAAGTGGTGGTACTGGTGCGCATCCTTGAACTGATCAATGCCGAGTATAAGCTCACCGGTCAGCGCCTGGGGATCGTGAAGACCGTATCGGATATTTTCCGCATCAGCCAGCAGGAGTATGAAAGCATCCTCACCTTTGTCTCCAGCGAAGAGGTGGAGACTTTCTATGATGAGAACCTCCTGGTTGTTTCCAGAAAAAGGCCCGACCCGGATGACCTTCCCCTGACTCCCGGTGAGCGGAAGCCCCCTGCCCGTCAGTACCTCCTCCCGGGCCTCGACGCTCCCCTGGTCTTCCTGAGGCTCCCTTCGGTGGATCTCTATTTTTTCAGGTACACAGGAAAACAGGAGTGCCTCCTGAACGGGCTGGGCGTGCACCGGGGGGTGATCTATCTTTTTGCCTCGGGCAGCACGCTGCGGTTCCCGGTGGGACAGCCCATCCTTTACAGCGACATTGCCTCCCAGTACCAGTCCGGCGGAACGCGGGAGAAAATCACCCTGGAAGCCTTCGGTCTCTCGTATATGTTTCCGGGACGGGTGACCGGACTGGACCGGGTCTCCTTTGCAGCCAGCCAGGGGAACCTGGTGGGGATCATGGGATCCAGCGGATCGGGCAAAACCACCCTGATGAATGTGCTGTCGGGGATGTACAAACCTTCGGGCGGAAAGGTGATGATCAACGGTCTGGACCTGAACAAGGATGCGGCCAGACTGCACGGCGTATCGGGTTTTGTGCCCCAGGACGACCTGCTGATCGAAGAGCTTTCGGTTTTCGACAACCTCTATTTCAGCGCCAAATTCTGCTTTAAAGAACTTTCGGACAAAGCGATCCGGGAGAAGGCGGAGGAGACACTCGCCAGCCTGGGTCTCCATGAAAAACGGGACCTGAAGGTGGGCTCGGTGATGAACAAGACCATCAGCGGCGGACAAAGAAAGCGGCTGAACATTGCCCTGGAGCTGATCAGGGAGCCCTCCATCCTCTTTTTGGACGAACCCACCTCGGGCCTCTCTTCGAGGGACTCGGAGCATGTGATGGACCTTCTCAGGGAGCTTACCCTGAAGGGAAAACTGGTGTTTGTGGTGATCCACCAGCCATCGTCCGAACTGTTCAAGCTGTTCGACCGCGTACTGATCCTCGACAGCGGCGGCAAAATGGTCTATTACGGGAACCCTGTGGAGGCGGTGATCCATTTCAGGCAGGCCGACAACCAGGTCAATGCAGGTGTGGGCCAGTGCCCGGTCTGCGGCAATGTGAATCCCGAGCTGATTTTCAACATCATGGAGGCCATGAAGGTGGATGAATACGGGAATTACACCGGTGAGCGCAAAATCAGTCCCGACCGGTGGGAAGAGATTTTCCTGGAGCGGATAGCCCGGGATGCCGGGGCCCTGAAAAAATCGACCCCACCCACCCTTTCCGGGCCGGAAACCAAAGATACAACCGCTGTTGCGGCTCCGCCTGTCAACCTGAAAGTACCCGGCCGGTTCAGGCAGTTTTCCAACTATATGAAAAGGGATGTGAAGTCCAAGCTCAACAATGGCCAGTACCTTTCAATGACCCTGCTGGTAAGCCCGGTACTGGCACTGATCCTGGCCTTTATCACCCGGTACACCGCCGATCCGGCCAGCCACACCTATCTCTTCAGGGAAAACGAGAACATCCCCATCTTCATCTTCATGGCCCTGATCGTGGCCCTGTTCCTGGGACTGATCGTGAGCGCCGAAGAAATCTTCAGGGACCGGAAGATCCTGAAACGCGAACGCTTCCTGCACCTGAGCCGCTCCTCCTACCTGCTTGCCAAGACCGGCACACTGGTGGTGATCTCCGCCATCCAGGCGATCTCATTCGTGCTGGTGGCCAACGGGATCCTGGAGATCCGGAACATGACCGCCGCTTACTGGCTGGCCCTCTTTTCGACAGCCGTCTGCGCCAACATGATCGGGCTGGTCATCTCCTCGGCCTTCAATTCGGCCGTCACCATCTATATCGTGATCCCCCTGGTGATGATCCCCATGATGGTGCTCAGCGGGGCCATGTTCTCCTTCGAGAAGCTGAACAGGAGCATTACCACCGTGGACAAGGTACCGGTAATTGCCGAAATGATGCCCACCAAATGGTCTTACGAAGCCCTGATGGTCCACCAGTTCAAAGCCAACCAGTTTGAAAAAAACTTCTACGCGTACGAGAAACAGATCAGCATCAACAATTTTAAATCGGCCTACCTGCTGCCCGAACTGGAGGACCGGCTCAATGCATGCATTTATGAATTCAGGGAAAGCGGTGCGATCGCCAACAGTGCCGGTGGGCTCGAGGTGCTGAAAAACGAGATTGCCCGGGCCGATCCGCTGGTCAGAGACATCACCTTCCAGGAGGGTGAACTGACCCCCGGGGCCTTCAGCGAACTGACCATTCTGAAAGCCACCCGCTTCCTTCGTGTGCTGAAAAAATACTACATCGATCTCTTCTCCGCCGCCAGCCGGGAGAAGGAGCGCCACCTGGGCAGGCTGATGGAGGAAAAGCGTTCGGTCTACTTTTCCATGCTGGACAAATACCACAACGAAAGTGTGTCGGACCAGGTGAAAAAGATTTATGAGAAGAACCAGGTCGTTGAGTACAGGGGAAGGCTGTACCAGCAGATCGATCCCGTATTCATGGACCCGGAACCGGAGGGGATAGGGATCCGTTCCCACTTTTTTGCTCCCCGGAAATATTTCCTGGGCAGGTACTACGATACATTCAGCTTCAACTTGGCTTTCATCTGGAACCTGATCATTGTCCTCTATCTGATCCTCTATTTCGATGTGATCGGCAGGATCGTGAATCTTCGTTTGTTCAAACGGAAATCAAGTTCATAACCGCTATTTCCGAATTGGCACATATTGTGTATTTTTATATTGAAACCCCGAATTGATTAATCAAACCTGAGACTGACCCTACAAAGAAACATGCCATGATAAAAAACCTAAGCTTATTTGTAATTGCAGCTTTGCTCTTTGCAGCATGCGGACAGCGGCCTTCGGAAAACCTGGAAGTAAATATGGATGAAGCCGCAACAGGCGAATTGCAGATCTCCTCGGAGACCATGAATGAGATCATCCAGAACATTGCCTCCCCCATCGAAGTGGCCGCGCTGATCAGCTCCATGAACATCCCGTTTTCCACCTCATACCTGGCTGACCCCGAAAGCCTCTCCACCAACACCACAAGTTATGAAATGGCCTACAGCCTGGGAGCCCTCAGTGCCGACCTGGGTTACCTGAACATGTATGAGAAGACCGGAACCGCTGTGAACTACCTCTCGGGCATCAACCGCCTGGCCGATGCCCTGCAGATCGGGCAATTCTTCGATTTCGCCACCATCAAACGCCTGGCCACCACCAGTTCCAACCTCGATTCGCTCATGTTCATCTCCATCAACAGTTTCAACAACATGGACGATTACCTGCGGGAAACCGACCGCAGCAACCTGAGTGCCCTGATGATCGCCGGGGTATGGATGGAAGGCCTTTTCCTGGCCACACAGGTGGCCGTGCGAAACAGCAACGAGGACCTGAAGACCATGATCGGCGAGCAGAAAACCATCCTCAACGACCTGCTCCTGATCCTCAGCAACTACAAGAACATCCCTGCCATCGAAGGGTACATCGCCGACTTTGAAAAGATCAAATCCGCCTACGCCGGTGTGAAGATCACCTACGAGGTGGGCGACCCGGAAACCATTGAAAAGGACGGCATGCTGATGGTGGTGCAGAGCGAAACCTCGCACGTGACCATGGATGACCCGACCCTCCGGCTGATCATCGAAACCACCAAAGAGATCCGCAACAGGCAGATGAATATCTAAGTAGCAAGGAAAAAGGAGAAAGCCTTATCCGAAAGAGCCCAGGCCGAACAAGAACAACCCAATGCCAAGAACAAGATAAAATTCAGCAGCATGAAACGAAAAAATATACAGATCCTGAACCCGGTCATCGCCGTTGTCTTCTGTTTACTCACCCTCTCCATGACCGAAGCCGACCGGAAGGAACTCGTGAGGGATTGTGCCACCAAAGCAGGCGACGGCGCCATCTACCTCAAGGAATTCGTGGTCTCCCTGCCCAGGGCCGAAAAGGACCAGCCCCCTCCCGTGTACCGCCAGTCTGTCATTCTCCGCGGTAACAACATCTACCGCTTCAACCAATGCAGCCAGAAGGGCAACGCCGTGATCCGTGTTTACGACACCACCAACATGCTCCTTTCGACCTACGACCAGAAGTCCGGCGTAGAGCACAACCCCATCAACTTCCTCTGCCGCAAGACCGGCCAGTACAACATCATCATCTCCTTCCAGGACGGCAAAGCCGGCGAAGCAGTGGGGATTATGAGTCACGTCATGAAATAACGGTATTCAAGAAAAATTACTAATTTAGGTATACCAACAGCATAACGGATTGACAAACCATTCCCGTGCCCTCTTTTTTCTGCTGAATATTTCGGTCCGTTGTCTGGTTTCGGGCCAGGAGCAAACCCTCATTCAGGGGCCTGTTTTGTCGCTTCGCGATTCCGTCCTGCGCATCGGATATGATCTCCTGAATACTACCGCATACGACCGTTATACAGTCAGGGTGGAGATTACCCGTGAAAACAATATGGTCATCGATGCCCCGACCCTTACAGGCCACGTGGGAAGCGGAATCAAGGGAGGAAAGAACAGGAATATCGACTGGAATTTCCACAGGGACAGCTCTCGAACAATTCCTATGAAAAGTACAAGGATGAATCGTCACCCGGATTAAGGGATTCCTATTACCAGACCCAGCAAAACCTGGGAACAGCTTCCACGGTTCTTGCCATTTCCGCCGCCGGCATATGGGTAAGCAACCTGGCGTGGACCTATCTGAATATGAAAAAAATTATCAGCCAGCAAAGCGTTGAAATGACCCTCTGTTTTCCCCGGCATCCTTTCAGGCAGAATCCAATACCTGAACTGTTGCTTGTATACCGGTTTTGATGCAATCATTTTGAAATAGAGCCGATGGCCCGTCGATGCTTTCTTCTTCTTTGCCTGTTTACCCTGCCCCTGTGCCGGGGCCAGGAAATCCAAAGCGAAAAGGCCACCTTTCAGCTGCCGGCCACCCTTTCACAGGCCCCTGAAATCCGGGAACCCGAACCGGTTCTGACGCTGTATGAAAAAATCATGAAGGAATCGACCTACTATGCTTTGCTGATCGGTATCGAAAAGTACAAAGACCCCCAGCTTCCAAACCTGGATAATCCCGGAAAAGATGTGGAAAAACTCCATGAGATCCTGAAGGGCAACTACATGTTCCGGGACGAAAACATCATGATCCTGAACGATGCCACGCGAAACGATATCATCAATGCCCTGGACCATCTGGCCGGAGTGGTGAAGGAAACCGACAACCTTCTCATTTTCTATGCAGGGCATGGCTGGTGGGACGAGGCGTCCGACATCGGTTACTGGCTGCCCTCCGATGCCACTGCCGGCAGCAAAGTGAACTGGTTCAGGAACAGCACCCTGGTGGATTACCTCAAGGAGATCCATTCCAAACACACCCTGCTGATTACCGATGCGTGTTTTGGGGGATCCATTTTTAAATCGCGGGCAGCTGCCTTCGGGCAGGAAAAAGCCATCAACAGGCTGTACGAACTGCCCAGCAGAAAAGCCATGACCAGCGGAACGCTTACAGAGGTCCCCGACCGGAGCGCCTTTGCCTACTACCTGATAAAATACCTGAAGGAAAACAAGGAAATGTTCCTCTCCTCCGAGCAGTTGTTCAGCTCTTTCCGGATTGCAGTGATCAACAACAGCGATGCGCTTCCCCAGTACGGAGACATCAGAAATGTGGGCGACCAGGGAGGCGATTTCATATTTCTTAAACAACAAACCGCCCAGTAAACAAAGCGCCCTTTACAATGAACAACCAGCCTGTCCTTTCACGCTTATTCCTCCTGCTGGTGGCCCTGGTGGCCCTTCTGACCCAGTGCGGGAAACATCCCAGGTTGCTGAAAGTTGAAACCCTTGAGGTTTCTGACATCTCTTACAATTCAGCCAGGGCATCAGGAATGCTGATTGATGTGGGAGAATCAGGGGTCGATAACTACGGGCTTTGCTGGGCCACCACACCCGGCCCCGCGGAGGGTTCCGGCATGGAAACCCGGCTGGGTTTTTGCGATACCACCGGGCCCTTCTCATGCCTGGTCACCGGACTCTCGCCCGAAACGAAATACTATCTAAGAAGCTATGCAAAGGAAGACAGCCATGTGGTTTACGGAGAGGAGCTATCCTTTACAACAGGGAGTGCAATATATGTCCCGGTCGTTACTACGATTGACGTAAGCAGCGTGGAATATACTTCCGCCTGGGGCGGAGGTGATATCTCCGATATCGGAGGATCTCCGGTTACCGACCGCGGTGTATGCTGGGGAGTCTCCTCCCTCCCGGATATATACGGGCCGCGCTGCTCCAACGGAGAGGGCTCGGGAAGTTACTTCTGTAACCTGTCGCCTCTCACCGAGGGTGAAGGTTACTATTACAGGGCCTATGCAACCAATGCTACCGGAACCGGCTATGGAGAGGAAAAGTACTTCGATACCCGGGTGCATGCTCCCACCATTATATCAACGGCTGCTCCGCTTGTCCAATCCCACGCCATCTCCATGGCCCTTGAGGTATCCGGTTTGCGTATTACCAGGAAAGGTGTTTGCTTCAGCCAAAACCCGGCACCCTCCCTTGAGCAGGGCACCATCGTAGACCAGGATGGCACATCCAGCTCCTTTACTACCCAGATCCAGGGGCTGGAGGCAATGACCAACTACTTCATCCGCCCCTTTGTAAGCAATTCCGAGGGAACCGTTTACGGTATCCAGTCGGTCATTGAAACCTCACCCATGATTTTTGACTTGGAAGTCAGTGCCTTTGAAATGTACGATGGTTGCGGAGAAGACGGACTTACACAGGGTCCAGGCGATCATGAAATCTGCGGCTATGTGGCCATTCGTATGGGGGGACAAGCTGATACCCTCCAATTGGGGAAATGGTACAACAGTTTCAGCATCCTCCTCAATCAATGGAACAGCCTTTTGCCTTACTCTAACAGCAGGACCCTGTCCGGAATTGACCAGACCCAGTTGGTGGTTATCTCCTTTGACATCGATGATTACGATTCGGGCGATCCCAATGACTGGCTCGACACCGCAGAGGGAACAGTCACCATGCACACCATTCTCGACCTGGATCACCGATCACCCACCACCCCCTATTCCGGAACCTATCTCATGCCCAGGGATTCCTCCATCAATGGCCGCTGCCTCAAACTCATCTGTAATTTTAGTTTCACCGAGAAGTAGCGCGTCCTGCCAACTTGTCCATCTAAAGCCATCTTAAGCTCATCTACCCATCACTTATGTCCATCTAAAACCATCTCAAGCTCATCTACCCATCACTTATGTCCATCTAAAACCGTCTTAAGCTCATCTACACACCACTTATGCCCATCTAAAACCATCTTAAGCTCATCTACACACCACTTATGTCCATCTAAAACCATCTTAAGCTCATCTACGCATCACTAATGACCATATCCCGGTATCAGAAGACAAGTCACAACCCACTTTTGTCAGTCGCCCTCCCCCTCAAGCCTTTCCGCATGCCTCTAACGCCTTCTCAATTTCTACTTAAGCCTTTGCTCAACTATCACAAGCCTTTTGATTTTTAACCGAAGCCCATGAACAGGCTTCAGGAGGGTTCTGCGTAAAATACATTAATGCCCGCCAAGATATTTTCGGATATACCAGCGGTGGTAGATGCTGGTAATGACAGCCCACTTATATTTTAAACCGGGTTTCAGCATCAGGTTGAATCTGTGCCTGCTTAATCTCATTGGCAGGGTGTCATGCTCAGGCCCCTGGATCCTCTTGATACAAATCTGCTTCAGCCTCTCAAGGATCCTATGATTTTCAGAAATATAATTTTCATATGCCGGCGGAATCTCAATCCCGAAAAACTCCTTGGCCACCAGCAATCCCATCCCCACCATTCTTTCAATTCCCAGAAACTTTGCTTTCTCCAGAATCTCATTGTGATTCAATTCCCATCTCTTCATGGCTTCAGCCACATCCCTTAACCAGAACAAGCGGAAATAGAGATGCTGCCCCCCGTGATATAACAGGTAAAGAAAAGTATTATCCTTGTTCATGGTTTTAACAGGAGTTCCCCCGATCATCACCTCCTCCAGGTCCTCCCACATCATCCCCTCATCCGCCTCCCTTAGCAACTCATGCCGGTATACCCCCACATGCAACTCAATAAAAACCCCCTTCTCCCGGTTCACCAACCCCACATCCTTCTTGTACTTGAAATAATAATCCCACTGCTTCTCGCCCAATCCGGGTTTCGGACTCGTCATCTTATAGCCCATGCCCTCCAGGATGGCAACCACCCGATGAACATCTTCTTTTTGCACCACCAGATCCAGATCTCCGAAGTGCCTTTTTCCAACATCACCGAAGAGGGATTGGGCGAGGACGGGGCCTTTAATGGAAATGGTTTCAATCTGCTTCCTTTTTAGAAACTTTAATAAATCACAGAGTCCTCCAGCTAAATGGATCGATTTTGAAGTGTGAAGCCTATACTCATTACGCCAAAATTCTAGGACTCCCTTAATTTCCATTGAAAATCGACATTTATCCAGCAGAGAAAAAAGCCTATGCCTATTAAGCGCGTCAACTATAACCTGAGAATTGAATCTTTCGAAATTTAGCTTTTCATCACATCGTAAGAGATATTGCATCAATTGATATTCGTCTTGGGTTGCTTGCATACTAATATTCAATAGTACTTTGCTCAAATTATACGCTTAACTAAACCTTAATTCCTATATCAATTATGCCCTCTCGTTGCCATTTCTGGAGAATTAATATTTTCAGATGATTGAAAAACATGTTCGGTGTTGCATTTGTATTACTTCGGTAATCTCTTAATAATATTTGTTCCAATAACCTTAGTAGTTTTTTATAATCTACATAATGAAATGAATTATTTACCTCCGCATCGAGTATTATTCCTTTATATATTTCAATATCAACCTTAAATCTATGTTGAAAATTGGGAATAGTAGTACCTGACTTATCATTTCTCCATGTAATTTCTTCCGGGACAACATTTTTTATAGCCTGTCTAAAGGCATAGCGTCCTATACCATTTTGGAATTTTTGCGACATAGGCAGCCCCATATAAGCTTTTAGAAGCTTAAGATCCAATAATGGATATCGGTATTCAATCCCCTTTGATATAGCTGCTGCATATGAACTCTCGAGCCTGAGTTGAAAATGGTAATTATGAAGACTATTTATAGAATTCATTAACCCGTTGTCTTGATTTCTCTGTTTTTCATATTTAAGAAACCTAGTTTTCAGCGCATATCTTCTTTCAAGTACACTATTAATAGCACAGGAATTAAATTTTTTGCTTAATATATCCCGCTTAAAAGCAAAATACCTTAAGAAATCTTCTGCCGCTGGGTATTTTGATTTTACAAATAATTTTAGCATACTAATCCCAGGAGAAAGATTCTGTAATCGACTAATATTCTTCAGTTCATTTCTTAATCTTTTCCACTTATTTGTTCTTGCATACTCATACAATATCCAATTTGCCTGTGATGAGACTCCTTGGTCTCCCCCATATCCAGAAATCAAAACACCAATATCATTTTCAAATGCCTTTTTATATAATAAATCAGACATCATGGAAAAACCTTCAGATATTGGAGCTTTAAAAAGCAATAAGTGATCAAAAACTGCATGAATTGCACCCTTATTATACCCTGTAACATTTATATTCTTGTCTATTTTTAATCTTTTACAAAGTAGATCACTATAAAATGATTCGTCCTGGAAAGGGAAATCTTGCTTTTCAGTATTTTTAGGCAAATTATGTGATAGGACGTAATGATTAATACCAAGTTTAGCACAGTATTTAGAAGTGAACGCAGAAACCCCAGAAGAATCTAATCCCCCACTTAATTCACTACCAATATTACGAATTGAGCGTGTCCTCTCCAGAACAGCGTTTGTAAATGCATCCTTAAAACATGATATTTCATTTTTATTATCTTGCTTATTACTTAATAATTCTTCGAGGTTCCAATACTGAGTTTTTTTAAAATCGTTTAATGAAATAGTAAGATAATGCGCTGCTTCAAGTCGATTTATTCCCTTAAATGGGCTATTACTATTATTACTACCCATATTCGTCATACTTTCTAAAATCCAATCATCCCGTACTATCATGTCAGCGGTTTTAATTGGATGGAATGCTTTTATATCATTACTGAATATAAAACTATCCACACCAATATGATAGTATAGAGGTCGACATCCCATTTGATCTCGTGCACAGAATAACTCACCAGCTTTCGGATCCCAAATTGCAAAAACAAAATCCCCATATAAATGGCAAAGACATTCTTTCCCCCATTTATAATAGGATTCTAATATTAGCAGGCTATCTGCACAATTTGCATTACTTAAAGAAGGTTTATCTAATTTATTTATGAGTTCTTCTCTATAATCGATTCTAGCGTCAGCATTAATACAGCATTTTGTTTTTGAGTCAAAATACGGTAATACTTCATTAACAGATTCGGGAGTTGTGTGCAATATTTGATGCCCAAAAGCAATATATTCATTTATCCAAATTCTAGGAGCACCGTTGGTATAATGATTCATAGAATTTAAACAACTTATAACAAGATCTTCTCTTGAGTTAATCTTATTCCTGTGCAGTAATCCAAAAATCGCACTCATAAAAACAAAGATATAAGAAACATTTATCTTGCTTAATGCAAGCTATATTGATATAGAAGAGAGAAAATACATGCATATTGTTTTGCTATATTTGCAAATATTATTGAAATGCCTAAGTATTACAGATATAAGGCCTTTGGTTTAGTTATTAATTCTGAATTGAACCTGCCAGAACTGAATTCATCATCTGAATATCAAACAGATGTAACAATTCATATCGGGCAGGTTCCAAAAAAATTACCTCATATAACAGGAAAAGGTGTTTTATATGAAGCTGCACCTGGAGATTTTCTATTTCGATTAGACAAAGTAGCCGCTTTTCGTGTACAATCGGGTTCTGCAATTACAATTGAACCATATAATAATAACCCAGAAGAAATAAGGATATTCTTATTGGGGTCAGTTTTTGGCGCATTGTTTCACCAAAGAGGATTGTTAGTATTACACGGAAGTGCGATAGAATTTGGAGATGTATCGATCTTATTCACAGGAAAATCTGCAATGGGAAAATCCTCCTTAGCGGCTGCATTCGAACTTAGGGGATGTCCTATAATTACAGATGATCTAGCAGTACTGAAACCAGAAGAGTCTGGTTATAGTATTTATCCTGGTATCCCATATATTAAATTATGGAAAGATGTAGCAGATAATTTATATCCTGACAATTCTTTTACAAAAACTAGGTCAGGCTTAGAAAAATATAGTAAACCTGTACAGAGAACACCTTCAACAGAAAAAAAACAATTGAGTAAAATCATTGTTCTTTCAACATCTAATCAATCTGATTTCAGAATGAATAAGATGGAGGGTATGGAGAAATTCAATAGTATCAGAGTCAACACATATCGATTAAGGTTTATTAATGATTTAGGATTAAATGAAAAACATTTTCAATTGATTTCACAACTTTCAAAAGAAATAGACTTGTTTGGGATTCAGCGACCCGAATCTCCATTATTACTCTCAGAAACTGTCGAGTTCATTCTTGATAATGTTCTTTATGAGTAAAACAAAAAAGAATATAATCTGGATAGCATCCTATCCCAAATCTGGGAATACTTGGTTTAGGGTATTCTTAAGTAATGTGTTAAGTCAAAATACTGAACCAATAAGTATCAATGATATCATTAATACTCCAATTGCGAGTTCAAGAGAATTATTCGATTACTATTCTGGAGTCTCATCTTCAGACTTAACACTAGATGAGATCAATAGGTTAAGGCCAAGGGTATATCAACAGCTTTCTGATTCGAGTACTAAAAGCATATTTATTAAGGTTCATGATGCTTGGGGATTTAACAAGGATGAACTTCCAATATTTCCACCTGAGATAACTAAAGGTGTTATATATATAGTACGTAATCCTTTTGACATATGCATTTCAGCATCCTATCATAATAGCATTTCAATTGAACAATCAGTTAAAAATATTAATAACTCAAATTACAAACTGGGGCATAATGAATTTAAGCTTAATAAACAAATAACGCATGTAATCCAAAATTGGTCTGAACATATAGTTTCATGGCTCGATACATCAAATCTACCTGTACATGTCCTGAAATATGAAGACTTATTAGATGATCCTCTCAAGCATTTCTCTCAATCACTCGAATTCTTGCAAATCGATTGCGAAAAAAACAAAATTGAAATAGCAATTAAAAACAGCTCTTTCAAAATATTACAAGATATGGAATATGAGAATGGATTTAAAGAAAGACCAATATATGCAAAAATGTTTTTCCGAGCAGGAAAAACAAACATTGGTAGAGATATGCTAGAACAACGCCAAATAACCCAGCTCACTGATAATCACAAGAAAATGATGCAGAGATTTAACTATCTTTGTGATTAATTTGTATATTTATTTTATTCTCGAAGGAAAAGATATTGATTGAGCAAATTTCATCTAATGTCATGCCAGTGAAAGTTGACCTTAGCAGCATTTTAAAAAGATCTATCAATCATTCGTTTAGCGAAGTAGATGGGGAAATAATAATGCTTAATATTGAAAAGGGCTCCTATTTCACTTTGAATAAAGTAGGGAGTGAAATATGGAAGATGCTTGATAAGCCTAATGTAGTCTCTGATATTATTGATCAACTTCAAATTAATTATGAGATTGAAAAATCCGAATGTGAGAATGATACAATGCCATATTTAGAGGAATTGGTTGAAAATGGTTTAGTAGAAGTTATTGATGAAAAAAATAAAGAAAGCTTTTAGGTTTCTGGCTAAGGCTTCTTGGCAGCAGAAAACCGAAGCCGTCTATATATTGTTTCTTACTATTTATATGAAACTGATTGTAGAGACGATACCTTTTAAATACCTTTATAATAGATATTTTAATCTAGAAAATACAATAAATATCAATGTGCAACCATTTCATAGGGATATTAGTATGATTCAAAGAGTTATTAAAACGGTTCCCTGGAATGTTACTTGCTTGATGTCCTCAATGGTGTTAAAAGTATATTTTAAAAAATATGATATCAATTTGCCTATATACTTGGGTCTAAATAAATCAGATATTTTACGAGCACATGCATGGTGCTTTGATAGTGAAAAGGGAGATTTTTTAATAGTAAATCATTGATAATGAAAAACATAAAAACTGTAAAGAGAAAGAGATGGGAGCGGCCTCGATTGATCAAACTAGATATTAGAAACACATTTGGTGGTGCTTCAGCAGGTCCTGAATCCACTTCTGTTAGTCAACGTTCTTGAAATTTACATTATGAAAAAGAATATTTTATTTTTAGCATTTTTTCTTATTCCATTAGGAATAATTGGACAAGCTTGGACATATTCAAATAAGATTTCAAGTACTGAGGATATAATAGCGATTAACTCCTCTGTCGATATAAATGGAAATGTTTACATTTTTTGCCATTTCTATGGTTCATTAACCGCTCCTGACGGAGAAGTCTTTGACTCTTATGGAGGGCGTGATTATTTTATAATAAAGTTTACTGAATTGGGTAAATACGAATGGTTGCGACAATTTGGGAGTAATGAGGATGAATTTACTTTCGGAGATATTAGCACCAGCTCAGATGGTTACATTTATGCGGCAGGAGGATTCAAGGGAACACTTCATTATTCACCAACTGATACAATTGTCAGCTCTGGAGGTTTCGATATGTTTTTAGTGAAACTGGATTTCGATGGAAACACTATATGGTGTAAGGATTATGGCCAAGGAGCAAAACATCAAAGAGCTAGCGCATTAACTGTTCTTGAAAATCCTAATGAAATATTGATTTCCGGTTTTTTTGCTGATAGTATTACCCTTAACAATGATACAACCTTGTATTCCCAAAACGCTTTTCCGGACATTTTCTTCAGTAAGATTACTTCTGAGAATGGGGAAGTTGTCTGGAGTAAGAAAATTAGCTATCTGAATAACCCATTAACTGGT
>JAZDPG010000073.1:0-60741 GCA_043797815.1 Bacteroidota bacterium
TCGGATGACTGATTATAGAAGAATACAGAAAAATTAGTGTTATCTGATAAAAAAGATATTATGAAATCAGCTTGAAAAGTTGGTATTCAACATAGAAGATTATATATGTATTTGCATGTTTTGACGGGTGAAGAAATCTGACCTTACAACAGACACGGATTTTAACAACTATTTGGCATTTAACTCCCGGCTGATCACCTTTTGGATCTTTATCCCGGCCTCAGCGGGGAGATGGTGATGGCACACGGAACTGTTGCAGGCATCACGGTAATTCAATACCATCCGGTTTAGCTGTTGGATTTGTTTAGCGTATTTCACACAGAGATGACAGGAGAGAAGGTGCATCTTCAGTTGCCACCATTTTTTAAAACCGAGTTTGTTATCTTCCTGGTATGAAATAAGAAAACTGGCTTCATCACAGGCGATCATCCGCCTGCTCATGAATGCCATCATGTGGTGTTTCATTTTTCTGAGCATCTTATCCCATCCATTTACTTTCGACGCATTTTCTCATTTTCAGTCTTGCCCTGTGAAGCATGACCCATAAGTTAGACGCGGTGATTTCCAATTCCTTACAAACCTCATCCGATGTGGCTTCGTCAATCATCTTCATGATAAAGGCTGAAGCCAGCTTGGGAGGAAGGTTGGAGATACACCACTGAATGATCTGCATCAGTTCCCCCTGCTCCAACTCACCTTCAGGCATCAGGGAGTGGGTCTGTGGACCTGTGCCTTCCAGCCAGTGCCCCCTGAAAGGATCCTGGGTCCGGTAAAAATCGCCGTCAGTAATCTCTTGTTCAAAATCCTCAAGGGAGAACTCCTTGGAAGTATAGTGCTTGCGGTAGGTGTCAATGATCTTTCTCTTCAGGATGGAGATCAGCCAGGTCCGTTCCGTACTCAGGCCCTGGAAATTATCCTTTGCCTTCAGCCCGGCCAGGAAGGTCTCCTGCACCAGGTCCTCGGCCTTCCCGGGGTCGTTCACCCTGACAATGGCATAGTTAAACAGGTAGTTCCCATGCTTTTCCACCCAACGTTGCGGCTCCAGAATATAAGCTTCCTTTTCAGACATGGCTCAATCTGAAGACAAGGTATAAAAAACTGAATACTTCAGCCGGATTTGTATAAATTTGCATTTTGAAACGGAACAAGCAATGATGATGAAGACGATTGATACCAAAGGGCTCACCTGTCCGCGCCCGCTGATCATGCTGAAAGAAGGACTCCAGGAAGCAGCAGAGGGAGAAGCGCTGAGGGTGATTACCGATAACGAGACCTCCCTGAAGAACATGCTCAATTACCTGAGAGACCAGGGAGCAGAAACCGAGGTTAGCTCGGCTGGAAAAGTCCATACCATATCCACCACCAGGCCCCATGGGACACTGGGTGCGGAAGATCCTGCCCTCTATTGTGAAACCAGTGCTGTGCGCAACGATTATGTGGTCTGTGTGAAGAGTGACCTGATGGGCGGGGGCGATCCCGACCTGGGCAAACTGCTGATGGAAATCTTTCTGGATAACCTGAAACTGCAGGAGCACCTTCCCACCCATGTAATACTTTACAATGCAGGTGTGAAACTGGCCATGAAAGATTCCCAGGTTTGCAGTTCACTCTCTGAACTGGAAGAACTGGGATGCAGGATCATGCTCTGTGGTACCTGTATCGACCACTATGGACTCCAGTACGAAATCGGCGTGGGGATGATCTCCAACATGGTAACCATAACCGAAACGCTGGCCGCAACAGGCCATGTGGTCTGTCCATGAAAAAAACCTTTGATCTGCTTACCACCATTGAATACGGAGGTTGTTCGGCCAAACTTCCGGCCGGCCTGCTCTCCCTGGTGTTGAAAGATCTGCCTGTTTCCCTGGATCCCAACCTGATGGTGGATGTGGATACCCATGACGATGCAGGGGTATACCGGATCAACGAAACGACGGCCCTGATCTTTACCACCGACTTCTTCCCTCCCATCTGCTCCGATCCCTTTGAATTCGGGGAGATCGCGGCAGCCAATGCCCTGTCGGATGTATATGCCATGGGTGGAGCACCCCTTCTGGCGCTGAACCTGATGATGTTTTCCCAGAACCATATCCCCATCGGGGTATTCGGGGAGATCCTCCGGGGAGGTGATGCCAAGGTCCGGGAAGCCGGAGCCCTCATTGTCGGCGGGCATACCATCGATGATCATCCCCCCAAATATGGCATGGCCGTGATCGGAACCGTGCACCCGGACAAACTGATCACCAACGCGGGTGCCCTGCCGGGTGACCGGCTGGTGCTGACCAAATCCATCGGGACCGGGGCGCTTGTATCCGGACAGAAGAACGGGCTGGCTGACAGGCAGCACTACCGGGCTGCGCTGGATCAGATGAAATCCCTCAACAAAGAAGGTGAAAAGATCGCCGGTAAATACCAGGTGAAAGGAATGACTGACATTACCGGGTTCGGACTGGCAGGACATGCCCTGAAGATGGCCCGGGCCAGCAAAGTGAGCTTCAGAATTCAGACCGGGAAACTTCCGCTGCTTCCCGGGGCATTTGCCATCTTTGAAAAAGGGAGCATCCCCGGTGCCTCTTTCCGCAACCAGGAATTCACCGGAAATGCTGTTCATTTTACAAGGGGGGTGCATTACACCATGAAAATGCTGGTTCATGATGCGCAGACCTCAGGAGGCTTGCTCATGGCAGTTTCCACCGACCTTGCACAGCAGCTGGTGGACGAGCTGAACGGACCCGGATCGGTGAACGGGGCAGCCATCATCGGGGAAGTTCTGGAGGAGAGCCCACGCAGGCTTTACTTTGAATAATCCAGCCAAAAAACTACATTCGAAATATACCTTAGAAGCATGTCAGCTGTCTCATGACGTGGGTTTACCCCTGGGAGAATTTCTAACTCAAATTGCTGACCGGATCGGGGATCTGATCTATTGACAGAACATTTTCCGGACCATCCCGGCGACCACCACATCCGCCTCCAGCCAATCCACCTGGTCCAGTTCATCACAGGCGATCCAACGGTATTCCCTGTGTTCCGAAAGCACAATGGCAGCCTCCCTGATGGTTCCCATAAAAGGGATCAGTTTCACTGAATGGCTCTCGTAGTGATGGACAACCGAAGGCAGAAGCCTATCCACCTCCAGATGCACGCCCAGCTCCTCCAGGATCTCGCGTTTGATACAAAACACAGGCGATTCTCCCTGCCTGACCTTTCCTCCCGGGAACTCCCATTTGAAGGGATGCGGCATCTCACCACTTCGCTGTGTGGCCAGGATCCTCCGTTGATCAACAATAATAGCGCAGGTAACTTCAATGGGCGGCATGGATTCTCTACCCTCTTTTTTTGGGAAAGTCCACCATGGTGTGTATCACCTGCTCCCTCTTCAACTTCTGCCAGCTGTTGCTGTTCAGGGTCACAAGGACCACCCCCGCAGTGGGCAGGTTGTCCAGGGGATCATCCAGAAAAGTGTTTGCATACATGGTGAAGAAGGGATTGTGACCGAATATGGCCAGGTTTGCCACTTCATCCATGGCCTGGCCAACCACCTGGCTGATCTCGGATGTATGGGCCATGTAAAGGGATTCATGGATTTGCAGGGCTCCCGGATCCAAGTTCCAAACACGGCTCATGATCCGGGCAGTATTCAGTGCCCTGTTGGCGGGACTGGCAAAAACCAGGTCGGGTACAGGCCCCAGGGCCATGATCCGCCGGGCCATCTCCTCGGCATCCCTGAGTCCCCTCTGGGCAAGGGGCCTGTCAATGTCATCCAGTCCCTCGTTATCCCAGCTGGATTTTCCGTGGCGGATGATCAGCAGCTTCCGTTCCATGATCAAAGCAGGTTGCTGGCCAGGTCGGCCAGGTAACTTCTCTCACCTTTCACCAGGTGAACATGCGCAAAGATATCCTGACCTTTCATCCGGTCAGCCAGATAGGTGAGTCCGTTGGATTTGGTGTCCAGGTAAGGTGAATCGATCTGCTGGATATCACCCGTAAAAACCATTTTGGTTCCTTCCCCGGCCCTGGTGATGATGGTTTTCACCTCATGGGGCGTCAGGTTCTGGGCTTCATCCACAATAAAGAATACCCTGGAAAGGCTCCTTCCCCTGATATATGCCAGGGGTGTGATCACCAGTTTATCGGTCTGCTGCATCTCTTCAATCCTCGAAAACTCCTTGCTCTGCTGCCTGAACTTCTGCTTGATGACAGCCAGGTTATCGAAAAGGGGCTGCATGTAGGGTCCGATCTTTTCATTCACATCACCCGGAAGGTATCCGATATCCCTGTTTCCCAATGGAATAATGGGACGGGCAAGGAAAATCTGGGTATACATTTTTCGCTGGTGGATGGCAGCAGCCAGGGCCAGAAGGGTCTTTCCTGTACCTGCTTTCCCGGTCAGGGCCACCAGCTGAATTTCCGGTCTGGCCAGCGCATCAAGGGCAAAGGTCTGTTCGGCATTGCGCGGATCAATCCCGTAAGTCCGGGTTTTTTCCACGCGGTTGATCACCTTATTAAAAGGATCATAATGCCCCAGTCCGCTTTTTGACTCGTTCCTGAAAATAAAATACTGATGCGCCAGCGGCGGTTTGCTCAGTCCGAAGCGCCTGACCGGGACACCCTCCATGGTTTCATACATATCCGAGATCACTGCATGATCTGCAACAACGCTGGTCTTCACACTTTCATAGATGTCATCGATGTTCTGAACCATGTCATTGTGGTAATCCTGGGCCATGATCCCAAGTGACTTGGCTTTCATCCTCAGGTTGATATCCTTGGTGATCAGGATTACCGGACGCACCGGTGTATTTTTAAGATGAAGATGCTCGGCAATGGCCAGAATGCGGTGATCGGGGGTATTCTCAGGGAAGGAAGTGGAAAGCTTCGCTGACGGCACCTGACCGGTACAGATGCTCAGCTTGCCTTTTCCCCGGCCCAGTGACAATCCGCCGTTGAAGATTTTATCCCCGCTCAGTTTATCAAGCTCCCGGGTAAACTCCCTGGCGTGATAGTTGATCATGTCATTCCCTTTCTTGAACCTGTCAAGCTCTTCCAGCACGGTGATGGGTACGATAATGTCATGCTCATCAAAGTTGTGCATGCATTTGTAATCATGTAGCAAAACGTTGGTATCCAGTACAAAGATCTTTCGGTTTTTTTTCACAGCAGTTGCCATATCCCCTTCCATTACGTTATCTTTAACCCGGCTCTAAAATTAGCTTATTTTGCTCCGCTCAGGCGGGAGAATTATTCACATTGGAGCAAGTTTTGCAAACAGTTATGAACTACCAGGAAGCCATAGAATTTCTTTACAGCAGCCTCCCCATGTACCAGAGAGTTGGCAAAGCTGCGTACAAGGCCAACCTGGACAATACGATCCGGATGGATGAATATTTCGGTCATCCGCACCGGCGCTTTCCTGCCGTCCATGTGGCAGGCACGAACGGGAAGGGTTCGGTAAGCCACATGCTAGCATCCGTGTTTCAGCAATCGGGGTATAAGACCGGACTGTACACCTCACCGCACCTGCTTGATTTCAGGGAGAGGATCAGGGTGAACGGGCAAGCCATCCCGGAAAAGGAGGTCACTGGTTTCATCAACAGCCACCTCCCCATGATCAGGGAGGTATCACCCTCATTCTTTGAAATGACCGTGGCCATGGCTTTTGATCATTTTGCCCGGGAGGGTGTGGATATGGCCATCATCGAGACCGGTATGGGCGGGAGGCTGGACTCCACCAACATCATTACCCCGCTCCTTTCGGTGATCACCAACATCTCCATGGATCATATGGAATTCCTGGGCAGCGACCTCTCCTCCATCGCCAGGGAGAAAGGCGGGATCATCAAACCCGGCATTCCGCTGGTGGCGGGCCAAACCGGCCCGGAACCCGAGACAGTCCTCCTCTCCATGGCCCGTGAGCTGAAAGCCCCTGCTTTCCTTGTGCGCCAGGCGCGTGAGCCGCTTTTCCAAACCATGACCCGGGAGGGAGCCTCACTGATCAGGTTTCAGAATCATCAAAACGGTTCGACAGAAACCTGGGGCTGCGGACTAACAGGAAGCTATCAGAAGGAGAATGTGGCCACGGTCCTGAGTGCCGTCGACTGTCTCAGGGAAATGGGCTGGAATCTGTCAGAAGCATCGGTGCAGGAGGGCCTCTCCAAAGTGACCGCGAACACCGGGATCATGGGGAGATGGCAAACAGTGGGATCCAATCCCAAAAGTATTTGCGATACTGCCCACAACCAGGCCGGCATAGCCGCAGCAATGGACCAGGTCATGCAGACCCCGTGGAAAGAGCTTCATATGGTCTTCGGAGTGGTGGGTGATAAAGACCTGGGAGGCATCCTTCCCCTGCTGCCCCGGGAAGCACATTACTACTTCACCCGCTCAAAGGTCCCCAGGTCAATGGATGCATTGATACTCAGGAAAAAAGCTGCAGCTTGCGGACTAAGCGGAAAGGATTTCCCGTCTGTAAAAGAAGCCTACAAAGAAGCCCAGGGGAATGCTGCTGAAAATGACATGATCTTTACAGGAGGAAGCACCTTTGTGGTGGCCGACCTTCTGGAGCTTCTGGGATATTGATATTTTAGCTTACTTTGCAGCTTCTATGACAGAAAATAATCAATACCAGAAAATCTGTTCAGGTGCCCTGGACGTTGTCAGGGAAGCTGCTTTGTTCGTTCGCGGCCATCATGAAAACAGGGAAGGGATAAAAATAGAAGTAAAGGGAGAACATAATTTTGTCACCCAGGTGGACAAACAGGCAGAGGAGATCCTGGTCAGGGGCCTTTCCACCCTGTTTCCCGAGGCTGGTTTTATAACCGAAGAGGGGACAAGCATCAAGAAGGGTAAGCTCTATAACTGGGTCATCGATCCCATCGACGGAACTACCAATTTCATACACGGCGTTTTCCCTTTTGCCATCAGCGTGGGCCTCATTGAGGAGGAAGAGGTTGTTGCAGGGATTATCTACGAATTCGGCCTGGATGAGTACTTCTATTCCTGGAAAGGAGGAGGAGCCTGGCTCAATGGCAAACCCATCAGGGTAAGCAATGTGGAAACAGTCAACCAGTCTCTTATCGCAACGGGATTCCCCTATACCGACTTCAGATACCTTAATGAATTCATCGACAGCATCCACTATTTCATGCATCATTCACACGGACTGAGGCGCCTGGGATCAGCCGCCACGGATATGGCTTATGTGGCCTGCGGAAGATATGACGGCTTTTACGAATACGGGCTTCATGCCTGGGATATTGCTGCCGGACTCCTTCTTGTAAAGGAAGCGGGAGGGGATTTTTCCGATTTTGACGGCAATAAGCATGTTCTTTTCCGCGAAGATATTGTTTGCTCCAATGGCAAAATTCAGAAAGAATTTTATACTGCCACCAGTAAAATCATGTTGAAGAAATGACCCTTGTCTCCATCGTCATTCTGAACTGGAATGGTAAAAAGTACCTCGAAAAATTTTTGCCATCGGTGTTGGAGCACAGCACGGTGGAGGGTGCCGAAGTGGTGGTTGCTGATAACAACTCCACCGACGACTCCATCCGGTTCATGGAATCAACCCATCCATCGGTCAGATTGATCCCCCTGGATAAGAACTACGGATTTACAGGGGGGTATAACAGGGCCCTGGAGCAGCTTGATTCAAAATACTTCCTTCTTCTTAATTCGGATGTGGAAGTCACTTCCGGCTGGCTGGAACCTCTCATCAGGTTTATGGAGAGTCATCATGAATGTGGTTTATGTACCCCGAAAGTGAAGGATTTCAATCTGAAAACCCATTTTGAATATGCGGGAGCTGCCGGTGGATACATCGACCGTTTTGGTTACCCTTTCTGCCGGGGCCGGATCTTCGACCATGTGGAAGAGGACAGGGGCCAGTATGACCAGGAGACGGAAATCTTCTGGGCATCAGGTGCCTGCCTGATGGTCAGGGCCGGCCTGTACAAAAAGGCAGGCAGGCTCGATGAACGGTTTTTTGCACATATGGAGGAGATAGATCTCTGCTGGAGGCTGAAACGGATGGGGCATTCCATTTACTTCATCCCCTCCTCCACCATCTATCATGTGGGAGGCGGCACCCTGAACTACAGGAACCCCCGCAAAACATACTTTAATTTCCGCAACAACCTGCTGCTGCTCTATAAAAACCTCCCCCCTGCCGGGAGGAGGCGAATCCTGTTTTCACGCATGGTACTGGATGGCATTTCAGCACTCCGGTTCCTTCTGCGGGCCGATTTTCGGGACTTCATGGCAGTGGTCAGGGCCCATGCATCCTATTATGGGATGAAAGGTTTTTATAGAGGGACAAATAACCGCAACAATTTGAACAATAATCACGTTATTGTATCCGGAATCTATCCGGGAAGCATCGTTGCTGATTTTTTTCTCAGGGGAAGAAAACAATTCGGAGAATTAAGCTGGTCCTACGGGTCACTCCGGCGGGGACAATGATGGTAAAAGGGAAGAGAAAACAATTCTTATGCAACAGAAAGAGATAAAACATTGGGAGTCCATTGAGAACCTCCCTCAGATCGTAAAAGCCAACGGAAAAAGGTTCAGTTCCAGCATAGCGGTGGCAAGTGTGGATGGTACTTCCTACACCTATGAGGAACTGGGAAACGCTTCCAGGTTCCTGGGTTCCATGCTGCACAGTGCCGGGATAACCAAAGGTGACCGGATAGCCATCCTCAGTGAGAATACGCCCCACTGGAGCATTGCTTATTTCGGGATCCTGGCATCCGGGGCCACGACGGTCCCCATCCTTCCCGATTTTCGTAATTCGGAGATCCTTTCAATCCTTGACCATGCCGGGGTAAAGTCTGTTTTCGTTTCCGGGAAGCTGATCTCCAGGCTGGAAGGCAAACTGCCAGCTTCCCTGGAACTGGTGATCAATATGGATAATTTTCAGGTCCTGGACATGGAAAACGGGAAGGTTGTTGTTCCTTCCGGAACCCTGGGCAAGCTTGATAAGCTGAATCCCATGGATGATTCTTTCCCAGGTGAGGACGCTCTCTTCAAGGCAGAAGCCGATGACCTGGCCTCGATTATCTATACATCAGGTACCACTGGCAGGTCCAAAGGTGTCATGCTGAGCCACGGCAACATCCTGAGCAATGCCAAACAATCCAGGTCCACACATGTGGTGGTTCCTGCAGACAGGTTCTTATCCATGCTGCCCCTGGCTCACACCTATGAATGTACCATCGGGTTGGTGGTTCCTCTGTTGAACGGGGCGCAGATTCACTATATGGACAAGCCTCCCACAGCATCCGTGATGGCCCCCGTATTGCAGCAATATAAGCCCACCACCCTGCTGACCGTTCCCCTGATCATTGAAAAAATATTTGCAGCCAGGATCAAACCAGTGCTCTACGGATCTCCCGTCATGCGTGTGCTGATGAAAGTAACCCCGGCAAGGAAGTTCCTTTCCCGGACTGCAGCAAAGAAGCTTGAGAAGTTTTTTGGGGGGAAAGTTCGTTTCTTCGGAGTGGGCGGGGCCCCGCTCTCCCCCCAGGTGGAAAGATTCCTGCTGGATGGCAAATTCCCTTATGCGATCGGCTATGGTCTCACGGAAACATCGCCCATGATTGCGGGGTTTGATCCCGCTCATGCTGTTTACCGTTCGGTGGGTACGGTGCTGAAGGGAGTTGACCTGAAAATTGACAATCCCGATCCGGTGACCCATGAAGGAGAGATTGTTGCTGATGGGCCCAATGTGATGAAAGGGTATTACAAGGATCCGGAGAAAACCGCTGAAGTATTTACCAGTGAAGGTTATTTTCGAACCGGTGACCTGGGGTACATCAATAAGAAAGGAATTATCTTTATTCGAGGCAGGCTGAAAAACATGATCCTGGGTCCAAACGGGGAGAACATCTACCCCGAAGAGATTGAAGCAGTGATCAACAAAGAGGAACATGTCACCGAATCCCTGGTCATGCAGTACAAGGGAAAACTGGTGGCACGTGTACACCTGAATACGGAAAGCGTTGAAGAGACATTTCAGCACCTGAAAGAAAATGCTGCAGAATTCCAGAAGCTGGTCCAGGAACGGGCCGACGAGATTCTGGATGAGATCATGGTCCGGGTAAATCAGCATGTAGCCCGGAATTCAAAACTTCAGATGATGATCCTGCAGGTACAACCCTTCGAAAAAACACCCACCCACAAGATCAAGCGGTTTTTATATCAGCAGTAAGCTCGCAGGTGCCCGCTGTTATACGCTGGAAAGGAGGTTGTCCAGGTTTTCGAACCTGGTGGTATAATCCTCGATGGAGCGGCCGATCAGGTCCATGGCCTCTTCCCTGTTATAGACGTGCGTGATCTCCACATCCGCCGGATTCCCCGGAAGATCCTTGTAGGTGAGAAAGTAGTGCCGCAGCCTGTTCACCACCTTTTCAGGCAGGTCAGACACATCCCTGTAATCCTCATACAACGCGTCATTGTACATCACGGCGATCAGCTTGTCATCCGCCTGGTTGTTGTCTATCATCCTGAATCCGCCAATGGGCCTTGCCCTGACCAGGATATCCCCGTGGGAAATCTCCTTCTCGGTCAGCACACATATATCCACCGGATCTGCATCTCCCACGATATGATCATTGCCCGTCTTATCCCTGCTCAGCTGTGCCACACGCTCGCCGCTGAATGTCTGGGGGATAAATCCATAAAGGGCAGGCACCGAATTGGAATATTTCTGGGGCCTGTCAATCTTCAGGTAGCCCGATACCTTGTCCACTTCATATTTCACGGTATCCCTGGGGACCATCTCAATAAAGCACATCACCACCTCAGGGGAGTCGGGACCAATATCCACCCCATGCCAGGGATGAGACTTATAACGCAGTCCCATCAGTCTCCCGATGGGATCCATCAATTTGTTTGCCATCATATTTTCGTTTGCTCGTTAAAACAGTACTCAGTGCTCAAGTGCTCAGTACTCAGTGCCCGGATATTGGTACTGAGTACTGCGTACTGGGCACCAAGTACTTCATTAGTCTTTCGAGTTCCATCACCCGGCTGCCCTTTACAAGGATACTGTAACCTTCCGGTTTTTCAGACGCAAGGTACTTTTCCAGCTCAATTCTGTCCCTGAAAACATCCTGTGCCAGGGAAGGTTCATCAATCCGGTGAAAGATTGGTCCCACAAGCAATATCCTGTCAAAATTCAGGGTTCCGATCCAGCGGGCCAGCTCCCTGTGCTCTGCATCCCCCGAATCGCCCAGTTCAGCCATATCACCAAGTATAACCATGGTGGGCCCGGAAGCATAGGTAAAAAAACCCTGGACAGCCTCGCGCATGCTGGTGGGATTGGCATTATAGGTATCAAGGATGACCCGGTTTTTCCCCCCATCTACCACCTGGGACCGCAGGTTATCAGGACGGTATGAAGCCACAGCTGCTGCAATCTCTTCTGCGGGTACACCATAGCTGTATCCGGCCGCGGCAGCCAACCTGATGTTCTGAAGATTGTAGGCGCCCACAAGATTGGTGTTGACAAGCAGTTTTTTACCTTCAATTTCAAGTTCCACCTTCAGGAATGGTGACTGGTCTATGATCTTGGCATCAATCCTCAGATCACCTTTCATTCCGGTCACCAGGGTATCCACCCCGGTCTGGGAAGCTTTCTCCAGGAGGAGTGAATCCTGCCCGTCCACAATTGCTGTCCCTCCCGCATTTGCCAGGTATTCAAACAGTTCACCCTTGGCATTGGCCACTCCGGCTACCGATCCAAATCCTTCCAGGTGTGCCTTCCCCACATTGGTGATCAATCCCAGGTCGGGTGCGGCAATTCCGGCCAGCATCCGGATCTCCCCCGGATGGTTGGCCCCCATTTCAATCACGGCCATTTTTTCATCTTTCAGGGAAAGCAGGGTAAGCGGAACACCAATATGGTTGTTCAGGTTGCCGCTGGTGGCCAGTACGCTGTATTTTTTCGACAGGATGGCAGAGAGCAGCTCTTTGGTGGTGGTCTTCCCGTTGGAACCGGTGATGGCAATCACCTCAGGTGAAACAGATTTCCGGTGAAAGGAAGCCAGATCCTGTAGCAATTTCAATGGAGAGGCAGTGTACACAATCCCCCTTTTCCCTTTCAGGGATTCTGTTTCGGTGATGGCCAGGCGGCAACCGGCTTCGAGCGCATCCGCCACAAACCCGTTCCCGTCGAACCGCTCCCCTTTGAGGGCAAAAAAAAGAGTTCCCGCCGCTCCCTGCCGGGTATCCGTACAAATGCCTTTCGATTGCATGAACTCTCCGTGCAGTGCTTCAAGGGTCATGGGAATAGGTCTTGCACATTATAATAAAGAGGCTGTATCATAAGTTATGAATAAGCATTCCTTAGAAAAAACAAGAGGCTGCCCCTTTTGAGACAGCCCCTTCATGATCATTCATAAGATTTTTAAAATCCTGTGGGGGTTCCCACCCTGGTCATTGCACACCGGAAGCCCAGGTCGTCTCTCGATTCTGTTTCAACGAGGTACCTTCTCTCTCCGGGACTCAGCCAGTAGGCCCTGTCTTTCCAGGACCCGCCCTTATACACCCTCACATTGTCATTGATCAGTGACATCATGTCGTTGGCTTCACTCACATACATGGACCCTGAGCCCTCTCTGAAATCAGATTTTGCAGGATCATTTTCTCCACCCTCGAAGACCGACTCCATATCTCCATCCAGATAGTTCCTGTAGTCAGACCTTCTGTAATTGAACCTTCCCTCCGCATCTGCTTCAGTGATAGCCTCTCTACGCAAGTGTCCCAGGCTGTCTATAACAGGACTTCCGTTGGCATCCTTGGAGAGTTTATCGAACTGGTTCCCCCGATAGGGCCGGAAATCAGATACGTCCTCATAGGACATGGTCCGGTAGATATCAGCAACCCACTCGTTCACATTCCCTGCCATACAGTAGAGCCCGTAATCGTTCTCCCAGTAGGAGGTTACAGGGACTGTTATGGAACCTCCGTCGTTCAGACTGCCGGCAATACCCATCAGGTCACCCTTGCCACGAACGAAATTCGCACGCATGAGACCCATATTCCTTGGGTCATCATTTCTAACGGTGTGACCGTCCCATGGATAGGTTCTGCGCTCCCAGACCAGCTCTTCAACGGTGTTCCCGATCAGACCCAGTGCAGCAAATTCCCATTCAGCTTCGGTGGGAAGCCTGTATTTCGGTAAGAGAATTCCGTCTTCCACCGACACAAGCCTTGATTCCACATTTGGATTCAGACTCGGTATCGGTTCGATGATATTCGGCGTATAAAGTCCAAAAACGTATGCTTCCGTATTGAAATTCCTTTCATCCTGCTGATCGGTGGAAAGTTCAATGTGACCCATGTCAACAAGGACCATTTCATTGACCCTGTCCGTTCTCCAGATACAGTAATCATTGGCCTGAAGCCAATCCACACCCACAACAGGGTATTCGTTGAAGGAGGGGTGACGGAAATAATATTCTACAAAAGGCTCATTGTAAGCCATGGGATCTCTCCATACCAGCGTATCGGGGAGTGCAGCCCTGACCACCTGGGGGTTGTTCATACCGAACACACGGCCCAGCCAGTGTATATATTCCCTGTAGTCCACATTCCTGATCTCAGTCTTGTCCATATAGAATGAACTTACAGTAACACGGCGTGGAATGTTGTTCCATTCGTACAGTACATCATCTTGTACTTTCCCCATGGTGAATGTTCCACCCTCAATCAGTACCTGACCAGGGCCAGCTTCCTGTTCAACTGCCGTCTTCACTTCAAAACCACCGTTTTCCGGATCGTTATATGCCCAGCCTGTAGTGGTCGACACTTTGCCAGAAGAAGTAGTATCCTTTTTACTGCAACCTGCAAAGATCAGGACGGCAAGTATAACCGGAACCACTCTCATCATCATTTTCATGGCTTAAAAGGTTTTTCTTAAACAATATAAACTTGACTAATATAGAAAACTTATATCAAAGGTAACTAAATTTTAGGACTTTTTATTGCCTTGGGTTTTGTCGATTTATAAAGGTTTTTAAAAACAAAACTCATGGATATTTCATGTGCACCCATGCTTGGAATAAGCAAGTCGGGAGATGACAATTTGGCATCATAACTGTAGCGGAACCTGAATTGGTCTCTGGTATAGCCTACTGAGAAGATCAATGTACCGTATGAAAACAACAGGTCCTGCCTGAACCATATACCCCCCAGCAGGTTCCTGAAAAGTACTTCAAGGCCGTAATTGATCTGTTGATAAATATCCTGCTGAAGGAAAACAATGTTGGGTGAGAGCTGCATGACCTCCCTGCCCAGTCTCTTTTCATACACCGGGATCATGGCACCCAGGTGTGCTGTGTACCTTCTTGACAACCTTGTGTTCGGGTCCCTGGTCTGGGACATATAGGGCTGAAGCAGGTGGTGGCAGGCAATCCCCCCGTAAATATTTTTATAAAAAGCCCCGAACCCCACTGAAAAATCGGGGTAAAACCTGGACTGGGCCTGCAGGGTGACGCCCGGATTCCCTGCCAGTTCATCAGGAAGTACAAGTCCTTCCGGGTTCATGCTCCTCTGTCCCGCCGAAGCCTGGAACCCACCTGTCACCGTGAGCTGCCGGTTTACCTTCAGGTGGTAGGAATAGATGGCATCCATGGACATGGTATTGATAATACCGCCACCCTGCCGGTCGTTGATCACATGTACTCCAACCCCGCCCTGGAGGGCTTCCATGTACTGCTCGAAAGAGGCATGGTATGTTACATAGGGACTGGCAGCTCCGGGCCACTGGTTGCGGTAACCCATATATATTTTTAAAAGCCCCTCCACTCCTGCCATGGCCGGGTTCATGAAGAGCGGGTTTGCATAGAACTGGGACATCGCCGGATCCTGTGCCACACCGCGGACCGAAGCCAGGATCACCAATCCCGCCATCAGACCCCAAACCCTATGTCCCCTTTTCGGTTGCAACCTTTTTTCCCTTTTTTCGCACTGTATACTAAGCACTAAGCACTGAGTACTGAGTTTTTCGCAACAAAGAAATATAAGTTCCGTTATAGTATCAACGACAAATCAACGGTTTCATTACTATTTTTGTTGCCGCCTGTATACAATAACATGAAGAAGCTGATCACCCTGCTCACCTTTCTGCTGCCTGCATTCCTGTTTGGACAAAGCGAGTCTGTTGTTCTTGAATGGGATACAAACCACGACCCCATCAACTTCACCCATGGTTTATACGCGGATGGGCAGAATACGTTACCCTATTTCAGCAGAAAGATCCCCTGGGAGGCACAGGGAATGGTTCCGGTGGTCCGGGTTGTGGTAAATAGGAAATCAGTAATTGCACCCGCTTCACTTGCCGGGATACCTTCCGGCCATCTGAAAAGTGAACCACTTCTTGAATACTCGCTGGGCTGGGAAGCAAAAAAGCCCTTTGTGATCGTCAGCGTTCTTCCTTTTATCCGGAATGAAACAGGAGGGATCGAACGTGTGGATGAATTCGAAATCGTGCTGGAACAGAAAGCAGCAATGGCAAGGCTCAAAAGCCAGCAACCGGGGACCTGGTCGGATCATTCGGTACTGGCATCCGGAAACTGGTACAAAGTATCGGTGGAGAATAGCGGCATGTATAAACTTACCTATGAGCAACTGAAGGAGATGGGCATCCAGAACCCTGCTTCCGTAAGGGTTTATGGCACAGGGGCACGGCTTCTGCCGGAACTTTTCTCGCAGGGTTATGTGGATGACCTGGCTCCTGTCCCCGCATATATGGACAAAGGCGGAGACGGGATGTTCGGACCCGGCGACTTCATCCTTTTCTATGCCCAGGGAGTGGTCAGCTGGACATTCAGCCAGGAGGAACATCTCTTTCATCACACGCTCCATGATTATGCCTACAAGGGGTATTACTTCCTGACCGACGGCAAAGGGCCTGCGGTAGCTCCCGAAGATGTGATCCTTGCAGGCGGAACGCCCACCCACACCGCCACGGCTTATGATTACAGGGCCCAGTTCGAAGAGGAGACTTACAACCTGATCAACTCGGGCAAGGAGTGGTACGGCGATGTATTCAATGTTGTCCTGGAGAACAGTTACCCTTTCAGAATCCATGGCCGGACCGATGGTGAACCCTTGAAAATCAGTGTTACGGTAGCCGCCCGTTCCGGTGAGACCACCCTTTTCAAAGTCAGGGCCAACAACCAGCAACTGGGCAGTATCTCTATGCAAAGCACTGATCTGAGCTACTATATCGGTACCTATGCTTATGAGAATTCAAAGACCTTCGTAACCAACCCTGAATCGGACGACGTGACCGTGACCCTGGAGTATGACCGGCCGGATTCAGACTCCGACGGCTGGCTGAACCACCTGGAACTCAACGGGCGTTGCGACCTCTCCATGACAGGCTTGCAGGAGCTCTCTTTCAGGGACAGCAGGAGTGCAGGGCCCGGGAATGTAACCACATTCCGGCTTGACGAGGGCTGGCAGACTGTGATCTGGGATATCACGGTTCCCTCTTTGCCGCTGAATGTGCCCTTCACACGATCAGGAACGGAGGCACAATTCTCATTGAATACGGATGAGATCCGTGAATTCATAGCCTTCCTTCCCGGCGGGAACTTTCCAAGCCCCGGTTATTCCGGTAAGGGGGAAGGCCTGATTGAGAACCAGGATCTCCACGGCTTGCAACATCCCGACATGATCATCCTTACCCCGGGACTATTCCTGGATCAGGCGCAGGAACTGGCCGATCACAGGGAGATCCACGACGGACTGGAAGTGGCGGTTGTATTACAGGAACAGGTTTTCAACGAATTCTCCTCCGGAACGCCTGATGTGACTGCCATCCGTAATTTCATGAAAATGTTCCATGACCGGTCCGGAGGATCGGAAGACCGCTGCCGCTACCTGCTGCTCTTCGGAGACGGATCCTATGACAACCGGAGTCATCCCGACAAGAAAGACAACCCCAACCTGATCCTGACCTACCAGTCTGACAACTCACTTTCACCCACAAGTTCTTACGTCTCTGACGATTACTTCGGTATCCTGGATACCGATGAGGCCATGTCCAACGGCTTGCTTGATATGGGGATGGGCCGCTTGCCAGTCTCTGATGTGGAAGAAGCGGCACAGATGGTGGAAAAGATCATCGGATACGATAACCTTGATAACCAGGGCAGCTGGCGGAATCAGATCTGCTTTATCGGCGATGATGAGGACGGCAACCTGCACATGCGCCAGAGTGACGAACTGGCAAGTAATGTAAACGAATACTATCCGGCATACAACATCAGCAAGATCTTCCTGGATGCCTATCCCCAGGAGAGAACAGCCAGCGGGGACCGCTACCCGGATGTGGTCCGGAACATCAACAACCAGGTGAACAGGGGTGCCCTGATCATCAACTATACCGGACACGGAGGAACCGACGCCCTGGCGCATGAAAAGATCGTCACCCTCAACGACATCAGTTCGTGGAGCAACCGGAACAAACTTCCGCTCTTTATGACTGCGACCTGTGAATTCAGCAGGTATGACGAATACAACCAGGGCCTGGACATTGAGGAAACCTCCGCCGGGGAGGAAGTCCTCCTGAACACCAATGGAGGAGGAATCGGGCTGTTTACCACCACCCGTCTGGTATACTCGGGGCCCAACCATGCCTTGAACGAAAGGTTTTATGAAGTAGTTTTTGAAAAGGATGAAAATCAGCAGAATTACCGCCTGGGCGATATCATCGTGTACAGCAAAAACAATACCGGGTCCGGGATCAACAAGCGGAATTTTACCCTGCTGGGTGATCCATCCATGCGGCTGGCATACCCAACCCACAAGGTGGTGACCGACTCCATCGGCGGGATTCATGTGAACTTTCTGGAAGATACCCTCTCCGCGTTCGACTGGGTGACGGTTTCGGGTCACCTGGAGTCCCAGGACGGGGTGTTCCTGGATGGCTTCAACGGGAAGGTATTCCCCATGGTCTTTGATAAAGAGAAGCATTTGGAAACCCTTTCCAATGACGGCTCGCCGGTATTTGACTTTTTGGCCAGGAACAGCATCCTCTACAGCGGCGAAACCACAGTCACAGGCGGAAGATTCTCCTTCGGATTTTACGTTCCCAAGGACATCAACTATTCGTTTGGGCAGGGGAAGATCAGCTACTACAGCAATGACGCAACCATGGATGCCCATGGCTGCTTTGAAGAATTCGTTGTGGGGGGGATCGGTACCGAAAACGCCCTGGACCTGGAGCCTCCCGAACTGGAACTCTACATGAACGATTCATTTTTCGTTTCCGGCGGAATTACGGATGCAGATCCTTCCCTTCTGGTATTGGCGCGTGACAATTTCGGGATCAACACCACCGGGAACGGGATCGGCCACGACCTTACAGCCACCCTGGACGGGAAAAGGTCTGCTGCCATCATTCTCAATGAGTTTTTCCAGGCTCATTCCAACAGTTATAACTCCGGATTCATCAGATACCCTTACAGCAACCTGGAAATGGGCAAGCATGAGGTTGCTGTGAAAATCTGGGACATCCACAACAATTCAGCCGATGCAAGCATACAGTTCAGGGTTGTTGATTCGGAGAAGATGCTCATCGAGCAACTGTTCAATTACCCCAACCCTTTCAGTGACCACACCCTGTTTAACATCGAACACAACCGGCCGGACCGGGAGATGAAAATGGTCATCACCATTTACAGCCTTTCCGGCGCTTTGGTACGGATGATTGAGCAGCAGGTGTTTTCGCCCGGCTACAGGCTTGAACCGCCTGCCTGGGACGGAACATCGGCCGGAGGTGCACCGCTGGGAGGAGGAATCTATATATACAAGGCTACGCTTTCTACGGCAGAGGGTGAGGTAGCCAGTGAAAGCGGAAAAATGATCATGGTCAGGTGAAATCAGTACAATTAATACAATTGCATATACTAAATCGCGCTTTCTTTCGTACTTAATATGTCTTAAAATGCACGTACGATGACGGCGTTTTGCTGAAATCGTGTTATATTTGATCACCAAAACAGAAGAGATGTCAAAAGGTTACAGGTTCGGGTTCATTGCACTGATTACCGGATCATTACTTGTTACAGCAAACCATTTAGAGGGTCAGATCGAATCAGGTGAACTGGGGGGAGGAGAATTGAACACCATCAAGACTTCTGTGCCGTTTTTAACCATTGCACCCGATTCCCGGGCCGGGGCCATGGGCGATGTGGGTGCTGCCACCACGCCGGATGTAAATTCCCAGCACTGGAACATCGGAAAATATGCTTTCATTGAAAATACAGGCGGATTTGCCATCTCTTATACACCCTGGCTCAGGAACCTGATCCCCGATATCAACCTGGCCTATCTGTCCGGTTATTACAAGCTTGATGACAAACAGGTGGTCAGTGCATCATTGCGTTATTTCTCTTTGGGAAATATCGTGTTTACCGATCTAACAGGTACGGTAACCGGACAATACAATCCCAATGAATTTGCAGTGGACGCGGGATATTCCAGGCTGTTCACAGATCATTTCTCAGGAGGTATTGCCTTCAGGTTCATCCGCTCTGACCTCACCAGCGGGCAGACCACATCCGATGGGCAGGAGACCCAGCCGGGAATCTCCTTTGCTGCCGATCTTGGATTCTACTATCAGAATGATGTAAATGTGGGTTCAAGCGACGGGCAGTGGGCCCTGGGTGCCAGCATCACCAACATGGGTACACCCGTATCCTATACAGCAGATGCAACGAAAACACCCATCCCCACCAACCTGAAAATCGGCGGACGTTTCACCTACAACATCGATGAATACAACAGCATCTCCGCACACCTTGATGTGAACAAGCTTCTGGTTCCCACACCTCCTGTGGTAGAGGAAGATACAGCCACGGGTAACCTGGTGGTGATCCGGGGAAAAGAGAATCCCGGTTCGGTGGTGACGGGGATGTTCCAATCCTTTTACGATGCTCCGGGAGTACTTAAATCCGATGGCAGCTACAGTACTTTCTCGGAAGAGATGCATGAGATTGCCTACAGTACAGGCGTAGAGTACTGGTACAGGGAGCAGTTTTCCATCCGTGCCGGCTATTTCCACGAGCATTCCACCAAAGGGACCAGAAAGTATTTTACCGTTGGGATCGGGCTGCAGCTCAATGTGTTTGCGCTGGATTTCTCCTATCTCGTACCCACAAACGGGCAGAACAGTCCGCTGGCAAATACCCTGAGGTTCACCCTCGGCTTCAACCTCTAAACCACTATCTTGAACCTTTCACCTTGAACCTTTCACCTTGAACCTTTCACCTTTCACCTTTTGTCTTTTGCCTTTCACCGTTCTTCGCCTGTCGGCTCAGTTCCTGCGGTTGCACCTTTAGCCTTGCAGCATGCGATTTAGGATTGGAATCGGATATGATGTCCACCGGCTGGAACCAGACCTCCCGTTCTGGCTGGGAGGGATAAAGATCCCGCATCACAAAGGTGCATTGGGCCATTCGGATGCGGATGTGCTCATCCATGCCATTTGCGATGCCATGCTCGGGGCTGCAGCGCTGGGGGACATAGGGACACATTTTCCCGATACCGATCCGGCATACAAGGGAATAGCCAGCACCATCTTGCTTCAGCGAACCGCTGCATTGCTCCGGGAACACGGATACCAGCTTGGCAACATCGATTCCACCGTCTGCCTCCAGGAGCCCAGGATCAAACGTTTTATTCCCGAAATGAGAAAACAGATTGCCCTTTTCCTTGGGGTGGATGAGGGATTGGTATCGGTGAAAGCAACCACCGAAGAGCATCTGGGATTCACCGGCCGGGAAGAGGGCGTTTCCGCCTATGCAGTGGCGATGATCAACTCCGTATGATTCATCCGGCTGAGTCGTTTAGACCCTTTTTAGATTACTCCTGCCCGGCGTAAAAATAGATGGAACAGTGAGAGATAATGCATATATTTGTTGTTAATCAAATAACAGAACACTGCAAGGGAGTATGCAAAACGGTATAACAGTGGTCCTGGGCGCCAGTCCCAATCCGGTCAGGTTCTCTCACAAAGCGGTGAAGAGCCTTCTGCGGCATGACAAAGAGGTCGTGGCAGTGGGATTCAGGGAGGGACTGATTGCAGAGGAGAAAATCCTGGTGGGTATGCCTCCCATTGACAATGTCCATACCGTATCCATCTATATCGGCTCCTCCAGGCAGCAGGACTACTACGACTATATCTTTTCCCTGAAACCCAAAAGGGTGATCTTCAACCCGGGAACGGTCAATCCGGAATTCATGGCCAGGCTGAAGAACAAGGGCATTGAACCTGTGAATGCCTGCATGCTGGTCATGCTCAATGAGGGAGAGTTTTAATCTGTACCCTTGGACCCTCTTTATTCCCTTGTTTTCGGGGATTAATCCTGCAGGGCATCCAGAATTTTGTCATCCACCACATTTGGCAGGGTCACCTTCAGGCCTGGGGTTCGTTCCATCTCCCTTCGGATGGCATGGATGGCTCCCTCATTCCTTGCCCAGCTTCTCCGGGCTATCCCGTTATTCACATCCCAGAGTAACATCATCTCCAGCCGCCTCTGAGCCTCCTCACTCCCGTCCAGGACCATTCCGAATCCGCCATTGATCACCTCTCCCCAGCCCACACCTCCCCCATTGTGAAGGGAGACCCAGGTAGCACCGCGGAAAGCATCACCAATTACATTCTGAACGGCCATGTCAGCCGTAAAGCCGGATCCGTCGCAGATATTGGATGTCTCCCGGTATGGAGAATCCGTACCCGATACATCATGGTGGTCGCGACCCAGCACGACGGGGGCTGAGATCCTGCCTTCACGCACAGCGCGATTGAATGCACGGGCGATGGCTATCCTGCCCTGGCTGTCCGCGTAGAGGATCCTGGCCTGCGAACCCACAACCAAGCTGTGGCTCTCTGCCTCCCTGATCCAGTGGATGTTATCCCTGAGCTGAGCCCTGATCTCCCGGTCCGCGTTTGCCTCGAGTCTTTCCATCTCCTCCAGGGCAATCCGGTCGGTTACAGCCAGGTCTGCCGGATCGGATGAGGTACAAACCCACCGGAAGGGACCAAATCCATAATCAAAAAAGAGAGGTCCCATGATGGCCTGCACATAGGACTGGTAACGGTAGGTGCCTTCGGCAGAGAACACATCGGCGCCTGCCCTGCCCGATTCAAGCAGGAATGCATTGCCGTAGTCCCAGAAATACATGCCCTTCTCACACATGCCGTTCACTGCCTGCACATGCCTCCTCAATGACGCATACACAGCCTCCTTGAATTTCCCGGGTTCTTCAGCCATCATCCGGTTGGCCTGATCAAAGCTGATCCCTGCAGGGTAATACCCTCCTGCAAAAGGGTTGTGGAGGGAGGTCTGATCCGAACCCAGCTCCACCCGGATCCCCTTCTCCAGCAGGTATTCCCACAGCTCCACCACGTTCCCCTGGTAAGCCAGCGATACCGCCTCTTTCCTTTCGCGGGCCTGCTTCATCCGGTTTGCAAGTTTCTCCAGATCATCATACACTTCATCCACCCATCCCTGTGAATGGCGGATCGATGTGGCCTTGGGATTGACCTCCGCTACCACACAAATGCCGCCGGCAATGACCGTGGCTTTGGGTTGGGCGCCGGACATCCCGCCCAGACCGGAGGTCACAAAAATCCTTCCGGCCATGCCCTGCGCACCCTTCAGTTTAAGCCGAGCCGCATTCATCACCGTGATGGTTGTCCCGTGCACGATCCCCTGTGGCCCTATATACATGAACGAACCCGCTGTCATCTGCCCGTACTGTGTGACCCCCAGCGCATTCATGCGCTCGTAATCATCCTGCCCCGAATAGTTGGGGATGACCATCCCGTTGGTCACAACCACCCTGGGAGCCTCCCTGTGGGAAGGAAAAAGCCCCATGGGATGCCCCGAATAGAGCACCAGTGTCTGCTCATCTGTCATTTCGGCGAGGTATTTCATGGTCAGCCTGTACTGGGCCCAGTTTTGAAAAACTGCTCCGTTGCCGCCGTAGGTGATCAATTCATCGGGGTGCTGCGCCACGGCACGATCCAGGTTGTTTGAGAGCATCATCATGATGGCCGCAGCCTGCACCGACCGGTGGGGAAATGCATCCAGGGTTCTGGCCGAAATCTGGTAATCAGGCTTGTAGCGATACATGTAGATCCTTCCATAGGTCTCCAGTTCTGCGGCAAACTCCTTTGCCATTGTGGCATGATGCACGGAAGGAATATACCTGAGGGCATTCCGGATGGCCAGCCGTTTCTCCCCGCTGTTGAGGATCGCTTTGCGCCTGGGCGCATGATTGGCGGAAGAATCATAAGGTTTGGCGGATGGAAGGTGTGCGGGGATCCCTTCCGAAACAGCAGCCTTAAATGCAGTTGAACTCATGATCTGTAAGAATTTTAACTGATCAAAAATACAAATTTCGGGCTCTTCGGCAGAGGGTCACTCCGCTTTTGATGCAGGTACAGGGATCCGTGCCCGGATCGAGTCGGCCAGGTCGGCCGAGAGCCGGGCGGCGGACTGGTGCTCCAGATGGTTCCCGTCGAAGGTCTGATACCGGTCGGGCGGGAAATGGATCCAGATCCCCCCAGCACGGGTAAACCGCTCCACAAAAACGGCCTCATCAAATCCACCCCGCTCCTCCTCCATCTGCATGATGGTATGGGATGTGGGCGGACGGAATCCGGCCACATGAATGCCCATGGCGGTCCACTTTTCCACATATCCGAGCAGTCCTGCGATCACCTCCTCACTGACCCGGTTACCGGTAAAGATCTCCTCATAGAACCGGGCCGAGTAGCTGGTATCGGGCTGAAGCCACCACGACTCAACCCAGCCATCGGGATGGTAGATGATCCGGTAGTTGGATGGTTTGTCCCTCCCCATCACTTTCTCAATCAGTTCGAGTGCTTCATAGGTAGCAAACACCTCCTGCAACCTGGAGAGATAACGTTGCTGCAACACCTGCTCTTTCGTCCTTCCCATCTCAGTTTTGTAGTGTCCGCAATCTGCCCCCCTGGGGGTAAGAGAGTGGGGCGAAACACCCAGTACGATCATTTTCAGGTCCGAATGTTTATCCATCTTCTGCTCCAGGCCCTCCAGGTAAATCCTGCCCATGCCATTGGACCAGTAGGCATAATTAAAGGCTTCATACCCGTACATCCCCTGTTCAAACTGGTCGGGGGAGATTCCCCGGAAAACCCTTGAATCACCCCCGAACAACACCGGGTACTGCCTGGTGTTGCTGGACTTGGCCACCCAGTAACGGTTTTTCCGGATCTCTTCGGTATCCATCTTGTCCCTCAGAAGGTACACGGGAACCGCAAGAAGGGCCGCCAGCAGGAGTGTATAGATGATCCGCTCTTTTGCCATGGTTAAAACTGGAAATAGATAAATACATCTCCGTCCCCCCTGAGATAGAGACAGGCAAGCAGCAGCAGCAGCACGTAGGTCATATCTGCCCATTTTCGCAAGTGTACAGGAAACCAGAGGTGGGGCTTGATCCGGTACCAGGTAAGCACTTCAATAAACAGGCTCACCGATAACCAAACAAGGCCGTTTCGTATCATGTTGTTTATTACAAACGCATCATCCCCTCCCATCGAGAACATGTCCCCTATTATTTTTACTGCATCGTGCCAGCTTTCCGCCCGGAAAAATACCCAGCCTACCAGCACCAGTACATTCGTAATGATCAGGGAGAGCAGTCCCCCCCCTGGTATCTTTTTCAGCAGCCGTGGCCAGTTGCTTACCCTTTCCACAGAAATGTAAAGGGCATGCAGCGCGCCCCAGATAACAAAGGTCCAGGCAGCACCATGCCACAGTCCGCTTACCACCATGGTGATCCACATGAAGATATGCGCATTCAGCCTGCCTTTGCGGGAACCTCCCAGTGGGATATAGATATAATCCCTGAACCAGGTGGACAGCGAGATGTGCCAGCGGCTCCAGAACTCCCTCAGGGACCTGGAGTGGTATGGATGGTTGAAATTGAGCCTGAAGTTGAGCCCCATCCATTTGGCCAGTCCCCTTGCAATGTCGGAATAGCCGCTGAAATCAAAATAGATCTGGAAGGCGAATCCAATGACCATCACCCACCAGAAGAGTGCGTTGGATGTCTGGTGAATGTTTGTAAAACCTGAGTTCACCAGCGGGGCTAAGTTGTCGGCCAGCACCACTTTCTTGAAGAAGCCGATGATAATCAGTTTGAAACCGTTCCACCGCTCCACCTCGCTGGTGGGCCTCAGTACTTCCAGTTGGGGCATCAGATCCCTGGCTCTGACGATGGGCCCGGCTACAAGCTGCGGGAACAGGGAGAGGTATGCAAAGAAATGAAGCACATTGCGGGTGGGGACCATCTTCCCCCGGTAGACATCGATGGTATAACTCATGGACTGGAAGGTGTAGAAGCTGATACCCACCGGCAGGATGAGCATGAACCTGGGCACATTGTCGGAAAGACGTTGGGTCATCCCCATCAGTTCCAGGAGACGGTCGATATTCCCGGCAATAAATCCCGAGTATTTGAAAACGGCCAGTGAACCCACATTGGCAAGGACCGACAGGACAAGGAAAAGCTTTCTCCGCCCCGGGTACCTGTGGATTCCCAGTGCGCCGAAGTAATCGATGAACCCGCTGGCAAGGATCAGAAAAAGGAACCGCCAGTCCCACCAGCCATAAAAGAAAAAAGATGCTGCCACCAGGTAAGCCCATTTCACATTGGAGCTCTTTGACCTCCGGATAAACCAGAGCCCCAGGAAAAAAAGCGTTCCAAACAGAAGAAAGATGAAGGAATTGAACAGCATGGGGCCAAAAATAATATAAAATCCCCCTTGATCGAATTTTTACCGAAAATTTACCGTTCATCACCATAGCCGTGTGACTTTTACTATTTTTGAGTTTCAGATAAAAAAACAACAGCGATGAATAAGAAAAACAGAACGTGGATTATCGTAGCAGCCATTGTGCTGATCATTGTCCTCTGGGGAGTGAAAAGGTACAATGGATTTGTAAGCCTTGAGGAGGGCGTTACCAGCCAGTGGGCCAATGTGGAGAATGTATACCAGAGAAGGGCGGACCTGATCCCCAACCTGGTGAATACAGTGAAGGGATATGCCGATTTTGAACAGGAAACCCTCACCCAGGTTATCGAAGCCCGGGCCAAAGCCACCAGCGTTACCATCGATCCCACCAACCTGACCCCCGAGTCGCTCGCCGCATTCCAGCAGGCTCAGGATGGATTGAGCTCCGCCCTTTCCAGATTGCTGGTTACCATTGAACGCTACCCTGACCTGAAAGCCAATCAAAACTTCCTGGCACTTCAGGACCAGCTGGAGGGAACCGAAAACCGGATCACCATGGAGCGCCGCAAATTCAATGAGATCACCCAGGGCTTTAACACAACCATCCGGAAATTTCCGGCCAGCATCATCGCCGGGATCACCGGATTTGATCAGAAAGGATATTTCAAAGCTGTAGAAGGCAGTGAGGTGGTACCAACGGTGGAATTTTAATCATGAATGCCATCAGTTTTTTCTCCAAAGAGGAAAAAGCGCAGATCAAATCTGCGGTGCAACAGGCTGAGCTTAACACCTCCGGAGAGATCAGGGTTCACATCGATAACCATTGCCGGGAAGATGGTTTGGACCGTGCTGCCTGGTGGTTCAAACGGCTCGGGATGCACAAGACCGAAAAACGCAACGGCGTACTTTTCTACCTGGCCGTCAAGGATCGGAAATTCGCCATCATTGGCGATGCCGGCATCAATGCCGTTACCCCGGAAGATTTCTGGGACAGTATCAAAGAGAAAATGCTTGCGCAGTTCACCCAGGACGCTTTCGCCGAAGGACTCTGCCAGGGAATCCTCCTGGCAGGCGAGGCGTTGCAGTCACACTTCCCTTACCAGGATGACGATGTGAACGAACTGCCGGACGAAATATCATTTGGAGGATCACAACAAGGAGAATAAAATCGGTGATTATATACATCCTGTTGCTCTTCCCTCTGGTGGGAGTGGCCCGGGATCAGCTGCCCGTTCCGGCAACTCCCGGATCCTGGGTCAATGATTATGCCGGTGTTTTCGGTAAGGCAGAAGTCTCACAGCTTGAGCAGAAGCTGAATGCATTTGAATACAGAACCTCCACCCAGATCTTCGTGGTGACCATCGACAACAACGGCGGTTACCCTGCATCCATGCTGGCTCCCATGATCGGCGAAGCCTGGGGTGTGGGTCAGAAAGGAGAGAACAACGGTATCGTGATCCTGATGGACATGCAGGACAGGGATATGTTTATTGCCACCGGTTACGGTAACGAGGAGTATGTCACGGATGCTGTGGCCGGACAAATTGTAAGAAATGAGATCATCCCCAATTTCAAAAACGGGGCCTACTACGCTGGGGTCGACCAGGCCACCACTGTCCTGATCTCACTGCTGGATGGAAAATTCACTGCCAGTGAGTACAACAGGCAGGCCTCTTCCAGGGGAGGGAGCACCATCGGGGGTGTGATCTTTATGATCATCCTCTTCTCCATCTTATTCGGAGGCCGGAGAAGGAGTACCGGCATGGGAAGGAGCAACCTGCCCCTCTGGCTTGCCCTGGGTATGATGTCGGGAGGCAGGCATTCGGGAAGCTTTGGAAATTTCTCCTCAGGCCGTGGTGGATTCGGCGGCTTTGGCGGCGGTGTTGGCGGGGGCTTTGGCGGCGGCGGCGGCGGCTCCTTCGGCGGCGGCGGAGCCGGTGGCAGCTGGTAAATGATCCAAACCCATAAGATACAGCAAGGCCGTCCCAATCAAATGAGACGGCCTTTCGTTCTTTCCCCTTTGTGCCATTAAGGGGATAGATTCAGGAATGTTTCCGACGAAGCCTACAAATATTTACCGCGTAAATATTTTCAGCGATGAGGAAATATCCCTGAAGGCATTTACTCCTCAGTCATCTTGGCATCCACGAGAATACGCCCGCAATACTCACACACGATGATTTTCTTACGGGATGCAATATCCAGCTGGCGCTGCGGCGGAATCTTGTTGAAACATCCCCCGCATGCATCACGTTCCACAGGTACAACGGCAAGACCGTTGCGGGCATTTCCCCTGATCTTCTTGTATGCCGTGCTTAACCGGGCCTCAATGATCTCATCAAGTTGCGCAGATTTCTTCTCGAGGATATCCTCCTCTCTTTGGGTTTCCTCAATGATATCGTCCAGCTCTTTTTTCTTGGTTTCCAGATCAAGTTTGCGCTCATTCAGCACACCGGTGGACTCATCAATAACCACCTTCTTTTCATCGATCTGAACTGTGAACTCCCTGATCCGCTTCTCGCAAAGCTCAATCTCCAGGGTCTGAAATTCAATCTCCTTGGAGAGTGAGTCATATTCCCGGTTGTTCCTTACGTTGTTCTGCTGCTCTTCATACTTTTTAATGAGGTCCTGGGCATTGGTGATCTCCTGTTTTTTGCCGGCGATGGACTTCTCAAGGGCTTCGATATCCTCGTCGTACTTGGAAACCCGGGTCTGCAATCCTTCGATCTCATCTTCCAGGTCCTGGACTTCCAGGGGCAATTCCCCGCGCAGGATTTTAATCTTATCGATGGCAGTGTCAACCATTTGCTTGTCGTACAGTGCTTTTAACTTCTCAGCTACTGTCATTTCAGCAAGCTCTGCACTCTTGTTTGCTTTGGCCATGAACTAATAATATTTAATTGGATTTGTGTCTGTTTCTGATAAACGGACTGCAAATTTAGGGAAATTTTTAATAAGTAGATCATAAAAAAGTTCCCTGGTAAATTGCTCACTTTCAAAATGCCCGATATCCATGATCAAAATCTTCCCGTCTGCATCAAAAAACTGGTGGTATTTAAGGTCCGCCGTTACAAACACATCGGCACCCGACCGGATGGCTTTCTCCAGGAGGAAACTTCCCGCTCCCCCGCAAAGGGCCACCCGCTTTACCGGTTTCTCCAGAAGCACCGAATGCCTGATCACGGCTACCCCGAAGCGCTCCTTTACAAGATTCAGAAACGCCTCCTCGCCCATGGAATCTTTCAGGTCCCCGACCATTCCCATGCCCGCCATGCTGTATTCATTCTCAAGGGGGTAGAGATCGTAGGCCACCTCCTCGTACGGATGGGCAGCGGCCATGGCTTTTACCACCCCGGAAACCTGATGCGCAGGGACAATGGTCTCAAGCCTGGTCTCAGGTTCCTGGTGCATCTCTCCGGGTTGTCCCACAAACGGATCCGTCCCCCCGGATCCCCTGAATGTTCCTTTTCCCTCCAGGTTGAAGCTGCAACTGTCGTAAGCGCCGATGTGACCTGCCCCGGCTTCAAACATGGCATCGCGTACCCGCTCCAGGTAAGCATGGGGAACAAAAACCACAAGTTTCTTTAACTGGCTCTTCATGGGGTCCAGGATGCGGATCTGGTTCAATCCCAAACGGCTGGCCATCATACTGTTCACCCCTTCGGAAATGGCATCGAAATTTGTATGGCTGCTGTAAATGGCAATCCCCAGCTGAATGGACCTGGCTACAATCCGTTCGGATGCCGTGCGGCCGGTAAGGGATTTCAGTCCCCCGAACAGGACAGGGTGATGGGAAACCACCAGGTTAAACCCGAGCCTGGCGGCCTCATCGATGACAGCCTCTGTCACATCAAGTGTGACCAGGGCCCCGGTGACCTCAAGCTCAGGATCACCCACCTGCAATCCAGAATTGTCGTAAGACTCCTGGAATGACAATGGCGCCAGCCTTTCCAGGGTTCCGGTGATCTCCTTAAGCTGTATCATGGTTGGAGACTTTCCCTGACCTCGATGAGCATCTCCCTGATGTTCTCCAGGGATTTGATGATCTCAAAATTATGTTCCACATCCTCTTTGTTCTCCTTCAGCTTCGCCTTTGCCCCTCTGAGGGTCATGCCCCTCTCTTTCACAAGATGGTAGATGATGTGGAAATTGTCAATGTCCTTCTGGGTAAAGAGCCGGTTGCCTTTTTTGTTTTTCTTGGGCTTGATGATGTCAAACTCCTTCTCCCAGAAACGGATCAGCGATGTATTCACATTAAACATACTGGCTACCTCTCCGATGGGGTAATAGAGTTTTTCTACTTTGGTTTCTTTGTAGGGCATACCGGTCAGATTTTCAGTATAAAACAGAACCCAATTTAACAAAAACTTCAGAGATATCAAATCCCGTCATCAACCAGCCGGGAAAGTAAGCCATCTGCTCCGATCACCAGGTCCTGGTCAGGGAAATCCGCCTCCGTGAGTGCCTTGATGGTATGAATGGCCCTGTTGGACGGATCGGGCCTGGGACCTCCCTCGCCAGACTGGAAGACAGCCACCACCTCCCCGGAAAGAAACTTGCCCTCCCTGTCCACCTCCACCTTCACTACCGGGGCTATCCCGTTGGGACCGCTCAGGTTAAACCTCCTGTAAGTGGCAAAATTTCCGAGACTGTAGCAGATCAGACGATCCCTGTACAGCTCCAGTGCCCTGGTTACATGCGGTCCGTGTCCGAAAACCACATCCGCCCCGGCATCCACCACCTCATGGGCGAACCTGTAAACACTTCCCCTGTTGGTTCCCAGGTATATTTCATCCCCGCGGACCACATGCTGGTATTCCTTTCCCTCTCCCCCGCCATGAAAGGAGATAATCACCACATCGGCAAGCGAATCCAGCATCCGGGTGATGGCCGCCGCTCCCTGATAATCCATCAGGTCCATGGTCCCTTTGTTGGGAGCAAAGGCAGCAAATCCATAGGTAATCCCTCCCTTTTCAAAGATGGTCCAGGGGTGGGTTTCAAAACCGGCATAGGCAAATCCCAGGGAATCGAGTAATGCCGCGGTGGCCTCCCTGCCTTCGAACCCAAAATCATTCACATGGTTGTTGGCCACGCTCAATACATCATACCCCGCCTCAAGCAGGCAGCCGGCAAAATGGTCAGGCATGCGAAATACATAGCAATGGGTTGTATCCTTGCATGCTTTTGGTGTCCCCCCCTGGTGGCAGAAAACTCCTTCCAGGTTTCCGAACAACAGGTCGCCCGACTGAAGAATGTGGCGAACGGGTGTAAGCAGAGGCGAGCAATCCTCTCCCGGAGGGAGGTATAAGGGAGACGGGTAACTGGTCCCCAGCATGATATCGCCCGTCCCGATGATACGGATGGTATCCTGGGCAGCAAGTGATAGTGAAGCAAACAGAATGACAACAGCCAGTACCCCCCTCATACCCTTGCTTGCATTTCAGTTGATGTCAAAGGAGGGATCAGCCTGGGAGAGCAAATTAATCATCCGTTCAAACTCTTCTGCTGACATGTCATTGGCATAATAGTTGACCGGGTCCACCGGGTGGCCGTTCACATGTACCTCATAATGAAGATGCGGAGATTTGGAGAGCCCGGTGCTTCCCACCCTTCCGATCACCTCTCCGCGCTTGACGGCCTGACCGGGTTCCACCAGCACCTCGTCGCAATGCCCGTAAAGGGTATTGTAGCCATATCCGTGGTCCAGAAGGATCTTTTTTCCAAAGCCGCCTGCCGTGTAACCAGCCTGCAGGACGCTACCATCTGCCGTGGCATAGATGGGTGTCCCCCTGGGTGCAGTCAGATCGATTCCCTCATGGGGCCTTACCACTTTCAGAATGGGATGAAAGCGCATCCCAAAGGAGGATCCGAACCGGACCAGGTCTTTCATGCTGATGGGCTGAATGGCAGGCCTGGCAGCCAGGCGCCCCTCCTTGGTGGCTGCCATTTCAATCACCTTGTCAAAGGAAGTGGATTGTACCACCAGTTTCCTTTCAATACGGTCGATGTTCTGGTTGGTTTGGATCAGCAGGTCCGAATACGCATGATTCAGCAGATAGGCGTATTTCTGGGATCCCCCCACACCTGCCTCCCTGAGGGTTGCCGGCCAGGGCTCCTGTTCAAAATAGACGCGATAGATATGATCATCATAATACGCCATATTTCCCAGGGTATGCTCATAATGTTCCATGTCCCTGTTCATGAGTTCCATCTCATAAAGAATCTGCTCCTGTTCAACAGCAAGACTTTCAGAACGTGGTGACGCAAAATGCCGGTCATGAAGAATCAGTATCCCGGCTGAAACGAGAAGGGAAAAACTCATAAAAAGAAGAAACCGGAAGATCTTCTGCTTCCCGGTGTGCTGGATCCTGAGGTAGGAAAGTGTGTCAGGGTTAAATATATATCGGTCCATCCGGATGCAATATATAAAAAAAGTGAATTAATCAAAAGATTGTCCTGACATCATTGAAATCATAATCAGCTGGTCATATTCCCTGGGGCCCACCTCCAGGAAAAAATAGTTGATGGGATTGACAGGCTCTCCATTAAGCCGGACTTCATAATGGAGGTGGGGAGCCACACTTAATCCCGACTCCCCCACGGTACCGATCACCTCTCCCCTATTCACCTGCTTCCCGCTTCTGACACCCAGTTCATCCATGCAGGCGTACAGGGTCTTGTAACCATACCCGTGATCGATCAGAATCTGGTTTCCCAGCCCCCTTTCCGTGCGGGTAACACGCTCCACAGTCCCATTGGCTGCAGCCTTTACCGGCGTGCCCACCGGTGCTGAGAAATCGATGCCCGAATGCATCTTCCTGATCTTGTATATGGGATGAACCCTGTACCCGAAGCCGGAAGCAATGAGGGTAAGGTCACGGTTCTCAATAGGCTGTATGGCCGGAATAAAGGGCAGCATCTCTGTCCGGTTGGCACCCTTGATCATCAGTATGTCGTACATGGTTGACGAGGAGTGGTCACGTGCAATCAACGAATCCGACTTCTTTGCCGTGTAATACACAATATCCTTGCTGGAGGTTTTCAGCAGGTTCTGGAAGGTCATATCCGATCCCGTAAACCTCTCCTGTTCAACAGGTTCAGTCTCAAAGATCACCCTGTAAATATCCCTGTCAATCTGCTGGATCTCCTGCATCACGGTATCCACCCTGCTCTTTCTTTCATGAAGCGCATTATACTGTTCCTGCAACAACTCATTCTCCCTGCGGATCTGGCGCTCCCTGGGCGTATCAAAAAAAAGGGAATAGACCACATTCATCAGAACGGCAATCACCAGGATAGCAGCCAGGTAGATAACCACACGCCATACGCGGGCACCCAGGCTGTCGCTCAGCTTGTCGTAATTCAGAGCTTCAGGATCGAACTTGAACCGGGACCTGGTCATTCAAAATCTTTTCCGCGAAAATAGCAAAATAAATGGTTCCGTGGGAAGGGCTTTTACGAAACAGGAGATGCTACTTCTGGCTCGAAGCCAAGGCCTGATAAGGTTTGGCAGGTTGGATGGCATTTGATACGAGCAGGCTGTACTCTTCAGGAGAAAGGTTTTCATAGAAGAAATAGACCGGATTTACAGGGAGGTCGTTCTTCCTTACTTCATAATGGAGGTGCGGACCAGTTGAACGTCCCGAACTGCCCAGTGTCCCCAGAACTTCGCCGCGTTTTACCTCTTGACCGGGTTTCACAAGGATATTCTGCAGGTGTGCATACCTGGAGGTATAACCGAAGCCGTGATCCACAACAACCTCCATGCCATATCCATGCCTGCTCAAACTGGCTGAGATGACAACTCCGTCACCCGTGCTGTGCACATCCAGTCCGTAAGGTCCTGCCAGGTCGATTCCGTGGTGGGCCGCCGGCCTTCCTGTAAAGGGATCACTTCTGTACCCATAGCTTGAAGTGAGCCAGTAAGGATCGGCCGCAGAAAGAGGATTGATGGATGGTTTGCATGCCAGGAAACGCTGGTTTGTAATGGCCTGTTCATACACATTGACCAGACTGCTGGACTGGATTTGGACACGGCTCGAAATCTTATCCATCCGCTGGGAAACATTTCTCACCAGTCCGGGCTCACGAAGAGTACGAAGCTGCATATAAGGTTCCGATCCGCCGGTACCTGCATCCCTGATGGAGGAGGGAACAGGTTCGAGGTTCAGAATAGAACGGTAAAAACGGTCATCCCTGTTCCTTAACTCAAGAAGTTTCGATTCCACCTCCTGCAGGTTGAAATTCAGGGCCACATAATCTTTGCGGAGCTGTGCGTTTTCATTTTCATAAATAATTTGCCTGGGGGTCGGATAATAGCGCTCAAAGCCATACCTCAGAATCACGGATACTGCAACCAGGCCAAACCCCAATACGACAAATGTCCGGATCTTCTGGCTCCTGGACATTTTAACACGCTCATATCTAAGCGTTTCAGGGTTAATGTAATATTTTCGACCAAACAAGCTCACCATTCTAACTGCTAAAAATAAAAAACCACACTTAATATCCCAAATATTAGTCAAAAAAATTATTTTTGCACATCTCAGGCAATATTTACGTAACTTCACTGAAGGGGGTTACAATTATTTCACAATTAATTGATATTCAAAGGATGACTTCACAAGAGATCAGGAGTGCTTTTTTAAGTTATTTTGAAGAAAATGGGCACAAAGTTCTGGCCTCGGCTCCCATGGTTCTGAAGAACGATCCTACCCTTATGTTCACCAACGCGGGAATGAACCAGTTCAAAGACTATTTCCTGGGAAACCGGAAGCCCGGGTCGAAACGGGTTACAGATACACAGAAATGCCTCCGCGTCACCGGGAAGCACAACGACCTGGAGGAGGTGGGCCATGATACCTACCACCACACCATGTTTGAAATGCTGGGGAACTGGTCTTTCGGAGACTATTTCAAAAAAGAGGCCATTGACTGGGCCTGGGAGTTCCTGACTGAGAAGATGAAACTGGACCCGGGACGTATTTATGCCACTGTTTTTGAAGGTGATCCCAAAGATGGTGTGGAGCGGGACCGGGAGGCCCATGAACTGTGGGCTGCCCATCTTCCCCCCCAACAGATCCTCGAAGGTTCCAAGAAAGACAATTTCTGGGAGATGGGCGAAACCGGTCCGTGCGGTCCCTGTTCGGAGATCCACCTGGACCTGCGCGACGAAACGGACCGGAAATCGGTGGGAGGCGCCGGTCTTGTAAACAAAGATCATCCCCTGGTGATCGAGATCTGGAACCTTGTATTTATCCAGTTCAACCGTAAGTCAGGCGGAAAGCTGGAGAATCTCCCTGAGAAGCATGTGGATACGGGCATGGGGTTCGAAAGGCTCTGCATGGCCCTTCAAAAAAAGAAATCCAGTTATGATACCGACCTGTTCCTGCCCATCATCCAGGCCATCGCAGAGATAACCGGACACAGCTACGGATCAGACCACCTTTCCGATGTGGCCATGCGGGTGGTGGCCGATCACCTCAGGGCCATCTCCTTCTCGGTGGCCGACGGACAGCTGCCCTCCAACAACAAGGCCGGTTATGTTATCCGAAGGATCCTGCGCCGGGCTGTGCGGTATGGTTATACCTACCTGAATCAAAAAGAGCCTTTCATATACGAACTGGTCCCGGTGCTGGTCTCCACCATGGGAAACAACTTTCCGGAGCTGGATGCCCAGCAGGAACTCATCCGGAAAGTGATCAGGGAGGAGGAGCAATCCTTCCTCTCGACCCTTGAAACCGGAATGCGACTGCTGGACCAGCTTGCAGAAAAGGCCAGGGAAGAGAACCGAAGCGTCATTCCCGGAAAGGAGGCTTTTACCCTCTATGATACTTTTGGCTTCCCCCTGGATCTGACCGAACTGATCCTCTCAGAAAAAGAGATGAAGGTGAACCGGGAGGAGTTCCGGGAAGAGATGGATAAGCAGAAGAACCGGTCCAAACAGGCTGCGGAGTCCGAATCGGGCGACTGGATCGAACTGATCGCCGGTAACAGGCAGGAGTTTGTGGGATATGACCGGCTCGCCGCAAAAGTGAAAATCACCCGTTACCGGAAGGTGGTCACCAAAAAAAATGAGCTTTACCACCTGGTCTTTAACCTCACCCCCTTCTATGCGGAGGGCGGCGGACAAACCGGCGATCGCGGGACCATCGAAAACGAGGCGGTGAAGGTAGAGATCATCGACACCAAAAAAGAGAATGACCTGGTCATCCACATTGCCAGAAAACTCCCTGCTGATCCATCTGCCACATTCACTGCAAAGGTGGATGAAGAGCGGCGGACCCGGACTGCCAACAACCATACCGCCACCCACCTCATGCACCATGCACTGAGGGAGGTCCTCGGAACCCATGTGGAACAGAGGGGATCCCTGGTGGAACCCGATTATTTGAGATTTGATTTCAGCCATTTCCAGAAAATGACCGATGAAGAGGTCCGGGAGGTGGAGCACCGGGTGAACCGGATGATCCGCAGGAACAGCCCCGTTGAGGAACACCGCTCTCTTTCCATGAACAAAGCCCTGGAGATGGGTGCCATGGCCCTTTTTGGGGAGAAATACGGTGATGTGGTGAGGGTGGTGAAATTCGGAGAGACCGTGGAACTGTGCGGCGGAACCCATGTGCAGGCCACCGGTCAGATCGGGATTTTCCGGATTTTCCGCGAATCCTCCGTAGCGGCGGGGATCAGACGCATAGAAGCGATCACAGGGGAGGTGGCCGAAAGGTACATCGATGAAAACCTGGAGATGATGAAACAGATTGCAGGCACCTTCGAAAAACAAAAAGACCTGGTGAAGGCTATCCGTAGCATGGTTGAAGACAACAACAAGCTCTCCAGGCAGGTGGACCAGTTTCAGAAAAACATGCTTGGAGTGATTGCCAGGAACCTGGAGGATAGAATGGAGAAGATCGGGGATGCGGGACTGATCGCCTCCAGGATTGAAGTGAGCGATCCGGGTCAGCTCAAGGACCTGGCCTTCCAGATCCGGTCAAGATATCCCAACCTCTGCCTGGTACTGGGGGCCGAAGTGGACGGAAAGGCCCACATCGCCATCATGCTGTCGGACCATGTGGTGAAAAACTTCGATCTGAACGCATCCGCCCTGATCCGCGAGGTCTCCGGGGAGATCCGGGGCGGCGGAGGCGGCCAGCCCTTCTTTGCAACGGCAGGCGGAAAAAATCCAAGTGGGATCGATGCAGCCATAGCGCAGGCCAGGGCAAGGATCACCGGGGCGCTCACCTGATACCCGGCCCTTTCACCTTTCACCTTCTTTCCCCTTTTCCCTTTCCCCTCTGTTGTGTCAGCAACAGCGCGACGAACATAATCCCTCCGTTGACAATCAGCAATTCAAAGCCGAAACGGTACCCGTTAAAAAGCTGCTCCGAATAGTGGCTGAGCAGGAAAGAAAGAAGAGGTGAAAGAATGGCCAGCAGCGGGACCAGCCTGTCCCTTACCCTGAAACGGGTGAAAAGGCCAAAGGCATAGAGGCCCAGCAGGGGGCCGTAGGTGTAGCCTGCCACACGAAAGATGGCGGAGATAACATTTTCATCATTGATGACCCTGAAAAGCATAATGGTCATCCCCAGGACCACGGAAATACCCACATGCACCCACATCCGTGTGCGGGTGAGCCTCCCCTCCTCCATGCGGTTCCCGTTCAGGATATCCACTGTAAAGGAGGTGGTCAGGGCGGTCAGGGCAGAATCTGCACTGGAGTATGCCGCAGCCACAAGCCCCAGTATGAAAAAAACCCCCACCACCCGGGGCAGGGTTCCGCCTGTGGCAATGAGCGGAAAAAGATCATCCGTGGCCCCGGGAAGGTCCATGCCTGAATAAGCTGCAAAACAGATCAGTACCGCACCCAGGAAAAGGAATACCAGGTTCACGGGAACCAGGGAGAGGCTCATCAGGTACATGTTCTTTTTGGCATCCCAGATGTTCCTGCAACTCAGGTTTTTCTGCATCATATCCTGGTCCAGTCCCGTCATGACGATGGCGATAAAGGCGCCGCTGAATAAATGCTTCAGGAAGTGGTTTTCCTGGTGCCATCCTTTCAGCACCCAGATCCGGGACTCATTGCCGGATGCCACCCGGTGGATCATTTCGCCCAGGGTGAGGTCCATGGATCGCGTGATCAGGATAATGGTCACCACCACGGCAGTAAGCATGCTGATGGTTTGCAGCACATCGGTCCAGATGATGGTACGGATCCCTCCCCGGTTGGTATAGAGCCAGATCAGGGCGATGGTGACAATGACCGTCACATAGAAAGGAACACCCAATGCCCTGAATACGGTGATCTGAAGTACGTTGGCCACAATAAACAACCTGAAGGATGCCCCGATGATCCTTGAAAGAAGGAAAAAAGAGGCACCGGTTTTGTAGGTATGCTTTCCGAACCGCTGCTCCAGGTAGCTGTAAATGCTGGTAAGCTCCAGCCTGTAATAGAGTGGCATCAGCACATTGGCGATGAACGCGTATCCAAGCAGGTAACCCAGCACCATCTGCATGTAGGTGAACTGGCTGTCAACCACCCAGCCGGGGACCGATATAAAGGTGACACCCGAAAGCGTGGCCCCGATCATTCCGAAAGCCACCACGTACCAGGGAGATTTGCGGTCGCCCAGGAAAAAAGAGGCATTGCCGGCCCCCCGTCCCGAAATCCATGAAATCAAAAAGCAGAAGTGAAAAATAGGCAGCAATAACCGATATGATAAGTGTGGGAGACATCTGCTTTGATCAATCGCGCATCAAATTTGATCAAAAACCAGAGATGTTGAAAGTATTTAGTGCTATTTTTGATACTTCACCGAAAAGCGATGCAATACAACTATTCATCCAGATTGCTGGAAGAGGCCGTGGAGGAGTTTGCCACACTGCCCGGGATCGGGAAAAAAACAGCCCTCAGGCTGGTCCTCCACCTTTTGAAGCAGGAGGACAAGGAGGTGGAGCACTTTGGCCATACCATTCTCCGGATGAAATCGGAGATCATGACCTGCACTTCGTGTCACAATATCTCCGATTCGGAGTTGTGTCACATCTGCGCTGATCCTTACCGTGACAAGCAGACCATCTGTGTTGTTGAGTCCATCCGCGATGTGATGTCGGTGGAGAATACCCAGCAGTTTTCTGGTATCTACCATGTCCTTGGAGGGATCATCTCACCCATGGACGGCATCGGGCCTGCTGACCTGACCATCGGTTCCCTGGAGGAGAAAGTCCGTTCGGGAGCCTGCAAAGAGATCATCCTGGCCCTGAGCACCACCATGGAAGGCGATACAACCAACTTCTACATATACCGGAGGCTGAAAGAATTCCCTGTCACCATCACCACGCTGGCCAGGGGTGTGGCCATCGGCGATGACCTGGAGTACGCCGACGAAGTGACCCTGGGAAGGTCCATCCTCAACCGCACCTCCTTTGAGGATACATTCAAAAAATACCAATGAAATGGAATTGAAGAAAAACCAGTATGTGATCGACGGGATCCCGGTAATCCGCCTTGCAGAGAAGTATGGTTCTCCCCTCTATATTTACGAAACCGCCACCATGATCCGCCAGTTTAAGCGTATCAACAATGCATTCGGGGATACAAGGGTGAAGATCAACTATGCCTGCAAGGCGCTGACCAACATCAATGTGCTTAAATTGTTCCGCTCACTGGGTTCGGGCCTCGATGCCGTATCTGTCCAGGAGGTTGCCCTCGGGCTGAAGGCAGGTTTCGATCCGCGGGACATCCTCTACACTCCCAACTGCGTCTCCATCGAGGAGATCGAGGAAGCAGTGGAACTGGGTGTTCGGATCAACATTGACAACATTGCAATCCTGGAGGAGTTTGGCCACAGGCACGGAACGAAAATTCCGGTGTGCATCCGGATCAACCCGCACATCATGGCCGGTGCCAACCACAAAATATCCACGGGACATATTGACTCAAAATTCGGGATCTCGGTATACCAGATGCCCCATGTACACCGCATAATAGAAACCAACAGCATGCATGTGGAGGGATTACACATGCATACCGGTTCGGACGTCCTGGATGTGGAAGTCTTCCTCAGGGCCACCGAGATCATGTTCGAAACAGCCAGGGATTTCAACGATCTGGATTATATCGATTTTGGAAGCGGATTCAAGGTGCCCTACAAGGCAGATGATATCGAAACGGATGTGGAATCCATGGGAACGCACCTGTCAGCCCGTTTCAATGCATTCTGCCGGGAATACGGCAAAGAACTGACCCTTGTATTTGAACCCGGAAAATTCCTTGTCAGTGAAGCCGGGTTTTTTGTGGCCAGGGTCAATGTGATCAAGCAGACCACCTCCACGGTTTTTGCCGGTCTGGATACAGGACTGAACCACCTGATCAGACCCATGTTTTACGATGCATACCATGAAATCATCAATGTTAGCAGGCCCGACGGGAAAACACGTATCTATACGGTGGTAGGATACATTTGTGAAACGGATACATTCGGATGGAACAGGAAAATTACAGAAGCCCGGGAAGGAGATTACTTTTTGTTTAAGAATGCAGGAGCATATTGTTTCGCCATGTCTTCCAACTACAATTCAAGGTTTCGTCCGGCCGAGGTGCTGGTTCATGAAGGGAAAGACCACCTGATCCGCCAAAGGGAAGATATGGAAGACCTGCTGCGCAACCAAATAGAGATCGATATATACAAACAATTTAACACAGAGTTCTAGGCACTGAGCACTGAGCACTAAGCACTGAGCACTGAGTACTGAGTACTGAGCACTGAGCACTAAGCACTGAGCACTGAGCACTGAGCACTAAGCACTGAGCACTGAGCACTAAGCACTGAGCACTGAGCACTACATTATGGATCTGTCCATCATCATCGTCAACTACAATGTCAGGTATTTCCTGGAACAGTGCCTCCACGCTGTTCAGCAGGCGATGAAAAACATCGAGGCAGAAGTAATCGTGGTGGACAACAACTCCGTGGATGGATCTGTGGGCGAGATCAGATCGAAATTTCCCTGGGTCACCCTGATCGCAAACCAGGAGAACCTGGGCTTCTCAAAGGCCAACAACCAGGCCATCAGGAGATCCGGGGGTAGGTATATCCTGCTGCTCAATCCCGATACAGTGGTGGTGGAGGATACCTTCCGGAAGTGCATTGAGTTTATGGACAGCCATCCTGAAGCCGGTGCCATGGGGGTGAAAATGATTGATGGCAAAGGGGAATTTCTTCCCGAATCGAAACGCTCCCTGCCCACGCCCATGGTCTCTTTTTATAAGATGTTCGGCCTCTCAACCCTGTTTCCCAGATCCAAACGGTTTGGCAAATACCACCTGGGGTATCTGGACCAGGAGGAGACCCATTCCGTAGATGTGCTGGCCGGGGCATTTATGTTCCTTCGAAAAGAGGCCCTGGACAAGACCGGATTGCTGGACGAGACCTTTTTTATGTACGGGGAGGACATTGACCTCTCCTACCGGATCACCCAGGCAGGTTATAAAAATTACTACTATCCCCAAACCACCATCATCCATTACAAGGGGGAGAGCACCAAAAAAGGGAGCCTCAACTATGTGAAAATGTTCTATCAGGCCATGATCATCTTTGCAGGGAAACATTTCACCTCCCGCAAGGCACGCACTTTCAGCATACTGATCCACCTTGCCATCTATTTCAGGGCAGCCCTTTCGGTGGGAAGGCGGTTCCTGAAAAAGATTTACCGGCCGGTGCTGGATGCCACACTCATATTCACGGGATACCTAAGTGGGCTGCCACTCTGGGAACAGATCAGGTTTGATCTGCCCGGGTACTACCCCCCTGCTTTCCTGCAGCTGGTCGTCCCTGCATACATCCTTGTCTGGCTGGTCTCCATCTATTATTCGGGAGGTTACGACAAACCTGTGAAGCTCCTCCCCTTTCTGCGCGGACACCTGACAGGCACTGTGATGATCCTGGTAGCTTATGCATTGCTTCCCCTGGACTGGAGATTCTCCAGGGCCCTGATCTTCCTGGGATCACTCTGGGCCATTCTGAGCACACTCGGATTAAGGGTCCTTCTTCACCTGGCAGGAGTAAAGGACTACGACATCGATCTGAACAAACAGAAAAGGATGGTGATCGTGGGCGAAGCTTTGGAGTCCCAACGCGTAAGCAAACTCTTGCAGGAAACACAGGCCAAACCGGATATCATCGGATTTGTCTCACCTTCCACGGGTGAACCCGGAACAGGATTCCTTGGCCACATAGGCCAGATCGATGAGATCACGTCCATCCACAGGGTGGATGAAATCGTATTCTGCTCCAAAGACTTACCCTCCCGGGTCATTATACAAATCATGACACGGCTGATCGGCACCTCCACAGATTTTAAAATTGCTCCCCCCGAAAGCATGTCCGTCATCGGTTCAAACTCCATCAATACGGCAGGAGACCTCTACACCATTCATTTTAACTCCATCGGCAAAGAATCCAACCGGCGCAACAAAAGGCTGTTTGATGCGCTTTCCTCTTTCCTTCTCCTGCTTACCTTCCCCTTCTGGTTCCTGCTGGTCAGAGGGAAGTTGCGCAGTGTGAGCCATGTGGTCAGGGTACTGCTGGGGTTCAGGACCTGGGTAGGTTACATGGACCCGGGGCCAGGTGAACTGACAGGGCTTCCCCATCTGAAAAAGGGAATTCTGAATCCTTCCGGTCACCTTCAGGCCGGTCACCTGACCGAAGAGCGCATCAAAGAGATCAACGTGGTGTATGCCAAAGATTACCGGGTGTTCAATGACCTGTTAATAATCACAAGAAACTTCAGGAAAATATAACGGGAGAATTCATTATTTTTATAAAAACTGGTTGCAGTATGAGAAGTTCCCTGTTATCATCAATTCTGGTGTTGTTTCTTTTTTCCACCACAATTCAAGCACAAAGAGACTCTTCGCGTAATGATTTTACCAATGCCGAATCGTGGCTCCTTTTCGAAGAGTATGGAGAAGCAGAAGCCATCTACCAGAAACTTCTGGGATGGTATCCGGAAAACAACAACCTGAAATACAAAATCGGGATCTGCCTCCTGAACGACCCCTACCGGAAAAAGGAGTCCCTCGGCTACCTGGAGGAGGCAGCCAACCACATCAATCCCGAATATAAGGAAGGCAGCTTCAAGGAGGAGACAGCCCCGCCCGATGTGCTTTACCATCTCGGGAATGCTTACCTGGTCAACGAGATGCTTGATCCGGCCATCAGAACCTTCCACCGTTTTCTGGAGATCATGGATCCGGAGGTGTATGACGAAGAGCTTGTGAGGGCGCAGATCAGGGCATGTGAAAATGCCAAAAGACTGATGGCCATGCCGGTGGACATTGACCTGTACCCGGTGAGCCAGGCTGTGAATACACGTTATTCGGAGACCCATCCCGTCATTTCAGGGGATGGCAACAGGATGGCCTTTATCACGGAGCAGCCTTTCTTCGATGAAGCACTCTTCATTGAGAAGTTGGACGGGGAGTGGACCCTCCCCATGTCCGTCACTTCCATGCTTGGGTTTGACGAGGACATCTATCCGGTGTCCCTCTCCTATGACGGCACCGAGATGCTGCTTTACTATGATGATGAACACATCGGGAACCTTTATATGAGCCGGTATGAAGATGGGTTCTGGCTCCCGGCTGTGAAGCTGGGTGAAAATATCTCCACCAAATACTGGGAATCGCATGCCAGTTTATCCAGGGACGGTCAAACCCTCTATTTCACCAGCAACAGAAAAGGAACCAACGGGGGGCTTGATATTTATTCATCCCGGCGGCAGCCTGACGGGAAATGGGGAGTCCCCGAGAACCTGGGCACCACCATCAACACCAGGTATAACGAAGAGACCCCCTTTATCACCATGGATGGCCAGACCCTTTTCTTCAGCTCCTACGGACACTATAACATGGGGGGCTATGACATATTCTGCTCCACCAAAAACAAAGACGGAAGCTGGGGTAAGCCGGTGAACCTGGGGTATCCCATCAATACCACCGGTGATGACCTCTTCTTTCAACCCGTGAACAACGGATTTGCAGGCTATCAGTCGCGGTATGAAAAGGGCAGTCAGGGAAAACATGACCTGTACTACATGGACATCTATTCGGCGAACAATCCCAGAATGTACCTGGTAACCGGGTTTGTCAGGACCGAGGACGGACTTACCGACCTGACCACCCTGGAGATGTTTGTAATCGATCCGGAGAACGGCGATACCCTCAAATACAGCATCCCCATCGATGAAACAGGGGCATTTTCCCTGAACCTGACACAGGGAGAATATGCACTTCATTTTTCGGGAGAAGGCTTTGAGGATCTGATCACACCGCTGAGTATCACACCCGGCTCAAACAAGAAAGGGATTGTCCTGGATGATCTGATCGAACTGGCATTGATCAAAAAGGAACCCCTGGTATTCGAGGGTGAAGAGAGCCTGATCGAAATGCAGGATTCTGTCTATAAAGGCGTGGCCGGTAAGCCGATCATCATTCCGCTCAAACTGGAAAAGGGATCTCTGCTTGTTACCAGCATCTTCCATGATTCCACCCTGGTCAGCAGCGACACCATGGAGGTCGAGAAGAGGCGGACCGAACTGGAGATCATCCCCTTGCCGGGAGTCAGCCGGATCGAACTGGAGATGTATGATTCCGATGGCAACATCCATAAAAAGAGCTTCACGGTCATCGGCACAGAACCGGTCAAAACAAGGAAGGAGATCCGGGAAGAGAAGAAAAACGAATTGAAGATCCCTCCGTCACTGACAGGAACCCCGGTCGGGGTGCTGCTGATGGATCTGAGGAAGAATTCAGAAGGTGATGCAGATAAATATCTCGCAGGCCTGGACCTGGAGGAGGAGGGGATTGAAAGCCCGCGGGAACTCTTTGAACACCTGTATGAACAGGCCGGTCAGGGCAAATTCAGTAAAAAGGAAGTGGATCTGCTACTGGCAGGCGCCATCTCAGACGGAGAAGTGGAACAACTCTACAACTTGCTTCTTGAGAATGCGGATGGCCCGCTGAAAGCATACCTGGAGCGTCTCAGTCTGGAGGAACAGGGAATCCGGACCCCCGAAGACCTGATCAGGCACCTGGAGGAAGTCTCCGCGGCCAATGGGTTCACCATGGATGATGTGAGAAAGGCCATGCTGGAGGGAATGGATACCTATCCGCTTACAAAACCCGATATGGCCGGCGACCCGGTGGAACGAATGAAATTGCAGTTGCTGGGGAATACAGACGGTGCACTGCATCAACTCCTGGATACGCTGGACACAGAAAAACAGGGCATTAAAACAGGGGCCGAATTGTTTGAGTACCTCTATCTGCAGTCCGACGAAGCCGGTTACAGCAAAAAAGAGGTGGATGAGCAACTTGTTGAGGCCCTTGCACACGGAGATGTATCCCTGCTTTACCAGCTCTTGCTGGAGAATTCAGATGGTGCATTGAAAGCTTACCTGGAAGTCCTGGATCTGGAAAAAGAGGGTATAACAACCCCTGAAGGCTTGTTGAGACACCTTGAAGAGGTAGCTGAAGCCAATGGATTTACGATGGATGACATAAGGAGAGCCATGATCAGGGCCATCGTCACGCCCCTTGAAGTAGACCGGGTTTATGATAGCCTTCTGAAGACAAGTGAGGGTGAACTCCTGGAGATTTTGAAAGGGATCAACCTGCCACAGGACGGAATATTGACAGTGGAAGAGCTGATCAATGCCCTTTATAAGGCCTTTGTTAAAAAAGGATACAGCCAGAAAGAGATCAGGGAGATTCTTCATGAGATGTTCCCGGGGCATGCCGGTTTCATCAGCGACCTGCTTAAACAGGTGAAAAAAGGCTTTCCGGTTTTCCTGTTTGTTCTGCTGGCGGGCGCTGCTTTTTTCCTGTTTTTTATCTGGTTCAGGCGGCGAAGAAAAGCGGAATAACACGCGGTTTCTGCGATCAAATAGTCTCCAACATATCAGGCAAATTCATTGCACTGTCAATTAAATTTTTAAATTTGTAATATTCATAATAAATCATCCTGAAATGAGAAGACTCTTCCTGATTCTGTCTGCCCTGTTTCTTGTCTCCCTGGTTTTTGGGCAGGATGTAAAACAGGACTTTGCTGATGGCGAGTTCTTCCTGGCCGAGGAGGATTATGAAGAAGCCCTGTATACCTTTACCAAAGTCTTCAACAACGGATACCAGGACAATGCGAATATCAATTACCGCATCGGTATCTGCCTGCTTCAGATCCCCGGAAGGAAGCTGGAGTCTATCCCCTACCTGGAAAGAGCAGTTGGTTCGGTTTCCGAGAAGTACAGTGAAGGATCGCTGAAGGAGGTACATGCCCCACCCGATGTACACCTCTACCTGGGCAATGCCTACAGGATCAACCTTGAATTCGAAAAGGCCTGCGAACAATACAGGTTGTTTGAAGAGTATGTTGGAACAGAAGGGGATATTCAGAGCATTTATGCAGACCAGCAGATCATCACCTGTTCAAATGCCGTGGTGGCCATGAATGATCCGGTGGAAACCTCCGTCGGCAACCTGGGGCAGATCAACCAGACCCATGCTGAAACATACAACTGGGTTATCTCCGGTGACATGCAAACCATGGCTTACATGGGGCAGAATCCATTTTACAAAGGCATTTATGTTTCAGTGAAAAAAGATGGTCTCTGGACCGTCCCGCAGGGAATCAATGCCTCTGTCGTTTCTGAGGGGAACATGGAGGTGGTGGGTCTGTCGGCAGACGGCAAGACCATGTTGCTGGTTGTTTCCGACGCTTTTTCCAGCAATCTTTACAAATCGGTCTATGAGAATAACCGGTGGAATCCTGCCGTATCGCTTGGAAAACCCATTAATTCAAGATATTACGAATCTCATGCCTGCTTCAGCCCGGATTCCAGATCCATTTATTTCACCAGCAACAGAATTGAATCCATCGGGGGCATGGATATCTTCCGAAGCGACCTAAGGGAGGATGGAACCTGGGACACTCCCGTTAACCTGGGAAAAACTGTCAACACAGCCCTGAACGAGGAGGAGCCCATGATCAGTCCGGATGGAAAAAGGATCTACTTCAGCTCCCAGGGACACAATTCCATTGGAGGTTTCGATGTATTTTATACAGAACTCCAGGACGACGGCACCTGGGGCGAGGTTGTAAACATGGGTTATCCCCTGAACACCACGGATGATGATTTCACCATCAGTCCAACCGGTTTCCGGGATGAAGGGATCGCCTACCTTTTTGCCAACCGTGGAGAAGAACAGCACCCCCTCTTCAAGTTTGAGATCATTGATCCGGCCGCCACCCCGGTACCGGTACCCTTCGATGAACCGCTTGCAGAAGTGACTGAAGCAACTGAGGAGGAGGAGGCAGTGGAAGAGCTAACAGAAGAGCCGGTTGCAGTACTTCCGGCTGAGCGGTATGTGATTAAGCCCGTATTCTTTGCCTTTGACAGCTATGCCCTATCAGAGACTGCCAAAAGCAAACTGGATGTGCTTGCCGGGCTGATGAAAAGTTTCCCGGCACTAGAAATTGAAATCATCGGATACACCGATGCCGTGGGTACCTTTGAATATAACAAACAGCTCTCCATAAACAGGGCAAAGGCTGTATCGGAGTACCTGGTATCCAAAGGAATCGTGAAAGAACGGATCTCTGTAACGGGAAAAGGTGAAAGTGAACATGTGGCCAGGAACCGGACAAAAGACAACAGGGATGCACCTGAAGGGCGGAAACTGAACCGGAGGGTACAATTCAAAGTAAGCGTCAGCCAGGGAGTGATCGTGGAGATGGCCCCCGTTGAGGTTCCCGAATACCTGAGAATCAATGATTGAACACTTAATTAGTAAGTGATGAAGAGATTTTTTTCAGCAGTTGTCCTGCTCAGCATCATCATACCTCTCTTCTCTCAACCTGAGGGAGAATCCGCTGAATCACTGTTTTACGATGCCTCTTACTGGTACACCGATGAGGAGGACTTTCAGGAAGCCGCCTACCTGTTCAAACAGGTACTGAACCTGGAACCCCGACAATGCCAACGTGAAGTTCCTGCTGGGAATGTGTTACAACAACATCAAGGGCCTGGAAGAACAGGCAATTCCCTACTTCACAGAAGCCACCCAGAACATCACACTGAAGTACAAGGAGAACAAGTATTCTGTGAAGCAGGCGCCACACCACTCCTGGTATTACCTGGCCGATGCCTACAGAAAAACCAACCAGCTTGATGAAGCATTAAAAGCCCTGGAGTCTTTCAGCAGCCTGAAGAACTTTGACAAATATTACAATGTCCGCCTCACGGAGGATGCCACCAAGCAGGTGGAACGTGCCAAGATCATCAGGGATGCGGAACTGAAACTGCGGGCTCTCTATTTCAAAGAGCCCATCAACACTCCGGCTGATGATTACAGCGGGGTAATCTCTGCGGACGGTAAAATGCTGGTCTGGGTGACCAGTAAAACCTTTTACCAGGCTGTTTTCATGTCGGTACGTAATCAGAATGACTGGACCATACCTGTGGAGATCACCACACAGATCGTTTCCGAAGGGAACCTTTTTCCCACCGGTCTTTCTGCCGATGGTACCAGCCTGCTCCTGGCCTATAAACCCATCAAGGGGACTTCCGACATCTGGTACAGCCAGTATGATGGCATGTTCTGGAGTCCGGCTCAGCCCGTCCACGGCGCCATCAATACCAATGCCAACGAGGGCCATGCTTCATTCAGTCCCGATGGGAACAGGATCTATCTTTCCAGTGACCGAAGGGGCGGACAGGGAGGTTATGACATCTGGTATGCTGACCGCCAGGCAGACGGGCAATGGGGTGAACCGGTGAATATGGGAGAATCCATCAATACACCGGAAGATGAAACATCTGCCTTCATTGCCCCCGGTGAAGGAAGATTCATCTTTGCTTCAAAGGGACATTTCAACATGGGAGGTTTTGATATTTTCAGGTGTGAGATGCAGAACGACGGAATCTGGGGGTCCCCAACCAACATCGGCTTTCCCATCAACACCACCGGAGATGACACTTACTATGTACCCCTCAATGACGGCCTCAGCGGTCTCCTCTCCAGGTTTACCAACGATGCCATTGGCCGGACCGACCTCTGGTATGTTGAGATCCAGGGTGAAAACGGATTCATCTCAGACGGACTGGTCCTGGCCATGGATACCAGGGTGGGGCTGGCCAACAAGAATTTCGCCATTGTCGTGGTGAATGAAGAAACCGGGGAGGAGATTGAAGTGATCTATGATGCGGAAAGCGACTCGTTCAAAGCACTTTCCGGAGAGAACAAAAACTTCAGGGTGGTCTCCTACAAGCAAAAATAAGGTGGACATTCTTGTGAATTCAAACATCTCCCTCAGGGCACTTGAACCTGAGGACCTGGAGATACTGTATCGCTGGGAGAACGATCCGTCAGTCTGGCATCTTTCCGGCACGCTGATCCCCTTCTCAAAATATCTTCTCAGGCTCTACCTTGAAAATTCCGGAAAGGATATCTTCGAAATCAGGCAGCTTCGCCTGATTATACAGCTCAATGAGGAAAAACGACCGGTGGGCGCCATCGACCTGTTTGATTTCGATCCCTTCCATCGCAGGGCCGGGATCGGGATTCTCATTGCGGATCCCTCGGACAGAGGCCGGGGTTTCGCCAGGGAAGCCCTGGAATCACTGATGATGTACTGTTTCAATGTACTGAAACTTCATCAGCTGTGGTGCAACATTACAGACGGAAACAGCCAAAGCATGAAACTCTTCACCTCCGCCGGATTCCAGGTGGTGGGAGAGAAAAAGGAGTGGCTCTTCACCGGGGAGGGATTTGAAAACGAGTGGATGTTGCAGTATGTAAAAAAACAGGGTTTGGGTTAGTGGGGGTTTGGGTTAGTGGGGGTTTGGGTTAGTGGGTTATTGGGTTATTGGGTCATTGGGTTATTGAATATCTTAATAACACACCAACGTTCGCGTAGCGAACAAACCAACACACCAACGTTCGCGTAGCGAACAAACCAACACACCAACGTTCGCGCAGCGAACAAACCAACACACCAACGTTTGCGTAGCGAACTATATCTCCTCATAAAAGGGAATACGATCAATGAACTCCACCTGGCTTGTATCAAAGTCCACCCTGCAGCAATAGTGTTTCATCCCGTTGGTCAGCATGAGGTATCTGACACGGAAGACCAGGTTGTAGCGTGCTGCCTGGTCGAAGGCGGACTGACTGATTTTGATCACCGGCGCCTTGCACTCCACCAGCACGGATGGTACACCGGCCGGTTTGTGGACCAGAATGTCGCACCGCCTGACCATCTTGTTCAGTTTCAGGCTGTATTCTGTCTGGATCAGTGAAGCAGGATAGCCTCTTTCCTCCACCAGGAAGCGGGCAAAACGCTGCCGGACCTCCTCCTCAGGGCTTAAAACCACATAGCGCTTCCTGAACGGATCCAGCACAAAGGTTTTTCCATCCTCTGCCCGTTGCTGGAAATCATATTCGGGAAGATTCAGATTCAGCATATAAACCTTATATTTATTCATCTAATATAAGCATACATTTACGAAGCAGACATGAAGACCAAACAAGAAATCATAGAGAACTGGCTACCGCGGTATACCGGTATCCCCATGGAGGATTTCTCCAGCTACATCCTGCTCACCAACTTTCAGGGTTACCTGGAGCAGTTTGCATCAAACCAGGGAGTACAGGTAAGAGACCGTACCCTGGCTATGCCGGCGGTCAGGGCAGGAGATATCACCATGATCAATTTCGGCATGGGGAGTGCCAATGCAGCCACAGTGATGGATCTGCTTGCGGCCATCCACCCCAAGGCGGTTCTTTTTCTGGGGAAATGCGGAGGATTGAAAAAGAAAAATGAGCTGGGTGACCTGATTCTCCCCATTGCCGCCATTCGCGGAGACGGTACATCCAACGACTATTTGCCCTCCGAAGTTCCGGCCCTGCCGGCTTTTAACCTGCAGCGCGCAGTTTCTCACGTCATACGGGAACTGGGCAAGGACTACTGGACCGGAACCGTATTCACCACCAACAGGCGTGTATGGGAACACGATGACCGGTTTAAGGAATACCTGCGCCGCACCCGCAGCATGGCCATCGATATGGAGACAGCCACCCTGTTCACCGTAGGTTTTGCAAACGAGATCCCCACCGGGGCACTCCTGCTGGTTTCCGACCAGCCCATGATCTCAGCGGGGGTAAAAACCCAGAAAAGTGATAAGATGGTCACCGAGAAGTTTGCACAGATGCACATGGAAATCGGCATTGAGTCCCTGCGTGAAATCATCGACAACAGGGCATCTGTCAAACATCTTAAATTCGATTGGGAATGACCTATGAACAGCTCATCGGGGACCTGAAGAACAGGGCCTTTAAACCCATCTACTTCCTCCACGGCGACGAACCCTATTACCTCGACCGGATCACCGATTACATCACCGGCCATGTGCTTTCCGAAGCTGAACAAAGTTTCAACCAGACCATTGTATATGGCAAGGACAGCGATGCCCGCCAGGTGATCAGCCTGGCCAAACGATATCCCATGATGTCCTCCCACCAGGTGGTGGTTGTAAAAGAGGCCCAGGAGCTGAAAGATTTTGACGATCTGATCCATTACGTGGAGCATCCCCTGCCCTCTACGCTGCTGGTAATCAATTACAAATACAAAAGCCCCGACAACCGGAAGAAAATCTTCAGGTCACTGGCAAAAAACAGTGTTACCTACCAGTCTAAAAAGTTGTATGATAACCAGGTGCCCGGATGGATCTCTGCCTATGCATCCAAAAGGAAATACAGCATCGAACCCAAGGCCGCAGCCCTTCTTGCCGAATTCCTGGGAAGCGACCTATCGAAAATTGTCAACGAGGTGGATAAACTGATCATTGCCATCGGGAAGGATGAGCGGACCATCACGCCTCTTCATGTGGAGAGGAATATCGGGATCAGCAAAGATTTCAACCAGTTCGAGCTGCAGAATGCCCTGGGAAAACGCGAGGTGCTTAAGTCCAACCGGATTGTCAACTATTTTGCCGAAAACGAGAAGAACCATCCCCTGTCCATGACCATCGCCTCCCTCTACTACTTTTTCGTCAAATTGCTGATGATCCATTACCTCCCGGACCGCTCAAAGCAACATGTGGCCGCCTCGCTCAAAATAAATCCCTTTTTTGTGCAGGATTATGAAAACGCAGCCAGGAGGTACAGTGCGGTAAAGGTTGTGGAGATCATTTCACTGCTGCGCGCTTATGACATGCGATCCAAGGGATTCGATGGAAATTCGACACCACCCGGGGCACTGCTGAAAGAACTCGTGTTTAAAATCCTGCACCTGTGATCACGCTGACCATCGTTGTTATAACCGTTCTCTTTTCCCTGCTGGCGTTCAGAAGGCAGGAGTTTTTGCAACGGTTCGACCTGGCTCCATACCAGATTATCCACAAACGCCAGTACTTCAGGATCCTCACCCATGCTTTCCTGCATGCGGACTATATACACCTGGGAATCAATATGCTGGTGCTCTATTCCTTCGGCACGGGCGTTGAAAAGATATTCGGCAGCCTGGAACAACAGGGGGTCATCTTTTCCGGACCTTTTTTCTTTATCCTGCTCTACGTTTCGGCCATTGCATTCTCTTCCGCCACTACCATCATCCGCTACAGAAACATGCAGGAATACAGCGCATTGGGAGCATCAGGGGCGGTATCGGCGGTGGTCTTTACCTATATATTTTTCGCCCCCCTGCAGAAGATCTATTTTTACATGGTACTTCCCATCCCCGGCATTGTTTTCGGGGTGCTCTACCTGGCCTATTCCAGTTACATGAACCGCCGGAGCCGTGACCACATCAACCATGCGGCTCATTTCTGGGGAGCGGTGATTGGATTTATCTACCCTGTGATACTGGATCCCCAGCTTTTCGGTGTGTTCCTGGAAAACCTGTTCCCCGGATGACCACCACCCGCAAAGCCATATTCCTGGACCGTGACGGGGTGATCAACAGCAACCGGGATCACTACTACATATGGAAGCCCGAAGAACTGGTGATCAATCCGGGCGTGCCCGAAACCCTGAAAGCACTCAAAGAGAAAGGATATCTGCTGATCGTTGTTTCCAACCAGGGAGGTGTTAGCAAAGGGGAATATACCCGGGAGGATGTGGAAGCGCTTCACCGTCACCTCAACAAAGTTCTCGAAGCCTCGGGTGCCCGGGTGGATGACTTTTACTATTGTCCCCACCACAAGGATCTGGAAGCATGCCTTTGCAGGAAACCCCTTCCCCTGATGCTGGAAAAAGCCATGGCAAGGTACGGGATTGACCCCTCACACTCCTGGTTTATCGGGGATTCAAAGCGGGATGAACAGGCGGGCAAAGCAGCAGGTCTCAGGACCCTTCTGGTGGAGCCCAACAGCAACCTGATGCTGGCTCTGGGGAAGATCAGTTAAGCCCCGGATCTTCCGGAAAATTGGCCCAGGCCTTGTATTTGTTGTTGTATCTGGCCAGGGTATCACTCCAAAACTCAGATTCAATGGACTGCATGACAAGGCGGGGATTGATCTTGCCTACCAGCCAGGCATGTTCCTTGATTTCATCATCAAGCTGACCGGGCGACCAGCCTGCATAGCCCAGGAAAAACCTCAGCTGGTGAGGCTGAACGGCCCCCGAGGCAATAAGTTCCCTGATGTGATCAAAATCACCTCCCCACCAGATCCCGTCGGTAACCGGAACACTGTCCGGAACCATCTCTCCCAGGGTATGAAGGAAATGAACGGTATTGTTGCTTACCGGGCCTCCCACAGAAATGGGAATATCCGACACCGGAAAATCATCCACAATCTCACCAATATTCATCTCCAGGGGTTTATTGAGCACAAATCCAAGTGAACCCTCATCGTTATGCTCTGTAAGGTATACAATGGACCGGCGGAAATAGTGGTCACTCAGGAAGGGTTCCGAAATGAGGATCCGGCCTTTCTCTGCAACGTTCTCATTGACAATATGAAAAAAATCGATATTCAGCTCCATGCTACCCCGATTTTGCCATGGTTCAAGTTACGCCATTTTTATTTGAATTAAAACGAAGCTCGGGGAAAAATAGTATCTTGGGCACCTTATTTGAACCCCATGCGTGAGAAACAGGAACGCTCCCCAAATCTTCTGCAGGCGCTGATACCCATTGCAGTGCTGATCACGCTCCTGGTTCTGAATGTGCTCTATTTCGGGGACCACACCCTGGACGGAGCCAACCAGTTCGCGCTGATCCTGGCCTCGGCAGTGGCAGGGATTATCGCCATCCGACTGGGTGTAAATTGGGGGAAATTACAGAACAGCATCGTCAACAGTATCTCTTCGGCCATGCCCTCCATCCTCATTCTGTTGATGATCGGTGCACTGGCAGGCACATGGCTTCTGAGCGGGGTGGTACCCACCCTGATTTATTACGGACTGAAGGTATTCAATCCCAGGATATTCCTTTTTGCCACGGTGATCATCACCGGCATGGTCTCTCTTGCCACCGGTTCCAGCTGGTCCACCGTTGCCACCATTGGGATTGCACTGATCGGTGTGGGAAAGGCGCTGGGGATCAGCGAAGGGGTCATTGCCGGCGCTGTGGTCTCGGGCGCCTATTTCGGGGATAAAATGTCGCCTCTTTCCGATACCACCAACCTGGCTCCGGCCATGGCAGGTACCGACCTGTTCACCCACATCCGGTACATGACCATCACCACCGTACCGGCCATGTCGATTACCCTGATCATTTTCCTGATCATCGGTTTTACCTACAAGTTTAACTCCACCCCGGGGGATATCGAGATCATACTCCAGTCCATCGAATCAAAGTTCAGGATCACACCCTGGCTCATGCTGGTGCCTGCCTTTCTGATCTATATCATTGTCAAAAAGGTCCCTCCCCTGCCTGCCCTGCTGGCAGGCTCACTCATGGGCGGGATATTCGCCATCCTCTTTCAGCCCCATCTGGTCAGGGAAGTCGCACAGGGGCTGGACGGCTCCGCCACAACCTTCTTTAAGTCCTCCTATCTCTCCGTCATGCAATCCATCTTCGGAGATGTGGCCATTACCACCTCCAACGACATGGTCAACGAGCTCCTCTCCAGTACCGGCATGAAGGGGATGATGAACACCATCTGGCTGATCCTGTCTGCCATGATATTCGGGGGGACCATGGAATCGGCCGGGATGCTGGTCAAAATCACACACGCTGTCATACGCAGGGCACAGTCCACCGGATCACTGGTGGCCACCACCATTGCCACGAGCATCTTCTTCAACATCACAGCTTCGGACCAGTACATCGCCATCGTGGTGCCCGGGCGGATGTTTGCAAATACATACAGGGAAAGGGGACTGAAACCGGAAGTGCTGAGCCGCACCCTGGAAGACGGTGGTACCCTCACCTCGGTGCTGGTTCCCTGGAACACCTGCGGGGCTACACAGTCACGGGTGCTGGGCGTTCCCACCATGGCGTGTGTCCCCTATGCCTTCTTCAACATTCTGAGCCCCCTGTGCAGCATTCTTTTCGCCTGCCTCAATTACCGCATCAGGCGCTTTAAGGATGACGAACCGCTCCCAGAGGTTAGCCCAAAGGATCGCAAAGACAACTAGCTGCGGGATATGTTCTCTCGTCGCTGTTTTTGTTTGCTGCGCAAAAAAAGAAAGCTCCTCGTGAAATACGCTTTCGCTGAAGCAAGCCTCACCGCGAAATTTCCCTTTCCAACATAGCCGCGACACGTTGTATATCCTGGAGCCAAAAGAAACGGAGGCTGTCCTGCGGGGCAGCCTCCGTTGATTCCATCCGGACTTCAATGCTATCTGCAGGCTCCTGCGCAATAATTCACATACCATCCCCATCTGGATGCCCCGGGGAATTCATTCCAAACACCCAGGTCTTCAACAGGAACTACCAGTTGATGGCTGTCCGCGAGCTCATTTACCTGGTATTTGAATTTATAATGATTGTAAAAGTCGAGATGATCCATGAAATCCTGGTCTCCGACGGAAAGATGGGAATTCATCACATCACCATCGTCAGATGTGACAGTAAATACAAGATTCCCTTTGATCCATTCAACCCTGACTTTCCCAATGGGGGTCGATCCATCCCTGTAATAGGTCAGGGGGGCAGTCCGGTTCATCCATTCAGCCACTGAAAAATAAGTGAAAAAGGATACCCAACCGCTTGAAATATTTCCGGTTGGTGTTCCTGTCAATCCCCATGTATAGTTGTCGACATTCCGGAGTTCTGGATTATCATGGTACAAATTAGACTTGAGTGCAAAGAACAACTGCTCCCTGGCCCAGGCCGTCTCTTCTCCACCCGGACAGCTCACCACGGCATGTGCCGCCAAAACAAAACAATCACCGAGTCCATCCAGGGGAATCTCGCGTACAACCACCTGTTTTCCATCACCCTCCCAATTGTCAGTGAATTGTCCGATTTTTGGATTACCTCCGTTTCCTACCGGCATCTCATCAATGGAGTTTCCAAGGAACAAATGTGTTTCCCTGATCCGGCAACCCTCAATGGCTTCATATTTTACAAAGAGACTCCCTGCATAGGTGATGGCCGTAACCTTACCCATCAGAATATGCTGGCCGCCGATCAGGTCGAATGTGACCACATTGCATCCGTCCTGTTCCGGCCACTCTGCCATAGTCAGATCCATAGCCAGTGCAGATTTGTCAACCTGCGCTTTGAAATCTTCATCCCTGTATTTGGGCTTTCCCTGTTTCTCACAGGACCCCAGAAGGATGACCGCCACAGAGGCAACCAACAAAATCTGTAGTTTTTTCATGATATTTAAGTTTGGTTATTATTGATCAACACAAAAACTGATCAGTTACAATACAAAGTACGTAAACTGGATGTAAATGATCTAATTATAAGGATACTATATGATAAATCAACACCATAAGCGGACCAGCTTTCGCAGCTGTGGTCCGAATGGGCTTCAAAGGAAGAGGAAGAATCATCCGGCCAAAAAAGGAATCCCGTCCTCAGATCTGCTCCGCATGTCATCAAATCCGGAGAATCCGTCCCAAAGAACTAGTAAATCCTGGGATATCTGGAGGGATCGGACTCATGCATGATCCCATAGACCGATTCGAACACATCTTCCGAATTGGGATTGGAGAAATAGTCCCCGTCCGTACTGTAAGCGGGACGGTGTTCCTGGGCAGTGATGGTAAGGGGCGCTGCATCCAGGTAGAAAAAGGCTTTCTGGTCCTCCAGCACTTTCTGCATCATAAAAGCGGAGGCTCCCCCGGGAACATCCTCGTCGAAAAAGACCACCCTGCCTGTTTTCTTCACCGATTGCAGGATGGAATGTTCCACATCGAAAGGAAGCAGGGTCTGTACATCAATCAGTTCAACGGAAATGTCAAACTCCCTGAGCTGATCCACGGCCAGTTCTGCAATACGCACACAGGATCCATAGGTAACCAGTGTCACATCATTGCCCTCTGCCAGCACTTCAGGGACACCAAGCTGGATGCGGAATTGTCCGAAATTTTCCGGTTTCCTCTCCCTTAGGCCGTACATTTTCAGGGGTTCGATTACCAGGGCCGGATCATCACCCTGGAGCAGGGTATTGTACATCCCGGCAGCCTGTGTCATATTCCGGGGGACACAAACATGAAGTCCGCGGATGGAGTTGATCACCATACTCAGGGGGGATCCCGAGTGCCAGATTCCCTCAAGCCTGTGTCCCCGGGTGCGGATAATCAGCGGCGCCACCTGGGCACCTTTGGTCCGCCAGTGCAATGTAGCCAGGTCATCACTTACAGTTTCCAGGGCATACAGCAGATAATCGAAGTACTGAATCTCAGCGATGGGACGAAGTCCCCGAAGTGCCAGCCCGACTCCCTGTCCGATGATGGTGGTCTCCCTGATCCCTGTATCGGTCACCCGAAGTTCCCCGTATTTCTCCTGAAGTCCCTCCAGGCTCTTGTTCACATCACCGATTTTTCCCGAATCCTCACCGAAGATCACAATCCTGGGATCGCTGGCAAGAAGCGCATTGAAGTTGTCCCTGATCACCTCCCTGCCTGTGACACGTTCAGGATTTTCCCCATACTGCACCGGGACAGGTTGAACCCGCAGAGGAGAACGGTCCGATTCTGTATAAAGATGCGTGCTGTACCGTTTATGGTTGTCCCTCTTATAGTTATCCAGCCAGGCTGAAATCTCCCCTTTCAACTCCTCCCTGACAGGGCAACTCAGACACATATGACGCATAATCCTTTTGGCGGTGGACTGGATATCCCTGCGGTTGGGATTCATGATCCGCTTCAGGTCACGGCTCAGAATCCCCAGCTTATCCACACCCTCTTTTTTACATTCACAGCCTCTGTTGTCGATAATCTTCAGGAGCCCGGCACGCTCCCTGTTGATGGGATCGATGTAATTTTTCCAGGCTGTATCCCTTGCGGCAACTGCATCTGACACAGCGCTCTCTTTGATGGTTTTAAGCGCCTTCTCAGTGGCAACTCCCGATTCCAGGATCCATGCTTCCATCTTCAATATAGGATCATGAGCAGCTTCCCATTCCAGCCTCTCTTTTGTTTTATACCTTTCATGGCTTCCTGATGTGGAGTGCCCCATGGGCTGCATCATTTCATCCACATGGAAGAGCACCGGAACATGTTCCCTCCTGCTCTGTTCCACCCCCCTGGTAAAAACCTCCATCATCTCCGGGTAATCCCATCCCATGACCCGGTATATGAGGATCCCGTTGGTCCCTTCTCTCTTTTGAAATCCTTGAAGGGCTTCGGATATGCTCTCCTTAACGATCTGCTTGTCTTTCGTAACCGAAATCCCATAACCGTCATCCCATACGGACAGTACTACGGGTATCTGAAGCACTGCCATTGCGTTCATGGCTTCGAAAAAATGCCCTTCAGCGGTACTGGCATCCCCAATGGTCCCAAAGACCACTTCATTTCCTCCCTTTGAAAATCCTGTCATTCCGGTCAGATCGGGGTTCTCCCTGAAAAGCTTAGATGCATAGCCCAGTCCCACCATCCGCGGCATCTGTCCTGCTGTTGGCGAGAGGTCAGCACAGGAGTTCTTCATTTCGGTCAGGTTTTTCCAGGTTCCGTCCGGGTTCACATTCCGTGTAGCGAAGTGGTTGTTGAAGTTCCTGCCGGCACTCCCTGGATTCATGCGCTCATCGGTGTGACCGTAGATCTGATAGAAAAACTGCTCTGCATTGGTGATTCCACAGGCCATCATGAAGGTATGGTCGCGGTAATAACCGGACCGCCAGTCCCCGTTGTGAAAGTTTCTGGCCAGGGCAATCTGGGCCACTTCCTTCCCATCACCGAATATCCCGAATTTGGCTTTCCCTGACAGTACCTCTTTTCTGGCAAGAAGGGCGATCTCCCTGCTCAGGCATGCCAGTTGAAAATCAGATAAAATCTCCTCCTTACTTAATGAAATGGTAGCGTCAGGCATTTCAGAATTGCTATCTTTGCATTCAGATTAAACAATCTTTCAGACAATAAAATATACGTATTGTTCAGATGATATTCAAGATCATTTTGGTTTCCTTTGTCCTGCTGGCATTATCGATGACAGGAATGATGCTGAACATCCTGGTTAAAAAAAGGGGGAAGTTTCCTGCATACCGCGTGGGACACAACAAAGACATGCACAAGCTGGGTATCTCCTGTGTAAAGCATGACGAGATCCGCTGTCATAAAAAAAAGCCAAAAGAACCCCTGGATTGCAACGGCTGCCAACAACTGGCAGGTTAAAATTGTTATAAGGGAAAAATCAGCATGCTTAAAATAGTGATCGTTACAATCATTCTGGTAGGAACCGCGTTTGCCGGACTGGGAATCAGGATCCTGCTTCAAAAGAACGGCGAATTCTCAGGCGGAAACTGTCAGGCAGCACCCCAGGGCCTTAAAGACCAGGGAATATCATGTGGGTGTGGCGGCGGAGACTGCAGCAACATTGAGGAAACAGGCCATCCCTAGTCGGGATACACTTCCATTTCCACAGATTCAGTTTTGCCGTTTGATCCGGCATATCTTCCATTTGAGGAATTGAATTCGGGAACAATGGTTTTGATTTTCTCCACCAGGGCTGCATCGGATAGTACCGGATATGTTGCCAGTAACTCATGGACCATGGAAAATACTTCCCTGTGGTTGAGCCATGCCACCCCGGCCACCTTAACCATGGGATTGTAGGTGGGCATGGTCCTCTCCTTATCCGTTAGCAGCTCTTCATAAAGCTTCTCCCCGGGCCGGAGTCCCACATATTCAATTCGGATGTCTTCATCGGGTTTATAACCAGAAAGCCTGATCATCTGTCTGGCCAGGTCGGCAATTTTCACCGGTTCGCCCATTTCAAAAACAAAAATCTCCCCTCCCAGACCCATGAAACCAGCCTCAAGAACAAGCTGACAGGCCTCGGGGATGGTCATAAAGTAACGTGTGATTTCCGGATGAGTAACAGTAACCGGTCCCCCTTCCTCAATCTGTTTCCTGAAGATGGGAATGACCGAACCATTGGACCCGAGGACGTTGCCAAAACGGGTAATGACGAATTGGACCCTGTTTCCGGGGGTGATCGACCTTGCCTGCAGGATCATTTCACAAATTCTTTTGGATGTTCCCATGATGTTGGTCGGGTTGACAGCCTTATCGGTGGAAACCATTACAAATTTGCTCACTTTGTATTTCTGAGCAAGCCTGGTCAGGACCATGGTGCTTCCCACATTCACCCGTATAGCCTCATGGGGATTCTCTTCCATCAGCGGGACGTGTTTATAGGCTGCTGCATGGAACACAATGTTCGGTCTGCAGGTGTTGAAGATCCGGTCCATTTTCACCTGGTCGGTGACGTCCCCAAGTATGGAACGAACCTTTATCCGGTCAAAAGTTTTCCTGATTTCGG
>JAZDPG010000026.1:0-10644 GCA_043797815.1 Bacteroidota bacterium
CCATATTCCTTATAAGCGGGTTATTGAAAACATTGAATTGTCCATGTGTGGCCAGTCTGAGCAAATCGAGATTCTGGTATAACGAAGCGCCCGCCCGGCCCCAGTAAGAGGGCCCTTCATCACACCCCCCATCTGCAGGATACTGGTTCAGAAAAACATCCAGGGAGCGTATTACTTTTTGGACGCCTTTGATTTTTTTCTCCTGATCGTCTTCCATAATGAGAATGGCCGTGAGCATGTTATGATTGGTCCATGGATTCCAGTTGTTCACTGTTCTGCTTCCATCAAATCCCATCCACCAGAAATCCTCACGCTCATAATAAGGATGGATGGCTTTATGCATGATCTCATCCTTCAGTCTCTTTGATATCAAGGGATGGATTTCATCGAATTCATCATGAAAAAGATGCCAGGTCCATGAAAGAATATTGGCAATCTCACCAACTCCCAGATCGATGGAGGGCTTGTCGATATCCGGGAGACCCGAGGGGGCAGGAAGGTGGGCAGACCAACCCCACCAGGTTTGTTCGCAATAGTACCATACGCCGTTGATTATCTGATCCATGAACCGCCCCTTGCCTTCCACCAATTCTCCCATCACCAGGGCCATCAAAGCAGAGCGAGGTGCCTCATAAACACCCTGCCTGCGATCGCCGGAACGAATGATCTCGAGGTAATCCGTTGCTTTTACTACCTTCCACTCGTAACCGAGTTTTTCCACCGCTTCACTGATGTACTGACTCCTGAGGTTTTCAGGCATGTTCTCCCAGAAATCCCGATCCCTGTAAGTGGGTAACCCCATCTCCGGAAAGTCTTTGATCAGGGCGTTCTCCAACCCTGTTTCAACAGCCTCCTTATATAAAATGTCACGGTTTTCTTGAGAAAATCCAATGATTGGAACAAAACTCAGTAAAACAACAGCAACAATTGTTTTCATAATTTCAAGATTCTCTTTTCAATAATCCTGGGTTTGGGCCTGACCACCCGGATGGAGATCTCATCAAACACACCAGTGGCCGTAGTGATGCCCTGCAGGGGCTCAACCACTGCGCGTTTCTCTTCATTGACCAGACACATGCCCTGAACCACCGGGGTTGCGCTGCTGTCTTTCATTGCCTCAATCACCGCACTGTAAAGAATCGAAGGCTGACCGGTTGAGTACTCATCCTCAATCCTGGTTTCAGGATCATACCGGGGATAGGATTCATTGAAATCGCCTGCAAGGTTCATCTCGATCCGGCAGATCCATTGGGTTCCGGGCGCAATCCGCACCCTGCTTCTGAAATATCCGGGCAATGGGGTTGCCCCGGTAAAGACCAGGTCATCTGTTACTGCTTCGGCCTTTTGTGATCTCCGGAGCAGTTCGGCCCTGTTGATCTCCGACCAGACGGGAAGCGCCACAGGCACATCCGGTTTGCCCTCCCAGTCCCCCGTTGCCACCCTCCGGGTTGCAAACACCGTATGGGTTTCTCCGGTGCCGGGATCCTCCAGCCAGATGGCAAAGGTCGGCGATTCCCCGAATACGGATTGTAGGACAAGTTCCTGGTTGATATGGATCAGAAACTCCAGTTCTGTCTTGTTCAGTGTCCGTGCATAGGCATAAACAACCAGGATAGCTGCAACAGCCACCACTCCCGTTGCCGCCTGTTTTAAAAACCGTTTCATCACCCGGGGTGGTTGTCCATGTTTAAACATTGATCTCAAATCCTGCCCGGTGGTGCATATCAGACATGGAAGCCGCCTCAGGAGAGTTGGTAATGGCTTCATATTCAGGAGAGAAGTTCAGCTGCTTGTTCCCGGTACGGTAAGAAAGATTGGCCAGGTGGATCAGGACAGCACTGTGATGCCCTTCCACAATGTTCCCCTTGGGTTGTTCCCGGTTCCGAACGCACTGAATAAAATTCCTGATGTGTGCCTCCAGGGGATAGTACCCGCTCTCCTGGGCCAGGATCTGCCCATCCTCCCCAAAGGCCTGCCATCCTCCTCCCATGCGTCCCACGTACATCATCCCTTTTGTCCCGGTGATCTCGATCCGGGTGGCGTTTTGCATCCATTCGGGAAATTTCTCAGTGAAGCGCACCTCCGGACCAGATTTCTTCATATAGGGGGTGCACTCCCCCGCTTCCAGGGTCAGGGCAAAGGTCCCGTAATCGAGGGTTGCCAACTGATAGTCGGGCACATCCCGGTTGTCGTCAAAGAAATACCTTCCCCCGGCACAATACACCGATTGGGGGAATCCCGGATCACCCAGGACCAATCGTGCCAGATCAAGCTGATGGATGATCCCGCCTGCCATGGCATTTCCTCCGCTGTAATCCCAGTAATATCCCCAGGACTTATTTCTGGATACACTGTAGGGGACTTTGGGAGCCGGCCCCAGCCACATATCCCAGTCGATGGTATCCGGAGCCCTGGCTTCCTCTTTTTCCACAAAGGGTACAGGGCCGGTCAACATCTCCTTGATATGGACAGCCACAATTCCGCCAAGATCACCCCGCTGAATGAAATCCCGTGCCGACAAGGCATAGGCCGAACTCCTGTTCTGGGTTCCGCATTGAACAATCCGCTCATATTTCATGGCTGCTTCAATCATCTTCTGGCCCTCACCAATGTTGTGGGATATACATTTCTCCACGTACACATCCTTTCCCGCCTGGCAGGCCCATACAGTGGCCAGTCCGTGCCAGTGCTCCGGGGTGGCAATGAATACCGCATCCACTTCCTTGTCATCGAAAACGGTGCGCATATCCCTGACCCAGATGGGAGCTGTCCCCTGAATCTTCTCAATCTCGGTAATTCCATATCCGCCCCGGGTGTCATCCACATCACAGAAATACTTCACAAATATATTTTCACCCAGGGCTGCCACCTGGTGAATGATTACCATACCGTGATCGCCCGCACCGATCAGGGCCACCACAATTCGGTCATTGGCACTCTTCTGAGCACCTGAGGCAAAGGCAGGGACAATACTTTTCCTGTAGGAAGGAACTGTCCCCGGCTGTGCATTGTTGCCGCCGGCAGACACTCCGTTACTACCACCATTTGTGCAGGAGCCAAGCCATGTAATTCCTGCTGCACCTGTGGTTGCCAGTTTAAAAAAATTTCTCCGTTTCATAACCTTATAAGATATTTTAAAATTCCATTTCGATAAGTGATCAGAATCCTGCACCCGGAGGGCTGAATGCACTCAGTTCAACCATGGGATTAAGACCCAATGCATGATGGAAACAGTTTTCAGCTTCCTTCCCTTTCCCAAGGCCATCCAGGGCAAGACCCCGCTCATACCACCATACAGACTGCTCCTTCAGATGATCCTCTCCCATTGGCCCTCTTTCCCTCCATTTATCTCCCTGGGCATCAAGCATATTTTCAAATACCAGCTGAGCTTCCTTTGCCTGTCCTGTGGCTTCCATGGCCCTGCCACGAAAATACTGGTATGCATTCCCGGGTTCAATCCGGTCGGCAATTACCGCTTCAAAATATTTCCGGGCTTCCCTTTTCTTACCCATGGCAACCAGTGTTTTTCCAATCATGTATTTCTTGCGGGCATGGATGGTATTGGGTTGTTCCGCAACTTCCAGGTTGTCGGGATAGAGCAATGATTGTTGATAAAACCAGAGTGCCTTCTCAAGGTTGCCACTGTCAAATTCCGCATCTCCCTGCTTCACATTGGCCTGTACCCAGAGCTGGTGGATACCGTACCTGCCTTCCCATGAATTAAAATGGGTATGGTTCAGCAAATTCAATGCATCCTGGTTTCTGCCGGCCTGGATATAGAGCTCAACAAGCTGATACACTGCAGGATTATAGGTTTTTACCACCTCCAGATGTGATTCATAAAGCCCGATCTGTTCCTCAACGGATAATCCCAGCTCCTGGTTGATTGTTCCCAGCTCAATAATGGCCATCCCTGCACCCGGATCTGCCCTGATGGCCGCCTCATAAGCCCCTTTTGCCTTATGGAGATTTCCCTGCTCAAAATAAACCAGCCCCAGGTTCCTGAATGCTACTGCGTTTGAGGAATCCAGGACAACCGAGTTTTCCCATTGAACAGTGGCCTCTTCCAACCGTCCGCATTTCTTCAGCAGGTTCCCTAACAGATAGTGCGCCGGGGCGTCCCCGGGATCCTGTAACAATGCCCACTCCATCACCGGAAAGGTCTCGAGACGAAACGGAAAGCAGTACTTCGGGTTAGCTCCGGAAGCCTCGGTCAGCAAGGTGTGGGCTTTTCCGGGATTCCCTGTCAGGGCATGATAATAAGCCTGGTAATAAAATACCAGGGGCGAAGTGCCCGCATGCACAGCTTTGCCCTCAGCCAGCTCCAGCACCTGAATGGCATCCTGGTAATGCCCGCAGCGGGCAAACCGGATGGCCATCTCAATGTGGTTATCAGGATCCGTGCGGGATAATTCCAGGAATTGCTTTTTCAACCCTTCCACTTTCACCTGATCTTCTCCTGAGGCCATTGCTGCTTTCCACTGCAAACGCTTTGAGAACAGATCCAGGGGATCAGAAATTTGATTATTCAGGAGTACCGCCGTGGCTTCATCAGAGCGTCCCAGGTCAAGTAAAATCAGCGCTTCCAATGCATGGGCCTGTGAATTATCGCCATTGCCTCGGATGCTTTGTTGTATATATTCCAGGGCTGCATTCAACCGGTTTTGCGACGCTGCAAGCTGTGCCAGTTCAAAACTGGCAATGGCATACCATTCGAGGCCGTAACTGGCCCGGGTAAGGCAGTTTTCAGCTTCCTTCAGATCTCCCATGCGAATTTGTGTCAATCCCTTGTAGTACCAGGCCTTGAAGTAAGTTTCGTCACGCTCCAGGGATCTGTTGAAATATTCCAGAGCCTGATCATATAGCCCGTTTTTAAGCGCCATTTCACCCATAGCAGCGTTGGAGCGGATATCACCCGGATCTCTTCGGAGGGCTTCCCTGAAGTATGGCAACGCCGTTTCCGCTTCATCAAACCTGTAAAACCTGTCCCCGTATATGAACAGCAGATCCTGTGATGTAACCGCTCCTGGCTCAGGAGGCGCTAACTCAGCTTCAGGAAGAGAAGGTTTTTCGGGTATTGGATGACTGTAAGCCAGCAGGGTATCCCCCGCGGAAGAAAGCACGATCATTTTCAGCTTGTAGAGGTCTGACATTCCGGAACCTGTAACTTCTCCGATAAACGGTTTTGCCGGATCCGCATCAGTTATTTTACGAAATATCTCTTCCCCGTCATAATACACCTCGATTCTTGCATCATGATTCATCCCTGTGGGTGACCAGCCGAACAAAGCTTTCCCCTGGATTAATTCCAAATTGATAGAGCCTTCCAAATTGGCAAAATCGAAGACACCAATCTCCCTGACCGGAAACCAGAAATGGCTGAAAATCTTTGTTTCCCCGGGCATGATCCAAAACAGGCTAGGCTGGTTATCCGAATAAGCTCCGGCCTGCGGCTCAAAATAAGGAAGGTCTCCGTCTGTCAGGATTTTTTCCCAGAGGCGCCCTGCCGGAGCAGTTCCCCAGGTCCAGAGTTTCTTTCCTCTTACAATATGATGATCGGCCACATGAACCATTCCTGCATGCTCTTCCGGACTGTATCCGCCGAAATAATCCGAGGCTGATTCCACAGCAAAATAACTGCTTGCCCCGGGCGTATTCTTCCAGTAGCTGATATCCACACCTTTGTCCACAGGCCAGTGGAAGAATTCCTGTTTCCCATGCCCGGTCATTATTTCTCCGGGAATCACAGCCTGGTATTCAGGAGTAGCCCTGACAGCACTGGTTGCCCAGTACTGGAAACTCTGTATAAAAGGAGTGCAATTCTCGAGCCTGACCCGGGTTTCAACCCAGTTCCTGCCAGGATGAACCGTAGTACCCACAGACCACCGCATCCCTTTGAGTTTTTCAATTTCACCCACCCAGGCCGTTTTTGAGCCATCCTGGTTTTCAGTGATGGTCCAGTCGGTATCTCTGAATCCGCTTGGACGGTGGCCGATGGGAAAGTTCCATTCAATACCACCCGATATCCAGGCTCCTGTCAGACTGACCAATCCTGGTTTAATGACCTTCTGATCGTACAAAAACTGGTAGCCGTTGGTTTTATCCTGTGCACCATGCAGCCGTCCGCCGAGTTCAGGAAGGACCAGGGCTTTCACATATTCATTCTCTATATAGAGCCCGTTGTACGTGCGGGTCCCTTTTTCATTGGTCAACCTGTCCATCATCGTATATGGATAATGATAGGTTCGCCAGTCGGGCATGATCTCGGGCTCCCTGACACCATAGCTTGGAAATGTCACAGATTCCCGGTATACCCGCACCTGTCCGAATAGCGATACCGTGAATACCGACCAGAGCGCAATGGATGCTATTTTCTTTTCTATCTTCATTTTCAGTGTTTTGGGTTAAATTTATTCAATCTTTCTGCCATTAGAAAATTATGTCTGCTGTGGAAAGGAATCTCGGCCCGTAATGGGGAAGATCCTGCCCCTCTTCATAAGCCCCGCAATCGGGGGCCTCTCCTCTGAAATTAATATTTATATTGGGAATGAGAATTCCTGCATCAATGACCCTTGAACCTGCTTTCGGCCTGAGGTCCGGCACCTCCCTTTCTGGAATCGGAGGGTTTGGAAAGTCTGTATCCGGAAACGTTTCCTGAAGGGTGATTCCCTCAATTCCATGATGCTCCACTTCAGAAAAGTCTCTCTCCCCAATCCTCGCCTTGAAGGGAACCTCATAAGTACCCACTGCATCATAATCGAAATCGCTGTGGATGCCCGGACCAATGATATCTGCAGCAAATGGATTCCCGGCACCATAATCACCCCAATTGATACCTCCGGTGGGTCCTCCAATGGCCAGGTTGTTCCTGAAATATGCATAATCCATGGTATCATTGCCTCCCAGTCCTGTGCCCACTTTAACCACCGTATTATGAAGCACCACATCACCCTGGCTGTAACGTTTTAGTTTGAAGGCTGCGTGTACCACATTATACATTACATTCCTGTAAAAATAATTGGGGCCTCCCATTCCAGGCTGGGAGCTAAGGCCCACATAGCAATTGGTCATTCGGTTACGAAATATCCTGCAATTCGAAAAACAAAAATCCGCTTCAATGGCATCGTCCACACCCCGGTAAATATCGTTGTTATATATATCGATGCACGATTGATTCACCACATGACTGTCCTCCATGGTTGAAATACAATCCCGGAATCCGGCCACCAGGTTATAACAAATAATGTTACCCGGTCCGGTCAGTTCAATCCCTTCGCCGATATTGGCACCATGTGCACCCATGGCCTCATTGGTCCATGGGCATATGCCAGTCACCACATTATCAGCAATATAGCAATTCTCTGCTCCGGGCTTATAGGATACAATGCCGTAAACTGCATGAACATTGCAGTTCCTGATCACACAATGACGGGCACCATCGAACTGAATTCCTATCCCATTTTCATTGGGATTCGTGACAGTCAGTCCCTCAATAAATACCCAGCTCCGGTTACGGAGATCGATGTACGTATAGCTGGCCTGTCCGCTGCTGCAACGATAGACAACCGGTTTGCCCTGGGTACCGTCATGGGTCCGGAGCGTATCATGACTTCCGGCCTGCAGTTCGATAATTTCAGCATGGTCGCCATATTCCGGAATTTGCCTGGTTGACGCTTCCACAAAAGCTTCAGTTGATCCGCCATCCGGGTCCACCAGCTTGAGTTTTATTTCAAAACCTGTGCCCGGTTGCAAATCAAAAATACTTCCTGAGTGTTTATTATTCCATACAAAACCAATGTTCTCTCCTGCCGGTACCCGGCGGAGAGGCATCCCTTCCTTCCAGCTTTTTTCTCCCTTTTCCCTGTAGCATACATAAACAACTCCGTTCTGGTTGTCATCACCCCGGATGTTCCATTCCACTGAAAGATTGATCATGGTAGGAAAGGGCGTGGTAACTTCACCCGGGATGGTGCTGTTTTGCGCGAACCCGGGAAGCACTGCAAGTACAAATGACACCAACAGGAATATCCTTCTGTACATATGATTGCAGGCTTCTTTAGATTTTAGAGTTATCATTACAAAGTTATCGTAAGCCGGGATCTGTATTATTCAGGATTTTCTACTAAAAGAAATAGCTAATCTTTCATTTAGTGTCAATAAACAAATATAAATTTTATTTTTACTTTTTGTCAGCCGAATCACCTGTAAAGAAGGGACTCCGGGGGAAAATGAGGAAATTAACAACATGCCGCAGGGGTGGTGGTAAGGTGAAAATCAAAAAAGATGTGGGAAAGAATTAAGATATTTTTCAAATCGCTTGGGCCAGGCTTTATTATTGCTTCGGTTGTACTGGGCCCGGGGAGTATCACTGTAGCCTCAAGGATTGGGTCAGAATATGGATATGCCTTCCTCTGGGTCATTGCTATTGCAACTGTTTTCATGATCACTTACACCTCCATGGGAGCACGCTTTGGCGTGCTGAACAACAAATCCATGCTTCAGTCCATCGCTGACAATTATGGCAGGTGGTTCGCCGTAATCATCGGAATTTCGGCATTTCTATCCACAACAAGCTTTCAGTTTGGCAATAACCTGGGGATCGGAATCGGGATGGAGGGGATCACAGGCATCAGTGAGCGCGTCTGGCCGGTCATCTTTACGCCCCTTGGTATCATCCTTATTTTCTGGGCCAAAAATCTTTATAAGGTTCTTGAAAACCTGATGAAAATTCTGGTGATGATCATGATCATGGCCTTTTTTATCAATCTACTTCTGACCAGGCCCGAAATAGTTCCGCTTGCCAAAGGTTTTGTTCCTTCAAAAATCTCCCCGGACAGTTTAAATATCATAGCTGCCATGATGGCCACCTCTTTTTCTTTGGCGGCCGCACTTTATCAATCCTATCTGGCCCAGGATAAAGGCTGGAAAATAGAGAATTTGAAAGGCAGTCTCAAGGATACGTACATAGGGATCCTGTTGCTTGCCCTTATATCTGCTACCGTGCTGATCACCTCTGCAGCATCATTATATCCCGCGGGGATCATGGTCAATTCGGCAGCCGATATGGCCCTTCAGATGGAAGCATTGTTCGGGCGTTCGGCCAAGGTTATTTTCAGTGTGGGCCTTTGTGCTGCAGCGTTCTCCTCCATGATGGTGAACTCCGTCATTGGAGGCGGGCTTCTTGCGGACGGGCTGGGTTTGGGTCGTTCGATGAACGACCGTCCTACAAAATTATTTATCGTAGCCATACTTTTAATCGGAATGCTTGTGGCTGTTTTCTTCAGGGGAAATGTGATCTATGCGCTGATTATGGCCCAGGCCTCCTCCATGCTGGCGGTTCCGCTGATTGCTGCGGGATTGTTCCTGATGCTGAACAACAGGAAAGTAATGGGGAAATACAGGAATAACCTGGCACAAAATATAATCGCCGTGGCGGGATTTCTTGTCATTGTCCTGATGGTCTATTTCATGTACCAGAATATGGTATCTTTTATCCGAAGCACCTGAATGTCTTGATTTGGCTCAAGCCGGTGTAATATCATTAACCCGGAAACAGATCTCCCGTAAAACCTGACCGGGAGGTATGGTTCTACTTCACAACGCCCCTTCGACAGGATGTATCTGCACACCAACCCGCACTCCGGGTTCACTGAAAGCCAATACCTGATTTGCGGACCGGAGCCGGGATGTGCTTAGGTCAGATTTTTTGGAGATGTCGGGAATAAAAAATACCTTCCAAAATCAAATCAAGTAGATGAATTCTTCAAGGGGCTACATACAGAGCAGACTGGAAAAAGGGGATATGAAGGCATTCGAAATGCTTTATAATGAACAGTATAAGTCCTTGTGTTATTTCGCCCAAAGGTTCGTTTTTGATCTGGATACTTCAAGAGAAATTGTTCAAGTTGTTTTCGTTCGCATCTGGGAGAAAAGAGACGCCTTGCCAGCAGACATTTCATTAAAAACGTATTTATTTACCGCCGTTCGCAACAAGTGTTTAGATTATCTGAAGCATTTGAAAGTTGAAAATGAATTTGAAAAAATGCGGATTAAGGAAATCCAGGAATCCAGCAATATATTGTGTAAAACAATTGATAATCCTTTGGATGGATTAGTTACCAAAGAGTTGGAGAATGCGATTAAGGATGCTATCGAAAGTCTACCTGGCAAATGCAAAGCGATTTTCGAACTAAGCAGATATGATGGTCTGACGTACCGCCAAATTGCAGAAGAACTGAATATCTCCGTTAAAACAGTAGAAACACAGATGTCCAGGGCAATTAAATCATTGAGGGAAAAGCTATCCGGCTTTCTGGTGCCATAATTGCAATAATATTCTTATAAAGAAGTATTGAAGTATTTAAAATCCAGAATCCCGATAAATTAATGAAATTCATGTAAGGGTAAATTAGGAATCAATCGTAATATAAGAGGAAATAATATGCATTCTGAGGAAATGGTAAGGAAGGAAATGGTAATAAGATTCATTATTGGTGAAACCACAGAGGCTGAAAGCCTTATGGTAAATCAGTGGATGAATGAGAATACCGGGAACAAAAGGTATTTTGATGAAATAGAGTTTCTGTGGAAAGCTTCTGGTATTGGCAGGGAAATTAGTGAAGGAACCAGGAGTGACGACTGGAA
>JAZDPG010000079.1:0-70884 GCA_043797815.1 Bacteroidota bacterium
GACCTATGCTTTTTCAAACATACGATCTAATTTTAGGTTGAATACAATGAAGCGAAATAAGATTGTCATTTCAGGAATTGGGTGTGCATTGATCGATCACATCTATAACAACATCTCTTTTGAAGATGATTCCTTCAAAAAATTCCTTTCAGTTGAAACAGGTGATGGTGGCCTGGTCCCGGGGAAGCTGGTTTTTAAGGAAGAGCTGGAAACATTTGCATCAGAACCGTACCAGGAGATACTGGATCAGATCACTGCCGGCTGCAATACCATGGAATTGAATCTGGGAGGGCCCTCCCTGGTAGCCCTTATACATGCAGTTCAAATACTTGACCCCAATGAATTTGATATCAATTTTTATGGGATCACCGGAAAAGATGAAGCTGCCAGCCAGATCATGCGCCTGATAAAGAAAACACCCCTTGATATCTCAAACTACAAAATGGAGGGAACGCTGAATACACCTTTTACCGATGTGTTTTCAGACCCGTTATATGATCACGGGCATGGGGAACGTACGTTTGTCAATAGCATCGGTGCAGCAGGGGAGTTAAGTTCCGCACATATACCCGATGAATTTTTCACTGCCGATGTGGTTTGTTTCGGAGGCACAGCATTGGTTCCTCAAATACATGATGACTTATCAGATTTATTGCGCCGTGTAAAAAAAATTGGTAAAAAAACGGTGGTTAATACCGTCTTTGATTTTCGGAATGAAAAAAAATATCCGGACCGGCCCTGGCCTTTGGTTGATCATGTTTCCGATTTTAAACTGATCGATGTTCTGATTCTCGATTGTGAAGAAGCCTTACGGATCAGCGGGACGAAAGTGTTGGACAAGGCAGCTCTTTACTTCAAAGATGCCGGGGTTTCTGCTTTTTTGATCACCAATGGCAGTAAATACATCATCGGGTATTCTGATGGAAAGCTGTTTGGTAAACAGGACATTGCAAAGTATCCTGTTTCAGAAAGGATCGTGCAGGAATTGAAAAACAATCCCCGGCTGAAGGGGGATACCACCGGTTGCGGTGATAATTTTGTGGGTGGTTTCATCGCTTCCCTGGCCCAACAGTTGAAATCTGAAAATAAGGAACCGCTCAGTTTTATCCAAGCCATTTCATGGGCTGCAGCCTCAGGTGGATTTGCCTGTTTCCATGTGGGGGGTACGTACTATGAAGCATCCAGAGGGGAGAAACTGGCCAAAATCAAAGACTATCAGCTGGCCTATAGCAATCAGACAGGCAATACGCTTCAATAATTCCGGGGAATATGATCATTGTCTTGGATTTTTCACAGATATTTAGGATGGTTTTTAGCTTTTCATGTTCATGGCATTCTCCAAAAGGAAAGCAATTGCTTATGCAGGCCTGATTCTTTCGCTGACCTGGCTCGTCTTTTACCTGAAGCAGGTTGATCTGACCCTGATTTACTACTGGCAGCAAACGGTACCCTTACCTATAGCAGAATACATGTTGGTTCCGGGGGGTTTATCCAACTTTCTGGCCATCAGGTTCAATGAATGGCTCATCTTTCCCATCCGGGGTACAGTGGCAGTAATAGCGGTGCTTGCTGTCACTTATTGGCTCCTTCGCAGCATATTTAACCACTACAAGGAAGGCCCGTTTTACCATCCCCTTCTTCTGGCATCCATGGTTCCTTTGGTTTTAGCGCTGGCCAGTTACCGGCTGCCCATGGGACTTATTTCCGGTTTTGTCACCGGACTGGTTATTTCCGTTATCCAGCCATTGTATACCCCGGGGAACCCTGCAGTGAAACTGGTATATACCTTTATTACAGGGATGATCACCTACCTGCTTGCAGGTCCGGTTGGCCTGTTTGTATTCCTGCAGATCACACTTTGCAAAATCCTCCGGAAAGGGGATTATGCCGGGCTGTATGCAGCCGTTCTGCCTTTGCTGACCATCCCCTTTCTTTATCTGTTTTTTAATCAGGCTGTTACTGTAAAACAGTCGCTCCTGGGAACACTCATCATTTCAAAATATGATGAAATTCCGCTTACCTTTTTCATCTGCCTCTTTGTTCCGACGGTTCTCATGGTCATATACTGGGGAATCAGCAAGCTGTTTTCAAAAACGGCGCAAAAAAGGGTGTTGCTGGCTGAGGGTATGGGTACTGCTGTGGTACTGGGAGGGCTGATTTTCTCCTCCTTGTTTGCCATTGACAGTGAAGAAAGATCCATATTACAGATCGAACAGGCCAGTTTCAATGATGACTGGCAGCGTGTGAGAGCGCTTGCTGATGAAGACCTTTATCACAATCAACTGGTACAATTTGAAATAAACAGGGCCCTCTATCACCAGGGAGTATTGTTGGAAGAGGCGTTCAGATACCCGCAAACCTTCGGTGAGGAGGGTATATTTATGGTCCAGGTTTTTTCAGGACGCAACGGAATGCATGTGAGTGATTTTTATGCCGATCTTGGATTTGCAAATGAATCAAGGCACTGGGCCAATGAATCTCACATGGTCATGATGAGGCATCCCATCCTGTTAAAACAACTCATTCTTTCCTATCTTGCCATGGACATGCAGGATTTGGCGTTAAAATACCTGGGAGTACTGTCCGGATCCACTGTTCACCGGGCGTGGTGTGAACAAACATTGGAATCCTTTGAGGAAAAGGATCTGGATGGCATCCCTTACTTAAAGGCATTTAAAGACAACAATCCAGCCGATGACTTCTTCGCCAGTCCATCAAACCCGGTTCAGGGATTACAATATTTCTACACGGTCAATCCCGGCAACAGGGCAGCTTTTGAGTTCCTGATGACCAGTTATATGCTCAAGCATCAACTGGGCCCGGTAATCGGTCATATCAAAGATTTCAAGAAATTCGGATACAGCCACCTGCCCAGGGCTATTGAAGAGGCCGTGATGATCTATTTGGACAAGACACATTTCAGATTTATTGACCTGGACGGATATCCTATCAGTCAGAATACTGTGGAGGAATTTAAAGATTTCAGCCGCTTGGTCACCAACAGCAAAAGCCGGTCAGAAGCAAGGAGCCGCGTATCGAAATACAGGAAGACCTACTGGTATTATGTGATGTATTCGAGTCCTTATGCCCCAGAAAGCAAATAACAGAAAATGAAAAAAAAAGGATCGAACATATTTAAACTGTTTCTGCCGTTGCTTTCCATGATGATCGCATGCAACCGGGTACCCCCCGACCCTGCATTGACAGGGCAGCAAGTAAAGATTTTTCCCGATTACACTGCTGTGACAATCCCTCCCAACATTGCACCCATGAATTTTCAGATTGAAAATGAAGGGCAGGCTTACATGGCCGTTTTCTCCAACAGCAAACAGGGCAGGGTGAAGGTGAAAAGCCGCTCGGGCAGGATAGTCATACCCGGAAAGGCCTGGAAAAAGCTTCTGGATGAGGACAGAGGTGGCATGCTGACCATCGACTTGATGAGAAAAAACGGAAAAGGTTCATGGGAGAGGTTCAATCAGATCATGAATCCCATTTCCATGAAAGAGATTGATCCCTATATCGCCTACCGGAAAATCCCCCCGGCGAACATTTTGTGGAAGGAGATGGGCATTTTCCAGAGATCCCTGGAGAGCTTTGAAGTATCACCCATTGTTACAAACAACGTGACAGATTATAATTGTATGAACTGTCATAGTTTTAATGCAGGGGATCCGGATCAAATGATGTTTCACATGCGTGCTTCGTATGGGGGCACTTTGGTGAAGAATCATGAAGAAATCAGCCTGGTTGAAACAAAGAGTGAGCATACCAGAAGTGCGGGTGCTTATCCTTCCTGGCATCCGGGCGGCAATCTGATCGCCTTCTCGGTAAACCTGATCAAACAGGGTTTTCATGCGCGCATGGGTAAGATCTCTTATGTCCACGACAACTATTCTGACATTGTGCTCTATGATGTAAACGACAACTCCATTACCAGGCCTGAAGCACTATCCACAAAGAACCTGGAGAATCTGCCCGCGTGGTCGCCCGACGGTAAAAAAATGTTCTACATAAGTGCCCCGGAAAACATCGATACAATGACATATACTTCAGTGATCTACAGCCTGATGAGCATTGAATTCGAAGAGCAAGAGAGAAGCTTTGGGAAGAAAGATACGGTGATTGACAGTGACGATTTTGGTCATAGCATAACATTTCCCAGGGTCTCACCGGGAAATAAGCTGATCTGTTTTATTGGGGTTGATTATGGTTACTTTTCCATCAATAACAGGGAAGCTGATGTGTATCTTTTTGACCTGGAAACCGGGGAGATCATCAAACCTGATGTGAATTCCGGTGAGACAGAAAGCTATCCCTCCTGGTCCGGCAACGGATCATGGCTCATGTTCATCAGTAAACGGACCGATGGGCTGTTGTCTCAGGTTTGGTTCAGCTATGTGGATGAAAAAGGAAAGGCAGGCAAACCCTTTGTGCTCCCGCAGAAAGATCCTGGTTTTTATAATGCGTATTTATATAATTTTAACAGGCCCGAATTCATTACCGGCGAGGTAGATATAAGTCCCAGAAAGGTGCGATCCCTTGCGAAAGCAGGCAGCATTGCCAGTACATTCAATGAAAAAGGAAGTGTGAGCCTTTCAACCGGGGCAACGGCAACATCAAATGAACCTGAAAGCCAGATGTACCGGAGCGATGAGTGATCATTGCCGGACAGAAGCCAGCGCCTCTATCTCAACCAGCAGGTTGTCACGGCAAACATCGGAGACCACATAGATGCCGGATATTCCTGGCCAGCGGCTTTCACATGTGTGCTTTACCATCCGGTAATCTGAAGGGTTTTTGATGTATACCCTGAAAAAATCTATTTGCATCTGTTCGGCAGGCATCCCGTCTATATTTGAAAGTGTCTGCTCACTGATCAGCTTCTCCACATTTTCGATGGTAATCCTGGTCTGCTCTGTCACATCATCTTCAGCAATGGTTTTCTCTTCTCGTATGGAGGCCGTTCCGGAAATGTAAACCTGAACAGATTGGGTATTGGATACAAGTTTTGCCCTGGCAAATTTGGGGGTGCACTTACAGAATCCCTTATACGCAGCTTCACCGACCAACACCTCTTCGGAATATTCGAATGCGGCCTTCTGAAGGGGATTTTCAACGGAGATTACATTCGGCCCAGACTGGGTGGTGGCGTAGAAACTGATGACCACACCTCCTGCCATGGTACCGATTCCGGTTGCAGCCGGATATCCGTTTACAAACTCAGATGTTGCATAATATTTGGAACGGACATTATTGAAAAGCTGGTAGTGCTGGTTTTCAGCATTTTCCTTCAACTCCACAGTTGTAATTCCTTCAATGTAATTCCATTGACGGAAGATATTCGAAAAGTCAAGTCCTTCTGATTGAAGGATGGTTTCCATTACACCAAACACCCAATCTGAATCTTCCGCTATCTGATGTTTCTTCTTTCCTGTGCAAATTCCGTTGGCAACCACCCACTTATCACCTCCCTTGCCTTCAATAGCCAGGTAATTAATCCCTGCCATGTTTTTTGAGGTTATAGTAACACCCTCTATATCAGGAAGATAATGCATTTCAGCGGATACCATTGCTCCGTTTGCAGGAGCCTGGGCAAGATATGCTACCGGGATCACATTCTTTATGGTGTCCGGCAGGCAATCAGCCAGTAATTTCTTTTGATCTTCAAAAGCCGTAACATCCGTGGCACTTAAAAAGAAATTAAGGGCAATGATATTTGAAATACCGCAACCTCCTTTTGAAATAAACTCATTCAGCTGTCTAATGCAATCTTCAGCCTGTTCCTCACGTGTACCAACCTCCTGAATCTCAAAAGCTACTATGGAAAGCTTCATCTGTGTCGAATCATGAATTTCGCACAAAGATATAATCTTTACCAATGATACAACATGCTATAAAGAACAAAAAGGATAATACTTGCCCCGGAATCCGTACCTCAGGTTATGACAAGGAATCATTCAATTTGCCGGCCATAGCGACATTTTATTAAGGATTGAACACCGATATTTCCACCCTTCATCACAATAAATGGTAAAAACCTTTTAATGATGAAGAAAAAAATTACACCATTGTGCATGGCTGCCATGCTGATTTTATCACTCTCAGCCAGATCCCAGGACGGATTATTCATTTCGGAGGTCACGGACCCGGCAGATGACTATTCCGGACGATTTATTGAATTATTCAACGCAGGACCTGAAGCTGTGGATTTCAGTTCCAGGACAATTTACCTGTCCCGCCAAAGCAACGGAGGCACCGGCTGGGGAGATTTGCAGCTGGAAGGAATGGTAGCCGCTGGTGAAACATTTGTTATTGGTGGTTCAGCCTTTGCAGGCGTATTTGGATTTGTCCCTGACCAGGAAACCGGGATTCTGATCGGCAACGGGGATGATGCTTATTTTCTTTACCTGGATGGTGACCATGTTGAAGGCACACTGCATGACATCTATGGTGCCCTGGACACCGACGGGACCGGAGAGCCATGGGAATATGAAGATTCCAGGGCCGTCAGGGTCCAGGGAATCTCAATACCCAATCCGGTCTGGACCGATTCGGAGTGGGAAATTGCATCGGCCGGTGTGGCTGACTGTGATCCTGGAACGCACCACGGATCGGTGGTGGACAGCCGCATCTCACTTGTCATGGTCAATGATACTGTGGGTATGGGGCAGCCTGTGGAAATTCCCGTTTCAGTCAGCGGGCTTACGGCAGCCGATCAGGTGATATCCTACCAGTTTGATATTCACTTTGATCATTCCGTTCTGGAATATACAGGAAATGAACTCGCTGGGACCCTTGCAGAAGGGGGTACAGTGGTGGTCAACTCCAGTGTGACAGGGAAATTATCTGTCAGCTATATGAATACGGCCCCCATGACCGGGGCAGGTGTGATCCTGAAACTCCGGTTCAATGCACTGGCTCCGGATACCACCGAATTGACCCTGTCCAATGCCTATTTGAACAACAATCCCGTCCAGGATATCACAAACGCTACGGTGATTGTCATGAGTTTGATCCCTCCCACCGCAACCATTACTTACAATGACACCCTGTACAGGTTTGCAGATACCCTGTTGCTGACCGCTGCCTTCAGTCAGCCCATGGATCAGGCCAATGCGGTTCAGATCAGTTTCAGTGGTGCTGCAACCCTTGAAACCGAAGTGATGACACGTCAAAATGAAACGACCTACATTTACAGCTACCAAATCCCTAAAACTGAAGGAGATGTAACTGTCAGGCTGACCGGTGGGACGAATCTTTGGGGCAATGAAGTGGTTCCGGTTCCCGCAGGCGGGGAGACTTTTTACATCGTGAAGTTTGTCCCCGGGGATGTGGATGATGACGGAAGGATCATGGCATATGATGCGGCCCTTGCACTGCAACACTCCGTGGGACTGGACCCATTGCCAGCCATCGACCCCTTGCCCTGGGAGCCCTGGCGCGACAGTACGGCCAATGTGGATGGTTCGGGTGCAATTACAGCCTATGATGCCGGAATGATCCTGCAGTACTCGGCAGGAATCATTACAAGTTTTTCTGAATCAGCCGGAAAATCAGCTTCGTATGCAGATGTGACTGTCCGGGCGGTGGAGGGTGAACTCATCTTTTACTCCCATGGTGCACTGGTTGGTCTAAATATTTTCACCACCAACGAGCATGGGATGCTGGGCATACCGGTGGTCCTGGGAGAAAACCTGGCATCGTTGGTCCCCGGCGGGTACCTGTCAGCATTCAACAACAAAGGAAGCGCCTATCGCATCGGATTTTGCACGGCCGTTCCTCCCGGAGAAGGGGCTGCCATATTACGGGTCCCGTATTACCAGAGCGGACCCATCACCTTCCTGGTGCTGGTGAATGGTGATGAAAGGGCCCTGACCCTGGACCTGGGAACAGGGATGGATAACCCCGGGATGAAGAATATGTCAGTCTATCCCAATCCGGCCAGGGACCGGCTGGTCATACAAACCGGGGAATATGGCAAAATGGAAGGGTGCCTCCTGAGTATTTGTAACCAGCTGGGTGTTTTGCTCTTTGAAACAAGGGTGGTGGAACCTCAGTATGAAATAGATATTACAGCCTGGTCCGCCACAGGCGTGCTGTATGTCCGTTTGACCGGCCCGGAGGGAGCAGTGGCGGAGACGAGAAAGGTTGTATTGCAATAGCCGGTGCAGAGCCTTGCACGAAAGTGCAGGGCTCTTTTTAAGGATCTACCTGCATAATCGTACCACAGATTCGGCCGATACAAGCCCCTTAGATTTTGCCGTTACCCGGATGGTCTCTCCACTTTCAGAGGAGCGCACGATGAGCTGACACCGGCCGCGGAATGTGTTTGTTGCCGGCAATTGAAAGCCATGCATATCGGTCGGGTTTGCATTGCCTGCGGCCTGTATTTTGCACTTTCCTACGATATTGAACTCAACCGGGAGTAAGGCTGTTGGGACAAGGTTTCCCTCCTGATCCAGCACGTCAATGTTGAAATAAGCCAGTTCACCGGAACTGGCGCAAACAGTATCTTCTTCTGCAGTAATTCTCAACTGGCAGGGTACTCCTGTTGTTTTAATTCGCTTCCGGCAAACCTCTTTACCACTGTTCAATCCAATGGCCAGAAGCTCTCCTGCCTGGTAAGGCACCTGAAAGACAGCTGTTAACCTGGTCTGTTCTGAAACCTGTTTTGTTCCGATGACCTGGCCGTTTAACTCCAGGCGCACCTGTTCGCACCGGGTATAAACAGACACCCGGAGCGGTACACCTTCATTCCCCTCCCAGTTCCAGTGGGGCTCCTCATCCGGCCAGCCCCAGTAACTGGAATGCTCATATTTTCCCTGTGGAACAGGCGAATGCACCAGCACCTCCATCTCACTCCGGCGCCATACCACTTCCCGATATAAGAATTGCGGTTTCTTATTCCCTGTGATGTCAATATCACCACACCATGCATTAAACCAGGGCCATCCCGGAAGTCCCATCCACGCCTCCTGTTCCCCGTCACTGTATTCAACCCTTCCTATTCCGGCCTCGCCCAAATAATCCATGCCGGTCCACACAAAATCCCCGATCACATAGGGATGCTTTTCTACCAGAGACCAGTTGTCAAATGCCTCTTTGGGAGAGGATTCCGAACCGTACATGATCCTTTCCGGATAGATCATATGATCCTCCTCATACCGGTCCCACCGGTAATTGTATCCCTGCACATCCATGATTGCAAACGCCGGAGCAGTGGCGCTCCATTCTCTTCCGGGATGATCCCAGAACTCACATATGGCCTGGGTGGAGGGGCGGGAAGGATCCAGTTCGTGGATTTTAGCAACCATCTTTTTTGCGATTTCCAGTCCCGAAGAATCAGCACGCTCATTGATCTCGTTGCCATAACTCCACATAATGACGGAGGGATGATTTCGGTCCCGCAACAACATCGCCTCCATGTCCCTCTCCCACCACTGGTCAAAATAGAGGTGGAAATCATCCCTGTTCTTGGCCCGCTGCCACTGGTCAAAGGCTTCGTCGATCACCAGCATGCCCAGCTGATCACAGGCTTCAAGAAAAAAAGCGGAAGGCGGGTTGTGGGATGTGCGAATGGCATTAAATCCATGTTGCTTCATGGTCCGTACCCTGCGATACTCGGTTGTTCTGAATGCTGCGGAACCCAACAGGCCGTTGTCGTGGTGCATGCAGGCACCTTTCAGAAGGAGACGCTCTCCATTGATGAGAAAGCCTTTTTCCGGTGAAAATCCGATGCTTCGAACACCAAATTTCTCTACCCTGCAATCAAGTTCCTTTCCGTTTTCCAAAACCTGAATCCGGGCCTCATAGAGTTCCGGACTTTGAGGGGACCACAGGTCCGGTGCGTTGATTACCAATTCATGATGAACAGCGCCCTTTTCGCCTTCACCCAGTTTGATAGCCTTCTCAGCCATGGCCGCCTGACCTCCCGAGGCATCTGTCACAGACACCTTCACGGCAATTTCCTTTTCCCTTCCGGATGAATTAAGCACTTCCGTTTGAATATGTACCAGAGCCCTTTCCGAAGATACTTCGGGTGTTGTGATGTAGTTCCCCCACACGGTCATATGCACAGGATTTGTTTTAATCAGCGTCACGTTGCGGTAGATTCCCGATCCGCTGTACCAGCGCGAATTGGCTCCCTGGTTTTTTACCTCCACAGCGATCACATTGTCCTCACCAATGGCATGCAGGTAGGGGGTGAGATCATAGGAAAATGGCGTATAGCCATAAGGGTGATTTCCCAGATGATGCCCGTTGATCCAAACATCGGAATTCATATAAACCCCATCGAACAGGACCTGCATAACCTTGCCCTGATCCTCTTCACCCCATTGAAAATGTTTGCGGTACCAGGCCGTGCCCCCGGATACAAATCCGGTTGATGATCCGCCCACACTCTCCCTGGTAAACGGTCCCAAGGTTGAATCCTCCTTTTGAAAGGGGAGGTCTTCGATGCTGTAATCATGGGGCAGATCCACACTCCGCCATCCGGAGTCATCAAAGTCCGGTAACCGGGCTTCCTCAACACTGCCTCTGAAAAACTTCCAGCCGTCATTAAAAGGAACTTCTCTGTTCATTTGTTCTTTCGGACCCATACAACTGCCCAGCATGACAATGCCAAGGATATAAAAAAGTCTCTTCATTGCTGCAAAGGATATCCGGAAAATCACCTGTTGATCCGCCGGTCCCTGCCGATGAGAAAATAGAGAAGTGAGCCAAGGAAGGGCAGGAAAATGATGATCAGTACCCATACGATTTTGTCATTTCCCCTGAATTCACTGGTCAGCACACTGGCCAGGGCCAGAAGTGGCAATAGGATGATAAACAGGATGATAAACAGGGTAAGGAAAATCCCGCCTCCGAAAAAGAACAGCATTGTCATGGGTCAGATCATTGGTAAAGGATATAAATCTATACAAATTCATTTGCCTTCGCAAATATCCCGATACAAATACCATCAGATCCGTAAGCTTCCCATTCAGGCAAAGGGAAAATCCGGATGGTTTCATAGTTTGAAGTTGGGTGATTTTTCATATATTGGTTACATTATTAAATCTATGAACCATGACTTTACGACTTGACAATACCCGCAGGGAATTCCTGAGAAAGCTGATCGCCGGCACCTCCATGTTGGGAATGGCTCCGGTGTTAAACAGCCTGCAATCCTGTACAGGACCCGGTCAGAAAATTGGTCTGCCGCAAAGAGTTTTTGGGAACACCGGTGAAAAAATAGGGATCTATAGCCTTGGGGCACAGGCCACTGTGGAACAGGTGGGCAGGCAGGCACAGGCCGTGGAAATTATCAACAGGTGCATCGACCTGGGTATCAATTACATTGACACATCGGCGTGGTATGGTATGGACGGGACCAGCAGTGAGGGGGATCATCTCAGGGGGACCAGTGAAAGGCACGTGGGAGAGGTGATGAAAACACGCCGCAGTGAGGTATTTCTGGCCACCAAAACCCATGACAGGAGTTATGACGGGGCCATGCGGCACCTGGAGAGTTCACTGAAGAACCTGCAGACCGACACCATTGACCTCTGGCAGATCCACAACATCAAAGGGGGCGGGGATGAGGATATCGACTATATCTTTTCCGATGAGGGTTGTTTGAAGGCCTTGCAAAAAGCCAAAGATGAGAAGGTGGTCCGCTTCCTGGGCATCACGGGTCACGCCGATCCCGACCCCATGAAGGAACTGATCGGGCGTTATCATTTCGATACGGTACTGATGGCTCTGAATGCAGCTGACAAACACTATAACTCCTTTATAGAGAAGCTGATGCCCACAGCCGTAGAAAAGAACATGGGTATCATCGGCATGAAGATCCCTGCCAGGGACCGGATCTTCGATCACGGGGGGATCATCACCATGAAAGAGGCCATGAGCTACACCATGTCACTTCCGGTAAGCACCATCATTGTTGGAATTGATAAGGTTGCCGAACTGGAAGAGAACATGAAGATCGCACAGGAATTTGAGCCCCTCACTGCGGATGAAATGCTGGCCATCGAAGACAAGGTGAAGCCCCATTACGAACACCTGATGTTTTACAAAGGATTGTCCGACTGGCCCGAGCTTTGGTCAGGCAACAACGTATAACATGATTGCTGCCCTCAGGGCACCGATATGGAACAGCAGGTAACATCATCCTACCACGGATTCAGAATCTTCCTTATATCTTCCATTCTCTTTTTCCTGCTGGTCTTTCCATTTATGATGTATATGGGGATTCAAAGTCTGCCTGCACTGGCCGATCGGAAGGGCCTTTTCAGAAACGATTCCACCTGGCTGACTGATTCTTTAAAGATCTTCACGGATTCCATCGCAGAATTCACTCCGGGAAACTTTGACAGTCTGATAAACCGGGCCGTTGTCGTGGGTGAGAACATAGCCGACACCCTTGTGGAGAAAAATACCCCCGGCGGGATCATCTCTTTCCAGGATGACGGGGAGGAGGTCTCCGCCTTCGATAAAAAAGGGCCCTTTTTGAGGTTCTTCCTTTGGTTCTTCATGTTAACGCTGCTCAGTTATATTGCAGGATTAATCTATAACGTCCGGTTTAAGATATTTTTCAAAAGGAAGCAGCGCAAACAGAAAATATCCGATAAAATTCAATCTTTCTGTAAGACTCAGCTACTTCACACTCCTCTGGTCAATGCCCTGATCATCACCCTGCCCAACATGGTGCTCATCATCTTCTCCCTGGCCTATATCCTCTCCGGGTATGAGTACAGCACTGACACGGAAAGGGACCTGTTTGTCCAGTTTTTTTACCTCACAGTGGCAGCCTCACTGCTGGAATTCCTGTTTGCCTTCTACTGGCAGAAACACAGGGTTCAGCTCAAATATATTGACCAGGTTTATTCGGCCGGGGAACTGAGGACCCGTGTATTCCGCAGGAAGGGAGGCAAGATCAGGCACCGCTATATTATTGCCAGTGTAATCACCACCCTGCTTCCTCTCCTGATTGTTGCGGTATACCTGATCCTGAGCATGACTTCTGTGAAAGAACTGGGTCTTGACACGATCTCCAATGAACAGATCGATATCCTGATTGGTCCCTGGGGATCCCTGTTCCACCTGGATCAGGTATCCTTTAACATGGAGAAACTGGGTTGGTTGTTCTATGTAAATGCCGGAGATTCCCTGTTGATGATTATCGGGATCTGTAACGGGATCCTGGTCACCTTCATCTACCTTTTGCTCCTGATCAAGTGGACAAGTCAGGACATTACCCGCCCGGTAAAGGAGATCCTGACGAACATGAGAAACACCAAGGGAGGTGCAATAGAGCAATACACCATCGTGCGGACCAACGATGAGATCGGGGAACTGGCCGAGGGATACAATGAGATGACCCGCAAGATCCATGAACACATGGAGCATATTTTCACCATGAACCGTGACCTGGAACTTACCGTTGAAGAACGGACCCAGGAGGTGGTTATGCAGAAAGAAGAGATCGAAGCACAGAAGGAGGAAATCGAGGCGCAACTGGACCTGACCATGCTCCAGCGGGATACCATCTCAAACCAAAAGGAACAGATCCTGGACTCGATTCGCTATGCAGAGAAAATCCAGTCGGCCCTTCTTCCTCCCGCCAGATACCTTACTGAATCACTTTCGGACCACTTCATCCTGTTCAAGCCCAGGGATATTGTCAGCGGTGATTATTACTGGACAACCTTCAAAGATGGCAGACTTCTGATCGCTGTGGCTGATTGCACGGGGCACGGCGTCCCGGGAGCCTTCCTGAGCGTGCTTGGAATCTCCTCCATGAATGAGATCGTGAACAGGGAAGGGATATCCAAGGCAAGCCAGATCCTGGAGCACCTTAGAAATTTTGTGATCCAAACTTTGCACCAGACCGGGACCCGGGGTGAAGCACAGGACGGGATCGAAATCGCCCTTTGCATCATCGATACAAAGAAGCATACCCTGGAATTCGCAGGTGCAAACAGACCCCTTTACCTGGTCAGACCGGTCACCGGCAAAACGGGTGTAACCAGATCCGAACTGATTCATATCAGGGGGGACCGGATGCCCATCGGGATCTACCAACAGGAGGCTGATCCATTTACCAACCATAGCCTGAAACTGAAGAAGGATGATACCATCTACCTCTTCTCAGATGGCTATGCGGATCAGCTGGGGGGAGGGAGAAGAAAGACCTTCCGTTCGGTACATTTCAGGGAACTGTTGCTTCAGATTCAGGATAAGACAATGGACCAGCAGAAAAAGATTCTCCTTGAGAATCATGAATCATGGCGCGGAGAGGTGGAGCAGGTTGATGATATCCTCGTGGTGGGAATCAGGCTGTAAGGTTTTTTCTGCTATATTTCCTCCTTCACATAATCAAAGCTGATCCCGGACATCCTGGACATTTCCAGTCCTACTTCATACATGTCCTCATCATCCTCTTCATAATGCCATTTCACCCGGACTTCAGTTCCTGATTCCTGAATGGAGTGAAGAATCTTGAAGATATCCAGAATGTATTTGGCCGAAGTGGAATTGAAGTACTCTAAATTAAATCTGAAAGTGCACGGACCAGTATCCCCGGCTGCAAACTTCTCCAGCCATTCCAGGATGGGCATATAAAAATTTCTTACGTTTTCGGGTCGTGATTCACCGGAAAACTCAAACAGTTTTTCCCCGGGATCCAGAACAACGCCGGGGGAATTAAACGTGGGTTCAATGGTCAGTTTTTCCATGAGTTATCCGTTTAGGGTGATTCGCATCTCAAAAAATGAATGGTCCGCATCCACAGGGGCAAAACTGTACTCAATATCTGAATCTGTGCGCATGGCCATGGTGATCAGCCCCAGTCCCGCCCCGGTATCACTGGCGCTTGATTCCTTATTGATTACCTCTTCATATAACGATTTAAGTGCTTCAAAGTCCAGTTGATTTACCCTGTCGAGCTTAAATTTCAGGTCCCCAATATCGTCATTCAGAACCAGGTTGCCGACCCTGACAAAATACTGATCCTTCTGCCTGATCACAGAGATCTTTGGAGTCCGGGATGAATTGTTGGATTTCCCAGGTAACTTGGCTCCATATTTGAAAATGTTATCAATGGATTCGACGAAGATCCCGTAAAGCCTTTTTTTTGAAGGTTTATTCATCTTCTGGAATTCCTGGTTGTCCCTCAGGGTATTCAATAACATTTCAATGGTACCAAAGGTAATGGCACCTTCAAAATCTACCAGGGTTGTTGATTTCGACATTCCGATTACAAAGAAAAGAAAAAAATAGTTACCTTAATCATCCATGAGTGAAGCCATATTAAAAGCCTTGATGCAATTGTTTGCATTGATCATCGACATCGATGAGGTCGATGAGATTTCTGACAGGGAAAAAGAGATTATCCGGGCTTTTCTCACCCGTCAGCTGAGCACTGAACTGGTGGATAAATACCTGAAAGTATTCGATGAGTATCTGGCGCTCTATCACCAGGACAGAATCACAAAGGGCAGTCTCAGGGAGAAAAAACGAACCTCACTGACTGCAGTCAGGATTCTCGGGATCTGCCAAAAAATAAACGAGGAACTGGAGCAGAAGCAAAAAATTTATGTTCTCATTCAGCTTATTGAATATATTGCTTACGGAATTGAGATCCGTGAGAAGGAGCTGGATTTTCTCAATACAGTTGCCTCTGCGTTCAATATCCCCGAGGAAGAGTATGAGAACATCCTCAGGTTTGTGGCCTATTCACGTGAAGAGATCCCACAGAAAAGCCGGGTTCTGGTGATCAACAGTGAGGATAAAGCGATCTGCGAGGAGGTCCATCATATCAGAGACAAGAAGATGACCGGAGAGATCTCTTTTTTAAGCATTGAAAGTGTGAATACATTTGTCCTCCGGTACCATGGAAGGGAGGCCCTGTATCTCAACGGGCAACATCTTCAGACAGGGACAACCACCACCTTCGAACACGGATCCTCCATCAGGGGTTCAAGCATTGACACCATCTACTATACCGATGTGGCTGGGGTGTTTTCAAAGTCCTCCATTGCTTCCAGCCTCACCTTTAAGGCAAGAGAAGTGGAATTCAGGTTCCGAAACAGTGAGAACGGTATTCAGGAATTCAACATGCAGGAAGAATCGGGAAAACTGGTTGGAATAATGGGAGGAAGCGGCGTCGGTAAATCCACCTTGTTGAATGTGCTTAACGGCAACCTGAAACCCATGAGTGGTGAGATCCTGATCAACGGAACCAACATCCATGATGAGAAAGAAAATGAGAAACTGAACGGGGTCATTGGCTTTATCCCACAGGATGACCTGCTGATTGAGGATCTGACCGTTTGTCAGAACCTGTACTACAATGCACTGCTCTGCCTGGACAGGTTTGATGAGCAGCAGATCAGGGAAGTGGTGGACCGTGTGCTGGTGGACCTGGACCTGTATGAGATCCGGAACCTGAAGGTGGGAAAACCACTGAACAAAGTAATAAGCGGGGGTCAGCGGAAAAGGGTGAATATTGGCCTGGAACTGATCAGGGAACCATCGGTCCTTTTCGTGGATGAACCCACCTCCGGACTGTCATCGGTGGACTCAGAAATGGTCATGACCCTGCTGAAGGAACAGGTCTACAAAGGCAAACTGGTGATCGTAAACATCCACCAGCCATCCTCCGACCTTTACAAGATGTTCGATAAGATCATCTTCATGGACAGGGGCGGCTACCAGATCTACTATGGCAATCCCTCCGAAGCCGTGGTCTACTTCAAAACCAAAAGCAAGCATGCCAATGCCAGGGAGGACCAGTGTCCCAAATGCGGGAACATTGATCCGGACCAGGTGATGCAGATCATTGAGGCAAAGATTGTCAATGAACATGGCAAACTCTCCAGGGCCCGAAAGGTAAGCCCGAAAGAATGGTTTGAACGCTTTAAGGATAGCAAGCCACCTTTACCTGAACAAAAGCAGGAAAAAGCAGCCCTTCCTGAGAATTATTACAGCATCCCGGGACCACTGAAACAATTGAAGATATATTTCGTCCGTGATCTTCTTTCCAAACTGACCAACAGGCAGTATATCCTGATCAGTTTGCTGGAGGCGCCGCTACTGGCTGTGATCCTTGGTTATTTCACCAAGTACGCAAGCGGGGTATCAGGGAATCCGGCAGCCTATGTTTTCAGAAACAATGAGAACCTTCCCGCCTTCCTGCTGATGAGCGTCATTGTTTTTTTGTTCCTTGGGCTGACCATCAGTTCGGAAGAGATCATCAAAGAGCGCAAGATACTTCAAAGAGAGTCCTTCCTGAACCTGAGCAGGGCCAGTTTTCTGAACTCAAAAATACTGATCATGTTCCTGATCTCGGCGATCCAGTCCATCTCTTATGTGCTGATCGCCAATTTCATTTTTGAGATCAGGGGGATGACATTTTCTTACTGGCTGATTCTCTTCAGCACATCTTGTTTTGCCAACCTCCTGGGTCTCAATATTTCGTCGGGGCTCAACTCGGTAATCACGATCTATATCCTGGTGCCTTTTCTCCTGATCCCCCAGATTCTCTTTTGTGGTGTTCTTGTGAAGTTTGACAAGCTGCACCGATCACTGACCAATTACCAGTATGTGCCTTTAATCGGTGACATGATGACCTCACGGTGGGCCTATGAAGCCCTGTCGGTGGAACAGTTTAAAAACAACCTGTACATGCGTGAGTTCTTTGACCTTGAACAGGAGATCAGCAACAACGCCTACCTGGAATCCTTCCTGCTCCCTTCACTGGAATCGAGCATGAATGAAACCCTTCAGTACATGGCCTTGGGGAAAGAGAAAGAACAGGTGAAACTGAACCTTCAGATGCTGGACCGTCAATTATCGCTTCTGGGGGACCAGATTCCACAGGTTCCCGTGACCGGCCCGGAGCAGATTTCAGTTGAGTCATTTAACGATTCTGTAGCCAGTGGAATCAAACAATATCTTGAGGCATTGAAACAGATCGCACACAAGCAAAGGGTCCATGCCAGTGAAGCAAGAAGCATGAAGCAGCGTCAGTTGACCGATCAGCTGGGTGGCGTTGCATCATATACCGCATTCAGGGATGCCTATGAAAACGTACAGCTCTCGGACATCCTGCTCAACAACAAGGCCCTGGACAAGATTGAACAGAAAGGTTCCTTATTGATCAGCAGGTATAATCCGGTCTATATGGAATCCCCGTCAAAGATCGGAAGGGCGCACCTCTATGCAGCCCATAAAAGAATCGGGAACTGGAAAATCCCAACGCTCTGGTTCAATGTGATGGTGATCTGGTTTACCTGCCTGCTGCTTTACATTACGCTTTACTACGATACGCTCAGAAAGATTCTGGGATTTTTTGACCATATAAACCTGGCCAGGCAATCCGGGAATGGTTGACATGGACAATCCAATTTCTTCACCGGTTCATCCGGCCCGCATATGCCGCAGTTTGAAGAGCCATGTTCCCAGGAAAAAGTAAAGGATGGAAAGCACCAGAATGGCAGCCAAGTCGGGAAGGATATCCCGGGCTTCCAGTCCCACCACCAGCACCTTGTTCAGCGCATCCACAGCCCAGGTGGGAGAGAGGAGATGGTTCAGCATCACATCAAGGTCCCCCACCGAAAAGAGCCTGCCTCCCGAGACCGGGAAGGCAGCCCCGGTAAAAAACATCAGCAGGAACAGGGGGAAGGTCCCGATGATGGCCACCTCCTTGATGGACCTGCACATGGCTGCCACGATGAGGCTGAAACTGATCATGGAGAGTGCTGTGAGGAAGGCTATCAGGAAAAGGATTCCAAGGGTGCCGGGAATCAAGGTATAACCCAGGGCCAGCGCTGCCAGGAGGGCAAACACAAGGGAGACAAAGGCGATTATGATCTGCACCAGGGAGATCCCGCCCATGAACTCCACGGCAGTAAGCCTTGAGATCTTCAGACGTTCCAGGGTCCTGGTTTCAGGCTCCCTGACAATGGCTGCGGAAGCTGAAAAGATAATCATGATGATGGAAAGGATCAGCAGCCCGGGCACATAAAGCTCAAATTCGGACCGGTCTCCCGAATGGCCAAGTGCGGTTTCGGTCCAGGTCACAGGAAGCCGGATAGCTGCAGCTTCCAATATAAGGGCATTGGCCGTCTCTTCGGTCCAGATGGCACCCACAATATACTGCAGGCTGGTCACATCTCCCACCAGTTCCATCATCGCCTGTGCAGGAGGAGAAAGAGCGTGGTCAGCATGTGCGATGATGGAACCGGAAAAGTCTTCCGGGATCACCAACAGGACATCTGCTTTACCCCTTTTTAGCTGTTCAATGGCGCTTCCCCTGTCACTCCCCTTTGAATAAACCAGATTAGCAAAATCTTCCGCACCAGCCATGGATTGAAGTGCAGTGACCAGGGTATCTCCCAGGTTTATCTCAATACCTGTTACATCAGCTCCGCAGTCCCGGTTCACCAGGATCACATCGTAGCTCACCTCACCCGTGTCCGACATAAGGAAATAGATGCCGATAAACAGGGGGGCCATCACCACAATCATGATCAGGATCCAGTAATCCCTCCACTGCTCCCTGACTCCCTTGATAAAAATATAATACCACCTCATGACCGAAGGCTTTTTCCGGTTAATTGGATAAACACATCCTCCAGGGTGTTTTCGCGCACCTTCAATTCCAACACGGAGACTTTTTCCTGTTCCAGGAGCTTATAGATTTCATGAATCCGTGGTACCAGGTCCATGGAGCGGATCACCAGGGTTTCAGCCTCGCGGTTTACCTTAAATCCATTTTCAGTCAGTCTCTTCGCAGCCAGGGGAAGAGCATCTTTTTCATCAGATTGTGTTTTCATTTCCAGGATGTCCCCCTGGCCGATGGAGCGTTTCAGATTCCCGGGTGAATCCAGCTTCAGCAGCTTCCCCGAATCGATGATCGCCACCCTGTGGGAAAGCCGGTCCGCTTCATCCATGTTGTGGGTGGTGATGATCACCGTCTTCATCACGGCTGTCTCCCTGATGAAATCCCTCACCAGTACCCTGCTCTGGGGATCCAGGCCCGCTTCCGGTTCATCAAACACCAGGATCTCCGGATCGTGCATAAAGGCCAGGATCACATTCATCCGTCTTTTCATTCCACCCGAAAGCGTGGCCGCCAGCTTATTCTTCTTCCCTTCAAGACCCATGTGAGAGAGCAATCTGACTGCCCTTTCCCTGGCCACCGGTCCTGGCACGTTGTACATCCTTGCACTGAAAACCAACTGCTCGAAGCAGGTGAGCTTGCTCCAGAGGATGTTTTCCTGGGGACAAATGCCCACCCTGGAACGCACTTCCGCCCCCCATGCATCCTCAATACCCTTTCCTCCCACCAGGACCTTGCCTGAGGTGGGCTTGAGGAGACCGCACATCATCCGGATGGTGGTGGTTTTGCCGGCTCCGTTGGGTCCGAGAATCCCAAGGATCTCTCCCCGGCGGACCTCCAGTGAGAGGTGATCCACCGCGGTGAGGTCGCCGTAGATTTTGACCAGGTCCCTGACCTCAAGGGCCGGTACCGGAACTGTTGCCGGGGTTTTCATAAGTCCACTCAAGTTCGGAAATTATTATCTTTGCTGCAACGAATCTAAAAAGAGAAATCCCATGCCCAGAGTTTTTACCCCGGTGGATATCACCCGGGAAGAGAAGGAAGTCCGGAAAGACTATTTTGACAGGCATACCCCCGTGCTGGTTTGCGATCCCTTTGCAAAGGAGGGTGAGAAATTCAGGGTGAAGGTGCGGCTGGGGACCGAATACCCCCATCCCGATGAACCCGACCACCACATCAAATACATACAGTTGTGGAACCGGGAAACTTTCCTGGCAGAAGCGCATTTTGCCCCCGGCTGTCTGGGAAACAAATCCGAACACGTGGAGGTGGATTTCTATATTGTGCCCGGTCCGGTAAGCATGAACCTCTCAGCCATGTCGGTCTGCACCAAACACGGACTCTGGCAAAGCGAATCAAAAGAGATCACAGTCAGGAAGAACTGATCTAATCGGGCAGTTCTTCTGTCTCTTCAATGTCATCATAACCCGATGTCCCGATGAAGGAAACAAAGGAGATTTTCCATTCCCCCTCAATCTTCTCCATAAAGCGCACCTGGATGCTTTTAATCTCTGTCACATCCTCGTCATAGGTGGAGGTCCAGGTCTGATCACACACTACAAAGGCCGTGGTGGGATAGATCTTCATTCGCCAGTTGTACTTCTCAACTTTAATATGAAGGTCAGGGCCCAGAATATCCTCAGTCTGATCGCCGCTCATGTGTTTTGAAACATTCTCCCACCCTTCTGCAAAAACGTAGTTGTCAGCGCCGGCAGTCAGCCTCATGTTCAGCGAATCGTGCAAATGAGTGGCATACATGGCCTCAAAATCACGTGCCAGGTAGGCGTCGGTTTCCGTGTTGATCACCTTGATGATGGCTGCCTTTTCTTTCTCCATATCAATGGCTTGCTTGCACCCGGAAACGGCAATAGCCAGGAGTACTGCAAGGGATGTGATGGTGTATTTCATTTTATGTGTTGTTTGGTGTATGGTTGGGTATATGCAAAATACAACATTGACCTGTTAAAGTCAATTTATTATTACATTTGCCTCTGTGAAACCACATTTAATCATCGTGTTATTGCTGTTTGCATTAGGTACAAACGGTATGGCTTCCTCGACACACAATTCCATTCCCGAAAAGGGTGTGCTGGACCTGAGCGGAACTGCGTTTACGAGCAAAAGTATCCACAACCTCAACGGCGAGTGGGAATTCTACTGGGAAAAACTGCTTACACCTGCAAATTACAGGGATGAAAAAATGAGTGGATCCGGGATCATGGTAGGCGTACCCTCCTATTGGGAGAGTTATGAAGTGAATGGTGAAAAACTCACGGGAGAGGGATACGGCACCTATGCCCTGACCATCATTCTTCCCCAGGGTTACAGGTCAGGTTTCTGTATAGACATCCCCCTGTTCGATGTAGCCTATAATTTTTACCTGGACAACAAACTGGTGGGAAGAAACGGGAAGGTGGGAAGCACACGGGAAGAGGAAGAAGCCTGGTACGAACCTTCACGGTTTTGCTATGTCCCGGATACAGATACCTTGCAGATCCTTATCCAGGTCTCCAATTTTCATCACCGGAGAGGTGGGTTCTGGCAATCAGTGCTGATAGGCGGCACCAGTGGGATCCTTGTCAAGGCTGAGCGCAGAAAAATATTCAACTACTCAACCATTGGCGTTCTGTTTTTTTTCACCATATTCTTTGTGATTTTCTGGACCTTTTCAAGGAAGGAAACCATCATGCTGCTTTTTGCGCTCACCACCCTGGGCATCCTGATCCGTTCTGTGGTCACCGGGCTCTATATTTCCAACAACTTTATCCATATCCCCTGGGCCTGGCAGATCCGGATGGAGTATTTCGGCACCTACCTGGCGAATATAGCCGGCATGGCCTTCCTGCACCGGATGTTTCCCAGGAAATACATGAAGCATGTGATCACCGTCAACACCATTCTCACAGCCCTAATGTTGGTCTGCGTATTCACAATGCCCCCCCGGTTGTTTTCCTACACCATGCTCATTTTTCAACCCCTGATCCTTCTGTTCCTTACACATTACCTGCTGGTAAGCCTTTTCGGAATGCTCAGGGGAAAGATTACGGATGCCCTGTTCTTCATCTCACTGGGCCTGTTTATCTTTGCCCTTTCCAACGATATCCTGCTTGCCAATTCAGCCGGATCTGCGAGCAACGCCTACCTGTCTCAGATCTCCTTCCAGGTGTTTATTTTTGCCATGGCAGTAATGATCATCATGCAATGGATCAGCAATTACAAAGCCAGGGTCCATCTGGAATCTTCACTCCGGTTCAAGAACAAGGTCCTGTCGGTTATTGCCCATGACCTGAAAAACCCGGTGGCCAGCATCGCCCAGTTTTCAGACCTGCTGGTCACAAAACCCGAACTTGCAGGCAAACGCCAGATTCTCGATTCTCTGCAGGAGTCATCACAGGCTGCTGTTGCCCTGCTGGACAATCTTCTTTACTGGGGAAGGAGTCAGGCAGATGAATTGTCCGTTTCATCTGAGGCCCTGGAAATGGAAAGCCTCATTGCCGAGGTGATATCCCTTTTTACCCACATGGCTGCACAGAAAGAGGTGACCCTGCATTCCAGTGTCTTTCCGGGTACAACGGCATACGCAGACAAAGCCCTGATCAGAATTGTGATACGAAACCTGGTTTCCAACGCCATCAAATTTACTCCAGGAAAAGGATCTGTAAACATCCAGGTACAACCTGAAACGAACAAAGTCCGTGTCTCTGTGTCAGATACTGGTATTGGTATCAACAAAGAGATCCTGGAGCAATTCAATAAAGCGGGTCACCTTAAACCGACCATGGGGACAGACAAGGAGATCGGAACCGGGCTCGGGCTTCAACTGGTCAGCGATCTGGTTGAAAAAAGCGGAGGCAAACTGAATATTGACAGCAAGACAGGGAAGGGTTCCACATTTACGTTTACACTCCCCGAAGGGAAACAACAGAAGAAGAATGAGGATAATTAAGACTCCTAAAATAGAGGAAAGAAATAGCAGGGTACTCCTGGTAAGGAATACTCAGGACCTGGTTGCACAGATTCCTGATTTGCATGAGCGAAGGTATGTGGAAGAGCGTTTTGGCGATAACCGGGATACAGCCCGGCTGGGCCACCTGGATCAACACCTGTTTGTGAGGCGGCTTGCGGAAGAAAAGGTTCCTTCAAACCAGTTGCTGGAAGAAGCCAGGATCGCTGCCCATTCCATGCAACCGGCATTGAATGATCTGGGGATAACATTGCTTGATATCATCAATGGCGGGGTCTCTCCGGAAGAGACCATTGCTTTTGCCGAGGGGCTGGCCCTGACCAGTTATCAGTTCCTGAAATACAAAACCGGCGAAAAGGAGGAGATATTTTCACTGAATGAGATCCGTCTCTATGACGATGGCCTCACCGACGATCAGGTGCTGAAACTTGACAACCTGGTACGCGCCGTATATATTGCAAAGGACCTGGTTAATGAGCCCCTCTCCTATTTATCAGCTGTTCAGTTATCAGCAGAGTTTGAAAAGATGGGGAAGGAGGCTGGCTTTTCGGTGGAAGTATTCAACAAGAAGAAGATCGAATCCCTGAAGATGGGTGGACTTCTTGCTGTCAACAAGGGCAGCGTGGATCCACCCACATTCTCCATTATGACCTACCATCCGGAAGGGGCTGTGAATAAGCATCCCATTGTCCTGGTGGGCAAGGGAGTGGTCTACGACACAGGCGGCCTCAGCCTGAAAACCACCCTTGATTCAATGGACTACATGAAATGCGACATGGGCGGGGCAGCGGCAGTAGCCGGAGCGCTGTATGCGGCCGCAAAAAATAATCTTCCACTCTGGATTATCGGCCTGGTGCCGGCCACCGATAACAGGCCCGTTGGGAATGCATATGTTCCGGGGGACGTGGTGACCATGTATGACGGAACCACCGTAGAGGTACTCAACACGGATGCCGAGGGAAGAATGATCCTTGCTGATGCCCTCAGTTATGCGAAACAGTATGACCCGGAGGTGGTTATTGAATTGTCCACGCTCACAGGAGCTGCCCACATGGCCATTGACAAATACGGAATTGTGGGCATGGGCAATGCAGGTCGTGAAATCATGGACAACCTGAAGACAAGTGGCGAAGCCACATCGGAGCGGATCGCAGAATTCCCGTTCTGGGACGAATATAAAGAACAACTTAAGTCTGATATTGCCGACCTGAAAAACATTGGCGGCAGGTATGCAGGAGCCATCACCGCAGGAAAATTCCTGGAACACTTCACCGATTATCCCTACATCCACCTGGATATTGCCGGACCATCTTTCAACAAAATCCCTTTCAACTATCGTGGAAAAGGAGGCAGTGGCGTAGGGGTCAGGATCCTGTATAATTATCTTCTTAACCGTTCATTGTAAGAACCGTGCAGATGCAACAGAAAATCAAAATCGGAATATCCCACGGGGATGTCAATGGGATCAGTTACGAAGTGATTATCAAGACCCTGATGGATACCAGGATTAGTGAAATATGTATCCCTGTAATTTTCGGTTCTTCCAAGGTAGTGGGATATCACAGGAAAGCCCTTGAAATTGAAAATTTTGCACCCATCAGTATTCATTCTCCCTCGGAAGCACTGGGGAATAAAGTTTACGTGGTGAACTGCGTGGATGATAACATCAGGGTTGAACTTGGAAAAAATACCGAAGCTGCCGGGATCTCCTCCTATGCAGCTTTGAAAGCCGCCACCGATGCACTTGAACAGGGAACCATTGATGCACTGGTAACCGGTCCGGTAAACAAACAGAATATCCAGCACACCGAATTCCGCTATAACGGGCATACAGAGTATCTTCAGGCACGTTTCAAAGCTGACGAAGTGATGATGCTGCTGGTGAGCGACCTGATGAAGGTAGGTCTTGTTACAGGTCATGTTCCCATCGCTCAACTCAGCTCCTTTATTACTACCGGGCTGATTGTTGATAAGCTGACCATCTTATCCAGGTCTCTGCTGGTGGATTTCGGGATCAGGAGTCCGCGAATTGCGGTTCTGGGGCTCAATCCCCATGCAGGCGACAACGGATTGCTGGGCAAAGAGGAACAGGAGGTGCTCATTCCTGCAATTGAACAGGCCCGGAATATGAAAATAATGGCATTCGGTCCCATGCCGGCTGACGGATTTTTCGGTGCAGGACGCTTCAAACAGTTCGATGCTGTACTTGCCATGTATCATGATCAGGGACTGGCTCCCTTCAAGGCCCTGAACATGGAGAACGGGGTGAATTTTACCGCCGGGCTTCCGGTGGTCAGGACCAGCCCTGCCCATGGAACTGCATTTGAACTGGCAGGAAAAAACGAGGCTTCTCCCACATCATTCAGGAATGCCATTTACACGGCCATTGATATAGTCAGGAACAGGGAAATCTACAAAGAGATCTCCAAAGACCCGCTGCCCGTGGGCAGAATACCCAACAGCGGCAGGGATGAATCGCCCGATGACCTGGAGGCAGCCGAAAACAACAGTTAATATGCAGCCGGTTGTATTCAGGAGATGGTCCAATAAAAAATGGGCCATCCTGGCCAGTTTTCACAAAGTGATTATCATCGGCACCCTTTGCTTCAGTAACCAGATCCTCGGGCAGGAGGCGGTGGAGGGACACAAGGACACGGTCCGCACAGGGATCATGGTGGAGCTGGAGGAGGTAGAAACCTCCGGAGAGTGGCCCGCCGACCTGGAGGATGCTTCACTGAAACCGGTGATCCTGGTCACATCTGCCGATATCAGTTCTTCGGCAGCCGCCTCGCCTGAGGACATGCTGGAATACCTTCCCCAGGTGGATATACGCCAGAGGGGGAGACACGGAATACAGGCCGATCTCTCCATTCAGGGAAGCTCATTCGATCAGTCCATGGTTCTGCTCAACGGCATCAACATGTCCGATCCACAAACCGGTCATTTCCAGCTGAGCCTGCCTCTGGATCTATACTCCATCCACCACATGGAAGTGATCACCGGTTCCGCAACCCGCCGGCTGGGGACCAATGCCTTTGCCGGAGCAGTCAATGTGGTCACCAGGCCCGGGGATTCCACCTTTTTCAATGCAGGGATCCGTGTGGGACAACACAGGCTTTACAATGCGAACCTGAAGGGCAACCTGGACGGAAAATATATCTCCACCCTGGTCTGCCTCAATACATCGGGAAGCGACGGGTACAGGGAAAACACAGATTTTAAAACCACCCGGGCGTTCATCCACACCGCCGCCGGGAAGGGCAAACTGAAAACCGGGCTGATGGCAGGGATGAATACCAGGTCTTTCGGAGCCAACGCCTTCTATTCCCCGCGGTTTATCCAACAGTATGAAGAGACTAACACCGGCCTGGCTGCCTTGAAAATGGACCTCCGTGAATCCCGTTCCCAATGGGCCCTCAATGCCTACCTGAAAGTAAACCGGGATCATTTCCTGCTGGACCGCAGTATGCCCTCTTTTTATGTGAATGACCACCTCACAAAGGTTACAGGAACTGACCTGAGCGGAGTATTTTCAACTGTGGCAGGGATTACCCAGACCGGACTGCATTACAGGGGGGAACAGATCAGGAGCACCTCCCTGGGCGAACCTTTTGATCAGGGCCAGACGGTCCGGTTCAATGACACCATCACCTTTACCCACGGGCACCAGCGGAACCAGTTTAACTGGAATCTGAACCACAGCTTTGAAAGGGGACGGCTTTCCCTGTCAGGCGGTTTCATGGTTCACATGAATTCGGACCTGGATTACCGTCCCGGGATCTTCCCTGGAATGGATATCCGCCTGCGTCTTCCGGCATTCTTCAGGTTCTTTTCCTCCCTGAACCAATCCATGCGCCTGCCTACCTTTACCGACCTCTATTACCAGGGACCATCCAACATTGGAAATCCCGCACTGACCCCTGAGAAAGCAAGCACTCTCGAATGGGGGATCTACAGGGAAAACAGGGGATTACAGATGGGTATCAATGGTTTCTACAGGCAGGGAAAGGATCTGATTGACTGGATCTGGATGGATGATGAAAAATGGCATACCATGAACCTGACCCGTGTGGATGCCATGGGAGGAGACATTCATTTGCACTACAGGCGCCCGGAGCAAAACGACGATTTGTTCTCTTTGGAGACCGGGGAATTCTCCTGCTCATTTACCCATTTAACCAGGATCTCCGGCCATGTTGTTTCAATGTACCTTCTGGATAACCTGAGGCACAAGGTGGTTCTGGGAGCGGGATTGCGGATTGCCGGGAATCTTTTATTCAGCCTGAAAGTTTCAGGACAGGACAGGAACGGAACCTTCCTGGCTTATAACACAGAAACAGGTCAATCCGTCGAAATGCCTTTCGAACCATTCATCCTGGCGGATCTGAAGCTGGACTACACCATGGGGCGCTTCCATATTTTCCTTGAAGCTACCAACCTGCTGGACGCAGCGTACAACGACATTGGAAATGTAATTCAACCGGGAAGATGGGCCCTCACAGGGTTCGAAATCCGCTGAACCCGGAATTTACCATACCTGGTGCTGTTTGCATGCAAGGCTCGTTCCAGAAGGAGATCATAGAAACCGGAAGGATCGACGTAAAGTGAATCACCGTTATCATTGATCACCGCTACGTCAAATACGATAAACCCTTCAAAAAAACCGTTTAGCCGATCAGTTTACCGTACTCCTCAGCTGATAACAGGTCAGCCAACTGGGCGGGATCAGACATTTTGATCCGGATCATCCAGCCCTCAACAAACGGATCAGAGTTGATCAGTTCAGGACTATCTTCCAGGTTTGCATTCACCACAAGTACCTCACCGTCCACAGGCATATAAAGGTCCGAAACGGTTTTCACAGCCTCAATGGTTCCGAAGGTATCACCTTTGGCAAGGGTTTCTCCTTCTGTTTCAATCTCCAGAAATACCACATCTCCCAGCTCGCCCTGGGCAAAATCGGTCACTCCCACGACAATTTCATCCCCTTCAATCCGGACCCATTCGTGTTCGCTGGTGTACTTCAAATCATTTGGAATGTTCATATCAAAATCGTTATTGGTTATTGGGTTATCGTGTTATTGGGCTATTGGGAAATCGTGTTATTGGGTTATTGGGTTATTGGGTTATTGACACACTAACTTACTAACTTAAACCCTTACTAACTTAAACCCTTACTAACTTAATAACACACCAACTCATTCATCCAAATGTAACAATTCCCGGATATATTTCAGCCTGCTGTAGATCATAATTCTCTTTATAAAGTGAATGTCAAGCTGAAGCCTACATTGTAGTTCGCATTTGGATAACTGTTTGATATGTAGGGCGTAGTAAGACGCTGGTCATAGAATACCCGGATGGTGAATTTATCACTCAACATATAATCAGCCGCCGCCTTCAGGCTGAAAATCCGCTGTCCTGCAGTGATCTCGCTGCCCGACAGGTCCTCCAGCTTACGGATCACCGTGCGGTTGTTGCGCATGGAGAAATCGAGCCTGACATTCAGGTCACTGCTAAAAGACTTCTGGTTGATAGAAATGGGCACCTCGTTGAAACGGAAACCTGCCCCGATAATGAACTCCCCGCTGTTCACTTCATTCACCTGGGTGTTGGCCATGTTCATGGCCACGGTCCTTGATCGACGGTACTCGATCCGCGTAGTAAGGCTGTTTTTCCAGTCCATGTTCAGGTCGATCAGCGGACTGAAATTCTCATTGATACTCACCGTATTGATGTTTTGTTCCACCATGAAATTCCCCTGCAGGTCCTTGGCAATGGGGACTCCGTTGATGGTATCATAGGTAAAGAAGGGGTTGTTTATGAAAGAGCCCACGCTGTAAGTGGAGCGATAGGAGTGGTTCATTACGATTGAATTTGCGATCTGCTGGAGTGCCGGGATTCTACCCAAACCATCAAACCTGACCTGCCAGTTGGGCATGATCTCCAGGAGGGATCTCACTGCTTGAAGTGAAATCCGATTCACATCCTGGTTCCCATAGGCTGCCAGGAAAGCCGGGATGAGTACCTCCTGGGAAGTGGGCCCGTACCCCTGCACATACCGGGCATCGGAGGAATCGGGAGGAAGGATAATTCCCGTTTTCTCTGTGTACTGGTCTCCCAGCCGTTGTGAAATATTGATCCGGTACTCTTCTTTCAACTTCAGGAAAGTTTCTGAGGATTCAACCTTGTCGTCAATCTTTTCAAAGGAGGTTCCGAAAGAGATGTAGGACATGCTGAAATTACCACTGTAAACCCGTCCCCGGGCTGTATCAGCAGGAAGCTCACCATTCACTGCGGAATAATATTCAGACAGGTTGGAGCTGTACATCCGGTTGGCTGTAAGGTCGATTTTCAGTCCGTTAAATGGTTCGATGTCGGCCCTGGCTGTAAACCGCTCTGTATTGTTCATGTTGAAAGGCTCGTTCAGGGCTTCATCCAGGGTAAGGATGTCCCTGTTGAAAGCCTTTTCGGCATAACCGGGATCCTGCCAGCCGGAAACAAATCCCCAGCCCGGTTCAAGATTCCCCCCGTAACCGCTCATTCCAAAATAGTCCGTACCCAGATTATATCCGGGCAGGTAAGTACCCCCGCTCTTTGAATAGGTGACGTTGACCGTCCGCAGGCCCATTATGATCCGAAGGCTTGTTTCAGCAACCAGGACCAGGGGATTTTCACCCTTTTCGATGGTCCCGGTGATCTGGATGGTAGCACTTCGAACTGCCTTATCCGAAATAATGCTGATCCGGGTATCACTGAGGATCTCGGTGCTAACCTCCACAGGCTGGTTGTTTTCATCAAGCACCTCTACGCTGATCTGCTCGGTCCTCAGGTTGTGGGTCACATACCGGGGCTTCCCTTCACGAAGGTAGAGGTTCCCCTTGCTGTATACCCTTGTTTTGGTCCGGGTTTCCGTCTCTTTCTGCCTGCTTGTGGCGCTTCGGTATTTGTTGTTGATCTCTTTCAGGTATTCCACTTTGTTGTAAAGATTCACCATGTTCAGCTGACCGTTGAGCTGAATGGTATTGGAGTTTTTAATGGAATTCCCCAGGTTGATGGAGCCGTATTCAGGATCATCCGGAATAATGGGTCCCACAGTCCATCCGTAGGTCCCCCCGTACCTCGCATTGGCACTGGTCCAGTCCAGCAGCGGTATCTTATTGATGGGGATGGTATAGGAAACATTAAATGACTGGACATAACTGGTGGTGCGTCCTCCCGCCCTGATGGCCCTCCAGAGTGAATCCCTGTAGATCTCATAGGAATCCATATCCCGTTTCCACCGCCCCTCAGGCTCATCAATCCGGGCCATGTTGGTGTTGGAAAAATCAAATTTCAGGTTGCGGGTCAGATCATATTGCAGATCAAAATAACGGTTCCACATAAAATCCTTCTTGAAGGTGGGAGCTACAATGAATCCGGGGTTGTTGATGTTCCGCACCTGCTTCTCCAGGTAATACCGGTCCATATCGGTCCGGTAAGAGATTCTCGAAGGAGTGTAGTTGAAATTGAGGTCCTTGACCAGCCTCAGCCAGTCAGAATTCATCCATTTAACCGTTTTAAAGGGCTGTACATTTTTTGGCCTTATGTTATAATTGTAGCTCAGGTTCCCCCTGACCTTCCGGGTGTTATAAAAATCCAGGTTGGGATTCCGGCTGGACATTTCGTTGAGTGAGAAGCTGGCAGAAAAGTTGGAAAGGCTGTAGAAATGCTTCTTTGTACCTGCCTTGTTCATCCTGATGTTGGTTACAGCAAAAGATTTTCGCTCTACCAGGTCCCGTGCATTCCGGATAATGGAATCCCTTTCAGCTTTGGTCTCTGCCTCATCAATGGCCTCTTTCAGTGGAATATCAGGATCCAGCGGATTGTATTCGGGATTCACAACAGCCTTTGAGTAACTTGCAAATACAGGAATGTTCACTCCGCTCTCCTGTTTGAAGAATTTACCCATCTGCAGATTGGTGGACAGGTCATACTGGATGATCTGTTCACGCTGCCTTTCATTCACCTTCTGTTCGATGCTCCCGAATCCGGGCTGACTGGTATTCCCGGCAAAGGTGACATTTCCGAAATCAGCCAGTTTCAGTGTGGCCCTGCCGGTAGCAGCCCATCCCCCGCTTTCATTGAAATCGGTCAGGCGTAATTCGTTGAGCCAGATCTCCCCCGATTTGGGCAGCCCGTCGTCTGGGCCAAAGGGATTGTTGCCTGCTTTGGGGTTCCTCACCCCGATCATGATGGTCCGTATGCTGCTCAGGTTCGGGTTTCCCGATACAGAAATACGGTTTCCGCTGGCATCATCGTTCACCGAGTAGACCGATGTAATGGCTACCTCTCTCTCCGGGTCGGCCATGGCTCGGTTTCTTTCCTGCTTTACCTCCGTGAATTGATCCAGATCGATCACAAATTTATTATCCGCCGGCCATACCAACAATCTGTCACTTTCCAGGTCATTGTCATACCTTCCGGGGGAAGTAAGCTTCAGGGGAACTTCGTATTCATAGTAGTTGCCCTGGTAATCAGAACCGAGCCTGATAAAAGCCACCAGTTCGTTATCTTCAAGTTGTGTCCCGGGAATGGCTTCAGCATGGGCTTCCATCCTGAGCTTTCTGTACTGCCGCATGTCCAGCTCCGTATTCTTGTAAGCAGCCCTGGCATCACCATCAGCCAGTTCATTTACTTTCAGTACGATAGACTGTTCATTCAGCTGTCTCAACTGGGGCTGTGTGGGGTCAATCTGGCGGCTGAATCCCGGGGGCAATACATAATTCACAGGGGTCTTTCCTGCATTTTCTTCAATGTTCACCGCCGAAATGGCGAGGTTTCCCTCGGGAGGCTCCGATCCCGTCCAGTCCTCTCCTCCCTGGGTAAAGGGAAGTACATACCGGCGCCATTCGCCCCGGACCAGGTCCAGTTTGGCAAAGCGCAGGAAAGTGGTATCCTGGAAACCGGTCATGAACATCCGCATGAACCGGATGGTTTTGAAGTCCGATATATCACCAACGGTCCCCTCATAGTCAAAGACTGGGATCCTGAACTGGTACCAGGTCACGTCGGCTTTCTCTCCATTTTCATAGACCACCCGGTCGACCACCTTATCCACGATGTTGTTTCGACCTACTTCAAGGGAATTCTTATCCACATCGACCCGGTAGTAAAAATAGCTCTCTCCTTCACTGAGGGTATTGTCCCTGTTGATATCCTCAATATCGGGAAGTGAAGTTCCCGAGGTAGGGTAGGATTCGGGATTATCCAGGTCGCTGGGAGAATTGCCTTCGTGGTTGTTATAATCCTTGTAACGGCTCAGGATGTCCAGCTCCTGGGCATCATGATAGGAACTCCGGTAGTAGCTATAATCATCCGATGAAGGGTCCTGAAAAATTTTATCACGGGCCTGTGTGGAAAGCAATCCGGAATTATGCATGTCTTCGATCTGATTCAGATAATCCCCCGGCTTTTGAGAGAAGAAGGCCACCTCCTCATCACCATAGACCGATGAGAGTCCGTCCAGACCAACATCCTGGTATTTCCTGGTTTCATCCCCTGCACTGAAGCCCTGTACAAGTGACTGGGTAAGGGGAATCCGGCCCCATACGGTTGTATCCACCTTTTCAATCACCTCGGAGGTGGGCAGGCCGTTTTCAAAAGTCTTACGTGAATCTTTCAGCACATCTTCGGAAACATTCCCCAGGTTGAAATAGAGCTGTCCGCCCTCGTGATTGGGCATCTGTGCAAAGGGGTCCATCAGCCAGAACTCGATGAATTCCACATTGGCCTGCTCAAAGTCACTCGAATAGATCTCCCGCATGATCCCCCCCCAGCGCTGCTCCGGGTTTAAGAGTTTCCCGTTATTGTCGATCTGCTGATAATCATAGTTATAAGGGCCCCTTTCATCGGGATAGTAACCCAGGTTGAGGACCGAAATCCTTGTGGGGATCCCGTTGGGATTCTCTTTGTTGGGGAAGATGTCCTGCTCATAGACCTCATAGACATAAGCGTTGGATTGCATATCCGGATTGTCCTTGATGTAATCGGGGGTCCGTGATTCATTGTTCAGGAACAGGGGATCTATGTGATACCAGGCCAGCTTGGCACGGTTATACCCGTAACGGAGATTGTTGTTCAGATCTGCCTCGGGGAAGAAGCCCTTGGGTGTACTGGCCAGTTTCCAGGAGGAAAACTGTTTCAGGTCGATGGATGTTTCACTCCCCTCAAAGTCATCAATGTAAGCATTTCCTTCAATGGCCTTGGAATGACCGGGAACCAGCTGGGCAAATTCACCCACCAGTGTAAATTCGGATGGAGCCTTGGTCTCCAGGAAGGGCAGCTTATCCACGATGGTGGTGATCAGCTGCGACTCAGTGCTGTAGCTTCCGTTCAGTCCCCAGATGGTATTGGAAATGGGCTCATCTCCTATGTTTACCTTCTGGGTAAGGGGACGCTCGGTTAGGTGCATGGCTGTGGCCCCCAGGTTGAATTTATCAGACACCCGGTAATCCAGGTGTGTCCCCACCAGGGTTTTGGTCTGGAAGTTGAAGAGCGACTGGTTTTCCAGGGAGATCCGGATGGGTGTTCCCGATTCAAGGATTCCCTGGTTGATGATGGTCACCCGGCCCAGCATATAATCTACTGTGTAATCCTGACCCTCCATCAGTTCCCTTCCCCCGGCTGTAACCTTGACAGACCCCTGGGGAACATTCATGGCATTGAGCATGATCTCCGAACTGGAGGATGAAGAGTACTCTCCGGCGATCAGGAATTTATTCTTCTCAGCGATCTGCTGTGCTTTGGTCTTGGTGGAGTCGTAAAGCTCCTGGAACACATATTTCTGAACTGCCAGTTCCGCATCATCACCTTTGAGGCTGTCGCGCAGGATCTTCTCCAGGTCAGAACCAAAAGGTTCCAGCAAGGGAAAGAAGACCCGGCCGTGTGAAGGATTGATGGTGATCCCGCTCATGAAGTCAAAGATTCCGTCAGGGTAAGGATCGTTCTGGGAGTTCATGTTATCCAGGTTGAGCAGCCTGATCAGGATGGTCTTGTTCAGGTTTCCCTCCGGTAAATAGTTGATGGCATTCCCCGTCTTGTCATCCCTGTAAAGTACATCCAGGGTAAAGTCCTGTTGACCTACCTGGTAAGCGCCCAGGGCATAGACATTTTTCATCATCAGGTTCCAGGAATAACTTCTGGGGGTAAAGTTGGTGGGTTTGATCAGCTTAAGCACCAGGGAGGAAGGAGCACTGATCCCGCTGGATTGTGAAAGTTCCCCCACTTTGTAGGTTTGCCCCCTGTATGTGTATTCGTATGCCACGGCAAGGATCTCATCGGTATTGAGTGCCGAATTCAGGGAGATGTATCCCAGCTTTTCGTTGAAAGTGTATTCGCGGGAAGAGAGCAGCCGTGCATTCTCAATCTTTTCAAAATCAATACCGAGTACCAGTCCCCCGCTCTCCAGAACACTGGTGGCATTCTTGATATCCCTGATGGCAGCCCATTCACCGGTAAGCCGGTTATAGGCATTGTTCAGCTCATTCCGGGGATAATCCCCCGCCTGACCGGGTACCCGGGCAAATTCTTCGGATCTGGGTACGGCATCTCCCAGGTCATTTACCGCCACGATGTTCCTGGATTGCTCAAAATTGGTGGTCTTGTTGGTTATCCAGACTTCCATGCGTGTGATGGAGACATCCGAGGTAATGATGGGAAGTCGTGCCAGGGCACTGTTGTATTGATCGCGGTAAAAATCAGACAGGAAGAAATGCTTGTTGGCATCATATTCATCCACGGTCACCGAATACTCGCTGAGCTGAGCCCCGCCCTGAACATTGATCACCGAGGACTCTCCCCGCTGCTGGGAAAATACTGTGGTCATGGTCAGCTTCCCGAACTGCAGCTCGGTTTTCAGCCCGAAAAGACTCATGCTCCCATTGATCAGTGATCCGGGCAGGGGCAGGTTCACATTCCCCGCCTCGATCTTCTTGATGATCTCATCCTCCTTCCCCGTATACTCCAATTTGGTCTGGTTCTCAAAATCGAAAGTGGCCTCCGTATTGTAGCTGATGTCCATGTTAAACTTATCTCCGATGGATCCGGCCACATTCATGATGATCTTTTCATCGAAGGTGAACGAAGGGACACTCCGTAACCTCTCACTGATGTTTGGATTGTCCTGCTTGGAGAGATTGAATCCGAAGATCAGTTCGGCACTGCCCGAAGGGATGATATTGATGGTGTTGGATCCGAACAACTTATCGAATGCTTCACCACCCACCTGAAGGGGAGGAATAAACGAAAGCTGACCTTCCACCGATTCACCACCGGATTTCATTTTCCAGTAATCCTCCACCTGCTGGTTAAATTCATAACGCTGGTATTCATCCATGTTCATGAGCGTGGGATGCCTGTAATTCCAGTTGCCGATGGTTTCGGAAAACACGTATTTTCCGGTGACCGGATCATAGATCACGCGGGATTTGATGTTGGAGGGATTCTGAAGGTAAAGCGGTGAATTGAGCGATGAGCTTGAAAAAGGATAGGATCCCTTTTCGGGCAAAGGGTAATTTAAAGTGGAATCCTGGCCATTTGATCCAATGTCCAGCAGAATTCCAATGATGATCAGGAATATGTGGGTATACCGATGGTTCACTATAAAAACTTCAAGGCAGCCTTCACTACCTCTTCCACAGAAAGCTCGGGCTGCTCTGATAAAATACGTGTCAGGATCTTCTCCACGGCATTCTTCGGAAAACCCAGTGCCACTAAAGCAGATAACGCTTCTTCTCGGCTCGTATTGTCCTGTGAAAAGAATAATTTATTGATTCCCGCACCTTTCCCGACTTTGTCTTTCAGGTCCACAATGATCCGTTGCGCCGATTTGGCCCCAATCCCCTTGATTCCCTGCAGAACAGAGACATTTCCCGCAAGAATGGCCTGGGCCACCTCATCCGGCGAAAGGGATGACAGGATCAGCCTGGCCGTATTGGCCCCCACACCCGATACCGATAACAGCATGCGGAAGATCTCCCTCTCTTCCCTGCTGCTGAATCCATACAGTATCTGGGCGTCTTCCCTGACCACAAAATGGAGATACAGACGACCTTCAGCCAGGTTGCTTACCCGGCTGTACGTAAATACTGAAATATGAATGTAATAAGCCAGGTGACTGGCTTTAACGATCAGATGGGCTGGTGATTTCTCAACAAATTCCCCCTCAATAAACTCATACATACCAGTTGGTTTTGGTATGCTAATATAGTAAAATCAACAGGACGATCAGAGGGTTTTCTTCATCTCTGTTTCCTCGTAGGCTTCTACCATATCACCCACCTTGATGTCATTGAAGTTTGCGATGTTCAGACCACATTCCAGTCCGGAAACCACCTCCTTGGCTTCATCCTTGAAACGCTTCAGTGAACCCAGTTCTCCGCTGTAGATCACAATCCCGTCCCTGATGAGCCTCACTTTGGAAGTACGCCTGATCTTCCCTTCGCGGACCATGCATCCGGCAATGGTACCAACCTTGGTGATCTTGAATACCTCCAGGATCTCCAGTGTACCAATGATATCTTCCTTGATCTCAGGGGATAACATCCCCTCCATGGCCGCCTTTACCTCTTCAATTGCATCATAAATGATGGAATAGAGTCGTACATCGATCTGCTCCTTTTCGGCAAGTTTTCTGGCGCTCAGTGATGGACGAACCTGGAAACCGATCACAATGGCGTTGGAAGCGGCTGCCAGCAGGATGTCCGATTCAGAAATCTGACCTACTGCTTTGTGCTTGATATTGACCTGGATCTCCTCTGTACTGAGTTTGATGAGGGAATCAGACAGGGCTTCAATGGATCCGTCAACATCCCCTTTTACAATCACGTTCAGTTCCTGGAAGTTTCCGATGGCAATCCGGCGGCCAATCTCATCAAGGGTAATGTGCTTGGTGGTGCGCAACTCCTGTTCGCGTTGCAACTGCTCACGTTTGTTTGCAATCTCCTTGGCTGCCTTATCAGTTTCCATGACATTGAACCCTTCCCCCGCCTGGGGCGCTCCGTTTAATCCAAGTACAAGAACAGGCGTTGACGGTCCGGCCTCAGTGACCTTCATGCCCCTTTCATTGAACATGGCTTTTACGTGTCCGTAATACTGTCCGGCAAGTACCACGTCACCAATCTTCAGGGTACCCGATTCCACCAGGATGGTGGCCACATTTCCCCTTCCCCTGTCCAGGGTTGACTCAATGATGGTTCCCCTCCCGGCTTTATCGGGATTGGCTTTCAGCTCCAGCAATTCAGCCTCAAGCAATACCTTTTCAAGCAACTCCTCGATATTGATGTTGCCTTTGGCCGAGATCTCCTGGGACTGGTATTTTCCACCCCAGTCTTCCACCATATAATTCATCTGAGCCAACTCATCCTTGATCTTTTCGGGATTGGCAGCAGGAAGATCAATTTTGTTGATGGCGAATACGATGGGAACACCTGCCGCTGCAGCATGGTTGATGGCCTCCACAGTCTGGGGCTTTACCCCGTCATCGGCTGCCACCACAATAATGGCCACGTCGGTGATTTGTGCACCCCGTGCCCTCATGGCAGTAAAGGCTTCGTGGCCAGGAGTATCCAGGAAAGTAATCCTTCTTCCATCCTCCAGTTGCACGCCATAGGCTCCGATATGCTGCGTAATCCCGCCGGCCTCTCCGGCCACAACGTTTGCATGCCTTATCATATCAAGCAATTTGGTCTTCCCATGATCCACATGACCCATGACGGTCACAATGGGAGGTCTGGGCAAAAGATCTTCGGGACTATCTTCCTCTTCCCTGATGGATTCAATCAGATCCACACTGACAAATTCCACCTTATACCCGAACTCATCAGCCACCAATGACATGGTCTCGGCATCGAGACGCTGATTGATGGAGACAAACAGTCCAAGGTTCATGCAGGTGCTAATGACCTCGTTGGGAGGTACATTCATCATGCTGGCGAGTTCGGCAACCGATACAAATTCGGTTACCTGCAGCACATTCAATCTCTGTTCGAGCTGTTCGCTCTCCTCCTGGAGCTTCTGATAAACCGCATCGCGTTTCTCACGCCTGTATTTTGAGGTTTTTGACTTGGTCCCCTTGCTCGTGAGTTTGGCCAGGGTATCCTTGATCTGCTTCTGAACATCCTCCTCATTGACCTCCGGACGTGCAGCACGCTTTCTTTTCTTTCCTCCCTTGATATCCTTTCTGTCACCGCCGGCTTTCTGCTGCCCTGCAAAGTCCACAGGACCTGCTTCCTTGCGGATCCGCTTCCTTTTCTTCTTCTCCAGGTGCAGGTCATTGTCCTTGCTGGAGGCAACGGGTTTCTTCTTTGGTACCCTCTTCTCGGGAAGATCGATCCTCCCTACCACAGTGGGACCACTTAGCCTCTCCACCCTTGTGGGAATGGTATTTTCTTCCTCTTTCTTTGCTCTTTCAGCTTTCGCCTGTTCAGCCTCAATTGCCTCCATGGCGATGGCTTCCTCAACTTCACTCATCTCTCTGGCAGCAGCCTGACCGGCCTTCCCTTCCTCTTCAACCTGTTTTTCAGCAAGAGGTATCCCTTCCAGAGCTTTCTCTGAATCCTTTTTACGTTCTTCGGCCTTCTCCCCTTTTTCCTTTTCCCTTTCTCCTATTTCCTTTTCTTCGGCCAAAGCCTCAGTTCCTCCGGTTGCAATTGCTCCTTTTTCCCTTGCACTTTCACCTTTTCCCTTCTTGGTGGGTCGTGTTTTCTGGTTCATGGAATCCAGATCGATCTTTCCAACCACTTTGGGCCCGGCACCATCCACTTCAATTTCCTCAGCTTTGGAGGATTCTTTTTTGACAGGCACCTCTGCCACAGGTTCCTCAACCTCCTCTTTTGCGGGCTCCTCTTCCTTTACTTTTTCCTTTTCCCTTTTTCCTTTACCCTCTTCTGTGGTTGGTACATGCACCTTCCTGCTGACCACAATGTCCCTGTCTTCCTGGGCATCTGCCAGTTTCTGGGCAGCACTTGCAGTATGGTCCGTAATAAGCAATTCCTTGGATTCCTCCTGCCTTGTGGAGGTAATGACATCATCCAGGGTTAAAGACTCCTGCCTTTCCCTGAGGTTTTTCAAGGTCAGCTTTTCCGATTCCTTCTTTACGCTCTGGTCGGTGCTGTATTCCTGCACCAGGAGGTCATAGAGCTCCGGATCCAGTTTGGTATTGGGATTGGTATCGATTTCATGGCCCTTCTTTCCCAGGAAGTCAACAATGGTAGAGATCCCCACATTGAACTCCCGGGCAGCCTTGCTAAGTCTTGTTGCCTTTCTTTCAGCCATAGATTTCTATTCAAATTCTGCTTTAAGCACTTTGACCAGTTCTGTGATGGTCTCCTCCTCCAGGTCGGTCCTTTTCACCAGGTCTTCCACGGAAAGGTTGAGTACCGATTTGGCCGTGTCACATCCGATGGCCTTCAATTCATCAAGGATCCATCCTTCAATTTCATCGGCGAACTCTTCCAGGTTCACATCCTCATCATCTTCATTGGATTCACGATAAACATCGATCTCATACCCTGTGAGCTGACTGGCCAGTTTAATGTTCAGACCGCCTTTCCCGATGGCCAGGGAAACCTCCTTGGGCTGAAGGTAAACTTCTGCCCTCTTGTCTTCATCATTCAATTTAATGGAGGATATCTTTGCCGGGCTCAGGGCCCTGGTAATAAACAGCTGTATGTTCCCGGTAAAGTTGATTACGTCAATATTCTCATTTTTCAGTTCCCTTACAATGCCATGGATACGAGATCCCTTCATCCCCACACATGCTCCTACCGGATCGATCCTTTCATCATAAGATTCAACTGCAACCTTGGCCCGTTCTCCGGGAACCCGCACAATCTTCTTGATGGTGATCAGTCCGTCAAATATCTCCGGCACCTCAAGTTCGAACAGGCGTTCCAGAAATACAGGTGAGGTCCTTGAAAGAATGATCAGGGGATTGGCATTCCGCATGTCCACTTTCACAACCACCGCGCGGATCGTGTCTCCCTTGCGAAAATAGTCCGAAGGGATCTGTTCGGTTTTGGGAAGGATCAGTTCATTTCCTTCGTCATCAAGAATCAGTATCTCCCTTTTCCAGACCTGGTAAACTTCGCCAGTCACCACATCGCCGATGCGGTCCTTGTATTTGTTATACAGGTGACTCTTCTCCAGTTCCATGATCCTGGCTGACAGGTTTTGCCTGAGGGCAAGGATGGCACGCCTTCCAAAATCATTCAACTTCACCTCATCGGTTACCTCTTCTCCTGCTTCATAATCCTCATCAATCTTCTTGGCATCAGAAAGCTTAATTTGAATGGCAGGATCTTCCAGTTCATCATCATCGACTACTTCCCGGTTCCTCCAGATTTCAAAGTCACCTTTATCAATGTTAATGATGATATCGAAATTCTCATCTGTCCCGTATTTCTTCAGAAGCATCCCCCTGAATACATCTTCCAGGACACTCATCATGGTTACCCTGTCGATGTTCTTTAATTCCTTGAACTCGGAAAATGTCTCTATCAGATTAATATTTTCCATTGTACTTCCGTTGTATCAATTAAACTCTTTGTATTAATTAAACGATATGATTGCTTTCGCCTTTTTTATTTTATCAAACCTGACTTCAGCCTCTTTTCCATGAATCCTGAGGACAATGTGCCCTTCATGAACGCTTTCAAGCTTGCCTTCCACACGTTCTCCTCCGGTCATGTAAACCTCTATACTACGACCTGTATTTTTCTCATACTGTTGCTTCACCTTCAACGGGGCGCCCAGTCCGGGTGAAGAGACTTCCAGTGAATAATCTTCCACATCGCGGTCAAGCCGATCATTCAGAAACCTGCTGATCTTCACACACTGGTCTATGGAAATTCCCTCCGGGGTATCCACATGTATGCGAATTGCATTCCCGGCCTTGATGGCCACCTCCACAAGGAAAACATTACTCCCCTCAATGTGAGCCTGCACCAGTTCTGTTATTGCTTTTTCCGTAATCATTTTTTTTGGTAATAAAATAGGGGACACAAGCCCCCTAGAACAACTACCCTCCTAACGATGTCGCAAAAGTACAAATAATCATTGAAAATACAAATACAGATGAGTTTTTTCGCTGATACAAACCGGATTATAGCAATAAAAGAATATTTTTGTCCCACAAATCATACCTATGGAGAAAGGGTCCTCCACCAACAAACTGAAAATTATCAACGATCCGGTATACGGATTTATTAAAATTCCATTTGATCTTGTCTTTGACCTGATAGAGCACCCTTTGTTCCAGCGACTTCGAAGAATCAGGCAGCTCGGGCTCACCCATTATGTCTACCCGGGTGCCAATCATACCCGTTTTCAGCATGCCATCGGTGCCATGCACCTCATGGGACAGGCCATTGATGTGATCCGCTCCAAGGGACATGTCATCACCAACGATGAAGCCGAAGCAGTCACCATCGCCATTCTGCTTCACGATATCGGCCACGGCCCGTTTTCCCACTCCCTGGAACACAGCCTGATCAAGGATACCTCCCATGAGGCCATCAGTCTCATGTATATGGACCAGCTCAATGAGCACTTCGGCGGAGCCCTTGAACTGGCCATCCGCATATTTAAGAACGGATATACAAAGCGGTTCCTGCATCAGCTGGTATCGAGCCAGCTGGATATGGACCGCCTGGATTACCTGAAGCGGGACAGTTTTTTCAGCGGGGTAACCGAGGGTGTGATCGGTTCAGACCGGATTATCAAGATGCTCAACGTGGTCAACGACCAGCTGGTGGTGGATGAAAAGGGGATTTATTCCATTGAAAAATTCCTCATTGCCCGCAGGCTCATGTACTGGCAGGTATACCTCCACCGGACGGTGGTGAGTTCCGAACAACTTCTGGTCATGATGTTAAAAAAAGCACAGCGTCTGACTTCCGGGGGCACAACGCTGTTTGCCACACCCGCCCTCAGGTACTTCCTGGAGGAGACACCCGGAAAATTCGACCCATCGAAACGAAAGATATTCCTGGAGCAGTTCGCCTTGCTGGATGACAACGATATCATCGCCTCTGCCAAGGTGTGGTGCCACCATCCCGATCCTGTCTTGTCCCTGCTATCGGGCGGATTGATAAACAGGGAACTGTTTACAGTGCACCTGGACAATGGCCCTTTCGAATCGGGCAGGATTGAGTCCCTGCGCAGGAAGGTGGCAGATCATTTATCCATTTCACCGGAGGATGCAGGATACCTGGTTATGTCGGACAGCGTAAGCAATTTTGCATACAGCGACCTGGATGACCGGATCTCCATCATGGATAAAAAGGGAAACATCCGCGACATTGCGGAAGCCTCAGATATGCTGAACATTGCAGTACTTTCAAAAACCATCCGCAAGTACTTCCTCTGTTATCCGAGATTTATGAAAGAATTAAATGATTAGAAATATTTACATGTATAACCTATGAATTTTACGGCAGCAGTGATTGCTGAATTTCTGAAAGGCAAAGTGGAGGGTGACCCCCAGGCCAGTGTGACCGATGTATCAAAAATCGAAGAAGGAAGACCCGGAACACTCTCTTTCCTGGCCAATCCCAAGTACGAAAAACATATCTATAATACCCGGTCGACCCTTGTTATCGTCAACGAAGACTTCAAACCCCAGCAAAAAATCGGAGCCACCCTGATACGGGTGAAAAATGCATACGAGTCGTTTGCCCAGCTGCTCAGGCTCTATGAACAAAGCAAACCCAGAAAATCAGGCATCAGCAAACTGGCCTGTATCTCAGACTCTGCAAAAATGGGAAAAGATCTCTATGTGGGTGAATTTACAGTGGTTCAGGAAAATGTGGAGATCGGTGACGGAGTTCAGCTCTTCCCGCAGGTATTCATCGGGGATCACGTGAAGATCGGGGAAGGAACAATCATCCATCCGGGAGCGAAAGTGTACGAGGGAAGCGAGATTGGTTCATATTGTGTGATTCACTCAGGCGCTGTTATCGGAGGAGATGGTTTTGGTTTTGCTCCCAACCAGGAGAACAACTACGAAAAGGTTCCCCAGGTGGGAAAGGTGATCATTGAGGACCATGTGGAGGTGGGCGCCAATACGACTGTTGACCGTGCCACCATGGGAGCCACCATTCTGCACAAGGGTGTGAAGCTGGATAACCTGATTATGATCGCACACAATGTGGAGGTGGGGGAAAATACAGTAATGGCTGCCCAGACAGGTGTTTCGGGATCAACAAAAATTGGTAAGAATTGCATGTTCGGGGGACAGGTGGGGCTCATCGGTCATATCACCATCGCCGACGGCGTGAAGATTGCCGCCCAGTCGGGTATACCCAAAAGCATCAAACAGGAAAATGCTGTGGTACAGGGATCACCTCCTCTCGATTTTGCCTACTACCAGCGTTGTTATGTTGTCTTTAAAAATCTTCCCAGGTTAAGGGAACAGGTCTTCGAACTGGAGAAAAAGGTTTCTGACCTCACGCAATAACTGACCGGTAAGGTTCGTCTTATTTTTGTATATTTCGGCCACTTTTAAACCAGAACGCATCAGATCCAGGAATATGGCAGAGAAACAGAGAACGCTGAAGGCACCCATCAGGTTTACCGGAAAAGGTTTGCATACGGGTGTTGAGGTGAACATGACATTCAACCCTGCCCCCGACAGTCATGGATATATTTTTAAACGCACCGATCTGCCCGGCCAACCCATCATCAATGCCCTTGCCGAAAATGTAGTGGAGACTGCCCGGGGAACGGTGCTGGAAGAGAACGGCGCACGGATCTCCACCATTGAGCATGTACTTGCCTCATTTGTTGGCATGGGTATCGACAATGTGCTCATTGAGGTGGACGGACCCGAAGCGCCGATCCTGGATGGCAGCTCAATCGCCTATGCAGAAGCCATTGAGAAAACAGGGGCCCTTGAGCAGGCCACCGACCGCAAGTACTTCATCCTCAAAGAGAAGCTGGAATACTATGACGAGGAGAAAGGCATTCACATCATCGCCTATCCCGACAAAATCCAGAGCCTCAATGTACTGATCGACTATAACTCCCATGTGCTGGGCAACCAGTATGCCTCTCTGGAAGAGATTAAGGATTTTAAAAAGGAGATTGCTCCATGCCGGACCTTTGTGTTTCTCCATGAACTGGAATTTCTGGCCAAAAACAACCAGATCAAAGGGGGCGATGTGGATAATGCCATTGTGATCGTTGACCGCAAGATGGAGCAGGAGGAACTGGACCGCCTGGCCACCCTTTTCAACAAGCCCAAGGTAAAGGTCCAGCCCGAAGGCATCCTGAACAATGTTGAGCTTCGGTTCCCCAATGAGCCTGCCCGGCATAAACTACTGGACCTGATGGGGGATCTGGCACTGGTGGGCCGCTGGTTCAAAGCCCGTATCATTGCCACCCGTCCGGGCCATCAGAGCAACAACGAATTTGCACGTGCCCTGAGACAGGTCATGAAAAAGGCAGCCCTTCAGAAGAAAATCCCCGTTTACAATCCAAACGTACCGGCACTGCTTGACATCAACGAGGTAAAACGCAGGCTTCCGCACCGCTATCCGTTCCTGCTGGTGGATAAGGTGATCTCCATGGATGAAAAATCGGTGGTGGGTATCAAAAATGTGACCACCAATGAGCCCTTTTTTACAGGCCATTTCCCCGATGAGCCGGTCATGCCGGGAGTGCTTCTGATCGAAGCTGCTGCCCAGGCGGGTGGAATGCTGGTGCTGGGAACAGTCCCGGACCCGGAAAACTACTCTACCTATTTTCTGAAGATCGATAAAGTCAAATTTAAACAGAAAGTAGTCCCCGGTGATACCCTGATCCTGAAAGTGGACCTGCTGGAACCCATTCGACGGGGAATTGCCATTGTTTTCGCCGAAATATTCGTGGGGAACAAACTGGTGATGGAGGGTGAACTGATGGCACAGATCATAAAAACAAAACCCGATGATTAGCAAACTTGCCAGTGTACATTCCGGAGCAAAGATCGCAGATGATGTGATCATCGAATCCTTTGCATCCGTCTATGAAGATGTGGAGATCGGTCCGGGCTGCTGGATCGGCCCCAATGCCGTCATCATGAACGGCGCGCGCATTGGGAAAAATGTAAAAGTTTTTCCGGGTGCCGTTATATCAGGAGATCCCCAGGATTTAAAATTCCAGGGGGAAATAACAACTGCTGAGATTGGTGACAATACCATTATCAGGGAGTATGTGACCATCAACAAGGGTACCAAAGCCAATGAAAAAACCGTGGTGGGCAAGGATTGCCTGATTATGTCCTATGTTCACATTGCACATGATTGTTTGCTGCATGACCGTGTGATCATGGGGAGTTATGCCGGCCTGGCCGGTGAAGTGGAAGTGGACAACTGGGCCATCATCAGTCCGGGAAGCCTGGTTCACCAGTTTGTGAGAATCGGATCCCATGTGATGATTCAGGGAGGAAGCAAGGTAAGCAAGGATGTCCCCCCCTTTTCCATGGCCGGACGCGAACCCATCTCCTATACCGGAATCAACTCCATCGGGCTCCGCAGAAGGGGCTTCGATAACGATACCATTTACGCCATCCAGGAAGTCTACCGGATCATTTACCAGCGTGGACTTAACATTTCGGATGCCATGGAATTCGTGGAGGCCAACCTGCCCGCTTCCAGGGAAAGGGACGAGATTATTCTCTTCATACGCGCTTCAAAAAGAGGAATTATCCGGGGCTATTTCGACGAAAAGAACTCCTGATCTCTGCCCTTCCAAAATACCTGGTTTTTTCGGGCTTGTCTTGGTAAAAAAAACAACCGGGGATGGTATTTCCAAAAAGAGATTCCTATTTTTAGGAAGACATTTCTGAAAACTTTGCATAATGAACAACAACTCAAAATGGCAGACCACCCTCCTGGTGGCTTTGCGCATGCTTATTGGATGGCACTTTTTGTATGAGGGAATTCATAAGCTGCTCCATCCGCAATGGTCTTCGTTAGGTTACCTGGAAGAAGCGCAGGGATTCCTTTCCGGATTGGCCCACTTAATGATTTCGCATGCAAAGGTTCTAAGCACAGTTGATTTCCTGAATACATGGGGATTAACTGCCATCGGGCTGGGCCTTATCCTGGGTCTTTTTACCCGGGTCGCCTCATTTGCCGGCGCGGCCCTTCTTATGCTTTACTACCTGATGAATCCCCCGTTCATTGGGATGGTCCCCGCAGGGCCCATGGAGGGGAATTACCTGCTGGTGAACAAGAACCTCATCGAAGCCGTAACACTGCTCCTGCTTGCTGTTTTGCCGGCAGTACAGCTTTTTGGCCTGGACAGTTTGCGAAAAAAACACAAGACAAAATCATAGAACCATGACCCCTGAAAATAATGTCGGAAGAAGAAGTATGCTCAAAGCTCTTGCAGGCATCCCAATTTTGGGTGCCCTGGGTTTTCTGGTATTCAGACAATCGAAGTACAATGACAAACATAATCTTCAAAAGCAAATCATTAAAGAGCTTGGTTTAGAAGATCTTATGTCAAGCGTAAAACCCATTAAAGAGAGTTCAGGTGATCTCATCCGCCTGGGCATCGCCGGATTTGGTATGCGGGGACCACAACTGGCCAATGCGCTGGGCTTCATGGAGAAATCCCAGTTTGCAAATGCCCGGAAAGGCGGGTCCCTGGATGCACAGATAAAATATGGCAATTTTAATATCGCCATCACTGGCATCTGCGATGTATTTGACCTGCATGCCGAAAAAGGATTGGCCACAGCACAACATGACATACATACCCAAGGTGAATTCGCTGGAAAGCATCCGGTTAAAAGGTACCGGCATTTTCATGAAATGATTGCCGATAAGAATATTGATGCGGTCATTATATCCACCCCTGACCACCACCACGCCCGGATGACCATTGAAGCCATGCAGGCTGGCAAACATGTGTACTGTGAAAAAAGCGTGATCAGAAGGGAAGAGGAGTTAAGCAAAGTCTACGAGGCGGTAAAAAACAGTGACCTGATGTTCCAGATGGGTCATCAGATCCCTCAGAATGCAGTCTTTCAACAGGCAAAAGAGATTATCCGAAGGGGACTGCTTGGCAAGATCTCGCAAATTGAAACCTGCACCAACCGCAATTCGGAAGACGGGGCCTGGATCAGGCACCTGGACGGACAGGGCAATCCCAAACCGGGTGATACGCGGTCCATCGACTGGAAACAGTGGCTGGGCAGCTCACCGGATGCACCTTTCAGTATTGAAAGGTTTTACGGATGGGCCCGCTATTTTGATTATGATACAGGTTTGTTCGGCCAGCTTTTTTCTCACGAATATGACGCCGTTAACCAGTTGTTGGGTATCGGGATCCCAACGACCGTGGTCTCAACCGGGGGACAATATTTTTACAAGGATTTTGGTGATATCCCGGATGTGATGAACACCAATTTTGAATACCCCGGTAAGGGGCTCAGTTTAACATACAGTGCTAACCTGGCATCTTCCCATTTCAGACCCAGAACCATCTATGGGAAGGATGCATCCATGACCGTAGGCGGGCATCTGACTGTCACACCTGACGGAAGTTCGGAGCGGTTTGCAGGAATGATCGAAAGCGGACTGATCGATCCTTCCTCTCCCATGTTGGAAATTCTTAAGGGTTCCGATGTGAAGGAAGCCGTGGATGCTGTCTCTTCAGCCACCACCAGGTACTACGCCTCCAGGGGCCTCACCACCACCAGTATCGATGGCCAGGAATGGGATGTCACCCACCTTCACCTGAAGGAGTGGCTTGATTGCATACGGCATGGCGGAGAACCCTCCGCGAATATCGAAAAAGCGTATGAGGAGGGTGTAACCATTGCCATGGCGGACATTTCTTACAGGGAACAGTGCCGGACCCGCTGGGATCCGGTCAACAGGAAGATTATCAGATGTTAAGAAGAGTGGTTACTTCCCTGTGTTGGGATAGGCGTTCCACCCCTGGGCTTGCAGCGGAATGGCATTCCCGTTATTCCCAACAAGCAGTGCTTTACCTGACTGGTCTGTTATGTTCCCAATGACGCTGACGCCGGGAATGGCAGACACTTTATCATAGTCAGAAAGGGGGACCGTGAACAGCAGCTCATAGTCCTCACCTCCATGCAGGGCAGCAACCAGGGGTTCAAGCTGGAACTCTCCGGCAACCTCTGCTGTTTCACCGGCCACGGGAATGCGCTCATCGTAAACCTGGCAGCCACAATTCGATGCCTTGCAGATATGAAGCAGTTCTGAAGAGAGTCCGTCCGAAATATCGATCATGGCGCCGGGTTTTACCCCAGCCTCCTTAAGAGCCAGCAGCACATCCACCCGGGGCTCGGGCTTCAGGAACCGTTCCAGCACATAATCATATCCCTTCAACTCGGGTTGAAACTCCGGGTCCCCGGCATGAAGCTTTTTCTCCCGCTCCAGGATCTTCAGTCCCATATAGGCCGCCCCCAGGTCTCCCGTCACACAAATCAGCTGGTTGGGTTTTGCACCGCTTCGGAGCAGCAGTTCCTCCTTCAGGGCTGTTCCAATGGCAGTTACGCTGATCACCAGTCCGGTCACCGAAGCCGACGTATCACCTCCCACCAGGTCCACATTGAACCGTTCACAGGCCAGCTTAACGCCCGCATAAAATCCCTCCAGGGCCTCTACCGAGAATTTTCCCGAAATGCCCAAAGAAACGGTGATCTGACGCGGGGCAGCATTCATGGCATAAACATCCGACAGGTTGACTACCACTGCCTTGTATCCCAGGTGTTTCAAAGGAGTGTATACCAGGTCAAAATGGATTCCTTCCAGGAGGAGATCTGTAGTAATCACCTGGTAGTATGATCCATGGTCAATCACTGCTGCATCATCGCCAATTCCGATATGGGTACTCATCTGTCTGTTGGTAAAACCCGAAGTGAGGTGGTCGATAAGTCCGAATTCCCCCAATTCTTCGATGGTGCGGATTTTTTTGGAAGCCATGAAGGGTTTTGTTAAAACTTGAACATTTCAAAGGGGATGTTGTAATACAAATGTAAGCACAAGTTTTTGTATATTTGCGTCTATTTTAAATTAATCTAATTTACAATTGCTTAGGTGACAGACCAGGAGAAGATATTAAGTGAGGTAACGGAAAGCGATTACAAATACGGATTTTATACCCGGATCGAAACCGATACCATTCCCAAAGGCCTGAACGAAGATGTGGTGCGGCTGATCTCGGCCAAGAAGAAAGAACCCGTATGGCTCCTGGAATCAAGACTGAAGTCTTTCAGGCATTGGCAGACCATGAAGATGCCACGGTGGGCACACCTGGAGATCCCGGAAATCAACTACCAGGATATCATCTATTATGCGGCCCCCAGGCAGGAAGGCAAATACGGGAGCCTGGATGAGGTGGACCCCGAACTGATTGATACCTTCAATAAACTGGGGATTCCCCTGGAGGAGCAGAAAATGCTGACCGGCGTGGCAGTGGATGCTGTCATGGACAGTGTTTCGGTGAAGACCACCTTCCAGGATACCCTGGCGGACAAGGGGATCATTTTCTGTTCATTCAGTGAGGCTGTTCAAAACCACCCCGATCTGATCAGGAAATTCATGGGATCGGTGGTACCCCATACTGACAACTATTTTGCAGCCCTTAACTCGGCTGTCTTCAGTGACGGATCGTTCTGCTATATTCCCAAAGGGGTTCGCTGCCCCATGGAGCTTTCCACCTATTTCCGGATCAATGCCGCCAATACAGGCCAGTTCGAGCGTACCCTGATCGTAGCCGAGGATGATTCCTATGTGAGCTACCTGGAAGGATGCACCGCCCCCATGAGGGATGAGAACCAGCTGCATGCCGCCATCGTGGAGATCGTGGCCATGGAGAATGCCGAAGTGAAGTATTCTACGGTCCAGAACTGGTACCCGGGCGACAAAGAGGGAAAAGGCGGCATTTACAATTTTGTAACCAAACGCGGGATCTGCAAGGGCGACAACTCCAGGATCTCATGGACCCAGGTGGAGACCGGTTCGGCAGTCACCTGGAAATACCCCAGCTGCATCCTCAGAGGCAACAACTCGGTGGGTGAATTCTATTCGGTGGCGGTGACCAACAACCACCAGCAGGCCGATACAGGATCCAAAATGACCCACATCGGGAAAAACACCCGGTCAACAATCATCTCCAAAGGAATCAGTGCCGGGAAAAGTCAGAACTCCTACAGGGGTCTGGTGAAGGTGCTCAAGGGTGCAGAAAATGCAAGAAACTACTCCCAATGCGACAGCCTTCTGCTGGGCGACAGATGCGGGGCACACACCTTCCCCTACCTGGAGGTGGATAACAAAACGGCCATTGTGGAGCATGAAGCCACCACCTCCAAAATCGGGGAGGACCAGATTTTCTATTGCAACCAGCGGGGAATCGATACAGAAAATGCCATCAGCCTCATTGTAAACGGCTATGCCAAGGAGGTGCTGAACAAACTGCCCATGGAGTTTGCGGTGGAGGCCCAGAAGCTATTGGCCATTACGCTGGAAGGGAGTGTAGGATAGGAGGATAGGAAGATAGGAGGATAGGAAGATAGGAGGATAGGAACCTATCGTTTAGCGAAGCTTAACTCCTAACCACTATCATGAGCGAAGCGAGTTACTAAAGTGAGCAAAGCGAACAATATGTTAGAAATTATAGATTTAAAAGTCAGCATCGACAATAAAGAGATCCTGAAGGGGATCTCCCTGTCGGTGAAAGCCGGGGAAGTGCACGCCATCATGGGCCCCAACGGATCGGGAAAAAGCACGCTGGCCTCGGCTTTGGCGGGACGTGATAACATCAATATTACACATGGGAAGATTATCTACAATGGGAAGGATCTGCTTGAGCTTGCACCCGAAGACAGAGCCAGGGAAGGGATTTTCCTTGGATTCCAGTACCCGGTGGAGATCCCCGGGGTGAGTATGGTTAATTTCCTCAGGACGGCCATCAACGAAAAACGGAAATACCAGGGACTGAACCCCATGCCGGCAGGCGATTTTCTGAAACTCATGAGGGAAAAAAAGAAGGTGGTGGAGATTGATTCCGACCTGACCAACCGTTCGGTGAATGAGGGATTTTCAGGGGGAGAAAAAAAGAAGAACGAGATCTTCCAGATGGCCTTGCTGGAACCCAAACTAGCTGTCCTGGATGAGACCGATTCGGGACTGGACATCGATGCACTCCGCATCGTGGCTAATGGTGTAAACAATCTGCGCTCACCGGAAAACGCCACCATCGTGATTACCCATTACCAGCGTTTGCTGGACTATGTTGTTCCCGATTTTGTTCATGTATTGTACAAGGGCCGCATTGTGAAGTCAGGGGACAAACACCTGGCCAAAGAACTTGAGGAGCACGGCTACGACTGGATCAAACAGGAGGTAGAGCATGGAGACCATTGAATCAATAAGCACAAGCCAGAAATACATTGAACTGTTCCGGCAGAACAGGGGGCTGATCGGCCCGGAGGACCCTGATTTCCTGACGGAGTTAAGGGAACAGGCCATCCGTTCTTTTGAAGAGACCGGGTTCCCGCTCAGAAAAGAGGAGAATTACAAATACACCCACCTGGAACCGGCATTTGACGGGGAGATGTCCTTCGAGTTCATTCCAAGGAGCATCAGCTTTGATAATCAGGAGCTTTTCCGCTGTGATGTGCCCATGCTGGACTCCCATGTGCTCACCGTACTCAACGGATTCTTCTACAATCCGGAAGGGTCTGCCCTCTTTGAACTGGAGAACGGAGTGGTTTACGGAAGTCTGAAAGAGGCTGCAATCCGCTACCCCAACCTGGTTTCCAGATACCTGGGCAAGAATGCCAGCCTGGAAAAAGAAGCTTTCGTATCGCTGAATACGGCTTTTTCACAGGATGGTATATTCCTGTATGTACCCGAAGGCCGTGTACTGGAAAAACCAATCCAGATCATCAACCTGCTGCTTTCAGACAGAAACCAGATGGTCCAGCACAGGAACCTTTTCGTGTTGGAGAAAAACGCATCGGCGCAAGTGATTATATGCGATCACACCCTGTCACCCCACCTCTTCCTGACCAATTCGGTAACCGAATCGTATACAGGAGAGAACAGCGACATGGATATTCTGCGGCTGCAGAACGAGCATAACAACTCCTGCCAGGTGACCAATACCTGGATCAGCCAGGAACGGAACGCACGCTGTCAGCACGGAACCATCACCCTCCACGGAGGGATGGTCAGGAACAACCTGCATGTGAAGATGCGGGGGGAGGGAGCTGAAACCAGTGTACTGGGCCTTTTCCTCATTGACAAGATGCAGCATGTTGATAATTTTACGGTTATCGAACACGCCAGTCCGTACTGCACAAGCAACCAGCATTACAAAGGAGTGCTGGATGACATGTCCACCGGTGCGTTCAACGGGAAGATCCATGTTAGGCCTGATGCCCAGAAAACCGAGGCATTCCAGGCCAACAACAACATTCTGCTTTCCGATACTGCCAAAATTCACAGCAAGCCACAGCTGGAAATCTATGCGGATGATGTAAAATGCAGCCATGGCGCCACGGTGGGACAGCTGGATGAAGATGCGCTCTTCTATCTCCAGTCGCGGGGGATCCCCAAAAATGAAAGCCGCCTCATGCTGATGGATGCCTTTGCCCACGATGTGATCTCGCGGATCAAGCAATCCTCTCTGCAGGAACGGATCTCCGAACTGGTGGGCAAGAGACTGCGCGGGGAACTCTCAAGGTGTAACAACTGCGCCATGAACTGCCACGACTAAAACCCTGAAAAACATGGCCTTCGAAATCAACCAGGTCCGGAAAGACTTTCCCATATTGAACCAGCAGGTATACAACAAACCGCTGGTCTACCTGGACAACGGAGCCACCACCCAGAAGCCGTCCGCGGTAACCGATACCATCAGGGAATTGTACAATCTGCAAAACAGTTCCATCCACCGGGGTATCCATTACCTGAGCGAGCAGATGACCGGCCGCTATGAACATGCCCGGGAAAGCGTCCGCACTTTCCTCAACGCAGCATCCACCAACGAAATTGTATTTACCAGCGGCGCCACAGGATCCATCAATGCCCTGGCCTTTTCATTTGGAGAGAAGTTCGTGGGAGAGGAAGATGAGGTATTGATCTCAGAGATGGAGCACCACTCGAACATCGTTCCCTGGCAGATGCTTTGCGAGCGTAAGGGTGCCAGGCTGAAGGTGATACCCTTTGATGATTCGGGAGTGCTGGATTTGGACGCACTGGACGCATTGCTGGGGAAACGCACCAGAATCATCGCACTGGCACATGCCTCCAACTCACTGGGGACCATCAATCCGGTGAAAGAGGTGATCCGAAGGGCCCATGAAAAAGGGATTCCGGTGATGCTTGACGGAGCACAGATGGTCCAGCACGGAGAGGTGGATGTGAGGGACCTGGATTGCGATTTTTATGTTTTTTCTTCCCATAAGATCTTTGGTCCCACCGGATCGGGTGTACTCTACGGCAAGGAGGACTGGTTAGAAAAAATCCCTCCCTACCAGGGAGGCGGTGATATGGTGGATCAGGTCACCTTTGACAAGACCACATACAATACCCTTCCATTCAAATTTGAGGCCGGTACCAGCAATTACATCGGTGCCATCGGACTGGCCAAAGCCCTGGAATATATTGGAAACCTAGGCATAGACGGGATCAGGCAGCATGAAGAGCAACTCATTGGCTATACACTCCGCAAACTTGGGGAAATCCCGGGTCTGACACTGTATGGAAAAGCAGGGGAACGCATACCGGTATTCTCCTTCCTGCTGGAACATATCCATGCGTATGATGCGGGGATGATCCTGGACAAGATGGGTATTGCGGTGCGTACCGGGACCCATTGCACCCAGCCTGTAATGGATCATTTCGGCATTTTGGGAACCATCCGGGCCTCCCTGGTGTTTTACAATACCACCGATGAGGTGGACCAGCTTGTACGGGGAATTGAGAAAACCATACAAATGTTATCATAACAGAGCAGATTTTACAATGAACCTCAACGACATACAAAAGGATATCGTGGATGAGTTTTCGGTTTTCGAAGACTGGCTGGACAGGTACGACTACCTGATTGAGCTGGGAAAAGACCTGCCGGAAATCGATCCCGCTTACAAAACCAGTGAATACCTGATCAACGGGTGCCAGTCCAAGGTGTGGCTGCATGCCGAGCTTGTGGACGGGAAAATCATGTTCAGTGCCGACAGCGATGCCATCATTGTGAAGGGGATCGTGGCACTCCTGGTAAAAGTGCTAAGCGGCCGGACCCCTTCTGAGATCCTGGAAAACAAACTGTTTTTTATTGACGACATCGGCCTCAGCCAGAACCTCTCCCCAACACGTTCCAACGGATTGCTGGCCATGGTAAAAAAAATGCGTTTGTATGCTCTGGCGTACAAAGCGCAGATTGACAAGTTAAATGGTTAAAGGGAAAAGAAGAAAAAAGGGGGAAGAGATGAGCGAGTCACTTGATTTTTTAGAGATAGAAGGGAAAATCGTGGAAGCACTGAAAAAGGTGTATGACCCCGAGATCCCTGTCAACGTTTATGACCTGGGATTGATTTACAAGATCGACTTTACCGACAGGAATGAGGCCAATATCGATATGACACTAACCGCCCCCAACTGTCCCGTGGTGGATATCCTGATCATGGATGTGGAGAATGCCGTGGGGGCCGTTGAAGGAGTTGAAAAGGTAAACATCAACCTGGTATTTGATCCTCCCTGGGACAAGCATATGCTGTCGGAGGAGGCCAAACTGGAACTCGGAATGTTGTAGTGCTCAGTGCTCAGTACTCAGTGCTCAGTGCTCAGTGCTCAGTGCTCAGTACTTAGTGCGTAAAAAATGGAAGTTAAACCAGCCATACATAAGATCTCGGAAGCCATCAGGGAGAAGGCACTGAAGCTGGGATTTGCCGATTGCGGTTTTTCGCGGGCAGAAGCGTTGCCGGAAGATGCAGGCCGGCTGAAAGCATGGCTTGACCGGGGGTATCACGCCCGCATGGGATACATGGCCAATCATTTTGAAAAACGCGCCGACCCCACCAGGCTTGTGGAGGGGGCAAAGAGTGTGATCTCCCTTCTATACAACTACTATACGGATCAGGTTCAGCAGGATTCCCTGGCGCCGGTGCTCTCCAAATTTGCCTACGGAAAAGATTACCATCAGGTAATGAAGCAGAAAATGGGGCTGCTTTTGGAATTTATCCGGTCCGAAACAGGTGCAGTGCAGGGACGTGCCTTCGTGGATTCGGCGCCGGTGCTGGACCGTGCCTGGGCCCGGAAGGCCGGGCTTGGCTGGATCGGGAAAAATACCAACCTGATCTCCCGCACCGCCGGTTCATTTGTCTTTATCGGTGAACTGATCACCGACCTTGAACTGGAATATAATCAGCTTCCGGAAGGGGACTTTTGTGGCAGTTGCACCCAATGTATCGAAGCATGCCCCACAGGTGCCATTCTTTCAAACCGTACCCTGGATGCAGGATTGTGCATCTCCTACCAGACCATCGAGAACAAAAAGCCGATCCCGGGACAATTCATGGGGAAGCTGGTGAACCGTTTTTTCGGATGTGACATCTGCCAGGATGTATGTCCCTGGAACCGAAAAGCACTGAACCACAGGGAAAATGAATTCAAACCGGCAGAAGGTTTGATGAAAATGACACGAGAAGACTGGGAGAACCTGAACCGGGATACCTATACCAGGCTCTTCAAAGGGTCGGCTGTAAAGCGGGCCGGCTTCCCCAAAATTAAGGAGACCATCGCTTTTCTCGGGGCAGGGAACAAAGAAGACTGATCCTGCTGTAACAAGATGAAGAGTTGCTCGTCTTATGGTTGAATACCCAAAGACGACAATCATGAAAAAGCTCATTTTATCCACCATGGCCATCCTGTTTGCAATGTCGCTTTTTGCGCAGCCGGCAGGATACCACAGTGTCTTCAATACTTACAGGGGTGAAAAAGGAGTGACCTCCATTTACGTCCCTGGTTTCCTCATGCGATTTGTGGGGAGGTGTGCCGATTTCGATCACAAGGAGAGGCAGCTGGTCCGCAGTCTGCGATCAGTCTCCGTGCTGACCATCGAAGACCAGGAAAGGTTCCCCGGTGTAAATTTTGCCCGGGAAATGGACCAAACCCGCATGAAAGGTGATTATAACCTTTTGATGGAGGTGCATGATGGTGATGAAGATGTGATTATCGCTGCCCGTGAACAGCGGGGGAAGATCACCGACCTGATCGTGGTTGTGGGAGGCGATGAGAACACACTGGTTCATGTGCGCGGCCGGATGGATTGCGATCTCCTGGAGGAACTGGCCCATGTGTCGGGCATGAAGGAACTGCAGATTACGGCCAGATTGTAGCCCGCAAGAATGGTCTAACTCCCTGCTGCATTTTTTCCGGGTTCGGCATCCATTACAGTCACCATGATATTCCGTTTGCTGCGGGGCCCGTCGAATTCACACAGGAAAATATTCTGCCAGGTGGAAAGCCCCATTTTGCCACCTATAATGGGGATGGTCTCCTGGGGTCCCACGATCCCAGCCTTCAGGTGCGCATCGCCATTGTTGTCCTGGTGGTCATGCTCCCATATCCCGGACGGGATCAGTTTGTTTAACAGGGTCACCACATCATGCTGCACCGATTCATCCCAGTTCTCCTGGATCATAATGCCTGCCGTAGCCCCCTGAACGTAGACGTTCACCAGGCCGGTCTGCACACCGGATTCAGCCACGATGGCTTCCACCTGCCGGGTGATATCGTAAAGGCCGTTGTGGGCGGATGTGTTGATTTGAATGGTTCGCTGCATGTCATAAATCTGGTTTAATACTTGTCATTGGAATCGAAGTTATAAAATTGCCAAATCTCGCTTATTGTAACCTGGCTCGAAAACTTATGGTAAGTCATGCCCGTTAAAATAGGGACACTCCACCATAACTTTAATCTTAGTTATTTGTTAATAAATGAGTCTATATCTACTACCAAATAATGAAGACAAAACATCAACCAAACCTAGATATGAAAACTAATGAAGAGCTTTTTAGAACTTTCATTGATAAGGGATTCAGTGAAGGTAATGTAACCGTGTTTGACGAATATGCTTCACCAGATTTCATCGAGCACCAAAATGGCCTGCTACCACCCAATGCAGAAGGTGTCAAAAAATCGATAACCAGCTTACACAGAGCTTTCCCGGATTTCTCATTAACTATCGAAGATATAATCATAAAGGATGATATGGTCTGGGGCCGTATGACAGGCCGGGGTACACACAAAGGACAATTCGGACCTTTATCCCCATCAGGGAAAAAATTCGAAATTACTGTGATCGATATCATGAGATTCAAAGATGGAGAACTAGTCGAGCATTGGGGTGTTCCGGATCGTTTAGGACTGATGGAACAGCTTGGTATGAAACCACCTCCTAAATTTATCCTGAAATTAATAAGCCTGTTTAATAGATAAGATTTACTATGATTAGAGATAAGAAATTCGATATCAGCTAAATTCACAAGAACAGGAAAAGGATTCAAAGTTAATTCTGGTGAGGCCAGATATGGTGTACATTACAGAATGAAGGGATTACACTGAATACCCTTGACATTAAAATTTCAGCAAAAGACACTAAAAATGATTTAGCGGTTTTTGAACAGACGGGCTTGACTCCAAAAGGAGGTCCTCCTTTACATATTCATCCCAATCAGGATGAATGGTTTTATAACATTGACGGAGAATATTTATTTCAAGTTGGCGAAGAAAAATATGAGATGGGAAAAGGAGAAACGATTTTTCTCCCACGTAATATTCAGCATGCATTTATTCAGCTTACAGAAAAAGCTAAAGTGATTGTATCTTATTTGCCAGCTGGAAAAATGGACTTCACCGCCTACCAAAGATGAAATTATTAAAGTTTTTGCTGACCATGATATGATGGTTGTTGGACCAGCATTACTAGTGGAATGAGGATTAATTTCGTGTATAACGGAATTAACCTGTAATCCTTGTATTTGCATTGTCATAGATATGCCAACGGTTGGCCATGGTATGAATTTAACAATTGAAAGCTGCCCAATAATTGATAGACTCCGAGGTTAGCCTTTCCCGCATAACAGCTTAAAGAAGGTACATGAATTTGAATTCTATCATAATCCCCGCCGCAGCACCCTGCACATAGACGTTCACCAGGCCGGTCTGAATGCCGCTTTCAGCCACGATGGCCTCCACCTGCCGGGCGATGTCGCAGAGGCCGGTTAGAAATGCCTTACTCAAATGCTGATAAAACAGTCCTCCAGATCAATGCGGTTCCTTCATCCGTAATATCCAGTGCATTTTCATATTCCGAGTGATTCCCTTGCGCTTCTGGTGTGACCATACGGACAAAGACAAAATTCCTGGATGGGTCGACAATACAGATATTATGATATGCTCCCAGAAAGCCGTATCCTGCTTTGTCCACACCTTCGAAAATTCCATTTGTGTTTACAAACATCTGCCATCCGTAACCACGACGACGAAAATCATCCTGACCATCGGCAACAGGTATATCTGAGAGCAGGGGATCATTGACAATGGCTTGATCAATAAAATCTTCACTTAGTAATTGTTCTCCGTTCCAACAGCCCTTGTTTAAATAGAACTGACCGAATACAGCCAACTCACGCGCACTGATCAGCACACTGCGCCAACCCAGACAATCGCCCTGACGGGAGCGGAGCCAGTCCGCTTCCAGTATGCCAATCGAATTCAATATACGTTCACGTAAAAAGACAATGGGCTGCTTGCCGGTTACTCTCTTAACGATGGTTGCCAGGGCATGAGAAGTCGCTTGCTCATACGACCAAGCCGTTCCAGCCTGTCTTTCCATAGGCCAATGCAGCATTGCCTCGGTAGGATCAGGCGAATTGACATATCCGTCGTAATCCTGCTTCAAACCTGAGGTCATCGTTAAAAGATTTCTTATGGTAATCTCTTTTCGCCCATCATTGGCCCATTCAGTTAAAATGTTACAGGCTGGGTCATCCACCTTTAATGTTCCATCATCTACCAGTAATCCGATGGCTGTTGCTGTAAATGCCTTTCCCGCGGAATAAATGTCAAACCGTGAATGGGGTCCAAAATCCTTCCAATAATGTTCCCAGACAAGATTGCCATTTACCAGCAAACATGCTGCACCAGTTTTATTGGCGCCTAACAGTTCTGTCAACTCCCGCTCCAGCACTTCAGATTTCATGCCCATTTCTTCCGGCTGAGCGACCTGCATTTCTGTAAAATTCATTTGTCCTTTTACCGGATAAGAGGTTTCGTTAAAACCTGACTTATTGATACATGCAGATGGTATTATAATCAGGAATGCTACGGAACAAATAAAACAAAAAGTAAAACGTTTCATAAGGTATCTGAGGTTTGGTTTATAAAAGTACTTTCAAACAAGCATCAAAACAGAATGAAGCAATTCAAGACTTTTGATTCTCCCGCTACCCCTCAATCAGATCAATGTACTTGTTGTATTTTCGCTTATACCTCCTCCTGAAAGGTATCTCAATTCCCTCGTTGTCAATGTAAATCTTAAATATCACATCGGAGGTCCTCCTGATTTCCTTCATCAGGGAAAGGTCGGGATGAAATCTCATTTGCATCAGCTGGTATGTGTCAAGGCTGCTGGATGTTGTATAGGTGGTAGTGGTTTCCGTTATAGCCTCGTCCTTATTATCCGGATCTTCTTTCGTTGCGGTATTCGTTTCTGAGGAACTTGATGAGCTTCCTGCCTGGAAAACCTTGGTTATTTGCTCATCCGGCTCAAGCCTGATCTTTTTCCCATCCATCGAGAAATAGAGGACCGGTTCGATCTTGTAGGCCCTGACTTTTGTTTTCAGGGACACATCAAAAACATAGTCTTTCCCTCTCTGATCATTTTCTGAGTAGAAATGCTTCAGCGTAATCCTGTAGGGCGCCTGCAAGCCTCTCCGCAGTTCATCCGAGTAGCCCTTGATGGGTTGTATTAGCTTGAATGTGGACTGATCTTTAAAATCATCCTGGTTCACAAAGATCCTGTTTGCCGAAGAGCATGAAGACAAAAGAAAAGCACCTGAAAACAGCGTAATTAAATGTTTCATGACAGGAAACAAGAATCAAATTGCATGCCACTATCTGAATTGGATCATGATCCCGGCAGTTGCACCCTGCACACAGACATTGACCAGGCCGGATTGGGCTTTACGCTGGGTGACGATGGCTTTTCTGCAAAGAACTTGACGTGCATTTACAATCCTTTCATCCATATCGAAAATTACATTTTCCCAAATGGCAGGTTTTTGTATGTTTGTATTCCTAAAAAAAGAATAACGTGATAAAACTTTGGCTCACCATATTGTTTGCTTTATATGTTTCGGCATCATATGCCCAGATCTGTCAATTTCGCGGACCCGACAGGGATGGGAAGTTTCCGGAAAGCAATCTGCTGAAAGAGTGGCCGGAAAACGGCCCTGCACTATTGCTGGAATATGAAGGAATCGGAGAAGGCTATTCTTCCGTCATTTCCAATGGAAAATATATCTATGCCTCAGGGAAAATCGGAGATATGGACCATCTGACATGCATTGACTTTGAAGGCAATAAAAAATGGCAGCTTGCCTATGGCAAATCCTGGGATCAGTCTTTCCCAAATACAAGAAGCTCCCCGACCATTGAAAATGACAGAATATACATTATAAGCGGAGTGGGTGAACTGGTCTGTCTGAACACGGAAACAGGGGAAATCAACTGGAAGATCAATGTGGACAAAGATTACCAGGCTGACTGGCATACCTGGGGGATTGCTGAATCTCCCCTGATTGTAGACAATAAGGTGATCTGTTCACCTGCCGGTGCCCTGACGACCTTTGTGGCTTTTGACAAAATGACCGGGAAAGAGATCTGGAAAACACCTGGAACCGGTGGACAGCGTTCCTATGTATCGCCCATCCTGAGCACCTTCCATGGCAAAGAATATATATTGGGAGCATCCGCCAGCGACCTGTTTATTGTCGACCCGGAGAAGGGGGAAATAAAAACCTCCTACAAGTATTTCGACCCCACGCTCTGGCAATGGCAGCCCAAAGGCATGATCTGGGCCAATTCGCCGGTTGTGAAGGGGGACATGATCTTTTTATCCATCGGCTACGACTATCCGGCAAAAATGCTCAAAGTCAATGACGAGGTAAGCTCCATTAAAGAGGTCTATACCAGCAGGCTTATGGACAACCACCACCATGGGCTCATTGAACTGGATGGCTACCTGTATGGATCGTACTGGATAAGCAACGGCTCCGGGCAATGGGCCTGCCTGGACTGGAACACGGGCCAGGAAATGTACGATGAGCCTTGGACCTCAAAAGGAGAGATGGTGTATGCCGATGGCATGCTCTATGTGTATGAGGAGAAAAGAGGGAATGTGGGTCTTGTGAAACCCGATCCATCCGGGTTCAAGGTCATCAGTTCATTCCGCGTAGAAAAAGGGAGTGGCCCCCACTGGTCCCACCCCTACATCTTTGATGGGAAAATGTTCCTGAGGCACGGGAATGTTCTGATGGTTTACAGTTTAAAATAAATTGTGATCATCTGATAATATTCATTGTCTGAGACACCTGAAGTAGCGGGGTCCGTCGTAATGAATTGCTAGTTGGCGTTTGAGAGTTTCTGTTGAAGCCCGGCAACTTTCTTGGCATTCAGCCGCATCAATCGCTTTTTTTTCAGATTTTCGCGCACGATCTTCTGGGTAACGGGATGATCCTTGGCAAGGAGATCTTCAAGGTAGGCAAATCCCTCCTGTTCAATTCCGGTAATGACAACACTGAGTGTGTAGCACAAACCTTTCACCAGGACCAAATAATCCGGATCACGTTTATCCGGTTCACGTGCCACATTTTCCAGAATGGCTTTGTGCAATTCAAGGGCATAACGTGCAATCTCCAGATTTTTCATGAAGCGCGGTTCGGCAACACCGGCAGCAATAGCACGATGAAGCAGATAACTGTCTTCCTGAATCCAGCCCTGCAAAATGGCGATGGTAGCCTCGGGGCGCACATCCATCAAATCCTGGATGGCCATAGCGGCCGCTTCCCGGATCCGCCACCGCTCATCACAGGCAGCACTTTTCACATATATCAATGCATCAGGCTCTCTGGCCGGATCGGTACTCCCTATTCGTCCCAAGCCCAAAACTCCACAAAACGGCAGAAATTCTTCTGCACCGGTGAAATTTTTGCGGGGAGGATTCTCAGTAATCAGTGCCTCACAGAATGACCATGCCCGTTCCGGATTGACGGGATACTGTTCTTCGATATATTCAGCGAAGGCAAAGGCGAGTTCGAGATTACCCCGTTTTCCCGGTAAATTCGATTGGGCCAATAAATAGGTCCCGAACTTGTTGTTACCAGGGGAATGGTGCCGCAAGTCTGCCAAATGCCGTTCTCTTTTGCTCATCGTCACAGGCCAAAACCCTTTTCCATTTTCCTGACCAGGTCATCCACAAACCTTCCTGCCGGCACCCCGTCAATAACATCATGATCGATCAGTACTGTCAAGTGAAGAATTTCCCGTTTTTGGATCTCTCCCTGATAAATGGACGGCTGCAAATTCAAAGAGCCAAATGCCATGGAGAGCGGATGCATACTATAGGGCATAATCCACCCCCTTGTATGACCAACCATCCCGGCAGTGGTAACCATTACGGTACCCATTGTTTTCTTCAGCCGACCGGGGTTATTGAGAAAAAATTTACGCATGATGACCAGACGCAACCATTGCGGAAGGTTAACAAACAATTTCATCCTCTCCGGATTGTATTCTTCCCCAAGCACATAGTCGCCTTCATTTTCAAAGACCTGAGATTTTACCGAATCAATTTCAGCATTTATTTGATAAAGGGTTTTCTTATCTGCTTGTCTGATCACATACGGAAGCGGAACCCGGGTGCCGTTCACATCTTTCTCAATAACAAGTGAGATATCGACGTCATCAAAAACCACCACTTTGTTCCTTTTCGGTCGATTGATCCCGCTGACCGGTGGATGGAGGGCAACACAATCTGCAATCACCTTAATCAGCCAGGCCATGAAGGATGCCCTTTTAACGGATTGCCGGTTCTGTTTGATTTTACTTCGTGCTTCGGTTACATCAACTTCCAGCAGGGCTTTAACGTGATGTTTCCTCCGCCCTATCCTCCCCAGGTCGAAGGTGAACTGCCTGCTGGAGGGATATTTAATTTCGTAATACGGGTTGTCTGTCATCTGAATATATAAAGTTCCTCTTCCTTATCAACCAATGGTCTGAAATATTTACCTGCAACCATCCAGGCAAATCCAAATGAGAAAAGCGCAGCTGTTTCAGCCCAATAGGTAATTCTTAATGAGGCCATGAGTTCATCGGATAAGAACAATTCACAGACACCCATACCGACCATGCAACCAGCCATCACCAGGCCACAGATCAGGTATATGATACTCCGTCTCTCTTTTTTGCCGCCTTTTCCTTTGGTGTTTTTTCTGAACGGTCCAAGGCAAAAGTATGTCAACATTGAAAACAACAGGAAAGCACTCACATAGTGAATGACAGACGATGCACTTGTTTCACAATGTTCACAAACTGTAGGAAAAAGCGCTACGAAAATGGCGGAGATCGATGCGATTTTGCTCGCGTAAGATTGTGTATTTGTATGCCCGTTATATGCCCACAGGAAGGCACCTACAACGAATAGCATGCCAACGAAAACATCCCGTGCTTCGGTGAAGTATGAAGCACTTATGGATGAAAGCGGTTCGGAAGAGATTAAACTTACACAAATGGGAATGGCAAAAGCGATTATGCCCACCAGAAGCCGTAAAGCCCGGTAATCAAATACTTGATCCCTACTTTTTGTTTGCATAACAGAACTTTAATCCATCATAAATACCTTTCAGCCTTACCGAATTATGTTTTTCATTCGGATATGTAGCTGTCAGCCAGGTTAATTTTTTCGGTGCGCTTTTTTCAAGAAATTTACGCATATCCTTTATGCTTGAATTATGCGAAGTGCCCGCAATCCACAATATCTTTTCAAGCTCCGGAACTTTGGCAAAGGATTCTTCAGCCAGCCTTTTCAGGTATCCGTTTTCCCATCCCAAAGGAGGGTCCGTACAATAATAATTTTCGAACAAGTCCGGATTGGAAAGCAGTGTATACATGGAAAACAACCCTCCGTATGAATGACCATACAGGCTGTTTACACTGTTGGTGGCGTAATGGTCTTCGATATAAGGTATTGCTTCTGTCCTCAGGAAGGCGATAAATTTATCTGCGCCACCTGCCCGCTCATTATCTTTCATTTCCAACGGCAAGAAATCCCTGTCGCGCATATTTTGTCCATCAACATAGGTATTGGGCAAGGCTACCAGAATGACCGGTGGAACAAATTTGTCTTCCATGGCAAAGCCATGGATAAATGCAAAATTATTCATGTTCCACTCGCCATCAAGGATGTAAATGACTTCGTATTTTTCTGTCGAATCAGCCTTATATCCCTCAGGCAACCTGATCGTAAGGGCTCTGTTCTCATTCAGTATTTCTGAAAAAATCGAATCATTAATCTCCAATCTGGTTTGAGCCCTCGCCATCAATGCTGTTGATGATAACAGCAATACAATCATGGAATTTCTGAATAGCTTTTTCATGTTCTTCGTAACATACAATAGAAAGACAGGCGCGATCCATGCTGCGACTCCAATGTTCCAGTTGATTCCCGAAATCGCTATTCCAATAAGCCCGTTGAACAAGAATACGTACTTAATCATGGTATATCAAATTACAGTTGTTTTTAATCAGATCCTTCCCCGGTGTATGCGGCCTTTTCATATTGACCGTGCTTGCGGGCGGCTTCAAACATCGCTATACAGTTCTCTGGTTGAACCCCCTGATGCAACGAATTTGAAGAGCAAATGATCAAACCCCCTCCGGCGGCCCCGTCTTCAATGGTTTGGATAACAGCCTGCTCCACCTGCTCTGCATTCCCATTGGGAAGAAGGTCCACACAATCAATATTTCCCAAAAGACAGATCCTGTCGCCACAGTAGGCTTTCACCCTTTTCATGTCCATATCCGCCTGTGGCTCCAAGGGATTGAGCCCGTCGTAACCGGTTTCAAGAAGAAGGTCCAGAAGAGGCCAGAGGTTGCCGTCTGAATGCCGGACCACTTTAAGCCCTTTTTGATGTGCTTTTTCAACGATCTGCCGGTTGTAGTGGTTTACAAATATGTTGAAATGCTCCAGGGATATCATGGGGCCCCTGTCCATGGCGATATCATCCTCAATGACCAGGACATCCAGTCCGGCTTCAGCCAGCAGATCCAGTTGGGCAAGACTGAATTCCAACATCATATTCGCGAGCACATGGAGAAATTCCGGATCAGTATAGACATGCATCATGTAGTTTGTCATACCAATCAATCGCCACGAGCGCACGAAAATTCCCCGCATAAGCCAAAAAGTAGCTTTTTGCCCTTTGAACCGTTCAACCGCAAGGTTTAAAAGGCCCAGATCCTCTTTGCTGGGAAGCGGGGGAGTAAATTTCTTTAATTCAGCCAGGGTTTTTACCGGGTGGCCAACAGGGACGGGAATGCCGTATTCTGACAATTTATAGACAACCCCGAATCCATCTTTGACATGGAGATCATCTACTTTTTCTTCGTGGCCTATTTCAAAGGTTGTGATGCCGTCGATGTCAAAGTGCTCATGGATCATAAAAAGTGTATCCACAAGCTTGAATTTATCCCTGTCATTCATCAGCCTGAAATCCCGGACTTCGGGAAGACCCTCGGTCAGGTACTTTCCGATCCCTATAATAGGCGCCTCATTGATACCATGTATATACAAGGGGACACAATCTGCCTCTCGCACCCCAAGGGCTGTAAGTATTCTCTCTTTTCCTGTCATGTTTTATTCCTGTTTATCCTTTCGTCCCTGAAAGAACATCCGCTCTTGTTGTCCCACAGTGTAAACATTCGGGTCTGTGTACACAAATCAGTTCTCCACAAACAGTGCAGACCCAGCGGATATTCTCATTTCTGACGAATTGCCTGATGCCTGTTTGCTCTATATGTAACAGATTATCCATCATGCTCATGCCATATTTTTCGCGATATCGCTTATCCAGGTTTTTTAAGCGTCCACATGGAAAGGTAGAACAGGTATGATCACAGTATTTCCCGCTACGCTCCGTGCAGAATCGCAAAGTACATGACCTGCTGCACCTGGTGCCGGGCGTAAGGCAGCCATCACATTGATTCCTGGCTCTAACATATCCAAAGCAAAGCCGGCAGTTCATACCACACGGTGCAATCTCAGATATCCTTGTAGCTGTTTTCAAGTGAATTGAGCCGTCTGACCAAATTTTAAACCCTGAGCGAGCCGCGGAAGCCCCTTGCGCCATAGTAAGATTCTGCGCCGTTGTGGTATACAAAGACGGTGTCGTAGCGACGATCACAAAAGATGGCACCTCCAAGTTTTCTGATCGAAGCGGGTGTTTTCACCCAGCTCGATGTTTTCAGATCGAAGCTTCCCATTTTCTGCAACTCCCGGTATTGCTCTTCCGATAATGGTTCAATGCTCATGGAAGCAGCCATATCAATGATATTATTTTCCGGTTTATGTTCTTTCCTGGATTCCAGCGCTTCACGGTCGTAACAAAGGCTTCTGCGGCCTTTGGGACTTTCAGCCGAACAATCATAAAAAATGTATTCGCCCGTCGTTTTATCGTGACCAACAACATCCGGTTCACCACCGCTTCGTTCCATCTCGTTCAGCGACCAGAGCTTCTGCGCGTTGGCCTCCAGCTTTGCCTGTACCTGCGCCCATTTCAGACCTTTGTGGCGATTCATGTTTTTTTCAAACCGGAGTTTTAATATGCTGATTAGTTCCTCGCTTTTACCGGGTGACAACTCGCTTTCAATTAACATTATTGAATATTTATCAATGGTTTGTTTTAATCTATTGATGATAGTGCCTACGAATATTTGGAAGGGCGGCAACCAACAGAACAAGAATCCCGTCAGTCAGGGTAATAAATTGAATCGGCCATCGGAACCCGATCAACATACCCTGAACTGTTAACCATATCAGCAAGATGATCCCGATACCAACTGCCCAGGTCCATGCCCAATGGTGCCGGCTCCATGCCGACAATGCCTTCGCCCAACGCCAATCCGGTTTCACAAGCAACCCATAAGACACAACAATAGGGAGTACACCCGTGATGGTTATCAGAAAGAATCCCGGGAGACCAAAATTTGATACAGGCAACTGTGATAACACTGACTCCATTTGCAAGGTGCTGCCAGAAAGATCGGTAAGCATAGCTATGCCGCCATAAATACCTCCAAAAGCCAGGAACATCAGTAGAAAGACCAACACCCAAACCAATCCCGGAAGCTTCATTCTTTCTGGTTTTCAAACAGGTTCGAATAAAAATGCCTGACATAATTTTCGGGTATCTTATCCACCGGATAGGATCCATGCATCAAAACATGGACCCACCGGTCGTCCCTTTTTTCCAGTACCCCGGTTTGAAAAACGTTTTCCAAACAAGATTCCATGCCCTTAAAGGAACCACAGTCATCGAGATAGCATGAATACCACGCAACATCGCCCGAGTGAGAAAATACGATGCGCAGGTCCTTAAACTCAAAGCGGGTTCCTCGAAATTCAGGATCCTTCCACTGTTCGGCATACATCTTAAAGCTGTCCAAGCCTACTACCTGGCTGTCTGAAAACAGCCAGAAATGAAACATATTGTCGTCCCAAAGGTTGAACATGGCATCGAAATCCTTCTCGATAGCCCAGCCGATTGATTGTTCGATGGTCCTTTTCACCGCATCATAATCCGGCGATGCAATCTCCTGAGAAGCCCCCCTGCTGGCAAAACCAAAGGAGAGAAGCAAAACAACAGAAACCTTAATACATTGTTCTTTCATCATAGTCCTCATGTTTCTTTTTTATTAGGCACCGTCATTCTAATTTAATGATTTCAATTTAATCCTTGTGTAGTCATAAAGCTTATTTTTTGGTAAATAATTTCCGGTTCTTCCAATGATATATTCAAATGATTTTTAAAGAGGAGAGGTTCAGAAAAGTTTCTGCAGAATTTAATTCCGGAGATCCGGTCGGTGCTTAACTCAATATCCGAGCTGGCAATGACCCACGAATTCTAGGTTATCTTAATCGTTCGTGTGTATTTCTCTGTATTCAATCACCTAAAGGTACTTGTTTTCGATATCAGAAATCTTATCATAAAGAGCTTCAAGTATTCTTGCTTGCTTTCTATCCTCAGCATGATTTGCTTCGGCAGCTACAGAACTAAGCCGCCGTGGCGGCTTTAGTGATTCTACAGGAATCGTCCCAAATAATTGTGCGATTTGAGCTTATGTCATTCTAAACCTTTTTTAAATGAATTAGTTAGCTGTTCATATAATCTGGACTTTGTGTGCGGGCTTTCGGCATCGTAGTCAATTACATGCCCAGTACTATCAACAATCCAAAATGTAGGGATGAAGTACACCAGCTTATCGATTTCCTGTTTCAGCTCTGCATTGGAAACCCGGTAGTGATACCCCTTTAAATTATGATTGCTAATCGTATTATACCATTTTGCTTCATCAGCATCTGTGGATATGTAGAGCATATCAATGCCCAAATCATTTAGATAATTCTGAACGGAATCTTTAAACCTGAATTCATATTGGCAAGGCGGACACCAAGAAGCCCAGAAATCGACATAAAGATTCTTGCCTTGGAAAATTTTCAAAAGTGATTTCAAGCCGGAAATAGTATCCTGCTTATCTATGAAACATATATCCGGTGAGAATACGTAAGACGGACCATGTATCTTTGATGCATCTGCGTTATTATCTTCTTCTAAACCTGGGTAGAAAGAGGTATAAAATCCCGTAAGATCTAGGATATTGCGTTGGATACCTGGGAAATATTCGCTGTTTGGATACCTTTTTTTGAATTCAGGGTATAAAAAGGTAGCAAGTGAGTCTGGACCTGTGTTCAGTGGGGCTGACCCAAACTGATGAGCGAAATACTGTTCAATCAAATCTTCATCCAGGTATTTCTCAGCCAGATCAATTTTTCTCATTATCTCGGCATATGAACCACATGGCCAATTCACAATGCTATCAGTCAAAGGATTTATTGTTTTGTCCGTCCATAATCTATAGTATAGATAAAACTCAATATTCTGATTCAGATCTGGAGCCATACGGATATTTGGATTTGATAATGGATAGGTAGTATAGACTTCTTCCATTATTTTAATAAACTCTGGATCCGATATCTTCAAAGGGATTGCACCAGCAAATCCAGGCATTTGATCTTCTTTGTACAGGACTTGCCTTAAACGCAAATGATTCATAAATCCTTTTATGTGGGCGTTTTGTATCTGGGTGATGACGGTAGAATAATATTCCTGGTCAATTTTCCCATTATTATGGAGCTGAATAAACGGGAAGGAAGTATGCTGTATAGAATCCTCCAAATGCTGTAAAAGGTCATTGGGTAGACTATCTGTATTAGTTGTCCAGCTCCCGCGCAAATCGTTCACATTGGAATGGCTGTATTTGTTGTAGAAGTTTTGTGCCTCTTTGTTGTCCCCTTCAATCTTAAACAAAATGGGGTAGGTTGAGTCGTATTCAACTTGATACGCCTTCCCAGGTTGTGCAAGAAGAAATACCCTGCTTTTCATTTTGTGATTAGCACCTTTGTACTTTTTCGAAAAGAGGGTGATGAAAACCCAGGTGATTTCATCCCGATCTACTTTCATATGAATATTCCCGGTGGAGTCGAAATATTCCCATTCAAACATCCAAAGGTTGTATGCAGCTAAACTGTCTTTGGAGAAATAGCAGCCAATTGAGTCATACTCACCAGGAGGCACTTTGATATCAAGTATGAATTGGCCTGGACATCTATTATTACTACCGATAATTGAAAGAGCTACTATCGTAAATACTGGTATTACAATAAGCCTCATGAGATAAAAAAAATGCGTTATCGATTAATAATCATTTGTAAAGCTCAAAAAATGAATTTGCGCATGTCATGATCAATAAATATGTACATAGAACGGTTGAAGTAAGCCACCGAGGAACGAGGTCGGCTTTACTGAATGGTTCTATATCCAGTACGTATTGGGACAAGCGATATGGAATTTACACAGCCTTAGTTAGGAATCGCGATTCATTTAATTCTTTTAATA
>JAZDPG010000101.1:0-45130 GCA_043797815.1 Bacteroidota bacterium
ATATACCCTTGTCAAAACTGTCTGCATCACAGTATTACAGAAGGAAGACCAATGCCATTAATATTCCGGAACCAGGGCAGGGGATTGGAATTATTGCTGAATTCAAGCGAAAATCACCATCCAAAGGGCCTATCAATGAGCATGCAAAACCGGTTGAAGTGGCCAGTGGATACAATGCTGCAGGTGTCGCAGCCATGAGTGTGTTGACGGACCAGAATTTCTTTGGAGGCTCAATGAATGACCTTTCGGAAATCAGAAGCTCACTGCCTGATCTTCCTTTGCTCAAAAAGGACTTTATCATTGACCCTTATCAGGTCCATGAAGCAAGTGCCTGTGGGGCGGATGTTATTCTTCTCATTGCAGCCATCCTGGAAAGGCAGGAGGTGGCTGATCTGTCTGGTATAGCCCGTTCCCTGGGACTTCATGTGCTGTTTGAAGTACACGGGGAGGAGGAACTTGAAAAATATGATCCCTCTGTTCAGTACGTTGGGGTAAACAACCGCAATCTGAAAACCTTCAGGGTGGATACAAACCGGAGTCTTGCCTTGATAGATAAAATGCCTCCCGGAGTGGTACCGGTATCGGAAAGCGGCCTCAGCAAACCGGATGAGATACGGAAGCTTTCTATCGCAGGATTCAGGCTTTTCCTGGTGGGTGAGACTTTTATGAAAGGAACTGACCCGGGACTGGAGTGCAGGACGTTTATGGACAACATTCGATCCCGTGGCTGATTCTCTGAAAATAAAGGTTTGCGGGATGAAGGACGCTGGAAACCTGGAAGAGGTTTGCATCCTGGGACCTGATTTTGTCGGTTATGTTTTTTTCAGGGGTTCCCGAAGGTTTGTAGGAGATCAGCCGGATCCTGTTCTGTTTGGTATCCCTGATAACAGTATAAAAAGAGTGGGCGTTTTTGTAAATGAATCCCTCATGTCGGTCAAGCGAATTGTGGAATCGGGTTGGCTGGATATGGTGCAGCTTCACGGAAATGAGACACCGGAATATTGTAAATCGCTTGTAAATGAAGGAATTCATGTGATCAAGGTTCTTGATCCTAAGGTGCTGGGGAATCAGGATGAACTAAAAGCATATTACGGCGTGGTGCATTACTTCCTGTTCGACACACCCGGTGAGGGACATGGGGGAACGGGAAGGAAATTCAACTGGGACTTGCTGGAGGGGTATACCCTCCCCGTTCCTTTCCTGCTGAGTGGGGGTATCGGTCCGGACGACGCAGCTGCCATCAGGAATCTGGATCAGATGTGGTTCCATGGCGTGGATGTGAACAGCCGGTTTGAGCTTGAACCCGGAGTAAAAAATGTGGAGCAACTGGAGAATTTTATAAGAGAAATTAGAAAGGACTGAATAATGAATTATCATGTGGATCAAAGAGGTTTTTACGGAGATTTTGGAGGAGCGTACATCCCTGAAATGCTCTACCCCAATATCAAAGAACTGGAAGGGAATTACCTCTCCGTGATTGAATCAGACCAGTTCAGGGAAGAATTCGCCATGCTTTTAAAGGACTATGCCGGCCGTCCCACTCCCCTTTACCGGGCAAGCCGGCTTTCCGGTCATTATGGTACAAATATCTATCTGAAGAGAGAAGATCTCAACCATACCGGAGCCCATAAAATAAACAATACCATTGGCCAGATCCTGCTGGCAAGGCACCTTGGGAAAAAAAGGATCATTGCAGAGACAGGTGCCGGACAGCATGGTGTGGCCACAGCTACTGTATGTGCACTCTCCGGTTTGCATTGCATCGTTTACATGGGTGCGCTGGATGTGGAGCGCCAGGCACCCAATGTAAAGAAGATGCAGATGCTGGGGGCTGAGGTGGTCCCCGTCCACAGCGGCAACAAGACCCTGAAAGATGCGACCAATGAAGCCATCAGGGACTGGATCAACCATCCGCTGGATACCCACTATATCATCGGTTCGGTGGTTGGGCCCCATCCCTATCCCGATATGGTGACCCGTTTCCAGTCGGTGATTTCAGCGGAGATGCGGATCCAGCTTGCCGAAAAAACCGGCAAGGAGACCCCCGATTACATCCTTGCCTGTGTGGGGGGAGGAAGCAATGCTGCCGGCGCTTACTATCATTTCCTGGATGAACAGCAGGTAAAACTTATTTCGGTGGAAGCAGCCGGACTGGGTACTGACACCGGGTATTCGGCCGCAACCTCCCTGTTGGGGAGTCCCGGGATCATCCATGGAAGCAAGACATTACTGATGCAGGATGAAGACGGACAGATCGAGGAACCCTATTCCATATCGGCCGGACTCGACTACCCCGGGGTGGGACCCCTGCACGCATGGCTGGCCCGGACGGGAAGGGTCAGGGTTCTGGCAGCTACCGACGATGAAGCCCTGAAAGCTGCCTTTTTTTACACACGCCAGGAGGGCATCATTCCTGCGCTGGAGTCAGCGCATGCCCTGGCTGCCCTTGAAATGCTGACTTTCAGGAAGGAAGATGTGGTGGTGGTAAATCTGTCAGGGAGGGGAGACAAGGACATGGATACGTATATTGATAAACTTGGATTATAAGCAATCAGCATATGAACAGAATTGATCGCTTGTTTACTGAAAGGAGCGGGGAGATCCTCTCCATCTATATGACTGCCGGGTACCCTGAACTTCATGATACCGTAGAGATCCTGAGAGCCCTGGAGAAGCATGGTGCTGATATGGTTGAAATCGGAGTTCCCTTTTCAGATCCCCTGGCTGACGGACCTGTGATCCAGAAGAGCAGTCAGGTTGCACTTTCCAACGGAATGACCCTGAAACTGCTTTTCTCGCAGTTGCGGGAGATCCGGCATACGGTACAAATCCCCCTGTTAATCATGGGATACCTGAATCCAATGATGCAGTATGGAATAGAGCCATTCCTTGAGAAGTGCCGTGAAACAGGGATCGATGGAGTGATCATTCCCGACTTGCCCCCTGATGTATATGAATCTGAATACATGGAACTTTTTCACAGGTATGGGGTTCACCATGCCCTGCTGATTACCCCGCATACTTCTCAGGAGAGGATTCGCAACATTGCCCGGCTGTCCGGAGGACTCCTTTATCTGGTGGCTGATTCTTCCACTACGGGGGCCAGATCATCTGTGAAACAGCACCAGGTGGAATACTTCGGCAGGATCGAAGCCATGAAGCTGGGGATTCCAGGCCTTGTTGGATTTGGGATATCCAGTAAGGAAACCTTCAAATCGGCCTGTACGCATGCCAGCGGGGCTATTATAGGAAGTGCATTTATCAGTATGCTGTCGGAAGAAGGCCCTCTGGAAGAAAAAATCGGAAGTTTCATGAGCACAATCCGAAAGGGACAGATGCCGGTTACTTAAAACCAGATCAGTACCGTCAACTGGGCCATCCAGCCGGTCCAGTCTGATGTCAGAATCCGTTCCCTGTCATTGGGATCCTTCAGGTCATTGCCACTATCCCGGTCTGCCATTTTCCCCGGCCTATCAACCTGGTAGCCTCCGTTCAACCCAATGGTAAATTCATTGAGATGGAAAAGGAATTCCAAACCTGCGGTACCACTGGGTGTGATGGATGCATATTTGTACACCACACCATCCTGGTAACCCAATACATAAAGGGAGGTGGTAATGTCCATCAGGGTATAGTTGGCGTCCAGTTGTCCGAATACTGCTATGTCATACCATTCACCACCGAACACGGCGTAGGAAGCATAGGCTCCAAGCCGGTGAGAAGAGGCCAGCATGTCGCTGTTGATGCTTCCTGTATAGTCGGTGTAATTCGATCTGCCTCCCGTGATTGCCAAAGCGTAGCCGGCACCGATTTTCAAAGCCGGGCTGAGTTGTTTTACAATCCGGAGCGAACCCATAGTATACACCGGAAAGGAGGAAATAATTTTTCCCTCTACAGGGTAACTTTCCAGGAAATATTTCTGAAGGTATTTCATGTCATCCATTCTTGATGCATGCATCCCGAAGCCTGCCTGTAATCCAAAATTCCGGGCATGAAGTGCCGACAGCGAAGCCAAAACAATCAACAGAATCCCTGTAAGCACACTTCTCATTCTGTCCCTCCTTCCATGGTAACGGTGTATTCCAGGTCAAGGATATCGACCTCTACCCCCAGTATATCACCCAGGCTGTTGGTATTGGAGCTGTAGTAAAACGAGAGGAAAAGAGATTTTGATCCCGGTTCTACAGGCAGGGACCCCTGCAACCAGAATGAGTCGGTCACCACAAACGGCCCCGCCAGGGTATCCGGATCATAGTCAGGAGTCAGCTCATAAATCCTGTAATTCTCCATTCCGCCCTCCACATAGTAGAGTTCCGCATGTTCAATTTCAAGCTTATAAATGATCAAAAGGCTGTCTGTAACCGAGGGATCAACCATGGAATCCAGGTTGGAAGTGGCAAAAATAATGGCCGGCTCACCCGGTTCGGGATCCACAAAGTATATTTCCGTATTTGAATAGCTGCACCCGATCAGAAAAAAGGAAATTACCAATAATATGATGAATGGCCGGAGGATCTTCATGGAGCGTTAAAAGTAACAAAAATAGTTGAAAGTGTTCAAATACGAAGGTGATCTCGACAATTTGCGACATCGCTCCTTGCATCGCTAAAGGACAACTTCATCGCGGATGAAATAATGGTCAGGCTTGACATCCACTTTGACAGGGATTAGCCAAACATGGTATTTATTTCGTGTCCCGCCGGGAGGAAGCGATGGCATCGTCGATGACCCACTGGATGACTTCTTCCATTTTCAGACCCGCATGCATCACCTGTTTTGGAACAATACTCTCCCTTGACATTCCTGGGATGGAGTTTAATTCCAGAAAATAGACCTGGTTCCCTTTGATGATAAAATCCACCCTGATCAGCCCTGAGGAATCGGTCAGGTCGTAAATCCTGCTTGCAAGCTCCTGGCATTTCCGCGTAAGGTTGTCATCAATGCGGGCCGGTGTGATCTCCTGAGCTTTTCCTTCTGTGTACTTTGCTTCGTAATCGAAGAATTCATTCTCAGAAATGATCTCGGTGACCGGAAAGATGGTAAACTTCCCATCCGTCTTGATCAGTCCGCATGTAACTTCCGTGCCTTTGATATAGCGTTCTACAATGGCTTCCCGGTCTTCCTTCAGTGCGACGTTTAGTGCCGGCTGCAATTCCTCGAGCCTGACCACTTTAACAATACCAAAACTAGAGCCTCCGCTGTTGGGTTTCACGAAACAGGGGAATCCCACTGATTCAGCTATTTCATCCAGGTCGGCATCCTTACTTTTACGGACAAGACGGGCTTCAGGGGTTAGTACCTGATGCTGTTTTAAATAGATTTTGCAGGCATATTTGTTGAAGGTCAGGGCAGCCGAAAAGTGATTGGAACTGCTGTATGGAATTCTCATGATATCGAAATACCCCTGTAGTTTACCGTCCTCTCCCGGAGTACCATGGATCATGTTCCATGCAAAGTCAAATTGAACCGGACCGGCCGGACTTTTAAATCCGAAACCATTCTTGTCCAGCTGGGCTTCCTGCCCGTTATGGGTTATGGTCCATTTTGGTCCTGTAACGGTAACAGTAAAACAGCTATGTCCGGCACTCTCCAGCCAGCGCTTTACTTCTTTGGCGCTTTTTACCGAGATCACCGATTCTGATGAATCCCCTCCTGTAAATATGGCAATGTTCATGGCTTCTTTCGGTCTTAACATAAAGTTAATACCTTTTAAACGATAGTGACGGGGGTTTGAATGGTCTATTTTGACGAATGTACCTATATATCCATGAATGCATCTTTGTATTAGACCATTGGCTGATCCTCCTCCTTTCGTCCAGACAGATACGTGCGCCACTTTTGAAGCAAGGTCTGAAATCCGGGGGGCAATTCAGCATCAAAGGAAACTGCTTTGCCTGTGGATGGATGTAAGAATCCCAGGGTTTTTGCATGGAGGGCCTGTCCGGGCAGCAGTTCGAAACAATTGCTTACAAACTGTTTGTACCTTGTGAATGTGGTTCCGCGTAGGATCTTGTCACCTCCATACTCAGGGTCATTGAACAAGGGGTGGTTGATATATTGAAAATGGACCCTGATCTGGTGGGTACGGCCTGTTTCAAGTCTGCACTCCAGGAGGCAGACATAACCCAGTCGCTCCAGCACCCTGTAATGTGTTACGGCCTCCTTGCCCTGGTCTGCCTCGGGAAACACATGCATCTGCTTCCTGTTTTTGGGATTGCGACCGAGGTTTCCTGTGATGGTTCCCTGCTCCTCCTTCACATCACCCCATACCAGTGCATGATAGGTTCGGGTTGATGTTTTGTTATAGAACTGGCCGGCAAGCTTGGCGAGTGCAATATCATTTTTAGCCACCACCAGCAATCCAGAGGTATTTTTATCAATTCTGTGGACCAATCCCGGTCTTTCCTCTCCGCTGCTGAAAAGGGGATTGTCCTTCAGGTGGTGCATCAGTGCATTCACCATGGTACCTGTGTAGTTTCCATAACCGGGATGAACGACCATTCCCGCCTGTTTATTGATTACAATCACATCCTGGTCTTCGTAGACAATATCCAGGGGGATTGCTTCGGGAATCAACTCGATTTTCCGTGGAGGGTGAGGCAGGACAATGCGAATGGAATCACCAGGCTTCACCTTGTAATTGGGTTTCACGGGAAACTCATTTACCAGGATGTTGCCCGCTATGGCAGCTGCCTGGATCCGGCTCCTGGAGGTGTTTTCCAGTTTGTTGAACAGGAACTTATCGATCCTGAGTACTGTTTGACCGGGATCGGCCATGAATCGAAAATGCTCGAACAATTCATTCTGATCAACAAGGTCTTCTTTCATCTCCTAACGGTTAATCAGAAGTTTGGAATAAAAGAATCCCTCTTTAGATTGAATTTTAAGATGGTATATCCCGGCCGGTAGCCCTTTAACATCCAGTTTGTTGTTGTCCATGATCCTTTGTTCGGCCAACCGCCCGGATGCATCATAGAGCTCCAGGACCAACTCCCCGGGATGTTCTGAACCCGGGATCCGGATGATGACATGATCCGATGCAGGATTGGGATAAACATTCAGCAAATGGGTGGTGTTCCTGATGGGTTCCACATCTGTTGTTTCATCGTAAAGGAAGGGCCTGAGAAGCAATACTCCCGGAGCTTTGGATAATTCCCATGTACCCTGGTAGTTGTAAAACATGACGTGGGGATTTGGATGGTTGTTCAGGTCCAGCCCCACATTCAGCATATACTCATTGTACTGTCTCCAACCCACATAAAAGGTTCCATCGACCCTAACCGGTTCTGCAAAATAAAACCTGACAAATCCGGGGAAGTGTTTTGTATATACAGGGACATGGTCATCCTCATCTTCAAAGAGCACCATTCCGGGTTTTCCTTCATTGTCACCCCATACAATTAGTTTAAAGTAGTATTTCAGGTTCACTGAATCGAGCAACTGGTTGAAACTGATATCCACGCCTCCCAACTCATCGGCCTCGAATGCGTTATATTTCATGGCTACATTGGCATTGCGGGTTCCCTGACCCCTTAAACCGTAACCGGCTTCAGGGGTTCCGTCATCATAGCTGTAGTAGTCCTTGTACCACTGGTCGTGCACAACCGTATCATTCACTTTGGGATCGAATTCATCGGTGCGGAGAGAGGCTTTGAACCTGACCAGCGCTGAATCACCACGGTTATAGTCAATGGGGTATATGTATTCGAATTCTACCACGGTATCTTTCATGGCAGGCAGATCCTGAGCGGTGGGTGCCCCCGGAGAATAGGTTTCATTATAGAATGGCTCATCGATGACCAGCGACCGGGTCACGTTCCTTGAAATCGTATCGTTGTTCCTGTAACGGACAGGAATGGTGGGTTCCAGCATCGTGTAATATGCCTCCTCATAATGGGCCCATGGTAAGGAAGTGAGGTCAACCAGTACAGCTTGAAGGGGTGTGTTGAAAGCAACATCACGGAGTACGGTATCAGCCGCATATCTATTGATATCCAACCGTATATAATCCAGATGCCAGTGGTCCAGGTTGGCCCTTTTATCAGGATAGTCGTTGTTCCTGGGAAAACTTGCCCTGTTCCTGAACCTGAACCTGAACCCCGTGTTCAAAAATCCTTCCCCGGTAATGGGAATCATCACGTGGCGGAATGGGTGGAGGTCGGTGCCAGGTATGCCCCATACATTGATCCATACACTGTCAACAGGATTATAAAAGTCCACCAGCAGTGAGTCCTGTTCTTCGGGTTTATCTCCAAGTCCGCGCGGCTGATAGAGGAAGCTCAGATAGATGCTGTCTCCGGCCGGATACCTGAGCCGGATGGGATGACTGGTCAGGTGATCGGCAACAAAACTTGTGGGATCATAAGTTGCTCCCGGATAGATGCTTCCGTTAAAATCCAGGGCATCCAGTGTTGCAACCCCGTTGGTCACGGGATCCACACAATAATTGTTATTTATAAAAGCACTGGCATCACTCCATATCTCCTGGTCCGGCTCTACCGAAGCAGATGAAAAATCGTCAAATATTGGAAGATTAAGTGTATCTGCCGTTGCAGCCGATTTCTTTACCCGCTTCAATTTGCTGTGGTAAGCCTCTGCCATGGGATTTCCCGCCAGCGGAGTAAACACCTCCTGGGCAAATAATCCGGACATTGTGGCCAGAAAGAATAAACTTCCCGATAAATACTTTGCAGATCTATTCATGCACCATATCTGTATCCGCTCCCATATGCAGGATGTCGGTTACCGGCAGACGGGTGGAATCGATGGTTAGCCAGATATCCACTTCCATTCCTTTGATGATCCTTTTGAGTTCATCATACTCAGGATATTGTCTCCATACAAAGGTCATGGCGCTGTCATCCTTATCAGCCATCGATTCATCATAGGTGACGGCCCCTATATTGAGGTGATAATCAGCAATGATATCCCTGGCTGTCTCCAATTCCTTTCCGACCAGATCGGGTATCCTGGTGGTCTCGTTACTCAGTCCCATTCCCAACTCCAGGTCGATCACTTCTCCCTTCCTGATTTCGGTTCCTTCATTAATAACGGAGTCAAGGTGGAATTGTTGTAGTACATTGTCAACCGCATAATCCGGTTTGTAGGTGATGTTTCCCAGTTTCAGCCCGGCATTCTGTAATGCAAGTCTGGCCTGGCGGATTGAGAGCCCCACCAGCTTCGGCATGGTTACCATCTCCGGGTTGACAGCATTCATTGAAAGGAAAATATTCCGGTTCTTTTTTACTCTGGAACTGGCTTTGGGATTCTGTTTGACTACAGTCCCCCTGGGCATTTCCGATGAAAAAACAGAATCTACAATCTCAAACCGCAGGGTTCTTGAGGAGGTCACATCTCCCACCTCATCCAGTGTAAGGCCGGCAAGGTCAGGTACCATAATGGTTTTCCCATGGTGTGTGTAAAACCGGAGCCAAACCAGTACTGCCAGTATGAGGATCAACAGGATGGTAAGGGCAAGCCCCAGGTGCCGTAAAAATTGTTTGCTGATTAGAAATTTTAAAAAATCCATGACCGATGATTTCATTCAAAAGTAATGTTAATTCAACGAATTATGATGTTTGCGTTGTGACCAGCCCTGTTTTGGTGATCACTGACGATTCCTGATACACCTCATAATCTGTATTGATGGACCAGAGATCATGTTCTGTACCGTATACAATATTCTCTGCAGCACGTATTCCCATCAGGATACTGTGATCCTGGTTGTTGTATTTGTATGCACCGTAGCGTCCAATCACCTGAAGCCCCCTGAGGCTGGCCAGGTATTTCTCAACCGGTTCAAGTGCCTGGCGGTATCCGCTGAAATATACCGGGTAACACCTGGGAAGCCTGATCACTTCACCCTCCTCGACCTCCCCTTCGGATACAAGGCCTGTGCGGACAATCTCCTCTGTAGCCAGTTTAACCAGGTGTTCTGTTCCCATTCCCCAAATTTCATCTTGAAAATTACACCAGTATTCCATGCAGATAATGCTTGAGTCATCGCTGCCATACAAGGTGGGGACCCAGTTCCTGAAGTTGGTGACACGTCCGAATTGCACCGAAGAGTCATGGATATATAGCCACTGGTCATTAAAAAGATCGGTCCGTTCTATCCTGAGGTAGACCAGGATGGTGTTCCTGAAGGTCAGTTTCCTTGAATGCTCCAGAATGGTATCCGGTACATCAGGGAGCTTTTCCACCAGGAGGGAAATTGGCATGGATGAGACCACCTGGTCATATTCCCGGACCTCTCCGTTTTCAAGCTGAACAGACTGGACCATGCCATTTTTTGTGATCACCTTTTCAATACCCGTTTTCAGGAAAAGATGTCCTCCATTTGACTCGATGGATGCTCTCATGGAAGCATACACTGATCCTGTACCTCCCGACGGATAAGCGAATTGGTCCACAAGTGTGGCGTGTTTTTTTCCGCTGCCCTGAAAAAGAGCATTTTTAATGGCCTCCAAAAGAGACATTTTTTTAATTCGTTGTGCAGCAAAGTCCGAATCCAGTTTGGTGCATGGTATTCCCCATAATTTTTCAGAATAGGTCTTGAAGAAAATGGTGTACAGCCTTTTCCCAAACCTGCTGGTGACCCATCCTTCAAAGGTTGAGGTATCGGAGCTTGGGTTCATGCGCTCTGCCACGTAACTGATCACACAGCGGGCAGCCTCAAACAGGCCCAGTCCTCCCAGGGCATTGAATGCCTTTATTGGATAGTCAAAGAAACGCTTGTTATAATAGATCCTGGTCTGGCGGTTCACAATCTCATATTGGTCTTTGACCACCTCCAGCCAAAGTGAATTAATCCTTGGATCGTGACTGAAAAATCTGTGTGGCCCAAGGTCAACCCTCTGGTTCCAAAGGTTGATGGATTTTGAAAGACCGCCTACTTCTTCACTTTTCTCATACACATCCAGCCCTGTAATACGGGTTCCCATGTGTTTTGAAAGCTCATACGCAGCAGTCATGCCTGCAGGTCCGGCGCCAATCACCGCAATTCTCATTTCAATCTGTTTAATTGTTCCCGCACAAGCTGTGCTGACTCAAAATCACCGTATGCGTCATAAAGCTCAGCCAGTTTTACGTATGCAGCTTTGAATTTTGAATTATAATTGATGGCCTGTTTGAAATTATGCTCTGCATTGGGCCGGTCCCCCTTCAGGCCATAACATAATCCCAGGTTATAGTAGCCCGAATAGAACTTATAATTTGATTTGATGGCCAGATTGATAATCCTGATGGCATCATCGATATAGGAAAAGTCCTGTGTGTACTCTGCCTGGATCAGATAAGAATAACCTTTTGCATTGAGTGCTTTGTCATAGTCCGGGTATATTTGAAGCAATTGATCCATGGTATTCCTGGCTTCGTTGAACATTAAAAATGCCGAATAGACATTCCCCAGTTCCAGCAAGGCAACTTCATTATTGGGATTATATTCAACGGCACTCTCCAGGTATAGCAGGGCCTGTTCCAGTTTGGCGCCATCCTGCTCGTTCATACCCTCTGAAAGCAGCGTAGACCCGTGGTAGTCATCCTTGTTCTTCCTCTCTACAATGGCTGCCACCACCACATCATCAACCCTGATCTCATGGATGGTGTTCTTGGGTGGCCAAAATCCATTGTTAAGCTGGAAGGGATGGATATAATTACAGTATAAAATGGCATAATCCCAGTCATATTTCCCCAGGTCATAATACCTGGCGTAAAAAGGCTGCACCTGGTCAAGGTGATTCCTGAAATAGTAGTTGATGGTAAAGTTACTTGCCACCCGGACAGGTTCTTCCTTACTGGCTTCCAGTCCGGGCAGGATGGATTCGATAAAATAGTCGGTTGCCGGCCCGAGACTGTTTGAATAATAGTCGGTTTCCATTTTACCGAAGGCGTTGTTGATGCCTCCAGCCCATTCATTAAAATAGATGTATGTGTTTGGATGGTTTCGGATCACATGTTTCAGCGGATGGAATAATCCGGCAATGATCAGCGCGATCGCCAGATACCTTGCCCATGGTTTGCCTGTCCGCTTGACCAGGCTGCTGATGGCCATGGCTGACAGGGCTACCATGGATGGATAGATGAACATCATGTGCCTCCATCCGCCATACACATTTGATTTCCTGTAAATGATGAAGATCACAGGAAAGAGGACCGTAAACCAGAGCATGAAATACCAAAATCCGTTCCCTTCTTTCCTGTCAGTGATCCAGGTGATCACCGAGGCGAACCAGCCCAGGAGGATCAGTACGGGTACTGTGAGCCATATATTTTTCGGGATGTAGTGCCACGGAAGGTGATCGGACCACTGAACAAGTCCGTCATACAACACCCTTATCGATACCTGGATGTTTGTCATCATCTTAAAGGCCTGTATGGGGTGGTTGATGATGTCCTGGAGGGCATACGGCCAGGTAAGGATACTGATCAGGTATCCAGCAGCGGAAATAAGAACAAGGATACCCAGTCCGTGAAGTGAAAATCTCCACCATTTTAATGAAAAGAATTTCCATGGCCATTTGTGCAGCAAAAGGTAGAACCCGGCAAACATGAAAAGGTAAGGAATCAACAGAAGGCCTCCGATCCTGATTCCATTGGTCCATCCGATTCCCACTGCAATCCAGATGGCATTCATCATACTGAACTTTGGTAATTTTTTTAGGAACAGGGTGATATAATAAAGGGTGAAAATGTTTCCAAGTGTAAAGGGTATATCCATGGGATTGTTGAAGGAGTGACCCAGGAACCGGGGAGAAAGGAACATGAGAACCATGGCAAGTAATCCCCCTGAATATCCGGAAAACAGCTTGACAAGCAGTCCGGTAAATAATATGGCAGCTGCTCCGGAAATGGCAACCATCACATGCCTGGCTTCGAAAGGGGTATCCTCAAGGTTGAACAGCTTGATCATCAGGTAGGTGAAAAAATCAAAGGACTGGCCATAGTAATTGAGTTTGAACTGTGGATCGTCCAGTGCAGAAGAGTCCCCTTCCGAAAAATAGTTATAGACCTTGATGGCATGGTTGTAATGTTTTTCATCGTCACCCGATAAGCCAGCATCAAGGCTCAGTATGGGAATGATCAGAAAAATGGCAAGGGCAAAGCCGAAAAAAGCCAGCCGGAGAAGTGGGTGTTCATCAGTGAAGAAGAGGTTCTTCAGGAAAGGATTCCGTGCCTCCCTCACCGGAATTATTGTGTTCCATGCAAGGGTCAACCTGAGCTTTTGGAGCAGCACAGAGCTTTTTTTTGGGGTGGTTCCGACTGGCATCTCCTGGTGAATGGTCACCGCTTCACCAACGAAGCCGACCTTGTTGAGGATGATGCGGATCATGCCGGGATGGACCGCTGCACGTTGGTCTTTAATTGCCATCACATATTTCACTGCATCGGAAGGAAGGATCAGCCCCCCCTGACGCACCCCTTTCTTTCCCTTAAAAGAGACTTCATAATAGACTTTGTCAGTAGCCGGTTCCGGAAGATCCAGCCGGAAGAATTCATTGGGATTTACCTGAAGCTCCAGAGACCCTGATTCAAAAACCATTACATATCCATCCCTGATGACATCCTGCATGGCACCGGACCTTTCGGTCACATATTGGATCAGCTGGTGCTGGTCAGGTGCAGAGGGTTCAGTCAGGCCCATAAAGCAGATGTTTGCCCGGGCCACAAATTCTGTACTGATCTTGGAGGCAAATTCTGAAAGGTAACCTGGCCGAAGCTTGCTGCTCTCAGTTTCGGGAAACAGGAACTGGAGGGAATAGTTATATTTTTTATGGGGAATATTTTTCGCCATGGGTAATGAAAACGAATGCCAAATTACAAATTCTCCACAAAAGTCCGGACAAAAAAATAACCAACCGGGGACCGGTCAGTTATTCAAAGTATCTTTTTCAGAAGAACAGTTATGCTTTATGCCTGGGTTCGTCAGAAACTGTTAATTTCTTGCGCCCTTTCCTTCTCCTTCCGGAAATAATGCTGCGGCCACTGGCTGTTGCCATCCGCTCCCTGAATCCGTGTTTGTTCTTTCTTTTCCTGTTGGATGGCTGAAATGTTCTTTTCATGACAATCTATTTTGAGGGTGCAAAAGTAGCTATATTTTTAGATAAACAATCATTTTAGTTGAAAAAAATGACTCTTCAAACCACCTTGAAATGGGATACAATTCAATTCTTCCCGTGAAGGATGTCAGTTCCGGTTCGAGGTCGCCTCCTTTCAGAGCGATCAGGCCATTGGGGGCATTATTGGAGCCAGGTTTGATCAGTCTCCGGGTCCATTGATAGAGTCTGGGCAAAGCTGTTACTGCCCTGGATACCACGAAATCAGCCCTGACATTCAGTGTCTCCACCCGTGCATGCACAGGTCGGACATTTTTCAGTTCAAGTGCTTCACAGACCTCCCTGACCAGGTTGATCTTTTTACCTATCGAATCTACCAGTGTAAACCTGGATTCCGGGAAAAGAATGGCCAGGGGAATCCCCGGGAATCCCCCGCCAGTACCGGCATCGATAATCGACTGATGGGATTGGAAGGTAAATGGCCTGGCAATGGACAAGGAATGCAGGATGTGCCTCTCTTCAAGGGAATTCACATCTTTCCTGGAGATCACATTTACCTTTTGATTCAGATTGGAGACCACCTCAAGGAGTCTCTCAAACTGTCTGGACTGTTTCGTATCAATCTCCGGGAAATATTTTCGGATCAGGTCCATGGATCATGGTTTCTCCCTGGACCGGTTGAGGATGTTCAGAAGCAGTTCCCTGGCTCTGAAAAGCTGTGCTTTTACAGTGCCAATGGGAATATCCAGTTCTTCCGCGATCTCATCATAGGAATACTCTTTGAAATAACGTAGTTCAACCAGCGTCCTGTACCTTGGTTTAAGCCTGGAGACCACATTATGCATATGCTTGATTTTCTGCTTGTTAATTAGATATGATTCGGGATCCAGGACGTCGGATTGTATCATTGAAGAGGGGGACAGGGAGTCATCACCATCCATGGTCTGGTCCAGGGAAACATGACTTGCCCGCTTTTTTCTGATAAAGTCTATACAATTGTTTGTGGCTATTTTAAAAAGCCAGGTTGAGAAGGCAAAGTTCGGAGTGTATTGATCGATGTTTTTGAAGGCTTTACCAAAGGCCTCTATGGTAAGATCTTCTGCATCAACCGGACTGTTTACCATCTTAAGAAGCATGAAATAGATGGCATCCCGGTAGCGGCCAAGAAGTTCTCCGTAAGCAAGCTGGTCACCTTTCTTGGCTTTTTCCACCAGTTCCATGTCCTGCTGTGCTTTCAGGGAAAGATTGGAATTTAACTCCATGGCTGATACTTTGTTACAAAAATATTTCTGAACCAGATAATTCCCAGAACAAGAGGAAGGACCGGATCAAACAGGAACGAAGGTAGCAATAAATACTTTTCATTCAAACGGGCCATTCCCAATTTGAAAATGGTCGTCCGGATGATCTGGAATATGCCAAAAAGGATGACTACAGGCCATATCCGTACTGTCATGAAACAGAGCATTCCAAAAGTAATGTAAAACAACAGTCGGCTGATCATATCTGTACCCAGACGAAACCGTGACCCCGGATCGTACAGGTTTCCAGCCGAAACATGCCTCTGTTTCTGCCTGATCCAGCTGCCAAGACTTGTTTTTGGTATTGAAATCGTATGGCTTTCGGGATCAATCTCTATAGCAGTGTTTTTCCTGTTGGCATGCTCATTTACAAAAAGGTCATCGTCTCCTGAGGCAATATGGTAGTGGTTTGAAAAGCCCCCGCTTTTAAAAAAGAGTGATTTCCGGTACCCCAGGTTTCTTCCTACCCCCATATAGGGTCTCCCCTTCAGGGCAAATGAGAAATATTGCAAAGCTGTAAACACCGTCTCATACCTGATCAGCGCATTCAGAAGTCCTTTTTTTTGTTCATACCGTCCATACCCGAGAACAAACTCTTTCTCTTTGCTCAGGTGGGAAGACATGTTGCGAATCCATTGATCACCAGCTGGATAGCAGTCAGCATCTGTTAGCAGGACCAGGTCGAAGCCTGCCGATTTAAGTCCCACGGTCAGGGCAAGCTTTTTGCCATGCAGGAATTTTTCATTGGCCGGGATGGTGGTATACCTGAGGTGTTTATACAGGGTTGAATATTGTAACAAAACCTCCTCGGTATGGTCTGCGGAACAATCGTTCACAACAATCACTTCATATTCAGGATAATCCTGTGTGAGTATCAAGGGAAGAAATTTTTCCAGGTTATGGGCCTCATTCTTTGCGCAGATCACCACAGAGATGCCCCTCCTTTTATTCTGCTTTTTTAAAGGTTTATACAGGGGTAATTGAATGTATATTCCCAGGTAATACCAGCATTGTATAAGAAATGTGGTAAAGAACATTGCCAGCAGGATCCATTCAGGTATCCCGGGGTTTCCTATCATTGTCTTCAGATTCATGCATTGCAAATTTAACAGGCAGGTTTGGAAAAGAAAAAGTAGATTTTCAACAATTGCTTATCTTTGGCTGTTTGAATTTCCTATGAAGTTTGAGATCATCCACAAAGACCCGGGCAGCCAGGCCCGGGCAGGAATCATCCGGACCGATCACTCTGAGATCAGGACACCGGTTTTTATGCCAGTGGGGACTGCCGGCAGTGTAAAGGGAATCCATCAGCGGGAGTTGTACAATGATATTGATGCGGCGATCATTCTGGGGAACACCTACCATTTGTATCTTCGTCCGGGACCCGAGATCATGAAACTGGCGGGCGGCCTGCATGCATTTATGAACTGGGACCGGTCTATCCTTACTGACAGTGGGGGATACCAGGTTTTTTCCCTGGCAGCCAACAGGAAGCTGAAACATGAAGGTGCAAGGTTCAATTCCCACATTGATGGTTCCACTCATCTCTTCACACCGGAGTACATTGTTGATATCCAGCGGATTATTGGAGCTGACATTATGATGGCCTTCGATGAGTGCACACCCTGGCCCTGTGACCTGAAGTATGCCAGGGAGTCCCTGACCCTGACACACCAGTGGCTGGAGCGTGGACTAAGACAATTCCGGGAGACAGAGCCCCTGTACGGTCACGGACAGGCTTTCTTTCCCATTGTGCAGGGAAGTGTTTTCACTGAACTGAGAATTGAATCTGCACATTTCGTGGCTCAGCAGGGGGCTGTTGGGAATGCCATCGGGGGACTTTCCGTAGGGGAGCCCGCTGAAGAGATGTATGCCATGGTGGAGGTAGTCAACGGCATTTTACCGGCCGACCGGCCCCGCTACCTCATGGGAGTTGGAACGCCGGTAAATATCCTGGAGGCCATCTCTCTGGGAGTGGATATGTTTGATTGCGTCATGCCTACACGTAATGGAAGGAACGGCATGTTGTTCACCGCCCTTGGAATCATCAATATCCGGAACAGGAAATGGATGGACGACTTTTCACCCGTCGATCCTGACGCCCACAGTTTTGTAGATACACAATATTCAAGAGCTTATCTGCGTCATTTAATTATATCAGGCGAAATGCTGGGCGCCCAGATCGCCAGCCTTCATAACCTTGCCTTCTATCTCTGGCTGGTAAGACAGGCTTTTGAAGAGATCAAACGAGGAACTTTTTCCACATGGAAATCAAAAATGGTACCGCTTTTAAGTACAAGATTGTAAGGCTTTTAGGTCTAAAAATCATTGATCTGTATGTGATCCGGAAGTTTCTGGGTTCGTTTTTCCTTTCCATTGCCCTGATCCTTTCTATTGTGGTGATTTTCGACCTCTCAGAGAAAATCGATGATTTTATCGAAAGCGGCGCAAAGCTGAATAAGATCCTGTTCGATTACTACCTGAACTTCATCCCTTATTTTGCGGTCCTGTTCAGTTCTCTGTTTGCTTTTATCGCGGTGATCTATTTCACATCCCGGATGGCTTATAATACAGAAATAATTGCCATTCTGGGCAGTGGGATGAGTTTCCGCAGGCTTCTTGTTCCCTATCTGATCTCTGCCACCCTGATCGCCTGTCTCTCATTTTACCTGAGTGACCGGGTGATCCCCAATGCAAACAAGGTGAAACTGGATTTCGAGGAGACATTTGTAAGGAAAAAACCGATCAATTTCAAAACGAAAGATTTTCACAGGCAGATTGAACCAGGAATCTACGTGTATATGCAGAATTACAGCAACGTTTCAAAAGTGGGATATAATTTCACCATTGAGAAATTTGAGAACGGAGAACTGGTTTCGAAGATGTTCGCCGACCAGATCAGGTGGGATACAGCTGTCAATAAATGGCAGGCCAGACGCTATTACATCAGAACCATTGATGGTCTGAATGAAACGCTTGAGGAAGGCAAAATGATTGACACCACCCTCAGTATTCATCCGGATGATTTCAAAATCCGCCTGAATATTGTAGAAACCATGAGCCTTAAAGAGCTGGATGAATTCATTAAGAAACAACTCATGCAAGGGGAAACCAATGTAACTGTTTACCAGATCGAAAGGCACAACAGGCTCTCTTTCCCATTTTCAACTTTTATCCTGACCCTGATCGGTGTGGCAGTATCCTCACGGAAAATGAGAGGAGGGATCGGACTGCAGATTGCCATTGGTGTGGTTATCAGCTTCACGTACATCCTGTTTACGCAGTTTTCGAAACAGTTTGCCATAGGCGGACTTCTTCCGGTCATGGTGGCGGTCTGGCTCCCCAACGTGTTCTTTCTGGTGGTAGCACTCTTCCTGTTCCGCCTGGCCCCCAAATAGGATATATTATTAAACAGTTTTACAATGCGTTCAGATTTTCGTAAGATTGTATCCGCAAATCAATACCATTTATAATGGCCTCTAAAAATAAGGTTGAGGAACTCATGAAGCGCAGGGAGGAAGTACTCCAGGGCGGTGGTGAACAAGCTATTCAGAAACAGGTAGCCATGGGAAAAATGACTGCCCGTGAACGGATCCTGAAACTATTGGATAAAGGCTCATTCAATGAGTATGACCTGTTTGTGGAGCATGAAGCACGGGATTTCGGAATGGACCAGAAGAAGCTCCACGGGGATGGGGTAATCACCGGTTCAGGGGCAATCGGCGGGAGACCGGTGTGTATCTTTGCCCAGGATTTCACTGTGGCTGGAGGTTCGCTGGGGAATATGCATGCAAGGAAAATTACCAAGATTATGGACCACTCCCTGAAAATGAGGATTCCGTTGATTGGAATCAATGATTCGGGTGGAGCCCGGATCCAGGAAGGAGTGAACTCTCTTGCAGGATATGGGGAGATTTTTTTTCGCAACACCCTGGCATCGGGTGTAATCCCACAGATATCTGTCATCCTGGGGCCCTGTGCCGGAGGAGCCGTATATTCTCCTGCATTGACCGATTTTGTGTTTGTAGTGGACAAGATCTCAAAGATGTTTATCACCGGGCCGGAAGTGATCAAGACTGTACTGGGTGAGGACATCACCATGGAGGAGCTGGGTGGTGCCCGTGTACACGCCGAAATTACCGGGAATGCCCACTTCTTTGCTGAAACAGAAGACGAGTGTTTTGAACAGATCAAATCCCTGCTTTCCTATCTCCCCAGGTCCAATACGGATGTTCCTAAACAGAAAGAACTTAAGGAACCATTGAAGAAGTACAACATTTCCAATATTGTTCCGGCCGAAAAGAGGCAGCCCTATGATGTGAGAAATGTGATCAGAGCGGTGACAGACGGATCAGATTTCATTGAAGTCCAGGAGAGCTGGGCTGCCAACATTGTCATCGGTTTCGGAACCATGAATGGACGGACCGTGGGTTTTGTAGCAAACCAACCCCTGGTACTTGCCGGAGTGCTGGATGTTGATTCGTCCGATAAGTCAGCCAGATTCATTCGATACTGCGATGCATTTAATATCCCCATTGTTACCTTTGTGGACCTGCCGGGATACCTTCCGGGTGTGGACCAGGAGCATGCAGGTGTGATCAGGCACGGAGCCAAGGTGCTGTACGCATATTCGGAAGCGACCGTCCCGAAAATCAGTGTGATTTTAAGGAAAGCTTATGGTGGCGGATATATTGCCATGAATTCAAGGCATCTGCGGGCAGATTTTGTGTTCGCCTGGCCAGACGCTGAAGTGGCTGTTATGGGCCCCGAAGGTGCTGCCAATATCATTTTCAGAAAGGAGATTGCTACTGCCAAAGATCCTGAGAAGGTCAGGGCGCAGAAGGTACAGGAGTACAAGGATAAGTTTGCCAATCCTTATGTGGCAGCTGCAAAGGGGTATATCGATTCAGTGATCGAACCCGGTGAAACCAGGAAATCACTTCTCCATGCACTGGAGGTTTCGGGAGATAAGAGTGTAGGCATGCCGGCAAAAAAGCACGGAGTTCCACCATTTTAGACCAACACCATGAGTACTGCAGATAAACCCGGAAAGGCCACCTCAAAACCCGAACCTCCCTTGGAGGAACTTGAGATCGGTAGTGTCCGGTATGTGACCCGGATCACCACCAAGTTCAGGAACCGGAAATTTTGGAGCTGCCCCAACGAAAAGATGATCCTTGCCGTGATTCCGGGTACCATTCAGAGACTGATGGTGAAAGCGGGGGATGAAGTGGAGGCAGGCACGCCCTTGCTGATCCTTGAGGCCATGAAAATGCGCAATGAAATCAGGGCGTTGAGACCCGGTGTGATCAAAAAGATCTACGTAAAAGAGGGAGAATTGGTGCCAAAGGAACACCCGCTTCTTGAGTTCAAATAGGGGCCGGCAGTTTACCTGCCTCACCTTTCCATATCACAAACCTGGAGAGATGTGGCGGCAGGTTTGGCATTTCGTTGAAAATTCCAAAAAGCGAGGAGCCGCTTCCGCTCAGTGAAGCATAGATTGCTCCTGATTTGTACAGGCCTTGCTTGATGATCTCAAGTTCAGGGTATTTTTGAAAAATACCCTTCTCAAAGTCATTGATAATCAATAACTTCCAATCTTCTATCGGAGCTGCGATCAGCTCCCTGAGGTGTATCATTGGAGCAAGCGGTTCCACACCTGCATAGGCCATGGCTGTGGATATATGGCTGTGAGGGAACAGGACCACCATGGTCATGTCTTCAAGGCCAAGGGACACCTGGCTGAGTATTTCCCCCCTGCCTTCCATGAACATCGGCTTCTGATACAAAAAAAACGGGCAGTCACTCCCAAGATGAGCAGCCATTTCCTGCAGTTTTTCAGGGGAAAGGGGCTTGGGAATGAGCTGGTTCAGCCCTTTCAGGGTAACGCTGGCATTGGATGAGCCTCCTCCAAGCCCCGCACCTACCGGGATTTGCTTGTGCAGGTGTATTTCCACAGGAGGCAGATCAGATACCCCGCTCATGATTTCAAAGGCTTTTTCAACGAGGTTTTTCCCCGGGTCCCCATCCACCGGTATTCCTGACTGAGAGAAATGCAAAGCTCTGCTGCGGGATCTCAATTGCCTTATTTCAAGAATGTCACAGAGCCCGATTGGAACCATCACGGACTGAAGGTTGTGAAACCCATCCGGTCTGCGCCCGGTTATATGCAGGCCAATATTGACCTTGGCCGGTGAGAAAAGTATCATGGGAGATAAAGATATTTGTTTTTTCAACATTTGTTAATTATAACTAATGGAATGGTGTTTAAAAAAGCAGCATGCGGACAAGCTGTCCGGGAGGGTGGTTTCTTACCTTTAGGGCCCAAATAAACCAGAAATGGCAAAGCAGCAGACATCCGCGACCAAAAAGAACCAGGCCATTGCCCTGGATTATGGAAAAATTCCCCCCCAGGCGCTTGATCTGGAAGAAGCGGTGCTGGGAGCCATCATGCTCGAAAAGGATGCCATCCTTTCTGTGCTTGATATTCTGGAACCAGGCAGTTTTTATAAGGAATCTCATCAGCAAATCTATGAGGTGGCTCAATCCCTTTCCCAGCAGGAAAAACCCATTGACCTGCTGACAGTGACAGAGGAGCTTCGAAAACAGGAGAAACTGGAATCTGTGGGAGGAGCAGTCTATATTGCACAGCTTACATCCAGGGTTGGTTCTGCTGCCCACCTGGAGTACCATGCCCGGATTGTGGCTCAGAAATACATCCAGAGAGAGTTGATCCGGGTCTCATCTGATATTCAGGAAAGGGCATTTGATGAAGGAACCGATGTGGATGATCTGCTGGATTACTCTGAACGGGAACTGCTCAACATTGCTGAAGGACACATTAAGAAAGAGACCATAAAGCTCAGTAACCTGCTAAAAACCGCTCTTGAACAGATTGAAGAGGCCGGAAAGCGGGAAGATAGCCTGAGCGGTGTTCCTTCCGGATTTACTCGGCTGGACAGGCTCACATCGGGATGGCAGAAGTCTGACCTGATCATTGTGGCTGCCAGGCCCTCCATGGGGAAGACTGCGTTTGTTCTCTCCATGGCCAGGAATATGGCTGTGGAACACAACCGCCCGGTAGCCTTTTTCTCACTGGAAATGTCTTCCATCCAGCTTGTTAACAGGCTGATCATCGGTGAGACACAGCTTGCTTCTGATAAGATCCGGACCGGCAGGCTAGAAAATTACGAGTGGGAGCAGTTGGAATACAAAATTAAGGATCTGGAAAAAGCCCCCATGTATGTGGATGATACCCCTGCCATTTCCATTTTCGAATTCAGGGCAAAATGCAGGCGGTTAAAGCAGAAATATGATATTCAGGCTGTGGTCATCGACTATCTCCAGCTCATGACCGGATCAAAGGATTCGGGAAGCAGGGAGCAGGAGGTTAGTAACATCTCCAGGTCACTGAAAAGTGTGGCAAAAGAGCTGGACATACCCGTCATTGCTCTTTCACAGCTGAACCGGAGTGTGGAGATGCGGTCGGGGAACAAAAGGCCCCAGCTTTCCGACCTGCGGGAATCGGGGGCCATTGAACAGGATGCCGACCTGGTGATTTTCATACACCGGCCGGAATACTACGGACTGGATGTGGATGAGGATGGAAACTCACTGAAAGGAATCGCGGAGATCATCGTTTCCAAACACAGGAACGGACCGGTGGGTGATATTACCCTGAAGTTTGTAAGGGAATTTGCGAAGTTTGTTGATCTGGATGATCACCTGGCCCTTGTTGAAGATGACGAGAATGGGAATTCAAAAGCAATTTATCAGTCGAAAATGAACAGGAAAGAGGGAGAAGGAGGGATGAACAACGATATTGGAATGAACAATGGCTTCGATGAACCTGCCCCGTTTTAAGTGCCCAGTGCCCAGTGCCCAGTGCCCAGTGCCCAGTGCCCAGTGCCCAGTGCCCAGTGCCCAGTGCCCAGTGCCCAGTGCCCAGTGCCCAGTGCCCAGTGCCCGGGGAGGGGAAAGGGGCACCGGAGGAACTGAGCCGACAGGCGAAGAACGGTAAAAGGGGAAAGGGTGATAAATAGAAGAGGCTGCCCTATTTGAAGACAGCCTCCTGATATATGCAGGTGATTAAAATCGCGAGATCTGAATGAAAGCTATTTGCGGTTGTCTGCAACAACCCACTTCTCCTCAGAGGTGCCGCATTCAAATGGAGTAGCCATCCATGATTCAAGTTTCAATTCATCAATTTCAGCAATTGAATGAAAAGGTTTGGTCATCCAGGGCTCTAAGGATAGATCTTCTTCATCTGTTGTAAATTCAAAAGGTACTGACATCCAGTCTTCCAATCCACTTTCATTTTCATAGATTACCTCTACATGGCTGGAATATAAGGTTTTGGTAACTGAGGGAGATTCGGAAATTTTTACTTGACCTTGGCCCAACCTGCCTTTAAGATCAGATGTCCAGTCTCTGAAACCGGCAGTTTCGGAAGTGCAGACAATTGGATGGATGTTCGTTTTATTGTGGAATAATTTGTCTTTCAGGTTGCTCAGTTGAGCGAAGGAGGTGGTCGCCAGGCCGACCAGTATGATGCTGATAATGATTCGTGTTTTTTTCATGACCTTTGTGATTTTGCTGTTCTGACTAACTAAATCATAATGTGTGCCAAAGTATATAAAAACCAGATAATAAGACATTTAAAACAGTATAATAGATATGTTAATGAATCAAAATTTTGATCGAAAGTGTAACAGGAGTGTACGAAAACGAACATCTGTGCCTGATCGCATCACCTTATCTTATGAATGCGGATTTAAATTTATAGACGCTTCATGCATCTTTCTGACCGAAGCTTTGTCTTTTAGATTGAAGAATCACGATAGCGTTTAATCTCAACAGGAAAAACAATGAAAAATATAGCAATAGCAGGCGTTTTTATTTTGGTGATGGGATTCACGGGTTGTTCATTTATAGGACCCTGTATTCAGGGGTTCGGACCTGTAATGGTTGATGTGCGGGACCTTGACGGGTTTACGGCTGTCAGCAATACAGAATCTTTTGAAGTCAGGGTAACACAATCTGATACTTTTGCAGTGGAGGTTGAAGCACAGGAGAACCTTATACAATTCATTGAAACATATGTTTCGGGAGGTACGCTGATTGTGAAAACCAGAAACGGTGAGTGTATTAATTCAATAGCTCCGATACTCGTCTATGTGTCATTGCCCGAATTGACGGAAATAAGGAATACAGGATCGGGGAAACTTTCAGCGGACAGGGCTGATTCGGACGAGTTTGAAATCACCAATACGGGATCGGGCAAAATCAGTATCGATTCGGTATTTGCTTTGTCAGCTGCCCTGAAAAATTCCGGCTCCGGCGACCTGTCTATGCAGGCGGCGTATGTGAATGAGGTACAGGTAGTTCAAACCGGTTCAGGCGAAATTGATGCGGGAACTGTTTACGGAGCGGCTTTGTTGGATGTGAATCATACCAGTTCGGGCAGCGTTTATGCTACGCTGATTGATGGAGTGAAAGTGGATGCTAGGCTAACAGGATCTGGCAGGATTACACTCTGGGGAAATGCAGAAACAGCCGGTTATTACCTGAGTGCTTCCGGTAAAATAGATGCCATTGAGCTCATGGTTGATGATGCGGAAGTTTCGGTCAGCGGTTCGGGAAAGATTTATGTATATGCTACGGATTTCCTGGATGTAAGCATATCGGCTTCGGGTAATGTGATATACAGAGGCAATCCAATGATTACTACCAGGATTACCGGTTCGGGAAGTTTAAGGCCCTATTAATCGGCAGATTATTCATCTGAACCGGCAACCACAATCACGATTTCGCCTTTGATCTGCTTGTTGCTGTAATGATCGGCAACTTCAACAAGTGTACCTCTGATGGTCTCCTCATGAATCTTTGAGATTTCCCTGGAAACCGATGCTTTTCTGTCTCTTCCCAGATTGGCTGCAAGTTGTCGCAAAGTCTTCTCCAGCCGGAAAGGAGATTCATACAGGACCATGGTCCGTTTCTCCCCGGCCAGTTCGGTGATCCGTTTGTTTCTCCCCTTCTTGGGTGGCAGGAAACCCTCAAATACAAACCTGTCACAGGGAAGGCCTGAGTTCACCAGGGCTGGAACAAAGGCAGTTGGTCCGGGCAGTGTTTCAACCCGGACATCATGTTCAATACAGGCACGGACCAACAGGAATCCCGGATCCGAGATCCCCGGGGTACCTGCATCTGTAACCAGGGCCATGGTGGTTCCGGCCATGAGTTGTGAAACAAGTGATTCTAGGGTACCGTGCTCATTGAATTTGTGGTGTGAACGGATCGGTTTTGTAATCCGGAAATGTTTCAGAAGATTTCCGGTCTTCCTGGTATCTTCGGCCAGGACAAGATCCGATTCTTTCAGTACCTCCAGTGCCCTGAAAGTGATATCCCCAAAGTTTCCGATGGGTGTAGGTACCAGGGTTAATTTTGACATATCAGGTCCTGTTGTACCTCCGTTTCACCAGATTGGTCAGGATGGAGAACCCTTCATGTTCCCTGGATTGTTCAAATTTGGATTCAAGTAACTGGCTGGCTGACAGAAGATCTCCGGCTTTGTCAAGTTCCTCAATCAGTTTGACAAAACCATCCGAATTACCATCAAAAAGCTCCCGGATGATGAGAAACCTGTCGTTGATCCCAATGTTCCTGCTGATGCTGTCGATGGGTTTGCCCACCAGTTTGGACTCCTTGTCAGGATCCCTTGTGCCTGCCAGGTTTTCATTGATACTCGATTCGGCAGTGAATTTCTCCGCGATGGTCCCTGTATGCCCCTGGGTGATCTTCGGTTCTTTCTGAGCCACCGGCCGGGCCCCGGCAACCGGAGCTTCAACCTCAGCAACAGGAGCCTCAGCAGGCGATGGTTCAGCTGACACCTTCGGGATTTTGCCTGCCAGGGACATGTCGGTCCGAATCATTGTAAGGATGTCATAGACATTTCTCAGTTTAGAAAGGGCAAGGTCCAGTTCAAGGGTAGAACCATTGGGAGAATTTTGAAGGTTAGCCACCAATTTTTCTATATCTTGTATATCTTTGGTCAGTATTTCTAAGGTGTATTTTATTTCCATGATTGATGAGCACTTTAGGTCAGAGGATTCGTACAAAATTAAGGATATTCTTCATATAACCGCACAGCATGTTTCTTGAAAACACGGTTGACAGATCCCATGGCCGGGGTTGGATTGAGGTCATTACCGGATCCATGTTTTCAGGGAAAACCGAGGAGCTGATCCGGAGGCTTAAAAGGGCAAAGATTGCAAAACAAAAGGTAGAGATCTTTAAACCGCGTATCGAGATTCGTTATTCGGTAGAAGAGGTGGTATCCCACGATGCCAATGCCATCCATAGTACTCCGGTTGATTCAGCATCAAACATTTTGCTTCTGGCAAACCAGGTGGAGGTGGTGGGGATTGATGAAGCACAGTTTTTTGATGACGGTTTGGTTGGTGTTTGCAACCAGCTCGCCAACAGCGGGACCAGGGTTATTGTGGCCGGACTGGATATGGATTATCGCGGGATTCCTTTTGGGCCCATGCCAAAACTATTGTCTGTTGCTGAATATGTGACCAAGGTTCATGCCATTTGCGTCAGGTGCGGGACTCTGGCCAACCATACACACCGCTTGTCGGAGGATGACAAATTGATTGTCCTGGGTGAAACCGATATTTATGAGCCCCTTTGCAGGGCCTGTTATTCAAAAGTTAACCCTGGAAGATAGAACCGCATGGAACCGGGATGGACGCTCAGGGAGATAGGCTTTCGCATCAATGGTTTGACTTACGGGGAGAGCCAGATCAGGATCAGCACACTTGCATTTGACAGCAGGACCGTGGTACCAGTTGATTCAACGCTTTTTATTGCCCTGTCAGGAGAACACTTTGATGGTCACGACTTCATTGGTGAGTTGTATGATAAGGGTGTAAGGGCCTTTCTGGTGTCGGTTTTGCCTGACCTGTCATCCTATCCGGAAGCAGGTTTTTGCAAGGTGGATGACACACTCGGGGGATTGCAGATGCTGGCCTCGGCACGAAGGATGGCTTACACGGGAGTGGTGGCTGCAGTGACGGGAAGCAATGGAAAAACCATCGTGAAAGAGTGGATCTACCAGATCATCAATGGGCGCCTTCAGATCCATCGAAGCCCCAAGAGTTACAACAGCCAGCTTGGGGTCCCCCTTTCTGTCTGGATGATACAGGATCACCACCAGCTTGCTGTCATTGAGGCGGGAATTTCCTTTCCCGGAGAGATGGAAAAACTCCACAATATCATTGCGCCTGATATAGGATTGTTTACCAACCTGGGCACTGCTCACCAGGAGAATTTTAAAAGCATGGAGCAGAAACTTGCAGAAAAGCTGAAGCTATTCAGGGGCTGCAAGCGTATTGTTTACAGGTCAGATGCCGAAGATCCTTACGGGAAACTCCTTCTGCGGCACCTGCAGGAGACAGGGGCTAAACTGGTTGACTGGTGTATGGACGGGGAGGGCTCCTATCTGTACAAGGTTGATGCGAAAGACGCACGGGGAATGAAAATTTCAGCCCGTACCCCGGCCGGAAATTTCAGTTTCAGCCTGCCCTTTACTGACAACGCATCCGTAGAGAATGCAATGCATGCAATGACCTTTTCCCTGGAGATGGGGCTGAATGTTGAAGAGCTAACAGAAAGGGCTGAGAGACTTGAACCCGTCTCCATGCGAATGGAAATCCTTCGTGGAATCAATGGAAGCACCCTGATCAATGATACCTACAATTCAGATATCAGGGGGTTGGGCGCTTCACTCGACCTGCTGAATCAGCAGGAACAACATACAGAAAGGATACTGATTCTGTCTGACCTGCTGCAGAGCGGCCTGGAGGACCAGGAGCTGTACAGGGAGATATCCGGCCTGGTCCATCAGAAAGGGATTACCCAGTTTATCGGGATCGGACCGGCATTAATGGCCAACAGAAAGCTCTTTAAGATGAACAGCCGCTTCTACCATGATACGGAAGAATTCCTGCTTAGGTGTGACCGAACCCTGTTTCTGAATGCTTCAGTTCTGATCAAGGGATCCAGGACATTCGGCTTTGAGCGGATCACGGGTGACCTGCAGTTGAAATCCCACCAGACCCGGCTGGAAATTGATCTGAACGCCATGCTCTCAAACCTGAGCTATTACAGGTCTCTGTTGAATGACGGTGTGAAAACCATGGTCATGGTGAAAGCCCTGTCCTATGGGAGCGGGAGTGTGGAGATTGCCCATTTTCTTCAATATCAAAAGGTTGATTACCTGGCAGTTGCTTTTATTGACGAAGGGGTGGAATTGAGGAAAGCAGGCATTCACCTGCCCATCATGGTGCTGAATCCCGATCAGTCGGGATACGCACAGATGATTGATTTCAACCTCGAACCGGAAGTGTACAATCTCAAGGGACTTGAGGAACTATTCCAGATCCTTCATTACCGGGAGATCAGCCATTATCCAATCCATTTCAAGCTGGACTCCGGCATGCACCGGCTGGGATTCCCGGAGGAGGAACTGGATGATGTGATACCGCTGATCAAACGTCCTGAATTCAGGATCGCTTCTGTATTTACACACCTGGCAGCAAGCGATGAGCCCGGTCACGACGACTTCAGTCGTCAACAGCTGGAGCTCTTTGACAGGGTATCGGACAGACTGGCTGATTCGCTTGAAGTTCCCTTCATCAGGCATGTCCTGAACTCTGCTGGCATTGAGAGGTTTCCCGATGCACAGTACCAGATGGTCCGGCTGGGAATCGGATTACACGGGATAGGCCAGGGTAAACAGCTAACTCCTGCCAGTTCTTACATAACCACCATCTCGCAGGTCAGGATGGTGAAAAAGGGCGAAACCATTGGGTATTCACGAAGCGGAAAGGCCGGATCGGACCGTAGGGTGGCTACCCTGCGTGTGGGCTATGCCGATGGAATGGACCGGAGACTGGGCAACGGGAATGGATTTGTCTGGATCAATGGAGTGATGGCGCCTACCATAGGGAATATCTGTATGGATATGACCATGATTGATGTGACCGGGGTTGATGCAGAGGAAGGGAATCAGGTGGAAATATTTGGGAAGAACCTCACTGTGAAGGAGGTAGCTCAGATGGCGGGCACAATTCCCTATGAGCTACTGACATCAATTCCCGAGCGGGTGAAAAGAGTATATTTGCAGGAATAATGATGAAAGTCAAAATATCAGCAGTTATCATAACTTATAATGAGGAGCGAAATATCCATCGCTGCCTTGAATCACTGGTAAGCATTGCTGACGAGATTGTGGTGGTGGACAGTTATTCCACCGACAGGACAGAAGAGATTTGCAGTGCATTTAATGTTCGTTTTATCCGGCACAGGTTCACTGGACACATCGAGCAGAAAAACTGGGCCATTCTTCAGGCCTCTTCTCCTTTTATCCTTTCATTGGACGCTGATGAGGCACTCTCAGATGAATTGCGTTCGTCCATCCTGAAAGTGAAGGAAAACTGGACCCATGACGGGTATTACTTCAACCGGCTGACCAGCTATTGTGAAAAATGGATCAGGCATACAAGCTGGTACCCTGCCCGGAAACTTCGCCTCTGGGATTCCAGGAAAGGAAGCTGGGGAGGATTTAATCCCCATGACAGGTTCTTCCTGACAAAGGGATCCACAAGGAGATTTCTGAAGGGGGACATTTTGCATTACTCCTATTATACGGTTTCCGAGCACATCGCGCAGATGAACTCCTTCTCTACAATCATGGCACGGTCCTATTATAACCGGGGCATGCACGTCTATATCTCCAGCATTGTACTTCACCCGCTCTGGCGATTCATCAAAGACTTCTTTCTGAGAACGGGTTTTATGGATGGATATTACGGTTTCATCGTCAGTGTAAATTCAGCCCATGAGGTGTTTTTGAAATATGTGAAACTCAAAAATATCTACAAGGATGAAAAGCGCAGGCAAAAGCAGACCATCTGTTTATTCAATTCACAGCATACCTGGGGAGGGGGAGAGAAATGGCACGTGGATGTGGCATCCCATCTGGTTAGAAAAGGTTACAAGGTCCTGTTCATCTCCTCACCTGCCAGCCCTCTGGCCCGTAAGATGCAGGAAATAGGCGTCTCAGGGTATCAAATCAGGGTATCAAATCTCAGTTTCCTGAATCCCGTCAAGGTAATCAAACTGGCAGGGATATTCAGAAGGGAGAAGGTGGTGTCATTGGTCACCAACCTTTCGGGCGATATGAAGGTGGCCAGCAATGCAGCCAGGATTGCCGGGGTTCCGAAGATCGTTTACAGGCGGGGCAGTGCCATTCCCATCAGGAATACACCCATCAACCGATACCTTCTCCGCCGGGTTGTTACGCGAATCATAGCCAACTCGGAGGAGGTGAAAAGAACCATTCTTGTGAACAACAGAAACCTGGTTCCCGAGGATAAGATCTCCATTGTCTATAACGGTGTGAGCCTGGCCAGGTACAATTCGGATGCAGCTCCGCTGTATCATGCCCAGGATAAGGAAATCGTGCTGGGTTGTGCAGGCAGGCTGTCGGAAGAGAAAGGACACGAGCACCTGCTTGAACTCATGAAAATACTCAGCAACAGTAGTTACAGGTTTAAAATGTTGATTGCCGGGGAAGGGAGGCTGCTGAATGTGCTTCAGAAAAAAGCCAGTAAACTGGAGGTGGAGGAACAGGTGGAATTCCTGGGATTCATCAAGGATATGCCAGCCTTTTTTAATTCCATTGATGTCTTTCTGCTTACATCAAGTTATGAAGGGTTCAGCAATGCGGTTCTTGAAGCCATGGCCAGTGCAAAACCAGTGATTTCATTTGATGTAAGGTCTACCAGGGAAGTCATCGATCACGGTGTAACAGGATATGTGGGGAAGGAGAACAGTGTGGAGGAGATGGCCAGATGGATTCTTGAGCTTGCGGCAGATGAAAACAGGAGAAAAGAGATGGGGTTGAAAGGCAGGGAACGTATCGAGGCCTCCTTTTCATTCGAAAAATGTCTTGAAGAGATCATTGCACTGGTGACCCGCTCCAATGGATTTTAAACCCCGGAAACCGGTTTCCCGGATTCTTTTTTCTCAAGATATCTTTCATAAGAATGCTTCCAGCGGCGGTGAGACCACAGCCAGTACTCCGGTGCTTCCCTGATTAGATCTTCAAGAATTCTTACATGCGCGTTTGTAATTGCATAGGGGGAAAGGCCCGAAGGGTCATCTGTGATCAGCTCAAATTCCACATCGTACCTTCCCCGGGAAGGTTTCCTGATTTTTATAAAGATCACTGCCGCATCCAGTTTCCTTGCAAGTTTTTCTGTTCCTAAATACAAAGGTGTGTCCTGGCTCAGGAATTTGGTCCAGAACTGGATGTTTTGGAACATTGGCCGCTGGTCTGAGAGAAAAATGGTCAATACAGGGTTCTTTTCCCGGTGGTGCCCGATCAATTCTCTGGCTATTTTTTCCATGGGAGTTACCGTCACCCCGAACCGGTTTCGGTTGTGGATCACCATCCTGTTAAAATACTTATTCTTCAGCGGTTTGTAAATTCCTATGACCGGGTAGTCGGATTGGAGTGAAAGGGTGGACAGGTATTCCCAGTTTCCGTAATGAGCTGTAACGGCCATGACCATCTTCCCCTGTCTGTAAAGGTTCCCCAGGAGTTCGGGATTCTTGTATGTGATCCGGGTCATCGCCTTGGACCTGGAATAGAAATGGGATACGGCTGATTCCAAAATCAGGTCACAAAGGTGGTGGTAGAACTTCTTTGCCAGCTTCCTGATCCGGGCCTGGTCACTTTCCGGGAATGCCTTTGAAAGATTTTCAAAAACCACCCTTTTCCTGTATCCGGCCACATGGAATGCGAGCAAAAAGAAAAAATCTGAAATGAGAAAAAGAATCTTTTCCGGAAGCAGATGGAGGATCCATATAAGGCTTCGGGTAAAAATATAGCCAATGAAACGCATCACTATCCCAGTTCGCTGATGCGCTCCAGTTTGTGCAGGTCCAGGATCCGGATTTTTCTTCCGTCAATGGAGATGACACCCTCCTGGGCAAAGGTGGAAAGGGTGCGGATCGCATTGGAGGTAGTCATGTTGGACAGATTGGCCACATCCTCACGTGAGAGGTAAATTTTAATGGTTTTACCATCATCTTCGTAGCCGTAGGTGTCTTTCAGGAAGATCAGTGATTCTGCCAGCCTGCCCCTTATGTGCTTCTGTGTCAGGGTTACGGTACGGTCATGGGAAAATCCCAGTTCGGATGCAAAAGACTGGATAACGCTCATACTCAGTTCAGCATTGCTTCTCAGGACACGGTAGACACTCTCTTTGTCCACGATGCATGAAACACAATCTTCGATGGCCACAGCTGTTGCGGTATGGTTCTCCTCAGCAAACAGCGCCCTGTATCCGATAAAACCAATTGGTTTGGCCATTCTGACGATCTGCTCCCGCCCGCCAACACCTTCCTTAAAGATCTTCACTTTTCCTTCGGCCAGGATCATCAGCCCCATGGGCTTGTCTCCCTCTTTAAAAATGATCTCACCTTTTTTGTAAAATGCGCAGGTATAGTTTTGCTTCAGGAATTCCTTTTCTTTTGGAGTAAGTACCGTAAATACAGATTTGGGATTGTCTATGCAATCATCTGCATTGTAGTTCCTTTCCTGCATTTTAATCGAGTTAAATTGTCTTGATATGCTGAATGACTGACAAAATTAGAAAAATTTATCGATTCTCTATCCATACCTGGCAACCAGTGGAATTCTCCGTCCGAAACCGAAAGCTTTCGAAGAGATTCTTAATATGGGAGGGGTCTGGTAACGTTTGTATTCATTTTGATCCACCAGCCTGATTATACGTAATATTAATTCCTTATCTGTTCCGGCGATTGAAATGCTTTCCGGGGCTTGCTGCTTCTCGATATAGGACTCCAGGATCTGGTCCAGCACGGGGTAGGGGGGCAAAGAATCCGTGTCTTTCTGGTCGGGCCGAAGCTCTGCAGACGGAGGTTTGGTGATGATGTGTCCGGGGATCACTTCACCATTCCGGTTGATATACCGGGCCAGTTCATAGACATCGGCCTTGTATACATCACCCAGGACAGACAGTCCGCCGCTCATGTCTCCGTAGAGGGTACCATAGCCGACAGCTGTTTCACTTTTATTGCTGGTGTTAAGCAGGATATTCCCGAATTTATTGGATAGTGCCATCAGCAGGGTGCTCCGTATCCGGGCCTGGATATTCTCTTCGGCGATATCTTCCGGAAGATCTCCAAAAAGTGGCTGAAGGGTTTCCCGGTACTCGTTGAACAGCGACATGATGGGCAGGATGTGCTGTTTTACTCCCAGGTTTGCTGCCAGTTGAACAGAATCATCCACACTGTGACCGGAAGAGTATTGTGAAGGAAGCAACAGCACATGCATGTTTTCGGGGCCGATTGCCTCTGCCGCCAGTACCAGTGTTACAGCCGAATCGATGCCTCCCGAAAGGCCCAGGGTGGCACTTTTGAAATTCATTTTTCCAAAATAGTCCCTGATCCCGCATACCAGTGCGTCATGGACCATCCCGATCCGGCCGGGAACAGAAGCAACTGCCGGATCGGGAGTTGCCACAGCCAGATCATCCAGATCAACAACAGCAAAATCCTCCTGGAAAAAACCAAGCCTTCGGACCACTTCCCCCAGGGCATTGATGGCCAGGGAACCACCCTCGAATATGAGCTCGGTCTGCGCTCCTGCCTGATTGCAATAAATCAGCGGAATTCTATGCTGCGCTGCCTTCCCGGTAAAGACAGATTGTTTTACCTCCATTTTCCTGTGGGCAAAGGGAGATGCAGCCAGGTTGAGAATCCCTTGCGGGTTGAATTTCATGAGCTCTTCAAGGGGATTGGTTTTGTATAACCTGCTTCGGGAGAACTCACTTTCGAAGGGCTGGTCATCCCACAGGTCCTCGCATATGGTGACAGCCAGTTTTTTCCCCTTGAACTCAAGAATGTTGAATTGCCGGTTGGGTTCGAAATACCTGTATTCATCGAAGATGTCATAGGTGGGCAGCAGGGATTTCCGGAACACCTGTCTGATCTCTCCCTCATGAAGGAAAAAGACGCTATTGTACAACAGTTTTCCCTCTTTTTCGGGATTGAATTCGGGAGCCCCGATCAGGACCCCGATGTCAGGCGGTATCTGCCCGGCCAGTTGGTTTACTGATGCAATACACCTGGAAATAAAGTCCTTCCGTTCCAGGAGGTCCAGCGGCGGATAGCCGCATATGGACAATTCGGAAAAGAGGACCAGGTCGGCTCCCCCGGCAAGCGCCCGATTCACTGCCCGGGTTATTTTGTCCAGGTTTCCATCGAAATCTCCGATCAGGTAATTCAGCTGTGCGATCCCGATTTTCATCCCTGATCAGAAGAGGATCCCCAGGTGGATGGAGATTGCGTTTACACTGATGTTGGCCCCGTCCTGTTCGGTGACATTGGTGAGACCGGAGGTCCACCGGATCCCGCCGATGGCTGCAGTATTCCCGCCAAGCCTGTATTCGACGCCAATCCCCACATGGTAACCCAAATTGAAAACAGCAATACTCTCTTTGGGCAAGGATTTCTTGTCCAGCTCCCCGTCCTTTGTAGAAACATGAGCGTTGATATTGAACATGGGATTGAAACCTAGCTGCAGAAAGAAAGTGGCATAGCCCAGCTCTTCGGTCTTCAGTTTCAGGCCCAGGGGAATGTCCAGGTACTGGAGGTTCATTTTTACGCTTTGCCCGGTTTCGAAAAAAATTGTATCCGGTGTCCCGTAATCTTCACTTTCGGCATAAAGCAGGTTCCCACCCAGGTTGTTGATCCCGAATCCAAGGACAAAAGCGTAATTCTCCTGGAAGAAATAATCCATCTGTATTCCTGCCTGCATATTGAAAATTGAACCGTCGGGATCAATGATATTGTGATCGGATGAGCTGAACCAGGCAAACTGCGGGTCGAAGTGCACATTGAAACGAATCTTGCTCTGCCCTGGCAGCGCCTGGAACATCACCGTGAGTATAAGGATCAAAAATACAGGTTTAAACCATTTCATAATTTCTATTTTTGCAATGTCGATCTTTTGCTCAAATTTACATATTATGATGAGACCTTTTTACTGGTTGTTGTTTTTTCTGTTCTCAGCCGCTCTGGCGGGTAAAGGTTGCCGTAGAGCTTCCCTGGATGTGGATGTATCAGGGATCCGTGCAGAAGCGGAGGTGGAACGGTTTGACCTGGATCTGTTTGAGGCACCTCAGGATTCACTGGGAAGCTCCGTCGAACTGTTTTATGAGAAGTACGGGGATTTTTTTGATGTTTTTAACGTACATATAATCAATATCGGACAAGCCTCCTCCAGGCACTATACATCCTATTTGTCCATGTTCATCAACGATCCCACCAACCGGGAGGTGTTCCGGTATGCCTGCAATGTGTTCGGATCCATGGAGGAGATCAATGCAAGCCTTTCAAACGGTTTCAGGTACTACCTTTATCACCATCCCGATTCGATTCTTCCCAGGGTGGTGGGTTATGTGAGCAGGTTCAACCAGGGCCTTTTCACGGTGGATCATTTTGTGGGTGTGGGCCTGGATCAGTACCTGGGGAGCAGCTGCCCGTTTTATGAGGAGATGGGCACGCCGCGCTACCTGGTAAGAAACAAGGTTCCGGAGCGGATTCCGGTGGATGTCATGCTGGCCTGGGCCACCCGGATCTATCCCTACAATGATTCACTGGATAACGTGCTGAACCGAATGATTCACAAGGGCATGCTGGCCTATTTTGTGGATGCCATGTATCCGGATATGGAAGAGCAATTTAAAATGGGTTTTACTTCTGACCAAATGAAGTGGTGCCGGAACAACGAGAACCAGATGTGGACCTATCTGGTGGAAGAGAAACTGCTGTTCTCCACCGACCTGCTGGTGATCCGGAAACTTACCGAAGATGCTCCCAGCACCCAGTACTATACCGTCGAATCGCCCGGGCGAGCTGCCGTCTGGCAGGGACTGCAAATTGTCAGGGCCTTTGCCGAAAGGAATCCCGGCCTTTCCCTGAACCAGATCCTGTCACAGCGCGATTACCAGGAGGTGCTCAGGCTGTCCCGCTACAACCCGTAACCGGGAGTATCAGTCGTCAATAAAAAAGGCCACCAGTTTTGGCAGCCTTATAAAACGTGTTCATTTTCGTTCCTTATTCAGGACTGATTGCCTCCACAGGGCATACATCGGCACATGCGCCACAGTCAGTACACAGCTCAGGATCAATAACATAAATATCTCCTTCGCTGATAGCCTCCACCGGGCATTCATCGATACAGGTTCCGCATGCTGTGCAATCATCAGAAATTACGTAAGCCATATTTTCAAGTTTATTGATTCGAATGGGACAAATTTAATGCAAATTCCTTCTCCGGCAATCTGCACGGACCAAAAATTGTCAACCGGCTCCAGTTTGGAGCAATTCTATGGACAGGTAAGCCAGAAGTGAGATACCGGTTCTCAGGGCAGATTCATCCACCCTGAAATCCGGGGTATGGAGCGGGTAGATTTTTTCCTGTCCTGGTTCTTTCACACCCAGCCGGTACATCGTCCCCGGAATTGCCAGTGCGAACCAGGCAAAATCTTCCGCAGTCATCCGGATATCCAACTCCTCCACATTCCCGGGACCCAGGAAAGCCGAAGCCTTCTCTTTGGCCAGGCGTGTCAGTGATTCATTGTTATGCAGGACCGGGTATCCATGCCTGATCTCCAAAAGGCAGGAACCTCCCATGCTGGAAGCGATACCGGAAGCGATCTGCTCAATAAGTCCATGAGCCTTCTTTCTCCATGATTCATTCATGGTCCTGAATGTCCCCTCAAGCCGGACCTCATCGGGGATCACATTCACAGCCCCGTCAGCCACCACTTTCCCGAAAGAGAGCACGGTGGGCACCCCGCTGGGAGATCTGCGGTTGATTTCCTGCTGGAGGGTGATCAGGATATGGGAAGCCATCAGAATTGGATCATTGATTTGCTGGGGCAGTGCCGCATGTCCGCCTTTTCCCTGAACCGTGATGTATATTTCATCGCTGGAGGCCATGTAGGTTCCCTCTTTGAAACCCACATGGCCAGCCTCCATATCGGGAAGCACGTGCTGGGCGATAATCAGATCGGGTTTTCTCTCTTTGAAAACACCCTCTTCCAGCATCAGCTTTGCCCCACCGGGAACTCTCTCTTCACCCGGCTGGAATACAAACAGCAGTTCACCCGGGAACTGATCCTTCAGCTGGTCGAGGATGCGGATGGCCCCCAACAGGGAGGTCATGTGGACATCATGACCGCACGCATGCATGACTCCGCTGACTTCTGACTGAAAATCAACACCGGAGTTTTCTTTTATGGGGAGTGCATCCATATCAGTTCTGAGGGCCACGCACAATCCTTTCCCGGCACCTTTGATCATGGCCACAATACCTGTTTCAACGAAGGGATACCGGTAGCTGATGCCCCACTGGTCCAGCAATCCCCTGATGGTTGCCGAAGTGTTGTGTTCATTGAATGAAAGTTCGGGATGACGGTGCAGGGTTCGGCGTATGGAAATCATCTCTTCCATGAACTTCGCGGATACCAGGCTGTTGATTTGATTCTTTAAATCCATGATCAATTAAAAATCCAGGCTAAGTGAAAGATAGAACATCCTGGGCTGAACCTCCATATTCTCTACTCCCCAGGCCCAGTCGAGACGGATGAAATACCCCAGCAGCACGGTCCGGACGCCAAACCCGTATCCTGCCACAATGGGATCCCTGTTTGCATCAAGGGTGATGGTCATGGGACCGTTGGTAATTACCTCCTGATCCCAGGCATTCTCCCCGGTAAAAGGATGTAAACCGCTCCAAGCCGTTCCCACATCGGCAAAACCAACCACCTGGAAATTATTCAGAAATCCGGATGAAAGCGGGTGCCCTGCCACATACCTGAACAGGGGCAGCCTCAGCTCCGTATTGTAAACCAGAAAGTTGTTACCGTTTCGAATGTTCTGGGAAAATCCCCTCACATTGGTCGCCAGTGCCTGGTAGGCGTAATTTCTGGTATAATCGATGGCAACAGACTGATTAAATGTTGGTATCCGTGATTGGAAAAGATTGATCCAGTTATCCACACTCCCCAGGTAATAGATCAGCGGGCTTCTGCCGAATGAAGTGCTCCCTGCAAGCCGGTTGGCCCAGATCAGCGTCCTGTGGATCTTGATGTAATGGCGGAAATCGCCCCCGATCACAAAAAGATCCGATTTGGACTGGTTGATCTGGCGGTAGGCCTCTCCAAAAACCTTGAGCCGGGTTCCGCTATAGAGGTTGGTACCGAGAATCCTGGTATTATCAAAGATCAATTCACCTTTCAGTCCGCCCCAGACTTTGCTATTGGAAGGGAGGTTCAGGTTGTTGATATCGGTGGAAAGAAACACCGTATTGTCGTGTCTGAAGGATACGGTTCCTTTCACTGCCAGGGTCTGGCTGAATGGATATTTCAGGGATCCAAGCAACTCATGCGTATAGGTCTTGATGTTCGCATCGTAGGTGTAGTTATCGTAGGTGTAGTTCTTGAAAACCTGTCTGTGGAAAACCAACTGTTTATCCAGCCTCTTTTTCACATTTTCAAAACTGAGCAGGTATTCATTGCTGTCAAAATCAGTGGCAAAACGGACACCTCCTGTAAGGCGGTAATCTTCAAACAGGTCATTGGCACCCACTTTAAAAAGCAGGTTCAACCCCGGGTTATAATAGAAAGCACCGCCGGTGAAGGCCTGGTAAGAGGCATTCAGAAAACTGAAATCGATCTGGTTGACCAGCTTATCAGGATAGAACGCCACCTGGTAGTCAATGTACATCATCTTGTCGTTCTGGCTGGAGTCCAGCACAAGGTTCAGGTTCCTGCTTCGAAGCTGGTTGTTGTAGTAGTTGAGCTTCTCACGTTCGAAAATGTAGTTGTTGATATCTATTCTGAACTCCTGGAGTTCAATGGTATCACCGTTATGGACCAGCTGGTTGTCTGCTATGTCCTTCATGGATACCACCTTTTTCTCAATATGATGAATGGAGTCCTCCCGCATCAAACGATCCGCATGCCTGTCCCGGTAAGATGTAGGTTCCAGCTTATTCCCAAAAACCGGTTCCAGGTCCATGGGGTATTTATACATGTGGTACCTGCTGTCGTTATAGACAATTTCTGCGATTTCCCCGGTCTCCGTATTGATATCCTGAGACAGAATGTTGCGGCTGTAATTGGTAAGGGGATAGCTGTTTGCAAAATACCGGTAGTGAATGGTGGTATCCACCAGGCTGATCAAACTGTCATATTCAGCATAATAGCGGTTGACGATCCCGTTCTTGTCACTCAGGTAAAAAAACTCATTTTTCCCCGGAGAGAGTGGCTGTGTGTGATTGATATAGTTGCCTTCGGAGATTCGTTGAAGGACCTCACCTTTTCCGGCGTAATCATATACAAATACGGATTGGGCTGTTGTGGTGTTGTTTTCCGGATCACTGACGGCATAGAGGGTGTCAAGTCTTCTGTTGGATACAAAAGAAATTTTGCTCATGTTGTTGATGAAGCGGGGATAAAAATCATCGGCCAGATCGTTGGTGATACGTTCATTGGTGGCTGAGGCAATATCGAATACCCAGATGTCTGTCTGCCCTTCAACAACCGCCGAGAATACCAATTTCCTGGCGTCCCGGGAAAAACTCATATCCAGGACTTTCTCGAAATAGAGCAGGTTCCTCGTGGTGACCACTTTCGTCTCCAGGTTATAAAAATGAATCTTTAATAATCCCTCTTCTTCGGTGATAAAAGCGAGAATCTGGGAAGTGGGATGCCAGGCGATTTCAGGAAATGAGTAATCATTGATCTGATCCAGCTTGTATCCCTTTTTATAGATTCGTTCTTTTTTACCGGTCAGGTCGTACCGGATCCAGATCTTGTATTGACCCTTCTGGTTGGTTACATAAGCCAGTTTGTTTCCGTCAGGACTGATCCTGATATTCTGGTATACCCTGTTTTTATTGGGTCTTTTCAGCACCTCGCCCTGATCGGGCAAGCCGGCGTTCTCCACATCAGTGGTATAGAGACCCAGGTAATAGGCTGTCCAGTCTATGGAGAGGTTCTTGAGTTTGGTGCCCAGCACATAGAGAAAGCCGCTTTCGGCGTTTTTATTGATCTTGGTGATGTAAAGGATCTGGGGAATAATCGCAACGCCATACAGATCGGCAATATATTTCCAGAATGAATGTCCGGCATACCGGGCATCATCATCCTCAAGGTTCACGAATTTGCGGTATTTGCCCGATACAATCCCGTCTTTTACCCGGTTCTCCAGATCGTAATCCCACGGATTGGACACAAATGAAATCAAACCCTGCAGATACCAATCAGGAAGATTAATGATGGTACTGTTGGTCATGTTGTCCCTCAATCCGTTTCCGAACATCATTTCGGTCACCAGGACCTCCGCAATGGCCGCTCTGATCTGACGTTCAAAATTCACATGGTCGCCGTCAAAATAGAGAAATACCTTGTTCTGAATGATCTGGGTGGTACCCCCGATATTATATTCTTCGTTTTCCGATTTCAATCCGATGTTGCTCTGACGGTAATCGGACATTTTGTTGTAGGTGAGAAAGATCAGGCGCTTTTCTATCTCATAATCGAAGAACCTTTCAATCAGTGCCAGTTCCTTCTCCACAAAATCTGCTACATACAAAGAAAGATCGGTGCCGTGTTCATAAGAGTAGACGTCAAATCTGTCAAACCGGTAGAATTTATAATAGCGTTCATTGTACTGCACCCGGTTCTTTCCGAAGGTCATTTGCATCCCGTTGTAAAACTGAGCAGATAACTCCACAGAACCAAGCAACAGAAACAACAGGGTTCCTATGCGCACAGTGCTTCTCATTCCCTTTTTCGGAGACCTAAAAGTAAACATTATTAGCCACAAGTCTGTTCAAATTCCCGGCCTGAAATTTGCATGTTCATAGATACATCAAAAATTGTGCAACCATTTGTAGATTTTTTGTGTTAATTTTATGTTTTGAATTCCCCAATATTTTTTGTTTGACTAAATACAGATAATATGAAACAGCTGATTTTGTTAGGCTGTCTGACCGGACTTCTCCCAGCGGTCAATGGACAAACAGTTCAACCAAAGATATCTTTTGAAAAGAATATCCACGATTTCGGGAAGTTTGCAGAGGAAGACGGCAATGTGACTTATACATTTGAATTTGTGAATACAGGAGGAGAACCACTTATTATTCAGAATGTTACAGCCTCATGTGGATGCACATCCCCCAAGTGGTCCCGTGAACCAGTCGCCCCGGGGGAGAAGGGATTTGTGGCAGCTACTTACAATCCGGCAGGCAGGCCCGGGCCTTTCAGAAAATATATTACTGTCATATCCAATGCTGAGCCGGCAAGTGTACGACTGACCATAGCCGGTGAGGTGACTCCAAAAGCCCGCACGATTGAAGACGATTACAGGTATGCCATGGGGCCAATCCGCCTGAAATCGAATCACATGGCTTTCGGGAATCTTAAAAACACAAAGGCAGCAGAGCAGAGGCTGGAGATTGTTAATACCTCTGAGGAACCTGTTACCATCGAATTCGAACGGGTCCCCGGACACATCTCCATCAGGAGTGAACCCGCTTCACTTAAACCCGGAGAAAAAGGCGAACTGCTTGCTTCCTATGATACCCCGAAACGAAATGACTGGGGATTTGTGATTGACAGGATGGGTTTGAAGATCAACGGGGTATCAGATAGGAATTACAACCTGGTGGTCAGTGCCAACATCGAGGAGGATTTTTCCGGCCTTTCCGAGACGGAGCTGGCCCAGGCCCCTGTGCTCAATGTGGATGATCCTGAATTCAAATTCGGCCAGATCGAACAGGGGGAAAAAGTGGAGCATGTCTATGTGCTGACCAATTCCGGTAAATCGGATCTTTACATTCGCAGTGTAAAAGCATCCTGCGGATGCACAGCCGTTCAACCTGAGAAAAATGTGATCACTCCCGGTGAGTCTGTGAATATTAAAACAGTATTTAATTCAGCGGGCAAGACAGGAAGCCAGAATAAGACGGTTACCATCATCACCAACGATCCCAGGAACAGCAAAATGATCCTCTGGGTGAAAGGAGAAGTCACTAAAAGTTAAGCACCTAAAGAAGCGATAAAATCGCTTCTTTCAGCTCTTCGCCGTGCAGTTTCTTTGCCCTGATGATGCCGTCCCTGTCAACCAGAACGGTGTGGGGAATGGACGGTACTCCGTATAGCCGGGAACCTTCACACTGCCAGCCTTTCACATCTGAAATGTGGTACCAGGTAAGTTTGTCATCATCGATGGCTTTCAGCCAGCTTTCACGATCGTTGTCAAGTGAAACACCGAGGATTTCCAATCCCTGCGCATGGTATTTGTTGTATAATTCAACCAGCTCCGGGTTGGATCTCCGGCAGGGTCCGCACCAGCTTGCCCAGAAGTCGATCAGCAACACATTCCCATTGTGAACCTCTGATACTTTCAGCATCTCCCCATCCGGTGTTTCCAATCCGAAATCTTTGTAGGTTTGCCCCACAGCCACATTTTTCTGTTTCTCCATTATGGTGTACATGTATTGATACTCCTCCATCCGGTGAAGGGGTGGGGCCAGTGCGTTAAGGACTGCTTCAAGATCCTCTGTTTCATAGGCATAGAAAGTGCTCCTCAACAGAAGGACGGAAACATAAGAAGATGTATTCTCTGCAATATACGCCGAATCAATCCTGTCTTTTTCTTCGTTGATCGAATCATATATATGCAGAATGCTGTCTGTCGCTGCCTGGTCTTCCGTTTCCAATGAGGCATAGTAAGCTCCCAGTATGGAAGACAGGGTCTCTTCAAAAGAGCCGATCCGTTCGTTGTAGTCATTTAAGTCAATCTGGGCTTTGCTGCTGGTCTCGATCACCGGTTTTTCGATGGTACCCGAGATGGTGTATTCGGCATTTTCCATCAGAAGCCTGAGACTCCCTTCTTCCCCTTTTACGGAGAGGTACATGGTCTGCACTCCGTCAATACTTCCTGAAAGAACTGCCGGAATTCCGGGCTCCACCTGCACAGAGTCAAATCCAACAAATTTACGGTTCACCTGTGCAGAAAGAAGGATCCATTTGCCCTCAACCCCTTCCAGGTCCAGTTTGACGGCATAACTGCCGGTAGGTTGGTTACATGATTGAATGGTCAGCAGGGCCAGGAATAAAAAGCTTGTTTTACGCATCGCAGAAATTGAAATTTTCAGAGCGCAATGATACAATTATTTATCAATTAGGAGAATAGTCAGGAAGCTCCCCGATGTGATTTATATTTATTCAAAATAATGCTTGCGGCCATGTAAGAGGTAATCCGGCCTTCAGAAATCTGTGTTTCCAGATCTTTGAGTTCCTTTTTCATGGCCGGATCGTTGAAAACCTGGTTGTATATTCCTTCCCGGATGGTTTCATACATCCAGTAGCTGGATTGCTCTTTCCGCCTGTTCTCAAGATACCCGTTTGAGGTCAAGGCGTTTTGGTATTCCTGTATCATCTCCCAGATTTCTGCGATCCCTGAATTGTAAAGGGAAGAACAGGTATTCACACGGGGTACCCATCCGGACCGTGAAGGCGGGAAAAGGTGGAGTGCGTTGGTAAACTCGGCCTGGGCCCGGCGGGCTCTCTGGATATTGTTTCCGTCTGCTTTGTTGATTACAATCCCGTCGGCCATCTCCATGATCCCCCTTTTAATGCCCTGGAGTTCATCACCTGCTCCGGCAAGCATGATCAGAAGAAAGAAGTCCACCATTCCGTGGACTGCTGTTTCGGACTGGCCCACGCCAACAGTCTCCACAAACAGGGTGTCAAATCCTGCTGCTTCGCAAAGAATCATGGTCTCACGTGTTTTACGGGCCACCCCGCCAAGGGTGCCACCGGAGGGGGAGGGCCTGATATAAGCCTCTTTGCGGCTCGCAAGTTCTTCCATTCTGGTCTTGTCCCCCAGGATGCTCCCTTTGGACCGTTCGCTGCTCGGATCAATGGCCAGAACGGCAAGCCTTCCTCCCCGTTCTATGATGAATCTTCCCAGGGCTTCGATAAAGGTGCTTTTCCCGGCGCCCGGCACACCGGTAATACCCAACCGGAATGCATTCCCTGAATAGGGGAGGCATGAAGCAATCAATTCCTGTGCTCTGTCCCGATGATCGGGGAGGGAGCTTTCCACGAGCGTGATGGCACGGCTCAATATGCTGATATCACCTGACCGGATTCCTTCCAGCAGCTGGGAATTGGATTGAGACCCTTTTCTGACTTTCCTGAGTCGTTGAACAGCCTCCCTGCTGACCGGATCGGGTTGCGAAACACCTTCAGAAACCGATAGTGCTGATTTTTTCTTTGGAGGGCCAGGCATGAACTCAGGGGGCATATTTCATCTTGAAGTACTCGTAAATTGTAAATTGTGCCCTGATATCAGGGCCTTTGGTAATAATCCTGTTGTTCATCAGTTTATCATCAATCTCACAAGCCTTCACATTATCTGAAAGCTGGATGTTCAGAATATCCAGCAGCTCTTTTTTTGCATCCGGATCATACACGGGGAAAACACATTCAACCCGCCGCCTCAGGTTTCGTTTCATCCAGTCGGCCGATCCCAGGAAAACCTTGTGGTCCCCGTTGTTGAGAAATACAAAAATGCGGGCATGTTCGAGAT
>JAZDPG010000115.1:0-242877 GCA_043797815.1 Bacteroidota bacterium
AGCTTTGGCAGATTCCAGCACATCGGCCTGAGTAAAACCTCCTCGGCCACCCACAAAGTGACCGATTCGGGCGCCAGCGGAACTGCCATGGCCACAGGGACCAAGACCTACAATGGCGCCATCGGCGTTGACACCCTTCACCAACGGGTCTCCAACATCACCGAAGTGGTTTCGGAATATGGATGGAAAACCGGTGTGGTTTCCACCTCTTCAGTTACCCATGCAACTCCTGCATCATTCTACGCCCATGTGGAGCAACGTGGAATGGAGGAGGCCATCGCTTTGCAACTTTTCGACTCAAATATCGATTTTTTTGCCGGCGGCGGGATCGGTTACCTGAACAGGCGTGAAGATGGCCAGGACCTTTTTGCCTCTGCTGCCGCCAAGGGATTTTTTCTGGACACCCTTGCCTTAAAGAATGCTGCAAGCCTGAAACCCGGTCAGAAATACGGCTACCTGCTGGCACAGGACGGAATGCCGCCTATTACAGAAGGACGGGGAGACTTCCTTTCCGAGGCTACATCGCTGGCCATTGCCCAGCTCTCAGCGGAAAATGATCACTTTTTCCTCATGGTGGAAGGCTCCCAGATCGACTGGGCCGGACATGAAAACAACACTGAATACATGATCGGTGAAATGCTCGATTTCGAGAAAGTCATCCGGGTGGCCCTGGATTTTGCGGAAAAAGATGGCCATACCCTGGTAGTAGTCACCGCCGACCATGAGACCGGTGGCTTTACCCTTTCCGGAGGCATCAATAAGGAAACCGGTCATGGTGACTACAACATTTTGGAACCAACCTTTGCTACCACGGGACATTCCGCCACAATGATCCCTGTTTTTGCCTACGGGCCCGGAGCCGGGGAATTCACGGGGATATATGAGAATACGGAGCTCTTCACCAAAATGACAGCCCTGGCATCAGAATGATTATCGCTTGACAATGCCGTAGAAGAGGACGCGGATCAGGTCATCCAGCAGCGCTCCCCTGTCGGTTTTGTGATCATCACTGAGCAGAAGAGGGAGTTCCAGCCCCTTCATCATGGTAGCAATGGCGATGGCCCCGATTTCCTGATTGTTGATCTGGAAAGATCCCTCGGCCATCCCCTCTTCAAGGATGCCCTTTACAACCTGGAGCTCATTCTGATCAAAATTTTTCCGGATCTCAAGAATAAAATCCAGATGTGACAAAGACTCTTCGTTCAGAGCCGAATAAAAATTCCCTACCGTTCGCACATGGTGAAGCCGGAAAAGAATATATGCCTTGAGTTTGTCAATGGGGGGCACATCGGCATGGATGGTTTTATCCAGATGCTCTTTTAACTCGCTGGCTTCCTTTTCAACAACCGCCTTGAAGATCTCCTCCTTGCTGGGGAAATAGTAATAGATGGAACTCTTGCCCTTGCCGGAAGCTGTTGCAATCTCTTCCATGGTGGTTTTCCTGAATCCATATCTGGTAAAGATCTTGCGCGCCACATCAACGATCTGTGCCCTTACTTCCGATTTGACAACAACCATGCTGATTCGAATTTCTAAGCTATCCTAAATTAATGACTATATAAACTTTAGGCAACTTTTTCTTCGAAAAACTATTTTTCCGGGTCGAATTCTGCAAGCTTGTAATCCAGTTGTCTCCTGGAGAGGTTTGCATTGACCACTTCGATCCGGATGGGATCGCCAATTTCGAACACCTTGCCCGAGTGTTTTCCAATGATCTTGTATTCCTCCTCATCGAACTCATAATAATCGTCCCCAATACCTTTGATGGATACCATTCCTTCACATTTGTTCTCCACAATCTCCACATAGATGCCCCATTCGGTGAGACCTGAAACCAACCCGTCGAATACCTTGCCCACCTTGTCCTGCATAAACTCCACCTGTTTGTACTTGGTAGATGCCCGTTCGGCTTCCACTGCACGGCGCTCCATCTCGGAGGCATGCAGGCAACGTTCCTCGTACTTATCTGCATTCTTGGATTCTCCCTGTTCAAGGTAATGGGCCAGCAAGCGGTGTACCATCAAATCGGGATACCTTCGGATGGGTGAAGTAAAATGGGAATAGTCGCTGAAAGCCAGTCCGTAGTGCCCGATGTTGTTGGTGGAATAGCGGGCCTTGGCCATGGAACGAAGCGCCATCATCTCTATCACATGCTGCTCCTTGGTGCCCTGCACCTGATCCAGCAGGCTGTTTAGTGAAGTAGAGAGGCGGCGGGCTGACTGCTGGGGATTCAGGGTATGGCCGAACTTGGTGATGAACCTGGAAAATGATTCCAGTTTTTCAGGATCCGGCCTGTCGTGGATGCGGTATACAAAGGTCTTTCCCTCCTTCTTTTTCCCGCTTTGTCTTTTTGCTTCGCCCTGCTCTGCCTCTTTGGCATATTTACCCCCCCGGCTGGCATATGCCGCTACATGCTTGTTGGCCAGAAGCATGAACTCCTCAATGAGCCAGTTGGATTCTTTCTGAACTTTGAAGTAAACACCCGTGGGTGTTCCGTCCTCTGCCAGATAAAATTTTACCTCTTCCCTTTCAAAGTTAATGGATCCGTTTTTAAACCGTTTGTCCTTCAGTTTTTTAGAGATTTCATACAGGGTCAGAATTTCCTCTTTCATATCCCCCTCACCTGTCTCAATGACCTTCTGGGCCTCTTCATAGTCGAACCTGCGCTTCGAATGGATCACAGTTCTGCCAAACCACTCATCCAGCACCGTCCCCTGATGGTTCATTGTAAATACTGCCGAGAAGGTAAGTTTGTCTTCATCGGGCCGCAGTGAGCAAACCCCGTTGGAAAGCTTTTCCGGCAGCATGGGAACCACCCGGTCAACCAGGTACACCGAAGTACCCCGGTCATATGCCTCGTGGTCCAGAATACTCTTTGTATGCACGTAATAGGACACATCAGCAATATGAATCCCCACTTCCCACAAGCCCCCGTCCAGGGGCCGGAGTGACAAGGCATCATCAAAGTCCTTGGCATCGGCCGGGTCGATGGTGAAGGTGGGCGTCTTTCTGAAATCCCGCCTCTTTTTTATCTCTTCTTCAGGGATGGCATCCGGTATTTTTTCGGCTGCTTGCTCAACCTCTGCTGAAAAACGGAAGGGTAATTCAAACTCTGCAAGGATCGCGTGCATTTCGGTATCATTTTCTCCGGGATATCCCAGGATATCCACGATCTCACCGAAGGGATTTTTCACCTTCCCCGGCCATTCGGTGATCCTGGCAATGGCCTTCTGTCCGTGTTCCGCTCCCCCCAGTTTTCCCTTGGGGATGAAAATATCAAAGGGCATCTTCCTGCTGTCAGGAAGTAAAAAGGCATACTCCTTTGAAATCTCCACTGTACCCACGAATGTATCCCTGGAGCGTTCCAGGATCTCTATCACCTCCCCTTCTATGCGTGTGCTGTTCTTCTTCCTGGGATAGACGATCACCTTGACCAGGTCCCTGTCCAGGGCGGTTTTCAGGTTGTTACGGGCAATAAATACATCGTCTGTTTCATCCTCCGAGATCAGAAAAGCATATCCGTGCTGTGTCATATCCAGTGTGCCTGTCCGGTACCCCGCCCGGCTCAGAAGCCGGTAACGGCCCGGGGCAACCTGTTCCAATTGCCTGATGAGGACCAGTTCATCCAGGGTTTTACTGATCAACGATCTGACGTATTTATCTTTAATAAACAACTGTGACGAAACCTGTTTAAAATTCAGGATTTTCTTGGGATTCCGTCCGAAAACACCCATGACCAGTGCCGTGGCCTGATCCTGGGATAATTTATCCTGTTTATTCTGCTTGCCTTTGCTCATGATTTATTCTGTTTCAGGTAATAGCTAAAATTAACTAATTTTGTTCCCACCATTGGGCTTATCCGGTAATAATATGACCAACGACCTTTTTATATACAATACCCTCTCCCGAAGGAAAGAGAAATTCGAACCCCTGAACCCCCCTTTTGTTGGTCTCTATGCATGCGGCCCCACGGTTTATGGTGATGCCCACCTGGGACATGCCCGTCAGGCCATCACCTTTGATGTGCTGTTCCGGACCCTGATGCATCTGGGCTACAAAGTCAGGTATGTCCGCAACATTACCGATGTGGGTCACCTGGTGGATGATGAAGATGACGGGGAAGACAAGATTCTGAAGAGGGCCCGGCTCGAATCCCTGGAACCCATGGAGGTTGTCCAGCACTTCATGAACCGCTACCACGAGAACATGAAAGCGCTGAATGTGCTGCCTCCCGGCATAGAACCCCGGGCCAGCGGTCACATGATCGAACAGCAGGAGTTGATCGGAAAGATCATGAAGGCCGTATATGCTTATGAAGTAAACGGCTCTGTCTATTTTGACATCATCCGGTACAACGGGGATCACCCATACGGTATCCTTTCGGGCCGGAAGATAGAGGACCTGATGGCCAACACCAGGGCACTGGACGGACAGTCAGAAAAACGGAATCCCCTGGATTTTTCCTTGTGGAAAAAAGCCGGTCCCTCACACATCATGCGCTGGTCCTCACCCTGGGGAGAAGGTTATCCCGGATGGCATCTGGAGTGTTCGGCCATGAGCACCAAATACCTGGGGATGGAGTTTGATATCCACGGGGGCGGACTGGACCTGCTGTTTCCTCATCATGAATGTGAAATTGCCCAAAACGTGGCCGGTTACGGCAAACCGTGTGTAAAATACTGGATGCATAACAACATGATCACCATCAACGGGCAGAAGATGGGCCGCTCACTGGATAACTTCATTACCCTGGATGAGTTCTTCTCGGGCAATCATGACAAACTGGACCGGCCCTATAATCCAATGATCATCCGTTTCTTTATCCTGCAGGCGCACTACAGAAGCACCCTGGACTTCTCCAACGAAGCCCTGCAGGGGGCAGAAAAGGGACTGGCACGCCTGATGAGTGCCATCGCCCAGCTTGATAAACTCAAAGCTGTGTCCAAATCCACCTTCGATGTAGATGCCCTGGTTAAACAGTGCCAGGAGGCCCTTCTGGATGACCTGCATACCGCCAAACTCATAGGACGCTTGCTTGCTGGTGTAACTCAGATTAACAAGCTTGCAGAAGGGGAAGAATCCATCAGCGAAAACGAACTGGTAAAATTGCGATCTCTGTACCACGAAATGGTATACCAGGTGCTTGGATTGACTCCGGAAGAAAAAAGCAGTAACAATCAGATCGCCGGTCAGCTGGTGGAAATGATCCTGCAGCTGAGGCAGGAAGCCAAGGCGGGTAAAGATTTTGAAACCGCCGACCGGATCAGGGACGGTCTCACGCGGCTGGGTGTGATCCTGAAGGACCGGAAAGACGGAACCGATTGGGAAATCAACTGATATGTCTTCCATTTTCCGTTCACAAACCATCGATATCGGTAATCTTTCCCTGGGGGGATCTTCGCCCGTCCGCATCCAGTCCATGACCAATACAAACACCAACCATGTGGACGCTTCGGTAGATCAGTGCCTTCGCATGATCAGTGCCGGAGCCGAGCTGGTGCGGCTTACCACACAGGGATCCAGAGAGGTGAAGAGCCTGTCGGAGATCATAGATCGATTACATGAAATGGGTATCCCGGTCCCCGTGGTTGCGGATATCCATTTCAGGCCCAACCTTGCCCTTGAGGCTGCCGCTGTGGCTCATAAAATACGCATCAATCCCGGAAATTACCTGAAGGGAGGAAATCCTGAAACCCTTCTTCCCCGGCTGCTGGATGTTTGCCGGAGATATGGAACAGCCATCCGGATTGGTGTCAACCATGGTTCCCTGGATGAATCGATACTCAGGGAATACGGAGACACTCCGGCCGGAATGGTAGAATCGGCCATGCGCTTTCTGCGCATATGTAAATCCCGGGAAATGGAAAAAGTGCTTGTCTCCTTGAAATCAAGCAATCCCCTGGTCATGATCCAGTCAGTCCGCCTCCTGGCTCATACCATGGCCGGGGAAGGAATGAACTATCCCCTGCATCTTGGAGTCACGGAAGCCGGTGATGGCATGGAGGCCAGGATCAAATCGGCGGTGGGAATTGCTCCTCTTTTGCTTGAAGGCATGGGTGATACCATCCGTGTATCCCTCACCGAGCCACCGGAAAAAGAGTTACCTGTGGCCCGGACCATTGTTGAGCTTTTTCCCAAACCGGATTCTGACCCACAAGATCCTTTCAGCAACCTGGCATGGGACCCGTTCGCTTATCAGCGAAGAAAGTCACTCCCCCTATTTAGCATGGGCAATGCATCCCCGGTGAAAATCATCAGCAAAAAGCCTCCACTGGAAGGAGAAGACCTCACTCCGAACCAGGTAGAGCCTGTGGCTGTTTCATTCAACTCCTGGACAAAAATTCCGGCTTTGCTGGAATCGGGCAATGGAATCCTTTTGCTGGAACGGAAAGGGCTCTCCATGGGGGAAATAAAAGCCAATCTCAACGAATTCTGCCTGATGAACTCCAGGGCTCCCGTTGTTTACAAGACCATCCTAGCCGAAAGAGATCCCGAAAGATTCATTCTTCTTATGGCTGGTGAACTCGGTTCGCTGCTGGTGGACGGAGCCATAGATGCCGTCTGGGTTGAAAGCCCGTTCCACAGTGAAAAGTTCATCAATGAAATGCTGCTTTCCGTTCTTCAGGCAGCCAGGGCAAGGATCAGCAAAACAGAATACATTGCATGCCCCTCCTGCGGCCGGACTCATTTTGATATCCTTTCACGATTGAAGGAGATCCGGAAGGCCACATCGCATCTGGATCCTATCAAAATCGGAATCATGGGATGCATAGTGAACGGTCCCGGTGAAATGGCAGATGCCGATTATGGATATGTGGGCGCGGGTGCAGGCCGTGTTACACTCTACAGGGGGAGCCTGCCTGTGCAGCAGAACATCCCGGAAAAAGAGGCGCTGGCAGCACTGATCGATCTGATAAAAAAAGAGGGGGACTGGAGGGATCCCCCGAAATAGGGTTGTCCTTCTCAGGCTTTGTCAAGTGAGAAAATAAAAGTAGTACCCTCATTTACCTTGCTTCGGACAGTGATGGTCTGGTCGTGCGCCTGAATGGTGTGTTTCACAATGGAAAGACCCAGTCCTGTACCGCCTGATTCTCGGGACCGGCTTTTATCAACCCTGAAAAAACGCTCAAAGATCCTGGGAAGGTGTTTTTCTTCTATGCCGATGCCATTGTCAGATATGTCAACCAGTACATGTGCATCAGTATCCATGAATCCGATCGTGGTTTTTCCCCCCTCCTTCCCGTATTTAATGGAGTTATTAATCAGGTTATTGAGCACCTCTATGATCCTTTTTTTGTCAGCAATAACCCGGATGGGTTTGTTGTATCTACGGTCCAAGCTGATCCTGATGTTCTGTTGTTTTGCGGACATCTCATGGTCATCAATCACATCCTCAACCACTTTCACCAGGTTAAAAGATTCCATGTCCAGGGTGTATTCGCCCGATTCGAGCCTGGCTATGGAATCCAGGTCATCCACGATATTGATGAGCCGGTTTATACTCTTTTCGGCTCTTTTCAGATAGAGTTTGTTTACACTGGCATCTTCTATTCCCCCGTCAAGAAGGGTTAACAGGTAACCCTGAATATTGAAAATGGGGGTCTTCAATTCATGGGAAACATTTCCAAGGAAGTCTTTCCGGTATTTCTCAAGTTTCCTGAGTTTATTGATTTCCGCCGTTTTACGGTCTGCCCAAACCTTTACCTCTTGACCCATTCCCGAAACCGAAGTTCCCTTTTCGTTGGTCTCCCCGGACTTATTGGGAGACATGGTATGACTCTGCAGGCCTTTGAAGATGGAGCGAATTCTTTTCTCCGCAAAGCGTTTGAAAAAAAATCTGACAATCAAAAATGCCCCTGCCCATATGACCAGTCCCATAATGATGTAATTCAGGTAACCATGCCCGGACCCGACCCCTTCGATAAACAAAATGGCAGCCGCCACAAACAGCAGCACAAGAAAGCTGATCAACATGGCGTAAGTTCTGGCTGGTTTTCCCGGATTGATCATGTGCATTTGTTTTACCACCTGTTAAACGGGGTTTCAAGATGAAAGAACACACCATGTTCCCCGTACCGGTTAATAGCCAGATCAATTCTAAGAACCTGGTCATAGTAAGTTACCAAATCCAGCCCGATACCCGTTGAAAACTGCCAGTTATTTACCATGGTGTTGGTGGGATTGGGAAATTCATAGTTCACATATCCGGCATCTGCAAAAAGATTCATGTACACTGCATAATGTACCTTGTTGAACTGCTCCATCCGGATGAGCGGAAGCGTTTTGGTTGTGGGTTTGATCAGTTCCAGCTTCAAATTGTACTTGGAAATAAAATAGTCCGATCCATCCATCACATAGGGTTCGTATGCACTTAAAAATTCATTGTAGCCAAGGCCCCGGTTTAATATATGTGGCAGCCGTTTTTCTGTGCTAAACCTTGCTTTGGTTGTATTGTAAAAATAGAACCTGCCGGCCAGTTTCTGGTGGAACATCAGAACTCCTGTGAGTTGAAGCGACCGGTAAGGAAACCCCGGAATGATCCCGAGCCCGATTTTCTCAGCATTGAGCTTCACGGCAAATCCATTCAGGGGATAGATTTTGGAATCCCGCACATCGTGCCTGAATTCATAGGAGAGGGTTAAATACTGAAGGTTGATCAGGGCTTCACCATTATCCGGATTTAAGCCCAGATAGTTGGGATTGACCAGCGGTACCGAATCAGATACCCTAAAATTGTAATAATCCATCCGGAGGGTGTGGGTTGAGTAGTATTTTCTCCTGAATGAATATTTTGTGAACGCATTGACACGGATCTGAGCCGGCTTTTCAATGGGTTTATATTCTACGGGTTTGTTAAAGACAGTCTGAACAGCAACTTCATTCTGGTGATTCACGTTGAATCCTGTGGATATCCCGTGCTGCTGTTTTTTTCCAATGTTGGGAATGTGATAGGCCAATGCATATTCATTGATGTAACCAAGCCTGATTTTACCTGTAAGCAGTTCATTTCTTCCCCTGAAATTACTCCACTTCAGCCAGGCACCATATACAAGTTTATCCCACTCTTTATTTTTAATAAATTCGCTGAAATTCCGCTCGGCATATTCCAGGATCGGTACCGGCCAGATGTACCACCGTTCTGTCAATGAAATCTGCACAATGATCCTGTTTCCGGAAATGTGCTCCACGTCAAAATAAACAAAATTAAACAGGGATGTGTTCAGCAGGTTTTCCCTGGATCGTTGAAATGCAGGGAGCAGCTCCATTTTTTTAATGGTGTCGCCAATACCAAAAACCATCTCCCGTAAAATAATACGCTCCTTGGTTACGCTGTTCCCTTCTATCTCAAATCCGTCTATGACCAGCCAGTCATCCGCAATGATGATCTGCTCCTGCGTGTGGGCATTTTGCGCCTGACCCAGCATGAAACCAACAATCAGGATTGTAAGGATTCTTGTCATACGCTGCACTCGGGGATGCAAGGTAATAAAATAATTATATGATAAGCGAGGCCATTCTGAAGTCCGCAGGGGTGGTAATTTTGATGTTTTCGTTGTTGCCTTCAACCAGGGTTACCTGTCCGAAAAGAGACTCATACACCGAGGCGTCGTCCGTAAAAAACGGATCACATGCCTGGTTATAGGCCTCCCTGATCTGCTCAGACCTGAACGCCTGGGGGGTTTGAACACGTTTCAGTTTTCTTCTTTCAAGATTTTCCGACTTTCCGTTCTCCCGGATCATCCGGACCGAATCATCCATGTCCACTACCGGGATTCCGCTTCCTGTTTTCGCTGCAGCTTCATAACATCTGCTGATGGTTTCCAGGCTCACCAGGGGCCTGACGGCATCATGGATTCCAACCACCAGCCCGTCCCGGATATGTTGCAAGCCGTTCTTCACCGATTCATGGCGGGTCTCTCCGCCCAAAGCAACCACAATGCCTGGGCCGCGTTGGTAGGAAATGGAGATCACATCCCAGAATTTAAGGTGACTTTTTGCCATAACCAGCACCACTTTCATCTCCCGGTCATAGGTGAAGAACTTCTCCAGGGTATGAATGATCAACGGTTTCCCTCCCAGGTCAAGGTATTGCTTTGGTATCTGACTGCCCATTCGCTGACCCGAGCCACCGGCCACAACAACTACTGCATTCATTATTTTCCCTTAAAACAATTATCGATGATCTCCATGATCTCTGTCCTGTCGAGGGGCTTGGTCACAAAATGGTTGCATCCCGCTTTCATGCTTTCTTCCTTCTCCTCCGCCATCACATATGCGGTCTGTGCAATTACCGGCACCTCCGGATCAAATGATCTGATCTGCCGGGTTGCTTCAATTCCGTTCATACCGGGCATTTTAATATCCATCATGATCACATGGGGCTGCAATTCCATGGCCAGTGAGACAGCCTCCAGGCCATCCCTGGCTCTGATTACCTCTGCCCCTGACTTGCTAAGCATCTCTTTGATAAACATCCAGTTAAGAGCTTCATCTTCTGCCACAAGGATTCGTTTGGATTTCCAGTTATATGTTTTATTTGAGATCAGAGCCCTTGGTTCCTCTTCCGGCTCCACGGTAACAAGGGGCAGGGTAAAGAAGAAAGACGATCCCTTATTTGCTTCCGATTCCACCCACATTTCTCCACCCATCAGCTTAACCAGATTCATGGATATGGGCAATCCCAGTCCCGTTCCGGAGGGCCGGTATTCGGTGTTTTGTTCCACCTGGCCGAAACGATCGAAAATAATTCCCTGTTTATTCCGCGGAATTCCCGGTCCGCTGTCACTTACAAAAAATTCGATGTGGCGGCTGTTCCTGAGCTCATACCCGAAAGTAATATGACCCTCCCGGGTAAACTTAATGGCATTGCCTATGAGGTTGTTGAAAACCTGGCGCAGTCTGTAATCATCAGTAACAATAATGAAATCAGGAGCTTCTTTTCCCTTTATTAAATTGAAGCTTACTTTTTTTTGTCCGGGTGCATCACCCCTGATCCGGTGAAAAAAGGATGAGTAAATCTCATCAAGAATTATATTTATTCTGACCGGCCTGTTGGAGATCTTTAACTGACCTGTCTCGATTTTCGAGATGTCAATGATGTCATCGATAATATTCAGCAACTGTTTGGAAGATTGATCGATATGTTTCAGGTACAGGTCCTTTTTTTCCTCGCTCAGATCCGGAGCCCTCAACAGGTTGGCAAAACCAAGGATTCCATTCATGGGAGTCCTGATCTCGTGCGACATGTTGGCCAGAAATGAGGTCTTCAGGCGATCTGATTCCCTGGCTTTGTCCCTCGCCTCCTTCAACTCGGTCTCTATTCTCTTCGCCTCAGAAACATTCTTGAAGATCCCCACAATCATGGTAATCACCCCCCGCTCATCCCTGATGGGAATCTTGTTGTTCTCCATCCAGAATCCCGGAACACCCTCATCCTCAAAATAAATGGTCTTGTTCACAATGGCTTGTCCCGAATTCATAATGGACTTGTCCTCATCAAGCATTTTCCTTGCAACCCTCTTTGAGAAGAATGAATCGTTTCCCTTTCCCACAGCCTCCCCGTGGGAGGAGACACGCAGCAAGCCTGCCATCATTTTGTTAATTCTGATGTACCGGTGATGCCTGTCTGTAAAGAATATATAATAGGGAATGTTGTCAAGAAGGGCTTCCAGATACTCTTTTTCCATATGGAGCTCCTGGAGCGACCTGGAAAGATTGGTAATATCCTCTCTGAATCCTCCTGTTCCGGCAATCCTGCCATCCTGGTTAAGAACCGGAAACCTGACAGTATTGTATATCCTTTTGTGACTGGAATAGGTTGCCTGAGAAACTTTGCCTGACGCAAGCACATCCAGATCTCCCTTCTCGCTTTGCCGAGCCTCCTCTTCATCCAGCAGGTCCGTATTCATCCTGCCGATCACCTCTGGCAACTCTTTTTGAACGGCTTCCAGAAAACGGGAATTGGCCATGTTGAATTTTCCTTCCGCATCCTTGAACCAGGAAACAAAAGGCAATGCCTCCATGAGCGCTTTTAACTGAGATGCGCTATTTGTGTTATCCTCCAAAAGTGCTGAATCCCGATGATATGTGCTTCTCCTTCGGTGTTATGTTCAAAAGAGGAGTGCTGGATTTATTGACCATTTGCTGGGCATAACTTCCAAGCATTACATTCCATTTGTCCACCGCACTTGACATGATGATGGTCAGGTCGGCATCCACCGCTTCCGCATAATTGCAGGTGAGAACGGGCAGACTATCACCCACAATCGTTTTCATTACTGTTTTCAGTTCCCGTGCCTTGAAGTAGCCCTCCACCTGTTTTGAATAGGATTCAAGCCTCTCCAGGTCCTTCTTGTTTTTATTCGTGGAGATGGTGACCACATGAAGTTCGGCTCCGAAAATTTCAGCGATTTCTGCAGCAATGGTAGCTTTTTGCCTTGTGGCCGGGTGAAGCTTGATGGGCAGTACAATCTTTGTGATTTTTTGTGGAATCGGCCTTCTGAGCGTAAATACGGGTTGCTCCGTGGCCGCAATAATTTTCAGGGCATTGCTCCCGATAAAAAGCTCCTCAAACCCTGATGCTCCATGGGTGGAGGCTGAGACAACTGCATTTTTATAGGAGTTGACCTGGTTTACAATCTCCCTGTAAACCTTTCCCTTTTTGATAATGAACCTTATTTTTGAATCCATGCCCAATTTGGGTTCATACTCTTCAATCAGTTTTTTGAATTCCTTCTGGGCATACTTGTGTTCCAGTTCCACCACACTGGGCTGAAAATTTGTGCTGTTTGAAAGCACGTAGACCAGCTGAATATTAACGGTTTTCCTTTGTGAGAAAAGAATCGCCCATTCCAGGCCTTTCAATGAATCAACAGAAAAATCGACGGGTACAATGAAGTTGGTCATGATCCATGTTTTAGTTGTATCTGCTAATTTAACCAAATCAGATGAGATTTGTTATTTTTGACGCATGGAAGTTGTACTCGGAATAGATATAGGCGGAACATTCACCAAATTTGGCCTGGTTGACAGGGCTGGAACCATTCATCATGAGGATGAGGTCCCCACCACCGGCCATTCCTCTATTGAATTTTTTATAGACGCCCTTTACCTGCATCTGCAGAAGATCCTGAAACCATTAAACCCTGTTCCTGTCGTCAGGGGGATCGGCGTGGGAGCTCCCAATGGAAATTTTTATTCGGGAACCATTGAGCATGCTCCCAACCTGTCTTGGAAGGGAATCATACCCCTTGTGGAACTCATGGAAAAGAAGTTCGGGATTCCTGCGGTAGTCACAAACGATGCCAATGCTGCCGCCCTGGGGGAAATGCTTTTCGGAGATGCCCGGGGACTGAAGAATTTCGTGATGATTACCCTGGGTACAGGGTTGGGAAGCGGACTGGTAGTGAATGGCGATATTGTATATGGCCATGATGGATTTGCAGGAGAACTTGGGCATGTAAGGGCCGTGAATGGTGGCCGTCAGTGCGGATGTGGAAAACGGGGTTGCCTTGAAACCTATGTTTCTGCAACAGGGATCAAAAGAACCGTATTTGAACTGATGGCTGAGGAGAATGTAGAAAGCGAATTCCGGACAATCAGTTTTTCCAGGCTTAAGCCAAAATTAATCACTTCCCTGGCCGAAAAGGGAGATCCCATCGCCATCAAAGCTTTTGAAAAGACAGGATACTTGCTGGGCCGCAGCCTGGCTGACACCGTGGCCCACATCAGTCCGGCCAAAATCTTTCTTTTCGGCGGACTGGCCAAGGCTGGAAAATGGATCATTGATCCAACTGTGAAAAGTATGGAAGAAAACCTGCTTCCCATTTACAGAAACAAGATAGAGATTGTTCCCTCTGCCCTTTTGAAAAGAAATATTGCTGTCCTTGGAGCGGCCGCTCTGAGCTGGAAACAGCTGGATAAAAAAACCGGAAGCTGATTTTACTTTTTCAGGATCATGGTCACATCATGATCCCAGTTTGAACGGACAGTGATCGGTTTGGGTACAAATTCCACAGGTTCGGGTTGCTGCTTTTTCATGTAATTTCCCGTATCCCATTTTCCGTTTTGATTCAGATCGTGGATAAATTTGATCCGGTATTCCTGAGGGAGAAGGTAGCTGAAATCATACCGGCCATTCTGGTCCACAATGAGCTGATGTACCACGCTCTCCTTGTTGATCAATTGAATAATTACCGGATTATGAACACCCTCCATGGTTAACAGGATCTGGCCGTAATATTCAATATCCCGGGATTGAAAGGAAACATCCAGGGTATCGTGATCCATGGGATAGATGGAAGTCAGTGCGCCGGGCAGCAGCAAAAGCCGGTATTTTGAAGCTGATTCCCATGCCACATCGATCCATCCCCGTGTGGGAATTTCCTCGTCTGTACGAACAGTAAAAGCCAGGGGTATCTCGACCGAATCGGGGATGTGGTAAAGACGGATCAGTGAATCATGAATAGAATGAAGGGGTACGTTCAGGTCCAGCCTCAGACTGCTGTTCAGGTTTACTTCCCGCTTGCTTTTTATGGTTGAAATGACGAGCCCCTCCTCCTCTTTCCCGGGGCTTCCTTTTTTCTGTTTTGTCTTCTTTTCCCTGTATTTTAAAAGCAAGGTATCGGTTTGTGTAACAAATTGCATGGCGGTATCTTTCACCGTATAGTTCAACTCCAGGATCAGGGTATCCTTTTTGTAATCCAGGGAATCTCTCAGCCACAGGTTGAGGCTGTCTTTCCCTGATGAGAAATCTTCCAGCACCTCAACCGGCTCCGGATTCAGAAACCTGTAATTAAAACTATCTGTAAGTGGCCTGGCAAAGGTCAGCTGGATCAGTCGCCGATCATCTCTTTTATCATTGGTGATGTATTGTGTTTCCACCTCCTCGGTAAACAGCAGAAAGTCCACATAAATGGAGTTGTAATCAGGCCTTTCAGCCATCACGCTATCTGCTTCCATCGATGTACTATCGGTGGTTTCCGGCAGGAGCATCCCAACCGACGGTTCGGGGGGAACTGTATCCCTGTTCATCCCTTTTTCAAGGAGGCTCTTGGCAAATTCTGCATTTACAATCAGGCTCGAATCCAGGAAACCGATCTCTTCGGTGGGCAGGTCAAAAATAAAGTTGTAGTTTCCATCCTTGAGGGCAAAAACTTTGTACACACCTGCCTTCAGGTTGTTCACACTGTACACACCACTATCATCAGACCGGCCCACATAAAGAGGAATATCCAGAATAGGGACCGAATCCCTCAGGTCGTCATATAACATGATGGAAAAGGGCTCTCCGGGGATGCTCAGGTCTTCTGCATACATGAGTGTTCCCCTTACTGACATCGAATCCAGCACGTCTCCTGTGGAAAACACATACTCATAATTGAGCAGCTTATTACCCTCATGCAGGTCTTTGATTGCACTTCCAAAATTGAAAGTATAGGTGGTGGAATCTTTCAGTGCCTCCTCAAACTCAATGAACAGGGTCTTTTTACGGAGTTTAACCTCCGGCTTCTTTTCCATGGGAGGAGACACCACCAGTTCCTGATTCACATTGTCCAGTACAATGTATTCATCAAAGGTGATCTGTGTCTTCTTTGCTATAAATTGTGTGGAATAGTTTGCTGGTTCGCACTTCAGCACCACCGGGGAGGTTTCGTCCCTGGGCCCGCCTGTAGGAGATCCTTGCTGAGCACAACTCCAGCACAGGGCTGCAAATATACATGGTATAAGAATCCTGTCTGCCACTTCTTCCGGGTTTTTGCAAAAGTACAAAGATAGTTGCTACAGGTGAAACCCCCCGGATTGTTATTATATTTGTAGCTTTATTCGTTAAAACCTGCCAAACACATGATATTTGATGTCATTACCTGGAATGTTGATCCGGAAATCTTCAGCATCGGACCGCTGAGCATCCGCTGGTACGGACTCCTTTTTGCCACAGCATTTCTCTCCGGATATATCATATTCACCAGATACCTGGCCACAGACAGGCTTACTTCTGAAATGCTTGACCAGCTGCTTATTTATGTGGCATTGGGAACTGTGATCGGCGCCAGGCTGGGACACTGTTTTTTTTACGAGCCCGGGTATTTCCTGAAGAATCCGGTGGAAATCCTGAAAATATGGAAAGGTGGCCTTGCAAGCCATGGTGCTGCCATCGGCATCCTTCTCTCCCTGTGGTTATATATCCGGAAATACAAACTCTCTTTCCTCTGGCTCATCGACCGTATCGTGATCGTTGTGGCATTGGGAGGGGCTTTTATACGCATTGGGAACCTGTTCAATTCAGAAATTTACGGCCGCCAGACCGACCTGCCCTGGGGGATCAAGTTTGTCCGGGACAAAGTCTATGATCCCAACACAGGCGCGCTGCTGCCAACAGTTCCCTGTCACCCCACACAGCTTTACGAGGCGTTCAGCTATATTCTGATCTTTGTTTCGCTTTTTATCTTCTACCGGAAAAGGTATTTAAAAGTCCGTGACGGGTTTATCTTCGGGATGTTCATGATCCTTCTGTTTACCGCCCGTTTTTTCATTGAATTTGTAAAAAACGACCAGGTACCCTTTGAACAAGCAATGAAAATCAACATGGGCCAATGGCTCAGCTTACCCTTTATCATCGCAGGGATCCTGATGATCGTGTGGACAAAAACCAAGCCTCGCTATTTTTCCCGGTCACCCATTCCCAAAAGACCCAAAACAGCAGAGAAAAAGAGATAATCATGGAATCGGGGAATTTCTGGTTTGCCTTCGGACTGACCCTTTTTGCCGGTTTGTCAACCGGTATTGGAAGCGCGCTTGCCTTTTTCACAAAAAGCACCAATACCCGTTTTCTCTCTGTAAGCCTGGGTTTTTCGGCCGGTGTTATGGTCTATGTTTCTTTCGTGGAAATCCTCCAGAAAGCCCGGCAAGCCCTGGTTCCCGATCTGGGTGAAAAACTGGCCTCATGGTATTCGATTCTTGCATTTTTTACCGGAATCCTGATCATTGCCATGATCGACCGGTTGATCCCCTCCTTTGAGAACCCCCATGAGATCCGCCGGGTAGAAGATATGGGCGGAACCCATACAAAGGATCCCAAGCTGGTTCGCATGGGTTTGTTCACGGCTCTGGCCATTGCCATACATAATTTTCCTGAAGGAATTGCCACCTTTATGGCCGGGCTTACAGACACAACCATTGCCATACCCATTGCCGTGGCCATTGCCATACACAACATCCCCGAGGGAATTGCAGTCTCAATACCCGTCTCGTACGGAACAGGGAGCAAAAGAAGGGGGTTTTTTCTTTCCTTTTTTTCGGGACTGGCCGAACCGGTTGGCGCGCTGTTGGCTTGGTTTATCCTGATGCCGTTTCTGAGCGACAAACTGTTCGGATACATTTTTGCAGCCGTGGCGGGTATCATGGTTTTTATCTCCATCGATGAATTGCTTCCCACCGCCAGGGAATACGGACTACCCCACCATGCCGTATATGGATTTCTGGCCGGAATGGCAGTGATGGCTATCAGCCTGCTGATGTTTATATGACAGGAATGACAAATCATACACATCACCATACCCGGAATCACAACCATCGTCATCAGCCGGTGAATGAACGAAATCTGCTTACCGTCACCCTGATGAACCTGTTGATTACGGCGGTGGAGGTTTCCGGCGGTCTGCTTTCCGGCAGCATCGCCCTGATGTCCGATGCTTTGCATAACCTGAGTGATACGTTTGCAACGTTTATTGCCTACATGGCCACCCTTATCGGAAAAAAAGAAGCCAGTTCAAAAAAAACCTTCGGATACAAGCGCATTGAGATTCTTGCTGCCCTGCTCAATGCCATCATCTTGCTTATCATTTCCCTTTACCTGATCAAAGAGGCCTATGTTCGCCTCAAAAATCCCCAGGCTGTGAACTCAATGATTATGATGGTGGTGGCAATGATCGGATTGCTTGCCAACATTTATGGGGTGGTGATTCTGAAAAAAGATGCGGGTAAAAGCCTCAATGTGAAAGCAGCCTATATTCACCTTCTGGGTGATGCGTTCTCATCGGTGCTGGTGGTGGCCGGCGGACTTCTGATCCAGTTCAGGCAGATTTACTGGATCGACCCGGCAATCACTGTTCTGATTTCCATCTATATTATCCGGGAAGCCTTTGTAATCCTCAAAGAATCGGTCCGGATCCTGATGCAATCCGCTCCCGATCAACTGGACCTTGATCAAATAAAAAAGCGGATTGAGGAAGATTCATCTGTTAGCAATATACATCACATTCATGTGTGGATGCTGACTGATCAGGAGATTCATTTTGAAGCACATGTGGAAATATTGGAGGATCTGAAGCTCAGTCAGGTCAGAAAGACCCAGCAGGCCATTGAAAGCGTGCTGAAGCGTGAGTTCAGGATCAATCATGTAACCCTCCAGTTCGAATATCACTCCAAGCATACGCCTCATCTTATTCATAAAGAAGAAGAGCAATGATGCGGGAAAAAAGAATCATGCAGGCCTCCTGGTGGGCTGTTGGCGGAAACGCACTCCTGGCTGCATTGAAACTGGCGGCCGGCTTTGTTTCCGGCAGCTACGCTGTAATTGCTGACGGCATCGACTCCGCATTGGATATTGCTTCTTCGGTGGTGGTGCTGCTGGCCGCCAGGATCATAAGCAGGCCGCCCAATATCAAATTTCCCTACGGCTACCAAAAAGCAGATACGGTGGCTGCCAAGATCCTGTCATTTGTGATTTTTTTTGCCGGAGCCCAGCTGGCGTGGTCTACCGTCAAAATACTCTCCGGAGAGGCCGCCATGGAAATCCCTTCCAGTCTGGCCATATGGGTCACCATTTTCTCCATTGCCGGAAAGCTGATGCTTACACAGTTGCTCGGAAGGACAGGAAAAAAAGTAAACAGTCCCATGCTCATTGCCAATTCCCGCAATATGCGAAACGATGTCCTGATATCATTCAGCGTGTTAACCAGCCTCCTGTTTACCGTTGTGCTGAAGGAACCGCTCATTGACCGCATCATTGCTCTGTGTATTAGTTTGTTTATTATGGTCAGTGCCTTCAGGATCTTTATGAAGACCAACATTGATCTTATGGACGGGATCGAAGATACTGGCTTATACAACCAGCTGTTTGATGCTGTACATCAGGTGGATGGCGCCCATCATCCCCACCGGGTCCGGGCCCGGAAGATCGGTGGCCATTACATGGTTAACCTGGATATAGAAGTTGATTCCTCTCTATCGGTGAAAGCAGCCCACGATATAGCAAAGAACGTGGAATCCAGTATTAAAAAGAACCTTCACAACGTCTATGATGTCATGGTCCATGTGGAGCCGCTGGGAAACTATGAAGAGAATGAAAAATATGGAATCACAGAATCAGAAATCAACAATCAATCCGCCAGAATATGATTGATAAAAAGATGCCCATGGGGCGTGCGGTTCTTGAACACAATCAGTTGCTGCCTCTTTTAACCCGTTTTAATATCCGGTTGGGCTTTGGCGAAATGAGCGTTGAAGAGGTTTGCCAGACACATGGAGTAAATCCCGATTTCTTCCTGGAGATTGTCAACGCTTACCTGGACAAGGGTAGTCATCTCATGGACGAACTGTCCCATTTCTCTCTGGAAGATATGGTAGCTTATCTGAAAGCCACCCACTCTTACTACCTGAATGTGGCCCTTCCCCGTATGCAGAAGAAGATTAACAGCTTGCTGGACCAATCCGAACTCTCCCGGAAAGAGATCAACCTGGTCTCCGGTTTTTTCAATGACTATAAACAGGATTTTATGGATCACATCTCCCTTGAGGAGAAGGAGATCCTGCCTTATATCCTGGAACTTGAAAAACAGGCGCTTCAAAACACGCCCGACTCCTGGTTTATTGAGCGCCTCAGAAACTATTCCATCTCGGAATTTGCCAATAAACACGACCGCCTGGAATACAGTCTTGAGAACCTTTCTAAACTGATTATTAAATACCTGCCTCCCTTCAGGGACCAGGAATTGTGTGTCGGGGTTCTTCGCGACCTGGCCGAATTGGTGAAAGACCTGATCGATCATGCAGACATGGAGGATAAAGTGCTGATTCCAAGGGTGGCCGAACTTGAACAGCAGTTGGTACATAAGGCCGGTATTTCATGAACCGGACCGGCTTTATACTGGCAGTTGAATCCTTCCTGGTCAGAAAGGGCCTGGTGGCCACACTGAGCCGTATCCCTGGTACTCTGGTCGTAAAGGAATTTGATACTGCTCCCGGGCTGATGGAATTCATGAAATCCGGCAGAAGTGAGTACCTGGTTATCAGCCAGACCCTCTTTCGTGAAGCAACCGCTTTGTTTTTTTCTCCCGGGCGCCTCCTGGAACGTACCATCCTTGTGGTCGATACAGACACAGACCCCGGACATGGAAATGTAAGGACTTCCATCGGCACCTGGGAGAGCAAAGATACAATCATGAAAAAATTCACTGATATCCTCCATTCACATGGGGATCAGTCCGCCGGAGCCAGGGAATTCGGCCTCACCCCAAGGGAGAAGACCATCCTCCGGCTGGTCTCCATGGGATTGACCAACAAACAGATTGCCGACCAGCTTTTTCTCTCGGCCCACACGGTGATCACCCACCGAAAAAACATTAGCGGCAAACTGGGAATTAAATCGGTTTCGGGCCTGACCATTTACGCCATTGTGAACAACATCATTACCATTGAAGAGGCAAGCTCGAAACATGCCGAGTAATATGTATATTTGTAAAATTCTAAAGCAATCATTATGAGAGAGAATAAAACAAATCCTGCTGTCCTGTTCGGAATACTTGGTTTGCTGGTCGTCATTCTTGCCGTAGCGGTATATCTGTTAATTGATACTCGTAAAAACCTGAATATTGTCTCGGCCGACCTGGCAGAGAAAACAGAATATTTCCGTGTGGAAAAGGATTCTCTCGAGGGGGAATTGAGAAATATCTATTTTAGGTACGATACACTGGAAACAAATAATCTCGAGATCAAGGCCCAAATGACAATTCAGCAGGAAAAAATTGAGCGTCTTATTTCCATTCAGGCTGATGACGCGTACAAGATAAAAATGTACCGGAAGGAGATGGAAACCCTGCGGTCGGTTCTGAGAAGTTATATTGTGCAGATTGATTCACTAAACACAAAGAACCAGGAACTCCTGGCCGAAAACAAACAGCTCAAGAATGTGGAAAGGCGTCTGACCACCGAGAAAGAGCAATTAAAAAAAGACAAGGACCAGCTGGAAGAGATCAAGGACATAGCCACCACTTTGCAGATATCAGACATGGATCTGGTGTTGCTGAACAAAAATGACAAGCCAACAAAAAAGGTCCGGACAGCCGCAAAAGTAAGGGTCGATTTCATCATAAGGGCCAACTCCGTAGCGGTCACCGGTGATAAAACCATTTATATGAGGCTCCTCAGGCCGGACCAGGTAGTCCTTGGTTCCCCTGATCTAGAGTTGATTGAACTCCATGGAGAACAGATTCCCGCTTCTGCTTCCCGCGTGATCAATTATGAAGGTGAGGATCTTCCTGTATCCGTCTTCTGGACCAACGATGGAGAAATTGTTCCCGGGGAACACCAGGTTGAACTTTATTGTGAGGGTAAAATGATCGGCTTATCTTCTTTCCTGCTCAAATAGGGAAGATTCTCTGACATGAACATTGGAATTATCATTGGCCGCATCGGGGGTGTGGATGGTGTTGCCCTTGAGACTCAGAAGTGGATCGATGTGCTGAAAGAGATGGGGCACAGGATTTTTATCCTTTCAGGTCAGTTCCAGGAGCGCCCGATGGATCCGGAGCATGAAACCCTGGTTCCTGCTATGTCATTCTTTTCCCCTGAGAGTGTCTGGAGCCAGAAAAAAGCCTTCTTCTACCCGGAAACCGATCCCCAGGAGTTGATTGAGCACCTCAACCGTTATTCCGGGGAGATCTGCAAAAAGATTCTGAACTGGATTTCTGCCCGAAAGATCAATCTGCTTATTTCTGAAAATGCCTCTGCTCTTCCATCCCACCTGGAAATGGGGCTGGCCATTCAGAAAGCGGTACATCAATCGGCCATCCCGACCATTACCCATGACCACGATTTTTCCTGGGAGCGGGGAGACCGTTACCGGTCTCCGCACAGAGAAATCAATAAAAATATTGAGCAGGTATTACCACTGCGGGCTCCCAATTCGGTACATGCTGTCATTAACACCCATGCAGCCAACACCCTGAAGGATCGTTTCGGACGTGTATCGGTCAACGTACCCAACGTGATGGATTTCAGGCAGTCCTTCGGTGTTCCAAACCATAAAAACGAAAAACTGGCTGAGCACATGGGTTTTAAAAATGATTCCCTTTTTTTGTACCAAATTACCAGAATTGTCCGCCGGAAAGGGATTGAAACAGCCATCGACCTGCTACACAGGCTTGATGACAAACGGGTTAAGCTGATCATTACCGGGAATTACGCAGACGATGCGGGCAGTGCTTACTACAATGAACTGGTCAACCAGATCCATACCTTAAAGCTGGGTGAACGCGTCAGCTTTGCAAGCCACCTTTTCCATAACCAGGGGTTGTCCGGCGCCAGGGGAGGGTTAAGGTTTTCCCTGTCAGACGCATATGCCAGGGCCACAGTCTGTACCTACTTCAGCCGGTATGAAGGCTTTGGAAATGCTTTTCTGGAAGCTGTGCTGGCCAGGCGTGTTGTGTTTGTAAATAATTATGAACCTGTCTTCATGCCCGATATTGGCAGCAAGGGATTCCGGACGGTCATGATAGAAAACGGAAACCTGACGGACGATTCCGTTAAAGCCATGGCAGAAGTGCTTTACAACCCCGGACTTGCCCGGGAAATGGCTGAATACAACCATGCTTTGGGGCAGAAATATTTCAGCTATGACACCCTGAAAGAAAAGCTTGAAGAGCTGATTGTCAAGGCCAACAATGCAGCGGGAGCCTGATCATGTTATCAAAATGGATCATAAAGGCCGTTGTCCAGAAGACCATTTCCTATCTTCCCTCTGCGCAGCGGATCAATTATTTTTTTCAGAAACATGTGACCGGGGGTGTGCACCTTACGGATGAGCACTTCCGGTTGAAGCTTCAACATGCCAGAGAACACCATCAATGCCTTCTCGCCCAGGGTGAAGACAAGCCTGATCTTACTATTCTCGAACTGGGCACAGGCTGGTATCCGGTGGTTCCCATCCTGTTCTTCCTCACCTCCTCCGGAAGGGTCATTTCGGTAGATATCCAAAAATGGATGACGCGAAGAACACAGCAGATCACCGTGTTGAAATTTAAAGAGTGGCGGGAACGCGGACTTCTGGATGGGCTGCTGCCATACTTTCATGAACAACGCTGGGAACAGCTGATGAGCGTCATTCAGAATCCTTCGGCTTATGACCTGGACCAGTTTAACAAAATAATCGGGCTGAAACCCCTGATACAGGATGCCAGGCATATGAATATCGGCAGCGATTCTGTGGATTTTATCTGTTCCAACAACACTTTTGAGCACATTCCCGGAGAAATCCTGCAAGCGATACTGGCCGAATTCAACAGGGTAATCAAGCGGGGGGGCATCATGAGCCATTTTATCGACATGTCGGATCATTTTGCCCATTTTGATTCCCGTATTACCATCTATAACTTTCTGAAATACAGTAAAAAAACCTGGGCATTTATCGATAACTCCATTCAGCCTCAAAACCGCATGAGACTCAGGGATTACGAAGAGATGTACCTGGCCTCGGGCCTTCCTGTATCTGATGAGATCATCCGGGAAGGTGATCCCGGTGCACTGAAACGTGTGCGGGTACACTCCGAATTTTCAGATTATACCGAAAAAGAGCTGGCCATCAGTCATGCAACGATCATCTCCCGTATGCCCCGATAGGGGAGATCAATCCATAAACAGTCCGCTGATGATGTGATCGGCCAGCAGCCACCTTTTGGGATCGATAAACAAGCGATCACCCTCTTCACAGAGAGAACCTGCAGAAATAAACCGACCGGCCTGCTTATCAAAATACCGCCTGTAATCATCACCGAATTGCTGCAAAATACAGGCCCTGTCTGCACCCTTGCTGGTGCGCAGCGATGTAATCAGGTAATCATGATACCTCTCTTTAAGGGATAAGATTTCCGATTTTCCGGACTTTCCTTCCGTAACAGATTCCATATACCCTTTTAGTGAAGACACATTCCAGCTTCTGCTGTTTCCGTCAAATGAGTGAGCCGATGGCCCTAATCCCAGGTAAGGCTTGCCCGACCAGTAAAGCTGGTTGTGCCTTGATCTGTATCCTTCCCTGGCAAAATTGGAAATTTCATAGTGTTCGAACCCCGTTTTAAGCATATTTTCCCTCAGGATACCATACATGATTTCACTTTGCTCTTCCGGAACAGGTATCAGTCTTCCTTTTTTTCGCCAGTGATCAAATACAGTTCCTTTTTCAAAGGTCAGGTGGTAAGCTGAAAGATGTGTAACTGGCAGCGAAAGTGCCCTGAAAATATTCTCCTTCCATCCCCGGGGGCTTTGTCCCGGGATCCCATAAATCAGATCAACGCTAATGTTTTCGAAACCAGCCGACGATGCAATTTCCACACTCTTTTCGGCCTGGGTAGCACCATGCGACCGGCGCATGAGTTTCAGATCGCGATCGTCAAAGGACTGTATCCCTATGCTGAGCCGGTTGATCCCAAGGCTCTGGAACATGTGCACGCGGGAAGCATCCAGATCGTCCGGGTTGCATTCAATGGTCACTTCTGCCTGCTCTGAAATAAGATATTTGTTTCGGACCACATTCAGAATCCTGAAGAGGTTTTCGGAAGACAGAAAAGAAGGAGTGCCCCCGCCCAGGTAAATACTTTCCATCTCCTGATTTTGGTTCTTTTTTGAATTCGCCTCCAGTTCCAGAACAAGAGCATTGACAAACTCCTCCTGATATCTCAGGCTGACTGAGAAAAAAAAATCACAGTAGCGGCACGCCTGCCTGCAGAATGGAATATGGATGTACATTCCCCCCATAAGCTGTTATTAAAAAAATGATCATATTTGTTGCTGTTAAAAATCCTGCCTGAATGTTTATTTACCTTAATAAATACAAATTTTCCGTTTTCGTGGCCTCTGTAATCGTGCTGTTGAGTCTGATTCCAAGCAGCAGCCTGCCAGATTCTTCCCTATTCTCCATAAGCTTCATTGACAAGATAGTGCATTTTGGCATGTACGGCTTTTTTAGTTTGGTTGCACTGCTTGAAATGAGACGAAGAGAACCATGCCACCTGCGGCATTTGCTTCTTTTGATGTCCTTTTTTTTTATGAGCTTTGTGATCGAAGTGCTTCAGGCAACTGTAGTTGCATCCCGTTCTGCCGAGTGGCTGGATTTGCTTGCAAATTTATTTGGACTTACAGCCGGATATGGCACCTACAGGTTCATTCTCCTGATCAGATCCTGATTCTTTCGTTTCCGTTCCTGTATTCAGAGGCAAGATCCGCGATGGATTCTGTCAAATAGAGGCTTCTCATTCCGTTTCTGAGGGGAGCTATCTTTTCATGCAGAATGCATGGGGATTCATTGCTGCAGGGGGTGGTCCTGATCACGCACTGATCAAAAGAATCGGTGCCGTCAATAATTTCAATAATCTCCATCACTGAAATATCAATGGCTGGTTTTTTCAGGGTAAATCCGCCGTTGGGTCCTTTGGTAGATTCAAGCACCTGCTTTTTGGCCAGTGTTTGCAGAATTTTCCCCAGAAACGGCATTGGAATTCCCAGTTCTCGCGAAATCTCCCTGATCCCTATTTTTTTTTCAGGAGATGCATAGAGTTCCAGAAATATAACGGCCCTGATGGCGTATTTGCTTGTGTTTGATAACATGGCTCAGGATGGTAGTGGAATTTTTTGAATCCGGCTTTGATGACGGCCGCCTTCAAAGTGAGTATTTAGAAACACCGTGACAATTTCCTTGGCCATTTCCAGATCAATGAACCTGGCTGGCAGAGAACAGATATTGGCATCATTGTGTTTTCGTGCCAACATGGCAATCTCGGCATTCCAGCAAAGAGCCCCCCTGATACCCTGGTGTTTGTTGGCTACCATATTGATTCCGTTCCCGCTTCCACACAAAGAGATCCCTTTTTCAAAATCACCTTTTTCTATTGCTCCGGCAAGCGGATGTCCATAATCCGGATAGTCCACGCTCTCTAAGGATCCTGTACCAAAATCCTTTACCCCGTAACCTTTTTCTTCAAGAAACCTGATAATATCAAGTTTCATCTTATAACCAGCATGGTCTGAAGCAATTGCTATTGAGTTTTTCATTTCTATTCATCATTGTTAACAATCCTGTTGTGTATTTGTTGTTCATTCAATTTGAAAAAAACCTTCTGATCCACATTATTATTCAATTCTCAATGTTTCTCCAATTAATTGTATAATTGATAAACAGATTGTCAACAGTCATTATCTTTGATACAGTCCGTGTTTTTATGAAGGGACCCGGCTATGAACAGTTGTTAAAATTTTTTTTAAAGAACGGGGTTTCAGAACTTAACAAATCAGAATTGTGTTAATACCCTGTGGTTATTCTTTCAATAATTAAAAAAGCAAAGATAGGATCTGTTTTTTTAAAACAGTATGAACCGCATAACATCATTATTTAAGATTTTACATATTATTATTAGTGTAATTATAATAAAATGGGGATTGTTAAAAATCTGAAAATAGAAGAAAGAGGTTTTATTGACATGGATGTGGATAAATCCCTTGATCTTGTTGAAGAGATCAAAAAAATGAGAAAGGTGAAAAATGCAATAATACTGGCGCATTTTTACCAGGAGGGTGAGATACAGGATATTGCAGATTATGTAGGTGACAGCCTCGGATTATCGCAGCAGGCCGCAAAAACCGATGCTGATATTATTCTCTTTGCGGGGGTTCATTTTATGGCCGAAACAGCTAAAATTCTTGCGCCGGAGAAAAAGGTACTTATCCCCGATCTGGAGGCGGGATGTTCCCTGGCTTATTCCTGCCCTGCCGGAGAATTTGCAGCCTTCAAAGCTGCACATCCTGATCATACCGTAATATCCTATATAAATACTACCGCAGAGATAAAAGCGCTCACTGACATTATCTGTACTTCCACCAATGCTCTTGGGATTGTAAACAGTCTTCCCGCGGCAGAAAAAATTATATTTGCACCCGACCGTAACCTGGGTAATTATATTCAAAGTGTTACGGGACGAGAGATGCTTATATGGCAGGGAGCCTGTCATGTGCATGAGGAATTCAGTCTGGAGAGGATACTGGAGTTAAAAAAGAAATATCCGGATGCCAAGATTATTGCACATCCCGAATGTGAAAAACCCATATTGATTGTATCCGATCACATTGGTTCGACCTCTTCATTGCTGAAATATACCATTCAGGATAAGGGAAACAAGTATATTGTGGCTACCGAGTCAGGAATTCTTCATCAGATGAGAAAAGAGAGTCCGGAAAAAACGTTTATTCCTGCTCCTCCCAAAGATTCAACATGTGCATGTAATGATTGTAAATTTATGAAGTTAATTACAATGAAAAAAATATACAATACCCTGAAATACGAGTTACCAGAAGTACATTTGGAACGGGAATTGATGAACAAAGCCAGGGGATCCATCGTTCGAATGCTTGAGATTTCAGAAAAATTAAGTCTGTGATGCGAATCTGTTTATTTTTAATTATTGTATTGGGAATAACTTTAAAGACAGTTGGCCGGGAGATAGAACCGGACAGTGTTTTTGTACAATACTTTTATCCAAACGGACAGGTATCCAGTGAAGGAACCATGAAAAAAGGCCAGCCCGATGGATACTGGAAAACCTATTATGTGACAGGGATAATAAAATCCGAAGGAAAGAGAACCAATTATTTGCTTGACAGTACCTGGAATTTTTATAACCAGTCAGGAGAATTGGTGCAGTCAATCAGTTACAGTATTGGTGAAAAAAACGGTTATTCGATAAGTTACATATATGACAATCCTTTATCTCCCGGTCAGGCTACCCTGGTTTCAAAAGAGCTTTATATAAACGGAAAAAAAGAGGGAAATTCATTTTACTATTATCCAACAGGTGAATTAAGACAGGTGGTCTTTTACAAAAACAACCACAAGCAGGGAATGGCCAGAGAGTTTAGCAAGGATAGTGTACTGATAACTGTAATGGAATACAACGATAATTATCTGGTAAACAGGGAGCGGGTAAACCGTATTGACAACCAGGGAAAGAAACAGGGAGCATTCCGGGAGTACTATGACAACGGGAAGATAAAGAAGGAGGAACACTACCTGGAAAATCAGCTTCACGGATATTACAGAGAGTTTGACGGAAAAGGTGAGTTGGTTATGGCCATGCGTTATGAAAGGGGAAAGGTTATGGAAGAGATCGACGAGGACCTGAAAGAGTTGCTGGATATGAAAAGCACCTATGATCAAAAGGGAAGGCTTGTATTCAGGGGCGGATATAAAGAGGAAGTTCCGGTAGGGATCCACCGGTTCTATGATACAACAGGAGTAGTTGAAAATGCGCATCTTTACAATGAACTTGGACAGAAGGTTTCAGAGGGCATTATTGATGAACAGGGTAACAGAAGAGGAACGTGGACAGATTTTTATACTACGGGAGAGATCCGGTCCAATGGCGCTTACAGTGACAACCTGAGATCTGGAAAATGGACATTCTATTACCGGAATGGTGGTATTGAGCAAACGGGAAGATATGAAAGGGGAAGATATCAGGGACTCTGGTTGTGGTACTATCCCAATGGAAACACATGGAGGGAAGAGAGTTACTTTAATGGAAAGGAAGATGGCTTGTTTGTTGAATACGACAGCAATGGAAAAATTCTGACCAAGGGGGACTACGTTAGCGGTGAGAAGGATGGTGAATGGATATACCAGGTGGGAGATCATACAGAAAAGGGAAATTATGTGATCGGATTAAGGGAAGGGGATTGGAAATATTTCTACAATGACGGAAAATTAAAATATGAAGGATTCTATTCACAGGGCAATCCGGATAAAAAGCACAAATATTATTATCCGTCGGGAGTATTAAAAGAGGAGCAATATTATGAATTGGGGATCAGGGAGAAAAACTGGAAAAAATACGATGAGCAGGGTAATCTGGTGATGACCATTACTTACCGGAACAACATGGAGCAGAGAATAAACGGTATCCGGACAGGGCTTCCTGAAAGTGATATTACCTTAATACGTTAAGATACCCATGGCAGAGGAATTTAAGTTCAGGGATAATCAAATATCTGACGGCGACCTGGAAATAGAAGCCAGGTTGCGGCCACTTTATTTTGCGGATTTTGATGGTCAGAGAAAGATTGTTGATAATCTGAAGGTTTTCGTGGAAGCAGCCAGATTACGGGATGAAGCCCTGGATCACGTTCTGTTGCACGGACCTCCCGGTCTGGGTAAAACCACACTGGCACACATCATTGCACAGGAGATGGGTGTGGGAATTAAAATTACATCCGGACCGGTCCTGGATAAGCCGGGAGACCTTGCCGGTCTGCTCACAGGGCTGGAAGAAGGGGATGTGCTTTTTATTGATGAAATCCACAGGCTCTCTCCCATTGTGGAAGAGTATCTTTATTCGGCCATGGAGGATTACTGTATCGATATCATGATTGATAAGGGACCTTCGGCACGGTCTGTGCAGCTTACCCTGCAGCCCTTTACCCTGATCGGGGCAACAACCCGGTCGGGATTGCTTACAGGGCCACTCAGGGCCCGCTTTGGGATAAAATCATTGCTTGAGTATTATGATACCGGGGTGCTTACAGGAATTGTAAAAAGATCATCAGGGATTCTGAAGGTTGAAATTGAATCCAGTGCAGCTGAAGAAATTGCATCCAGGAGCAGGGGTACCCCGCGGATTGCCAATGCCCTGTTGAGAAGGATCCGTGATTTTGCACAGGTGAAAGGAGACGGAATTATCAATATGGAGATTACCAAATACGGTCTTGATGCACTGAACATTGATCAGTCGGGACTTGATGAGATGGACAATAAAATCCTGGCCACCATTATTGAAAAATTCCAGGGCGGACCGGTAGGCCTGACCACCATTGCAACCGCTGTGGGGGAAGAAGCAGGAACCATAGAAGAGGTTTATGAACCTTTCCTGATCAAGGAGGGATATATCAAAAGAACGCCAAGAGGCAGGGAAGTGACCAGGATTGCCTATGAACACCTTGGTAAATATAGAGATAGCCAGAACTTTTTATTTTGATATTTTATATATATTTGTGGGGAATTGAAAAACACGAGCCCATCTGTGAACACAATTTAAAAAAGCAAATAATACACAAGCTGACATGTTAAAAGAGTTATTGAAAAACGCAGGACTTCTCATTATTCTGGTCGGGGTCATTGTACTCGGTGTGGTAGTTTTTACACAGGTGCAAACCAATACTTATCTGGGACTAAGCCTGGGACTGGTCATCGTGGGATTGCTAACGCATATTGTGGTCAATAAGATCGTGAATTAGGTGCGGGAATTATAGTCCGGCAATGTATTTCAATCCTGGTCTGTCCAGGATTTTTATTTTTCTTCCAATCAGTTCAATCATTTGGTCATTTTTGAACTCGGAAAGCAACCTGATAATTGATTCGGTGGCTGTGCCAACGATGTTTGAGAGTTCCTGTCTTGTGAGGGATATGTTCAAAAACCCTTCCTTGTTTTCACCAAATTCGTAATCCAGATGAATGAGTATTTCTGCCAGGCGCTCACGAACTGTTTTCTGGGCTATATCGGTGATATATGCGTTGGCTTCGCCCAGTTCCTTACAGGTTAGTTTCATCAGCTCAACGGCAAAATTACCGTTGGTTTTTACAAGCGATACAAGTATTTCGGTGGATATATGGCACAAGGTACAATCTTCAATAACCTCGGTAGATGTACATGCCGGCTCGTTGCTCATGACGGAACGATAACCAATAAGATCGCCAGGTTTGGCGAACCGAAGGATTTGTTCTTTTCCATCAAGGCCTGTTTTGTATATCTTTATAATCCCTTTTTGGACGCAATAAAAACCCTTCATCCGGTTTCCCTCCTGGTAGATGATTGAACTTCTTTTGTAGGATTCTGTTATTTTATTCAGGGAAACCTCCTGAAGTTCTTCTTTATCAAGGTGGCGGAAGAGGGGGTAGGTCCTGATGACACAGGAATCACAGAACGGGTATTCGGTTTTCCGGATCATTCTAAATTTTATAATATTGAAAACTAAATATAAACAGAAAACTTAAAGAATCTGATGAAGGAAACAATCAAAGCCAGCTGGCTGAACGGCCTTTCTTTTGAAGCTGAGGTAGACGGGCATAAAATTTACCTGGATACTTCGCTTGAACACGGTGGAAAAAACATGGGCCCAAGGCCCAAACCGATGATGATGGTAGCTTTGGCCGGATGCACCGGGATGGATGTGGCCGCCATCCTGCAAAAGATGAGGGTGGAATTTGATGAACTGACCGTGGAAGTGGAGGGGGATATTACAGAAATTCATCCCAAAAGATTTCAGGGGATGAAAGTAATTTACCGGGTAAAAGGTAAAAACGTGCCCCTTAAGAGTGTTGAAAAAGCCGTTGAGCTCTCAAGAACAAAATATTGTGGCGTGTCCGCCAACTATTTGGAGGCTTTTCCCATCGAACACGAAATTATCATCGAGGAGTAGATCCCCGGCCGGCTTAATAAGCGGCCCGGAACTGGCTCAGGAACCGGAGATCATTTTCGAAGTAGAGGCGAAGGTCCTTGATCTGGTATTTCAGCATGGCGACCCTTTCAATGCCCATTCCAAAGGCAAAGCCGGTATATCTGGTTGAGTCTATATTATTGAAATCCAAAACATTAGGATCGACCATTCCACAACCAAGGATCTCCAGCCAACCGGTGTACTTGCATACATTGCATCCTTTTCCCCCACAAATCTGGCAGCTAATATCCATTTCTGCAGAGGGTTCGGTGAATGGAAAATAGGAAGGGCGAAGCCTGATTTGTACCTCTTTTCCGAACATCTCCCTGGCGAAGTAAAGAAGGGTTTGCTTCAGATCTGCAAAGGATACATTGTCGTCAATATAAAGGCCCTCCACCTGGTGAAAAATGCAGTGTGCCCTGGCTGAAATAGCTTCGTTACGGAATACCCTGCCCGGAGAGATGGTGCGTATGGGAGGTTGTTCTTTTTCCATGACCCTGACCTGCACGGATGATGTGTGTGTACGAAGCAGTACATCCGGATCCTTTTCAATAAAGAAGGTGTCCTGCATGTCCCTGGCCGGATGTTCCGGGGGAAAATTAAGTGCTGAAAAAACGTGCCAGTCATCCTCTATTTCCGGGCCTTCAGATATGGTGAACCCCAGCCTTCCAAAGATCTCAATGATCTGGCTGCGGACAATGCTGATGGGGTGTCTTGCTCCAAGCTGAACAGGTTCCCCCGGCAAGGTAAGATCAATGGTGGCATCACCGTGGTGCTCCTCTTCCAAAGAAGACAGCATTTCCTCTATTTTTTCAGAGATGGATTGTTTTAGCTGGTTGATCTTCTGCCCCACTTCCCTTTTCTGTCCGGCCGGAACCTGCTTAAAATTGCTGAACAGATCAGCCAGAATACCCTTTTTGCCCAGGTATCTGATCCTGAATTGCTCTATTTCCTCCCTTGTTTCTGCCCGAAATTGTTGAGCTTCCTTCAGAAGACTGTCAATATGATGAAGCATAAACGTTTGTTTTTGAGCTACAAAAGTAAGAAAACCAGGTGGTTATTTTACAAGGGAAATATTATATACCAAATCTTGAAGAGGCCTGTCATTTGCGTTGGTGGGCATTGCGGCGATTCGGTCCACCACGTCAAGACCTTCCACCACCTCTCCAAAAACCGTGTAAGCTCCATCCAGGTGAGGCGTACCGCCAATGCTTGTATAGGCTTCAATGGCCTCAGGAGTAAATGGCAACCTTCTGTCCTTTTCCAACATCTTAAGCATATCAGGAGTGAATACCCTGCCCTGGACAATATAAAACTGTGAACCTGAAGAAGCTTTTTCCGGATTCACCTGGTCGCCCATACGGGCAGCTGCCAGGGCTCCCTTTTTATGGAACAGGTTGTCTTTGATTTCTGCCGGTATGGTGTATCCCGGACCACCGGTTCCCAGCCGCTGTCCCTGATCAGCATTTACGGAATAGGGATCTCCGCCCTGGATCATAAAATCCTTGATCACGCGATGAAAAAGCTGTCCGTTGTAAAAGCCCTCCTCTATAAGTTTTATCATGTTGTCGCGGTGAGCGGGTGTCTGGTCATAGAGCATAATGACCATGTTTCCCAATGTTGTTTCAATCCTGATCAGCTTTCCTGAGCCGGAGACTTGTCCCAGTGAAACAGATAATGAACACATGAAAAGCAAGGCTAAAAAAAGTAGCCGGTCAATCCTGATTTTCTTCATTTTTTTTAATTTAACTTTAATACACAAAGATAGAATGAATGTTTAGAAATTGGCTCTTCTTTTGTTTGATCGTCTTGTATCCTTCTGCAGGCAAGAGCCAGTCTGTGGGACTGGTCCTGAGCGGTGGAGGCTCAAAAGGTCTGGCCCACATCGGGGTGATCAAGGCCCTGGAGGAGAACAGGATCCCCATTGACTATATCGGCGGCACCTCCATGGGGGCCATTGTGGGCAGTCTGTATGCCATGGGACTGACTACCGATGAGATGATCGCCCTGGTGAAATCGGAAGATTTCAACTACTGGATGAGCGGGGAACTGAAAGAAGAGGACCGCTATTTTTTTAATGCGGAACTTCCCGGGCCTGACCTGATCCGGATTGGACTGGACCTGAAGGACACTGTTTCAAAGACCATTTTGCCTTTGAGTTTGATACCCAATTATTTAATGGACTTTGCCTTCATGGAGATCTTTTCCCAGGCAAGCGCCGCTGCCGCATATAATTTTGACAGTCTTTTTGTCCCTTTCCTTTGCAATGCCGCAGACATCAGTAACAACAAGGAGATTGTATTCAGAAAAGGTGATTTGTCCCAGGCTGTCAGAGCTTCCATGACAGTACCTCTTTATTTCAGGCCCATTGTAGTGGATGGAAAGATACTTTATGACGGGGGGATATACAACAATTTTCCCCTGAACCTGGTGGAAGAAGTTTTCAAACCTGATGTAATAATTGGGAGCAAAGCTGCTCAGGGGAATTTACCTCCCGACGAATTTGATATATTGAAACAGATAGAAAACATTGTCATGAAACCCTCTGACTACCTCATTGAGCCGGGAAAGGGGATCCTTCTGGACATGAAATTTCAAAGCCAATCGCTCCTGGCTTTTGAGAAGCTGAATGAGTTTGTGGAATTGGGATATCAGACAACCATGTTGAAAATGGACAGCATCAGGATGCTTATCGGGCGGGTTGCCGATGATTCTGTTGTACTGAATGAAAAAAGAGTTGCTTTCAAAAAAAAATGGCCCGAATTCTTCTTCAAGGATGTGCAGCTTTCGGGGCTTAATAAAAAGCAGGAATATTATGTACATGAGAGCATCCGGAAAACCGATAATATCATGGGGATAACGGACATGAAAAAAGCATATCTGAAGCTTGCCAACGACAATAGCCTGGTCTACCTCTATCCCCAGGCAGTTTTTGACCGGGGAGACAGTCTGTTCACGCTGAAGCTGAGGGTTATTCCTGAAACTCCCCTGGAAGCACGTTTCGGCCTGCATATTTCATCAACCGGCATGGCGCAGACCTACCTGGGTTTCAGCTACAGGGAGATCCAGGAGATCAGTACCCACCTGAAGGGCAGCATCCAGTTCGGCAGATTGTATGACGGGGTCAATCTGGGTTTCAGGTTTAATTATCCTTCAAATACCCCGGTTTATTTCCAGGGAAATTTCAATTACAACCGGTTCAACTACAATACTTCCAATCCCAATTTCTTTTTTGAGGACCTGGAACCATCCTATATTATTGAAAATGAGATTAATTTCAGGTTTGATGTGGGCACTCCCCTTTCCATGAACACCGTGTTGAAAGGTGGTGTGGGAATTGGGCGCAATCAGGAGGTTTACTATATGGCCAAAGATTTTTCATCCAGCGACACCTCCGATGTATCCGTGGTTAACCTGGTTTCTCTCTATGGTAAAGTGGAGAGGAATTCATTAAATAGCAAGCAATTTTCCACCAAAGGCACTTTGATGAAACTGGCACTCCGGCTGGGTTATGGTACGGAAACCTATTCGCCGGGCTCCACCTCCAGTTTCGTAACAGATCAAAACATGAATTATTTCTGGTTGTCTGCCAGGTATGAAAATTCAGGCTATTTTCCCCTAAGGGGATCATTCAGCCTGGGTTATTACTACCTGATGCAGGCCACATTCAAACCTCTGCTCACCAATTATTATTCAAGCATCATCGAAGCTCCGGCCTTTCAGCCGAATATGCTTACCAGAAGTTTGTTTATGGAAGCATACAGGGCCCATCAATTCATTGGTGCCGGCCTGATGCCGGTCTATTCCTTCAGGAGAAACGTGCATGCCAAACTGGAGGCTTATGCTTTTATTCCTGTGCAGCAAATTGAACGTAATGAGTTGAATCAGGCCACACTGGGATACTATTTCAGTACGGTAAAATCCATATTTAACGCTTCTGTAAATTTCATTACTGTTGCCGGTCCGGTTGGGGTTCATGCCGGATACCTTTCGGCTCAGGATCATCCCTGGGTATTCCAGATCAGTTTCGGCTACCTGCTGTTCAATCAGAAATCGGATGAAGACTAAAGCAAAGTGAAAAAATGCTACTTTTGCACGGACCCTGGCGGGCGTATCCGGTGGAGTTCCACATAATCAGGTGCATTGGCGTTGAAGAATCCCATTAAACAATTGGTTGGTCAAACGGCTGTTTATGGCCTGGGCATTGTATTGCCCAGACTGGTGAATTATGTTCTGTTGACACCCTTCTACACCCGGGTATTTGAAAGAGCTACCTACGGGATCATTACCGAACTCTATGCCTATGTTGTATTTTTATTGGTTATCCTGACCTATGGGATGGAAACAGGGTACTTCAGATTTGCAAGCAATTCGGATAAAAAGGAACGGGTATATACCACCGTTCTCACCTCCCTGTTTGTCACTTCCACCCTTTTCATTGCACTGATGATGGTGTTTGGGGCTGCCATCGGATCGTGGCTGGGTTATTCCAATCACCCTGAATACATCAGGTGGCTGGCAATGATTGTGGGTATTGATGCTTTTACCTCCATCCCTTTTGCAAGAATCAGGCTGTACAACAAACCCGGAAAATATACAATCATCAGGATCGTTGAAGTTTCTCTGAACGTCGGCCTGAACCTGTTCTTTCTCTATTATTGTCCCCGGAATACCGATTCGGAACTGGTATCACTGGTTTACAGGGAAGAGATAGGCGTAGGTTATGTGCTGATTTCAAATCTGGTGGCGTCCCTGGGCAAACTGGTACTTCTTTCCGGAGAGATTCTGGCTGGATTTCGGTCCCTGTTTGATTTGAAAATATTCCGGACCGTACTCAGGTATTCCTATCCCCTTCTTATCGCAGGGCTTGCAGGAACAGTAAATGAGGCGCTTGACAGAATCCTTCTGAAGCATTTGATTCCGGCCGACCAGTTTCCCATGGAGCAACTGGGGGTTTATGGGGCTAACTTTAAAATGGCGGTCCTGATGACACTGTTTATTCAGATGTTCAAATATGCGGCAGAACCCTTTTTCTTTTCCAGGTCTTCGGATAAAAATGCAAGAGAGTTGTATGCCGATGTGATGAGTTTCTTTGTGGCGGCAGGGTTGATTATCTTTCTGGTGGTGAATATATTTATAGATTATTTTATTCTTTTTATTGGTGCTGACTTCAGGGAAGGAGCGTCTATTGTTCCGGTTATTCTTATGGCAAACCTGGTCATGGGAATCTTTTTCAATCTGTCGATCTGGTATAAACTGACCAACAAAACCATGTTTGGGGCTGCACTGGTGATTATAGGTGCTGCGATTACGGTTGTGGTCAATATCATTTATATTCCCAGGTATGGATATGTGGCTTCGGCCTGGGCACACTTACTCTGTTACAGTATCATGGTGGTGTTGTCCTACCTGTGGTCAAGGAAACACTTTCCTATTCCCTATAAAACGGGAAGGATCCTGGGATATATGGCACTGGCTTTGCTGATATATTTCATCAATGGACTATTTTTACGTGACGCTGAAAGATTCAGCGAGCTTTGGGGTCTGATCCTTCTGGCCGGGTTTGTGGCTTTTGTGTGGCTATTTGAACGGAGTACCTTTAGAAAATATAAACAATTATCGTACGATGAAAGTAAGGATCGTGAATACATCGGATAATCCTTTGCCCAAGTACAGCACCTCCCTGTCAGCCGGAATGGATTTGAGGGCAAACCTGAAAGGACCCGTGTTGTTGAGGCCCATGGAAAGGGAACTTATTCCTACTGGTTTGTATATGGAATTGCCTGATGGCTATGAGGCCCAGATCAGGCCCAGATCAGGCCTCGCTTTGAAGAAAGGGATTTCAGTATTAAATACTCCTGGAACCATAGATGCCGATTACAGGGGTGAAGTGGGAATTATTCTGGTGAACCTGTCGGATCAGGATTTCCTGGTAAAGCATGGAGAGCGAATCTGCCAGATGGTAATCAATAAAGTGGAAACGGTAGTATGGAACGAGGTGAGCTCACTGGAGGAGTCGGATCGGGGTGCTGGTGGTTTCGGACATACCGGGAACCAGTAAGATTCGTTATTATTAAAACAGGTGGAATAGCATGCAATTAAGAGGTCGTATTTATATGTGGATCGCCGGAATGTTGATATCCGGCAGTATGGTTTGTATGGGGCAGGAAGAAGCTGGGGATACGGATTACCAGTACGCGCTTATTGAGGCGGTAAAGCAAAAAAACCTTGGTAATCCTTCCGAAGCGGCCAAATTGTACAGGCTGGTGATCAAAGAGAAACCGGATTGTGATGTGGCCTATTATGAGCTGGGCGGCATTTACCTGATGTCTAACCAGGTTGAACTGGCAGTGCAGGCCCTTGAAAAGGCATATACCTTAGATTCTGAAAATGAGTGGTATACGCTGGCATATTTGAATGCTCTGGGCGCAGGAGAGCATTTTGAAACCATTGAGGGAATACTGAGGGAAAAGATAAAGAGTGATCCGGAGGAGACGGAATGGGAGTATCAGCTTGCTGCCACGTATTTCAGCCAGGAGAAACCAAAAAAAGCCATCAGGACCCTTGAAAATATTGAGAAGGAAAAAGGATTCAGCGAAAAGGTTACCCTGCTGAAAGCCTCTGTTTATGAGAGTGAAAAGGAGTATGAACTTGCCCTGTTGGAACTTGAAAAAGTAATGATCCTATTCCCCGAGGCTGTGCAGTTCAGGGTGGTAGCAGCAGAGCTGTGCCTGAAAAGCGGACAGGAAGAGCGGGCTGCTAACTATTATCTGGATATTTTAGAGGCAGACAGCACAAATATTTTTGCACTTACAAACCTAACGGACTATTACCGTAAAAAGAAGGATTTTTCCAGCAGCTTTATCTACCTGGCCAAATCTTTCCGAAATGAGAGAATTGACGCCAGGAGGAAAATGGCCATCCTCTCCTACTATCTTTCAGAGGAGAAGTATGTGAACAATTATCCGGGAGAAATCGAAAAGCTTCTGGATGTATTGATTCAGATGCATCCGGAGGAACGCGAAATACTCCTGATGGCGTCAGATTTTCATATACAGACCAGGTCTTATGACAAGGCTTACTGGAATCTGAAGAGCTACCTGGAGGCCAACGGAGGCACCTTTCCCATTTATATGCAGGCCATTCTTTTGGCCAATGCAGGTTCATTAAGCGAGGAACTTGTAAGCATGACCGGTAAGGCCCTGAGGTACTATCCGGATAGTGCTGACATAAGGTTTTTCAGGGGACTGGGGTTCTATGGTCTGGAGGAGTACCGCGAGATGATTGATAATTTTGATAGTGTTGCTTTCGAAAACTACACAAGCAAAGAATATATTTCCCAGTCGCAGATGTTGTATGCGGAAGCCTGTTACAGGCTTAGGGATTTTGTTAAATCTGACTCAATCTTTGAATCTCTGATTGCTGAGGATCCGGAAAATTACACGGTATTGAATAACTACAGTTATTACCTGGCAGAAAGAAATGAGAAACTTGGCGAAGCTGAGATCTGGAGCAGGAAAGCCATTGAAAGGAATCCGGATAATGCAACATTCCTGGACACCTACGCGTGGGTATTGTTTAAGCTGGGATCATATGAGGAAGCGGAAAAGTATATCATGAAAGCCCTTGAAAAAGGTGGGAACAACGATCCGGAAGTAAACGAACATGCAGGCGAAATACAGGCGGCTCTGCGAAGTCCGGATATCGCAAAATCATATTACCTTAAAGCCATTATTCTGGGGGGGGATAAAGCAACGCTGGAAGGGAAAATTAATGCACTTTACCCTGAAAATAATGAATAGATGGTGTACCATCTTTCTGGTTGTTACCGGTATTTTTGTGACACAGTGCCGGGGGCCCAGAGGAATTTCGCGGCAAAAGGCACCCGTTGAGGTTTTGCAATTGGAGGCTTCCGGGCGGGCAGGCATAGAAGGATTCAGGGAGATGTGCATTGCAGCGGATACAATTCGATCTTTAATCATCAGCAAAGCGGAATCTTTGATCATTACCGGCGATGAAAGGTATGAAGCCACGGTGACCATCTATGCGGTGAAGGATTCTATGATCTATTTATCAGCTGTAAACAATGGATTTGAGATCCTGAGGGCCTCAGTGGACCCGGATAGCATCCGGGTCATTGACCGGTTAAACAAGGTAGTGTATCAGACACCGGTGAAGAAGAAATTTGGCTACCAGCAACCGGTTAATTTTGAAGATGTCCAAAATATCATTAGCAGATATTTTATATGTGATGAGCTTTACCGGGCAATGGAACCAGATTTTTACAGGGTGGTTTTTGACTTTGACGATCCGCTTATTAAAAAACGAATTTTCTTTGACAGGGAAACTTTTAAAATGGATAAATTTGAATTCTATCATACCGAAACCCGGAAGTACCTGACGGGAGAGAAAGATGGTTCAGGTTTCAGGATATTCACCAATTTTATGATCACCGATTTTGAGATTGTTGCAAACGGAGGTAGCACTACGTATAACGGGAGGCTGCCTGTAAATATGGATGTAAATATGAGGAAATACACTTTTATCAACTTGTGATGAGACTTGGAATTTCCATAATCCTTCTGTTTTTTGTCAGCCTGAACGCCACCTATGGACAGTCCAAGGAGGAATTACAGGCACAGAAACAAAGGGCGTTTAACGAAATCAAACTGGCCAGGGAATTGATGGAGAAAACTGCCAGGGAAAGGGCAGGATCCACCCAGCAGCTAAGATTGCTTCAAAGCGGAATCAATTCAAGGGCTCAGCTTATCGCGACCCTGGAGGGTGAAGTGCGGAACATAGACCTGGATATTTACGGAACCCAGGCGGAGATTAAGAGACTTGTTGCTGAGAACGAAAAGAACAGGGAGGAGTATGCAAAGCTGATATATTATGCTTACAGGAATCAAACGAGTTATGAGAAAATGATGTATATTCTTGCAGGAGAGAATATTTCACAATCATACCAACGGTATAAATACCTGAAATACCTGAGCGAATACAGGATTAAAATGGCACATCAGATCGGGGTTTTGGTTGAGGAACTGGACAGAAAGAATAAAGACCTGAACGAACTAAGAAATGGAAAGCTTGCGCTTTTGGAGGAAAAAGACCTGGAACAGAGCAGGCTTGTCAGAGAGAAGAGCCTGCAGGATAGGATTGTTGTAGGATTGAAGAAGCAGGAATCGGAATTGAAGAAAGAAATTGATGAAAAAGAGAGAATAGCCAGGGAACTGGAAGCAAAGATCAGGGAGATCATTGAAGCTGAAGCCAAAAAGGCAAGTTCAGGCAACATCTATGCTGCCATGACACCAGAGCAGGAACTGGTGGGAAAGGATTTCAGGAAAAATAAGGGCAAACTTCCCTGGCCGGTTGAAAAGGGGATCATTACCACAGGATTCGGAGACAATGAATTTCCCGGACTTGTGGGCTCAAGTGTAAGAAACAACGGGATCGATATCAACAGCGAGCCGGGTACCCAGGTAAGGGCTGTATTCGAAGGCGAGGTGACCAAGGTATTTGCCATTTTGGGAGCAAATTACACGGTGTTAATCCGGCACGGTGAATTTCTTTCTGTATATCAAAATCTAGTGAAAGTAAGAGTAAAGTCGGGGGATAAGGTCCTTACCAAAGAAGTCCTGGGAGAGTCTTTCTCCGATGATCCTGATGATGTGGCAATGATGCATTTCGAAGTATGGCAGGAACGAACCATCATGAATCCCGAGGAGTGGTTAAGTAAATAGGCTTTTTTGGAACCTTTCTGATGGTTCGCCGTATAAGAATAGTCCATTGGAAAACGTTATGAGAAAAGACCTGAACATCCCTTCAGAGATTGGAAATTTACGCCTTGTGGAAAAAGCAATCGATGAGCTTTCGCTGGAGCTGGACCTGAGTGATGAAGTTTATGGAAATGTGCTGGTCGCTACGATGGAAGCAACCAACAATGCAATTATACACGGTAACAATTCAGACCCTGGGAAGCTGGTGAAAATTGAGATCCGGTTTCTGGAAAAAGAACTGATGGTACACATTGAAGATCAGGGAGTCGGCTTTGATCACATGAACGTTCCTGATCCGACAGCTCCTGAAAATCTTGAAAAAATAAATGGCAGAGGAATCTTTCTCATGGAGAGGCTTTCTGATGAGATCCTTTACCTGGAAGACGGCAGAATCGTGGAGTTAAAGTTTAAGCTGTAGTGACTCTTAGCTGTTATAGCGAGCATATTCAATTCAATTTACCGCAGGAAGATAGACACATGGCGTGGATTTCGGACTGTATCAGACGGCACAGGAAGATACCCGGAACCATCACTTTTATTTTCACTTCCAACGCGCAGCTGTTGCGCATGAATAAGAAATATTTGAACCACAATTACTTCACCGATGTTATTACCTTTGATTATACCGAGGGAAAAGAAATTTCCGGAGATATATTTATCAGTATTGATCAGGTAAGAGAGAATGCAATCGCCTATAAGGTTATGGAGGAAGAAGAGCTCAGACGTGTCATGATTCATGGTGTTCTTCACCTCATTGGATTTAATGATGATGTGAAGGAAGAACAGGTTGTCATGAGGGAAATGGAGAAGGAAGCTTTAAATTTGTGGTTGAAAGGGGAGTGAAATGAATCAGGAATATGATGTGATTGTTGTCGGGGGGGGCCATGCGGGATGTGAAGCTGCTGCGGCTGCAGCCAATATGGGCTGCAGGACATTGCTCATCACCATGGACATGACAAAATTTGCGCAAATGTCATGTAATCCAGCCATGGGAGGAATAGCAAAAGGACAGATAATCAGAGAGATAGACGCTTTGGGAGGACAGTCCGGAATTGTTACAGACCGTTCCATGATCCAGTACAGATTGTTGAACAGGAGCAAAGGTCCTGCTATGTGGAGTCCGAGGGCTCAATGTGACAGAACCCTCTTTACCCTTGAATGGAGAAAAATTCTGGAAAGCCTGAAAAAACTGGAATTCTGGCAAGACAAGGTAACCCGTCTGATCATTGAAGAGAATGTAGTTATAGGGGTAGTCACACTAATGGGTATTGAATTCAAGGCAAAGAAAGTAATTCTGACAGCTGGAACTTTTATAAATGGGTTGATGCATGTGGGTAAGGTAAAAATGGAGGGGGGAAGGATGGGAGAGGCTCCCGCTTTTGGAATAAGTGAGCAGTTGAAGGAGCATGGTTTTGATGTGGGCAGAATGAAAACTGGTACTCCGGCAAGACTGGACGGAAGAAGCATTGATTTCGAAAAGCTGGTGGAGCAACCAGGTGAGATGGAACAAAGAAAATTCAGTTTTCTGGATTATCAGGTGGATTATTCGGATCATCGCAGCTGTTATATTGCTTATACAAATCTGACTGTTCATTCAGAACTGGAGAAGGGTTTTGAAGAAAGCCCCATGTTTAACGGCACCATTAAAAGCATTGGACCCAGGTATTGCCCGAGCATCGAAACCAAGATCGTTACTTTTTCAGACAAGGAGAAGCATCAGCTTTTTTTAGAGCCGGAAGGTCTTTCAACCATTGAATACTACATCAATGGGTTTTCTTCATCTTTGCCTTGGGAGGTACAATACAATGCAATGATGCAAATAGAGGGTTTGGAAAAGGTGAAAGTATTTCGCCCTGGCTACGCCATTGAATACGATTACTATCCGCCTACCCAGCTATATCATACCCTGGAAACGAAATATCTTAAAAATCTTTATTTTGCAGGGCAGATCAATGGAACCACAGGTTACGAGGAAGCGGGTGCACAGGGTATAATGGCCGGAATTAATGCGAGTCTGAAAATAAAAGGCGATCAGGAATTTGTGTTGGGAAGAGACCAGGCTTATATAGGAGTCCTAATTGATGATTTGGTTACCAAAGGAGTTGATGAACCCTACCGGATGTTTACCTCCAGGGCAGAATACAGGATATTATTACGGCAGGATAATGCTGATGAAAGGTTGACGGAACTGAGCGCAGAAATCGGATTGGCTGGGGAAGATAGAATGAAGTTACTTCAGACCAAACGAAAATTGACAAATAAGCTTGTGGATTTTCTGAAGTCCTGTAGCATTGCTCCTGAACAGGTCAATGAGTTCCTTAAGAAAGCAGGAACCACCCCGCTGAAGCAAAAAATGAAGCTGATAGAGATAGCCAAAAGGCCCCAGGTTACTTTAAAATCCCTGGTAGGAGTAATCCCCGAATTGGGAGAACTTTATAAAAATTGCGGACTCAGGGGAGAGGAGATACTTGAGTCGGCAGAAATTGCCATCAAGTATGAAGGGTATATCAGTCGAGAGAAACTGATGGCGGATAAGATCAAAAGGCTGGATAGAATTTCACTTTCTGAGGACTTTGATTATCAAAAATTAAAAAGTTTATCGACCGAAGCGAGACAAAAGCTTTTAAAAATAAGGCCAAGAACTATTGGACAGGCCTCGAGAATATCAGGAGTATCTCCAAGCGATATCAGTGTTCTGCTCATCTATATGGGCAGATAGTTCCACGTGGAACATTTTTGAAAACTCCAAAAGCAATGAATCAGGAAGAAGCGATCAATTATCTGAAAGGGATTACGCGGTCCATTGAAGATTATCCCAAAAAAGGGATTGTATTCAGGGATCTGACCACCATTTTTCAGGACCCCAGGGCCATGTCCCTCTCTTTGGATCTGATGACTGGTTTTCTGAGAGACAAGGATGCCAATATGTTAAAATTTGATAAACTGGCAGGAATTGAAGCAAGGGGTTTTCTTCTGGCAGGAGCCATTTCGGGAAGGCTTGGTGGCGGAGTGATTATGATGCGTAAACCAGGAAAGTTACCATATAAGAAAAGAAGGATCGCCTATCAACTGGAATATGGCGTGGATGCCCTGGAAATTCATGAAGATGCAATTAAGCCGGGTGAGAAAGTTGTCTTGATAGATGATTTGTTGGCAACGGGAGGTACAGCGGAAGCCGGATGCAAACTCGTAGAAGAATTGGGAGGCAAAGTGATAAAAGTTCTATTCCTTGTAGAGCTTCCCGATCTGGGCGGAAGAAAAAGATTAGATCGTTACAATATTGAATCCGTTTTCTCATTTGAAGGCAAATAATTAAGCTGGTTGCTTACCATTACCAGCATTGGGATTTCGGCTTTACGGTAGTACAAATTGTATTGCAGCCTAGAGCGTTATAAGCAATAAAGCTCCGTTAGAAAATGGTTTTAAGGCTGCGAGAAGCGAATATTTTACCAGGGCCTGGCCATGGGTCGGGAATTTTGCATTCCTGACCCCTGTAAATGAGCCCAGAACGAGGATCTTCATGGAAAAGAAGGACCGATCTCAAATTCAAAGCCAGATCAAAAGCTTGCCGGATCAATCAGGCGTATATTTATTTTATGATAGCCATGGGAAGATCATTTATGTCGGCAAAGCAAAAAACTTAAAAAAAAGGGTTTCCTCCTATTTCGGAAAGAAGAAGTACGATTCGTTTAAATTGAAGGTTCTGGTTGACCATATCGCCGGCTTCAAATATATTGAAGTGCAAAGCGAATCGGATGCCTTGCTTCTTGAAAACAACCTGATCAAAAAGCATCAGCCCCGGTATAACATCATGCTGAAGGATGATAAGACTTTTCCCTGGATTTGTATCAAGAATGAACCTTTTCCAAGGGTTTTCTCTACCAGAACCGTGATCAATGACGGCTCCTCATATTTTGGCCCCTATACATCTGCCTATGCAGTAAAGATCTTACTTGAACTGGTAAGACAGCTTTATCAGCTGCGGAACTGCAAACATGCCCTTACCGAACAGAACATCAGACAAAAGAAATTTAAAGTTTGTTTGGAGTATCATATTGGTAATTGCAAAGGTCCGTGTGAAAACCTGCAGGCTGCTTCAGATTACGAAGATGGTATTAAACAGATCCGGCAGATCATCAAAGGAAATCTGAATGAAGTGATCGGATTTTTGCAAAAGGAGATGAAAAAGCATGCCGAATATTTTCGCTATGAAGAGGCAAATCACTTTAAAGAAAAAATAGAGATCCTGTCCCGGTACCAGGCAAAATCTACCATTGTGAATCCCTCCATACATAACGTGGATGTGTTCAGTATCGTAAGTGATGAAAAGGAGGCGTTTGTTAATTTTTTAAAAGTTATAAAGGGCGCGGTTGTACAGGCGCACACCATAGAAGTAAAGAAAAAGCTGGATGAACCTGATCAGGATTTGCTGGCATTTGTAGTGGCTGATATGCGATCCAGGATTGAAAGCTCTTCAAGGGAAATTATTGTCCCCATTGATATAAAAGATTTATTTCCCAATAACAGGATCACGGTTCCGGTTCGTGGGGATAAGAAAAAGCTGCTGGATCTGTCAGAACGAAACGCAAGAAGCTACAGGCTGGAAAAACACAAGAGAATTTCAACGCTGAAGAATCAACCTTCGGGCGAACGCATTTTGAAATCCCTGCAAGTAGACCTGAGGCTGCAGACTTCTCCGGTGCATATAGAGTGTTTTGATAACAGCAACATTCAGGGAGGGTTTCCGGTGGCGGCATGTGTGGTTTTTAAAAATGCTAAACCGGCCAAAAAAGAATACAGGCATTATAATATCAAAGGCGTTTCCGGTGTGGATGATTTTGCTTCCATGGAGGAGGTGGTTCTGCGAAGATACAGCCGGCTAAAAGAGGAAAAACAATCCATGCCCCAGCTCATCGTGATAGACGGGGGTAAAGGCCAGCTCAGCGCCGCACTTAAAAGCCTGGAGAAACTCGGATTAAGGGGAAAGATTGCCATCATCGGGATCGCAAAAAGGCTGGAGGAAATCTATTTTCCAGGTGATCCGGTACCACTTTATATTGATAAAAATTCAGAGTCGCTAAAAATCATCCAACTACTGAGAAACGAAGCGCACCGGTTTGGAATCAGTTTTCACCGGCAGAAACGGTCAAACAGCATGACCAAATCCGCTTTAGGTGAAATCCCCGGAATTGGGTCAAAATCGATAGAAAAACTATACATCCGGTTTAAATCACTTGAGGGCATCCGGACAGCAGGCGCAGAGGAGCTTGAAAAAGAAATAGGTAAATCGCGGGCTGACCAGATACAGGCTTACTTTGGGAGTCTGATGGTATAATTTATTTTTTTCTGGAAACAGTGAATTCCACCAGGTCTTTCATGGAATCCCTGGCCGGCGAAGATGGAAAACCATCCAGAATGTCAAGCGCTTCTTTTTTATATTCCATCATCTTTTCATTGGCAAATTCGATACCCCCCATTGTATTGACAAATTGTATCACTTCGTTCACAACACGCTGACTTCTGTTGCCATTTCTGATTTTACGGATCATGGCTTTACGTTTTCCTGAATCGGCCTGATTCAGTGAATAGATGAGAGGCAGGGTAAACTTTTTCTCTTTAATATCGTTTCCCGTGGGCTTGCCAATTAGTCCATGATCTTGATAATCAAAGAGATTGTCCTTAATTTGAAAGGCCATTCCTATTTTGATACCCAGTTTATAGACCAGATCAACTACTTCCTGGCTTGCACCGGAAGCTTTGGCCCCGCATGCTGTACAGGATGCAATCAACGAAGCGGTTTTTTTCCTGATTACATCATAATAGGTATCTATATCTATGTTGAGGCTTCGCGATTTCTGTATTTGCAGCAGTTCACCCTCACTCATCTCTTTTGAGGCATCAGAAACAATTTCAAGGAGATCATAATCTTTTTGTTTAACTGCCAGAAGCATGCCCCGGGCTAAAAGATAGTCTCCAAACAGGACCGCTATTTTGGATCTCCAGATCGCTTTCACCGAAAATGCCCCCCGGCGCTCATTAGAGTCATCTACGACATCGTCGTGAATCAGTGTCGCAGTATGCATCAATTCAATCAGCGATGCAGCCGTATAAGTGGATTCGGTGATTTCTCCGGTCATTTTGGAGGAGAGAAACACGAACAAAGGGCGCATCTGCTTTCCTTTTCTACGGAGCACGTAACCGGTTACCAGGTTGACCAGGGGAATCTCGCTGGAAATAGAGGCCTTGAAACGATTGTTGAATTCTTTCATTTCCTGCTTTACAGGCTCTCGAATGTCATCCAGGTTGATCATATTTTTGGGATGGAATGCTCAAAGGTAGAAAAAGAGAACATATCAAATACCTTAAATATTGATATATTTGTATAAGATCAACAGGTCCTTAATCACATAAGCATTGATGTCAATGGAATTTTCCGATTTAAAACCCGAAGAGATAATTAGAGCGTCCAACATGATGAAGGCCATTTCACACCCCATGCGCCTGGCCATTCTGGGCTTTTTAAGTGAAGGTAATCATCTGAGTGTTACAGAAATACACAAATTATTGAAGGTTGAGCAATCCACCGCGTCGCACCATTTAGGAATCTTGAAGGACAAGGGAATCCTGGCTTCCACGAGAAAAGGAAAAAACACACTCTATTATCTGAAACGCCGAAATCTGAGCAAGCTGGTCCGTTGTATCAGCGAATGTGCCTGTAACGGATAATTTATTTCAACAAGTGTTATGGCTAAAATCAGGGTTACCAAGGAATTCGATTTTGAAATGGCCCATGCCCTGTGGAATTATGATGGTGCATGTAAAAATATTCATGGCCATTCATACAGGCTGTTCGTAACCCTTTCCGGTACACCCATTACAGACAAAGGGAATCCAAAATTGGGAATGGTCCTCGATTTCAAGGATCTGAAAAAGATGGTAAAAGGACCGGTGGTTGATTACCTGGACCATTCCCTGGTGGTATACCGGGAAGCGGACAGGAAGGGCCTATCTTCGGTCAGGTCTCTGTATGAAAAAGTTCATGTGGTTGATTTTCAGCCCACCTGTGAGAACCTGGTCCTTTTTATTGTTGATACCATCCGTGAAACAATTGGGCCCGGCCTGGAGCTTAGTTCAGTGAAACTTTACGAAACAGCTACTTCATTTGCAGAGTGGCATGCCGAAGATAATCTTTAGAATTCCTTTATGAGCAGCGATAAGAAGCTTTTTCTATTGGATGCTTATGCCCTGATTTTCAGGTCATATTATGCTTTCATTTCAAATCCGATGACCAATTCAGCCGGAACACCCACATCCACGGTGTTTGGTTTTACCCTGGCACTGGATGAACTCCTGCGTAAAGAAAATCCCAGTCACATTGCTGTTGTTTTCGATCCCCCGGGTCCCACATTCAGGCATGACTTGTTTCCAGCGTATAAGGCCCACCGGGAAGCCACACCTGAGGACATCAGGCATGCTATTCCTTATATCAAGAAGCTCATCAGGGGGTTCAATATAACCACTGTTGAAAAGCCGGGATTTGAGGCCGATGATGTCATCGGAACATTAGCTAAAAATGCTGAAAAAGAAGGGTTTACGGTGTATATGATGACGCCGGACAAAGATTTTGCACAACTTGTTTCGGAAAAAATATTCATGTACAAACCTGGAAAGGGCGGGAGTCCGCCCGAAATTCTCGGTATCGAAGAAATAAAGGAAAAGTTTCTCGTGGAACACCCCTTGCAGGTGATTGATGTTCTGGCCCTGTGGGGAGATTCAGCGGACAATATTCCGGGCGCTCCCGGTATTGGTGAAAAGACTGCCAAGAAGCTGATCAGTCAGTTTGGTTCGGTGGAAGGGGTATACAAACAGATTGATCAGCTAAAAGGAAAGCAAAAAGAAAACCTGGAAACCTTCAGGGAACAGGTGATGTTGTCCAAATTTCTTGCGACCATTGTGCAGGATGTCCCAACCGGGATTTCAAGCTCTGAAATGGTCCGGAAAATTCCGGATCAGAATCTGTTGAGGGATTTATTTAATGAATTGGAATTTAAGAATTTAGCCTCTAGAATACTGGGTAATTTACCGCAACAAAAGGAAGAGACAAGCCACGCGACCGGTACACTTTTTGACCTTCCTGCTGCCGAAGCATCCGGAGAGGCAATCCCTGATTATAAAACCATTGATACTGTTAAGCACCGGTATGATCTGGTAACCGATCCCGGAGGCGTCAGGAAGCTTGCAGAAACTTTAGCAGACCTGGATGAATTTTGTTTTGATACAGAAACCACAGGCCTGGATCCAATAGAAGCCGAGCTGGTAGGTATCGCATTTAGCTGGAAGGCACATCAAGGGGTATATGTGGCTTTCGGACAGGAAAGGAAGGAAGTACTCGCCTTGCTGGAAGAGCTTGCAAAGCCTTTTTCTGATCCGTCCATTGGGAAAACGGGACAAAATCTGAAATACGATCTTCACATCTTAAAGAATTATGGTATAGAAGTTAAGGGCGCCTTATTTGATACTATGATTGCACATTTTCTATTAAAACCTGATCAGAAGCATAACCTGAACGTAATGGCTGAGCAGTACCTGGACTATTCCATGGTGAGAATAGAAGAACTGATAGGAAAAAAAGGGGCCAGGCAGATTTCATTCAGGAGCGTCCCCCTGGACCAGGCGAAGGAGTATGCCTGTGAGGATGCTGATATTACACAGCAACTGGCAGTAATTTTCAGAGAACAACTTTTTCAAGAGGGATTTTTTGAATTAGCTGAGCAGATTGAGATGCCCCTGGTCCGGGTTTTAATGGAAATGGAGCATCATGGCGTGAAGCTGGATGTATCAGCTTTGCAGGGGTTCGCAGCGGAACTCAGGGAGCAGATTATTAAAGCAGAATCGGAGATAACCAGCTTGGCAGGCGTGGAATTCAATATAAGCTCCCCCAGGCAACTTGGTGAAATCCTTTTCGAAAGGCTGAAGATCATTTCAGATCCCAGGAAGACCAAGTCCAAGCAATATGCCACAGGTGAAGATGTGTTGCAGCAGCTGGAAGACAAGCACCCCATAGTTAATAAAGTTTTGGAATATAGATCATTAAGAAAATTGCTATCCACATATGTGGAGGCGCTGCCTCTGTTGGTAAAATCCAAAACAGGGAGGGTGCATACTTCCTTCAACCAGGCCCTGGTCACCACAGGACGGCTCTCATCCAACAATCCCAACCTTCAGAATATTCCCATAAGGGAAGAGCGGGGAAGGGAGATCAGAAGAGCGTTTATACCAGGAGAACCCGATCACCTCTTTTTTTCTGCGGATTATTCACAGATAGAGCTGCGGATCATGGCTCATCTGAGTGAAGATCCCGGAATGATAGAAGCTTTTGTAAATAACGAAGATATTCACACAGCCACAGCGGCTAAAATTTACAAGACTGATCTGGGATCTGTTTCAAAAGAAATGAGAAACAGGGCAAAAACAGCGAATTTTGGAATTATTTATGGAATTTCTGCTTTCGGATTGGCACAACGCTTGCACATCTCCAGGGCTGATGCGAAACAACTCATCGACGGGTATTTTGATTCTTATCCGGGAGTGAAAAAATTTATGGATGTATGCATCAGCATGGCCAGAGAAAAGGGATATGTGGAAACCATGTACGGACGCAGGCGGTTGCTGCCGGATATTCTTTCACGCAATTCGCTTGTAAGGGGTAATGCTGAACGAAATGCAATCAATTCCCCCATCCAGGGTTCGGCAGCAGACATTATCAAAATTGCCATGGTCCGGATTCAGCACTTCATGGAAAAGGAAAAATTGAAAAGCCACATGATTCTGCAGGTTCATGATGAATTGGATTTCGATGTGTGGCCCGGTGAAATAGGGCGGATCAGGAAGATTGTTAAGGAACAGATGGAACATGCAGCTGCACTGAAAGTACCCCTCACTGTTGACATGGGTGAAGGAAGCAGCTGGTTGGAAGCGCACTAATCCTTAAATTCATGTTTGGCACTTACCAGGGCTCCTTTCCTGCCGGCAAGCACCTCTTTTACAACTCCCGGATCATTCAAAATCTCAAGAGCTTTTTCCACCTGCACATCTTCCTGGATTTGAGATAAAATCCTGCCACCCTGGTAGTAATAACGGTTCACAATCTCTTCACCCAGGATTTGGCGGATCTCTTCCTGAAATGTTTCCAGGTCCTTCAGGTTGTTGTGCGAGAGCTTCTCTTCCAGCGAGGAGAACTCTTCACTGGCCAGATCATAGTATTTTTCCCGTTTGGCGGTTTTTACCAGCTGTTCATAGGCTTGTTCACTGGCGGTTTGAAATTCAAAATCTTTTGATTCAACAAATGATTTAAACGACTTATAATTATCATTTGATATTCTGAAGGTTTTAGCAGATTCAATGGTTTCATTTTCATTCCTGAACCTGGTGGCAAAATCGAAGAAGATATTTTGGGTATAGAGCTGCAGGGTAATCTCTGAAAGCATTTCAGGAACAACTTCGAAATCAGGTTGAATTCCACCACCATCGTAGACCAGTCTGCCGTTGTGAGTTTCATATTCGGAAATCAGTGAATCGGGGATTTTACCCACGCTGCCATCCTCATTTCTGTTGGAATAATCAAGCGCCTGGATACAACGGCCGCTGGGGATATAGTATTTGGCAGTGGTCACTTTCAGCTGGGCATTGTACTTCAGTGGCCGGGAGGTTTGAACAAGACCCTTGCCAAAAGTTCTCTGACCAACAATCACAGCTCTGTCCAGATCCTGTAAAGCTCCTGCCACTATTTCCGATGCGGATGCCGAACCGGAATTGATCAATACCACCAATGGAATATCCTTATCCACCGGGTCTTTCTGTGTGACATAATCAGAATCCCATTGTTTTACCTTTCCCCGGGTGTTGACGATGAGTTCTCCCTTGTCCACAAAAAGGTTACAAATTCTTACGGCTTCAAGAAGCAAACCGCCCGGGTTGGCCCTGAGGTCAAGTACCAGGGTTTTCATTTTATGCTGGTTTTTTAATTCAATCAGAGCATTTTCAACTTCGCTTGCTGCACCCGTGGTGAAGTTGGAAAGCCTGATATAACCAGTCTGATCATTAAGCATACCATAATAAGGAACATTGTTGATGGAGATTTTTTCTCTTACCAGGGTGAATTCAAGGGGTTTCTCCTCTCCGTAACGCTCTATTGTCAATACAATTTTTGTTCCCGGTTTTCCTTTTAATTGCTCACTTACCGATTCAATAGCCTGATTTTCAGCGCTTTTTCCATCTACTTCCAGAATCTTATCACCAGCACGCAATCCGGCTTTGTCTGCGGGAAATCCTTTGTATGGATCGGCAATAATGGTGAAATCACCTGAACGCCGGATCAATGAACCAATGCCTCCGTATTCACCGGTGGTCTGGAAATTAAAATCATCCATATCCGATTCGGGAATGTAGGTGGTATAGGGATCCAGTGATTCAAGCATGGCATTAATACTGGTGGTCACAAGTTCCTGTGGATCTGTTTCATCCACATAAAACATATTCAGTTCCCGGAACAGGGTATAATAAATGTCAAGGTTTTTCACCAGCTCCATGTCCTTGTTCCCGATGGAGGTAAAACCCACGCTCAGCAGCACAATCAGTGCTCCGGCCAATATGATGTTTCGTTTTTTCGTTTTCATGATAATCCGCAATTATTCATACAAATATCATAACCAGGCACAAAGGAACCACAAAGAATCCAATTTTCACCAAGCATTAACTTTTTTTAAGAAGTTGTGATGTGTATCTTTGTGCACGGTTTTTACATCAAATGTCAGGCCAGTTCCATTGAAATCTATAACTATGGTAATAAATATGGAATGGATTGAAAGGGTACCGTTTCACCCTCCGGCCTGGATGTTCATTTTCCTGTTTTTGCTTGTTGGTATTTTCGCCTGGATCAGGATGTATTACGGAACCATCCTGTTGCAAACCATTAAGGCTTCAGCTAATTTTCAGATTGCTTGCAGGATGTTTCAAGATAACAGCTTGTTAAATAAGCAATTGGACAACGTTCTCTATCTGTTTTATTTCCTGAGTGCCGGGTTTGTTCTTTATGTGGCAGAAACCCGTCTTCATTTTTTACCATATGGTCTTTCAGGACCCAGGCTTTATTTTATTAATTTTGGCTTTTTAACCGGGTATTTTATGGCTAGAGTTGTGCTTGTAAACCTGGCAGGTTTTCTGTTTAACAGGACTAGAATATTCCGCGAATATCTTTATAACACATTTATATTTAATAAGTTACTAGGAATCACCATGGTCCCCTTGCTGGTATTTGTTGTCTACACAACCGGCATCCTCAGGGAGGTGTTCCAATGGACAGCTCTTGTGACTGTTTCTGCTATATTCCTGATGCGGATTATCAGGAGCATTGTTTTTTCTTTCAAGAAAGATGTACCAATATTCTATATGTTTTTATACCTTTGTGCGCTTGAATTAGCGCCTCTCGCACTATTTTACAGGTGGTTAGAAGGGATCCTTTAAGTTGAGAATAAAGAAAGCGACGAATATGGGAAGGATAAGAAAAATTCTTGTATCTCAGCCAGAGCCTGAGAATAATAAATCTCCGTATTTTGACCTGGCCAGTAAACATAACCTGAAAATAGATTTCAGGTCATTCATTCACGTTGAAGGAATATCGGCGCGTGAATTCAGGTTGGATAAGATTGACCTGGCTCTGCATACTGCAGTTATTTTTAACAGCAAAACGGCCATTGATCATTATTTCCGAATAGCCGAAGAGATCAGGATAAATATTCCCGACACCATGAAGTATTTCTGTATATCAGAAGCAACCGCTTACTATTTGCAGAAGTATATTGTTTACAGGAAAAGGAAGATTTTCTATGGAAACGGTCAGATCAAGGATTTGATTGAGATCATGAACAAACACAGGGAGGAAAAATTTCTTCTGCCGCTGTCCGACGCTCACAAGGAAGAGATCCCCGTCTTACTGGAAGAGGCAAAGTTTAATTTTTCCAAGGCAGTGCTATACCGTACCGAATGCAGTGATCTTTCCGATCTGGCGGATGTGAATTACGATATCCTCGTTTTTTACAGCCCCTCCGGTATCAAGTCTCTTTTTCAAAATTTCCCGGATTTTAAGCAAAACGATACCAAGATCGCATCTTTCGGTGCCAAGACGGCAAAAGCGGTTGAGGAAGCCGGGTTGAGGCTTGATATCATGGCGCCGCAGCCACAGGCTCCCTCCATGACCATGGCACTGGAAAATTTCATCAAGGAACACAATAAAAACAACGGGAAAGCCTGATATAAAATACTCCTTCAAAAAGGGAGAACGGCTCACCAGCCGGAAATCGGTTGCGCTCCTTTTCAAATCAGGCAGAAGAACGGAAGCCTATCCTCTGAGAATACTATATGATCTGAATAATGAGGGCCGGTTCCCCTGTTTGATGGCCGTTTCAGTACCAAAGAGACTTTTTAAGCGGGCGGTGGACCGGAATTTACTGAAGCGCAGGATCCGGGAAACCTATAGGCAGCAGAAAGCAGGGTTGTATGCGAAGCTCAACACTGAAAATGTAAAGATCCGGATGGTGATCCAGTACAGGGCAGGAAAAATAGCCGACTTTGGTACCATTGAAAAGAGTCTGGAACAATTACTGGGCAAGATCACAGCAAAAATTTCCGGAAAGGTCAGCGGATAATGGTCCGCCCGCCGAGACCTGCGGACAGGGCAATTTTAACTTTCCCGAGACTCTGTATCCTGATGATCAGGCGATTCAGCTCTTCAAGGTTATTTTTTTTCTCTGCCACCTCCAGGTCGGTTCTAAGTTGTGAAAGGGCCTTCTCCACCACCGTCATTTTGTAGGAGAGCAGGGATTTCGGAACTTCATATCCAAGATTTTCCCCGGGCATTTCCACATAAGCCTCTTTTCGTTTCCAAACCTTACTTAACTCATACCGCGAAGTAAAGATATCTACTGCCAGTTCTCTTACTCCGGCATGGTCATGGTAAATGAACTGGCGCTCTGCCACCTTCTCGTTCCGTTCGATGAGGTCCTTGACATCTTCAAAAACCTGTTTGTATATCAGGTTGTTAAATTCAAGTTCGTCATTCTGTATCTCACGAATAATATACTGAGCAACTGAAATCTGTGTAGGTTCTTCTCCGCTCAGGTTCAGAATCTGGTTCCCGAATTTCAACAAAAAATAGATGATTTCCCGTTCTTCAACTTCGGAGTAAACATTCTCCACAAAACCCGGAACCAGGGGTTGTTGGGGCACAGTGGTCTGTGCGGGTTCAGAAAATTCCCTCCTGGTGGTCTGTTCGCGCCGCCATTTTTGCTCCTGCCTCGTTCGTCTTATTTTGTTTACCTCTGTGTACAGCACTTGTTCCTCGACCCCAAGCAAAAAACCGCAATCTTTCAGGTAAACACTGCGCATGATGCCGTCAGGGATGATGGCTACAGATCTGACAATATCCGAAATCAGCTGTGCCCTTTTAACCGGATCATGTTGGGCATCAGCCAGTAATTTCTCGGTTTTGAAGGAGATGAAATCTGTTTCACTGCTTTCAATGAAGCTGAGAAATTCTGAAGAGCTGTGGCTTCTGGCAAAAGAATCGGGATCTTCCCCTTCCGGCAGCATCACCACTTTCACATTCATTCCCTCCTCCAGGATCATATCAATACCACGAAAAGAAGCCTTTATTCCTGCTTCGTCGCCATCGTAAATAATTGTGATGTTCGCAGTGAACCGTTTGATCAGGCGGATCTGTTCGGTGGTCAGTGCGGTACCTGAAGAGGCAACCACATTTTCGATACCAGCCTGGTGCATGGCTATGACATCGGTATAACCCTCAACAAGGAAACAACGCTCCTTGACAACGATGGTTTTTTTAGCCTGAAAAAGACCGTATAATACCCGGCTTTTGTGGTAAATATCAGACTCGGGTGAGTTCAGATATTTCGCCAGGTTTTTATCCGATTTCAATGTGCGCCCGCCGAAACCAATCACACTTCCCGACAAAGCGTGTATGGGAAAAATAACCCTGCCCGCAAACCGGTCAAAAGAGTAATTCTCGCGTTCAATGGTTAGGCCGGTTTTCACAAGGTATGCCAGTTTATATCCATTCTTTCCGGCTTCTTTGGTAAAAGCCGATCGTTCTTCCGGACTGTACCCCAGTTGAAATTTACTGATGACATTATCCCTGAATCCCCTGTTTCGGAAATAACTCAAACCAATGGCTTTTCCCTCTTCGGATTCCAGTTGCCGGGAAAAATATTTCTGGGCAAAGGCTGTTACTGCCATCAGGCTTTCCCTCTCATTTTTATGCTGGATCTCTTCGGCAGTGAGTTCCTTCTCTTCAAAGGGAATGTTGTATTTGGCGGCCAGGTACCTGAGTGCTTCAGGATAAGAGAGTTTTTCATGTTCCATGAGAAATCCAACAACATTGCCGCCTTTTCCCGAACTGAAATCCTTGTAAATCCCCTTGGCAGGAGAAACCATAAAAGAAGGAGTCTTTTCGTTGCTGAACGGACTCAGACCCTTGTAGTTTGTCCCGCTTCGTTTCAGGGTCACGAAATCGGAGATCACCTCCACAATGTCGGCCGCCTCAAATATTTGGTTTATAGTCTGTTGATCAATCATTTACGAAAGTTGCATCATGAATGTAAATGTAACCAAACTAATTGTTCAGCCAAAATCTTATATTTACATAGTATGATAAATCAGGTGATCTGATCATGAAATTCGGAACAGCTGATTCCAGGATAGAGCCATGAAAAGAGTGGTCATACTTACCGGTGCCGGGATGAGTGCGGAAAGCGGATTGAGGACTTTCAGAGAGATGGGGGGGCTCTGGGAGGAGTATGATGTGTATCAGGTGGCCAGCCCGGGGGGATGGGAGAAGGACCAGGAACTGGTATTGCGGTTTTACAATGAAAGAAGGAAACAGCTGCTTGAAACTTCACCAAACCACGGCCATCATGCCCTGGCCGAAATGGAAAAGGATTATAATGTGGCCATCGTGACCCAGAACATAGATGACCTGCATGAGAGGGCGGGCTCATCCAGGATCCTGCACCTGCACGGAGAGTTGAGAAAATCCCGAAGTACCGTCGATCCCGGACTGGTCTATGAAATCAAAGGATGGGAACTGAACAAAGGCGATCTGTGTGAAAAGGGATCACAGCTTCGGCCCCATGTGGTGTGGTTCGGCGAAGCTGTTCCGGCCATTGAGGAAGCTTCCAAGCTTGTATCGGGAGCAGATGTTTTTGCGATCATCGGCACCTCCATGAATGTCTATCCTGCAGCAGGCCTGATCAATTATGTACCCGCTTCGACACCTGTTTATCTGATAGATCCCAACGAGGTGGCAGTGGCAGGGTATTCGGGGGTCCATGTGATCCGGAAAAAAGCCGGCGAGGGAGTGGATGAATTGATCAGAATATTAAAAAATGGATAGATTATTGAAATGTTTCAGGGGAGGGATTTGTATGGGCAGTGTCATGATCCTGACCTTTTCAACGGTTGGTGCCCAGGAATTCAACGCAGGTATTTTTGGCGGGATGAACGCTTCCCAGGTGGACAGGGACGGCTATGGGGGTTATACCAAGCTGAGCCTCACCGGGGGTGCTTACGTGAACCGGGAGTTCAGCACAGACTTTTTTTGGCAGCTGGAGTTAAAATACGGGGGAAGGGGAGCGTTCTATGTGAATGAAAATGTGGTTGAGGATTATCATAAAACCAGTTTTCGATATATAGAATTACCCCTTTCGATCCATTATCTGATGGATGAAAAAGTGCAGGTGGAGATCGGACTTTGCCCGGATGTTCTGATTAGTTTTGTGGCCTATGACGATCAACGGAACAGGGTTCCCCTGGAGCAAAAACTGGGAGGGAACCGGCGCTTCGGACTCAATACTTTTGCCGGAATCCATTACTGGTTTCGTCCCACCCTTGGTGTTGGACTGCGTTTCACTTATTCTGCACTTCCCTACAGCCTCAGGGAGGGGGCAAGTGTCCGCTACCTGGATAGTGGTTATTTTCATAATGTGATCAGTCTTACCTGTTCATACAAAATCCTCCATCTCTGATCAGGCACAGGATAAAGTGGCAACAAAGATCCTGCATTGAAAATTTCTTAACAGTTCCATACTGCAGGCTTCCAGTGTGGCGCCGGTGGTGACCACATCATCCACAAGCAGGATCTTTTTTCCATTCACGTCCGGGGCCCGGGGAGAGATCCGGAAATTTCCGTTTACATTCTCATACCTTTCGTACCGTCCCATGGTTGTTTGGGACCGGTTGTGAACATTGCGCACAAGCAGGTCTGAAACCACAGGGATCCCTGTGGCGGCTGATATTCCCCTGGCAATGATTTCACTTTGGTTGAATCCCCTCTCCCTGAAACGCCTGGGGTGAAGCGGCACAGGGACCATCAGATCACAGGAAGCATAAACGGAATGCATAAGTTCATTTCCCAACAGCCTTCCCATGTAATAACCGGCCCGCAGGTTACCCCGGTACTTCAGCTCGTGAAGCAGCACCTGGTATGCAGAACCTTTTTCAAAGCGGAAAAGGGATGTGGCCGTTTCCACCGGAACCCTGCCCCAGAATGACCGGCTTACCGGGTTATCGATCCGGTGTATGTAGTCTGTTCTGGGCAGATTGAATTCGCATTGAAGACACAATACCTCACGCTGGGATGAGAGCCTTTTGCCGCAGACCAGGCAATGCAACGGAAAGAAGAACATCAGAAGGTCGGTCAGCCACATTTGCCTTTTTGGGATTAATGTGGATTCTCCTTTTTCATCAGCCTCTTTGTGGAGAGAAGTCCGCAGGCAGCCCAGATATCCTGGCCCCGGCTTGCCCGAATGGTTGTGTTGATCCCTTTGGCATTCAGACGGTCGCGGAACTGGTTGATGGTGGTTTGATCAGGAGATTCAAGAGGCGTACCGGGAATGGGATGAAACCGGATCAGGTTGATCCGGCAACGGATACCATGAAGAATCTTTGAGAGTTCATTCACATGGGCCGGGGTATCATTGAATCCTTTGAATAGAATATATTCGAAGGAAACCCTCCTTTGTCGTCCGAAATCCCAGGAACGGATCTCTTTCAGCACCTCCTTCAGGGGATAAACCTGCTGCACCGGCATTAGCTTCCTGCGCTCCTCATCGAATGGAGAGTGTAGGCTGACCGCGAGGTGGGCCTGGCTTTTGTCCAGGAATTCAAGCATGGCGGGGGTAATCCCGATGGTGGAAACTGTAATTCGCCGCGGACTTAAAGCAAATCCCCAGGGAGCAGTGAGTATATCCAGGCTTTTTAGTACTTCCCGGAGGTTATCCAGGGGTTCCCCCATGCCCATGTAAACGATGTTTGTAAGATATTTCCATTCTGGGATGTTCCGGAACTGGTTGAGGATCTCCCCCGCAGTGAGGTTTCCCTGGAATCCCTGTTTTCCGGTCATACAGAACAGACATCCCATTTTACAGCCCACCTGGGATGATACGCACACCGTGGCTCTTTCCCGGTCAGGTATATAGGCAGTCTCGATGTATTTCCCAACGGAGGCCGGGAAGAGATATTTCTTGGTTCCGTCCTCCGATTCCTGGACATCGACGGGATCCTGCAGCCCCAGAACATAGGATGAAGCAAGCAGAGACCGGGCCCTTTTGGAAAGGTTGGTCATCTGGTCAAATCCGGAAACCTCCTTCTGGTAGATCCATTCCGAAAGCTGTTTCCCGGTAAAGGACGGGAGTCCCAGGTTTTTGGAAATTTCCGTAAGTTCTTTCAGGGTTTTTCCAAATAATATTTCCTGCATGGGTCAGAAGTATATCTCCGAAATAATCCGGTCGAAGGGAACACCTTTGCTGATCAGGACATCCCTGGTATCAACCACCATTTCGGCACGGCCACAAAGATAATACTTTAAACCAGGAGCCGGGAGGGGATGTTCGGCCAGGTAGGCGGTGACACGTCCATGAAAGACATCACCTGAGCTTTCTCCCGTACAGCAACGGATGTAATTGTTACCCAGCTCAGAAGCAAAGTCAGCATAGAAATGAAACTGTTCCAGATAGCGGTTTCCGTGAATCAGGATTTTATTTACAGCACGGCCCGACCTGAGCATGGAGTAAAAGGGTGCGATACCTGTCCCTGAAGCAATCCAGACAGCGGGTTTTTCATCGCAGACAAACTCACCGCGAGGCCCCGTGATCCATATGGTATCGCCGGGTTCAAGATCCGAAAGCCTGGGGGTAAGATATCCCTCATCAATCACATTGAAAGGGATCCAGACCTCTTCATCCTGTTCCCCGCTGCAGATACTGTAAAGTCGCCTTGGACCATCTTCAGCCAGGGCAACGCCGATCACCTGGCCGGCGGCAAAAGCAAAATTCCTGGGAATTCCGAACAGATAAATCCCATGGACCACCTGCTCTGCAAAAGTGATGGTGGCCGGGGTAAGTTGATGGTTGTGCACGGTTACCATACAAAACGCATTTTTCCCTCGTCGATCACAAAAGTTTATTTTGTTAACGGTTAATTTTTAATACCAATGTATTGTACCACACGGGCGGGACCCTGATGTAGCAGACCCTCTGTTAAAGTAAGTTCAGCCTCTTCAAGCCGTTCATGGTTCAGTGAAGGAAAATCATCCATTAAGGTCTTCTTATCCATCAACATTTCAAGAGATCGGGGGCCGCCTGTTGGGTTTCCCAGCTGTGAGGTGTGAAAAGCCTGCAGGATCACCCGCCCGCCCGGTTTCAGTGATTCTACTACACGGTTGTGGAGCAGTTTCCGGATTTCGGGAATCATATGCAGGAAGATGAGCCCTATTGCATCATAGGACTCTTTTTCAAAGCTGTATCCTGTAATATCATTTACCTGGTAACGAACATGAACACCATGGGCCTGCATCAGCAATTGTGCTTTTTTAAACGCAATCCCGCTTTGGTCAAAAGCATCTACCACCCACCCGAGGGTAGCAGCAAATACAGCATTCCTGCCTTCTCCTTCTCCGGGAAGCAATAACTTTCCGGGTTGAAGCGGTTTCAGGCATGAAGCAAAAAATAAATTGGGTTCTTTTCCATATACATATTGGTCTGTATCGTATCTGGCATCCCAGGATAAATACACCATTATTGTATGGTTTTAAAGGATTCCCCTTGTCCGGTTACGCTTTTCTTCATGGTACCAGATATAACCAAATCAGGGAAAAAAAGTTGTATTTCATTTTTTTTTCTTTTCTTTCGGGCGCTAACTAAAACATTTACCCATGAAAAAACTGAATTTAATCATCATTGCTATGGTGGTAACGGCAACATCTGTATTTGCCGGAGGCCTTGTTACCAATACCAACCAAAGCGCTGCCTGGGCAAGAACACTTACCCGTGAGGCTTCCCTTGGAGTTGATGCGGTTTATTTCAATCCAGCAGGACTGGCCCAATTGAAGAACGGACTTCACCTGTCAATTTCCAACCAAAGCATCTTTCAGACCAGAACCATTACCAGCGACTATGCTTTCCTTGAAGGTTCACCGAAAGCATATCAGGCTGATCTGACAGCCCCTCTTTTTCCCAGTATTTATGCGGCTTTCAAAACGAATAAGTGGACTTTTTCGGCCGGGTTTAACGTTATTGGCGGAGGCGGTAGTGCCAATTTTGAAGAAGGCCTTCCTTCTTTTGAGATCCCCGTATCGGGTTTGGTGCCATCACTGCAGCAAAGCCTGACCCCCATTGATAATGCAGTTGAGGGACTCACTACTGTAAATCCCCATTTCGCCAACATTACCGGATACAACATAGACGCCTCCTTTTCGGGAGCATCCACGTACTATGGTGTTCAGGCTGGCGCTACCTATGCCATCACCGACATGATTTCTGTTGCAATCGGTGGCCGTTACGTAATGGCCAACAACAGCTATGAAGGGGCCCTGACTGGCATCACCATAGATGCCCCCGCAGCTTATGGCGGAACGCAAACTGCCGGCAATTACCTGAGATTGATCAGCAGCCAGATTACTCCCTTTGATCCTGGCACCGGAGCCGTTCTGGATGGAACAGCAACGGCACTTGATGGGCAGACTGCCGACAAACAGCTTGAAGCCACACAATCCGGATCCGGCTTTACTCCTATCATCAGCGTGAATTTTCACCTGACTGATATGGTCAATATTGCTGCCAAGTATGAGCACCATACCACGATTGAGATGACCAATGAAACAACGGTGGACGATGTTGGAATGTTTCCTGATGGAGCCAAAACCAGGGCGGATCTTCCCGGGATGTTTTCACTTGGAGCCAGGGTTCAACCCATCAACAAGCTGACAGCCAGCGTGGGATTCAATTACTTCCTGGATAAACCGGCTTATTATGGTAAGAAAAATGCAGATGGTGAGCAAATCAACAATGAAACCACCATTGATGCAAACGCCTATACCATCTCAGCCAGTCTGGAATATAAACTGCTGGGCATCCTGGGGCTGAGTGCAGGATTTTCAACCGGAAACCTTGGAGTCAATGACGCTTACCAGTCCGACATGAGTTATGCTCAGAAGAGCAGCACCATTGCCGGAGGTATATTCGTTGAAGTTGGAGAAATGGTTACCATCAATGCCGGTTATGTGCATGTAATGTATACTGATTACTCGGAGGGATTTGACGGTCCTCCATCCTGGACCGACACATACGGAAAGAAAACCAGCATCATTGCCATAGGGGCGGATATCAGCCTTGGAAAATAAAACGCTATTATAGAGCCGAAACCGCTTCCTTTGGGGGCGGTTTTTTTTTGAAAAAAAAGCCCGGCAGGGAACCGGGCCTGATTGACTAATTTGCAGATTTGAGAAGAATACTCAAGTTGAAGAAGGGGAAATCTGTATCGAATCCCTGCAAATATAAGCTACCGGTTCCACAACCATGTAAACTTAACCTTAACGAAAGGTTAAAAAACCGGAAAGAAATAAAGTTAATCTGCCTATATCCTGTATTTTTGAGAACCAATCCAGCACATTTGACAGGATTACAACATATTGTCGAAACACCCCTGATGAAGCAGTACTATTCCATCAAGGCCAAAAACCCGGATGCAATCCTTCTCTTCAGGGTGGGGGATTTTTATGAAACTTTTGGGGAGGACGCCATCCAGACTGCAGAAATCCTTGGGATCACCCTTACACGCAGGGCCAACGGAGCGGCTTCTTTTGTGGAGCTGGCCGGATTTCCCCACCACGCGCTCGATACTTATCTTCCGAAACTGGTGCGGGCAGGACAGCGGGTAGCCATCTGCGACCAGCTGGAGGATCCCAAACTGACCAAGAAGATTGTAAAAAGAGGAATTACGGAACTGGTCACACCCGGGCTTACTTTCCATGATCATGTGCTGGAGAACCGGGAAAACAACTTCCTGGCCAGCGTCTATATGGAAAACCAGGCAAACGGGATCTCTTTCCTGGATATCTCCACCGGGGAATTTCTCACGTCGCAAGGGGATGAAGCATTCATCGATAAATTACTGAGCAGCTTTAATCCCAAGGAGGTCCTTGTTCAGAAAAGTCACAAGGATTCTTTTCTGGAATTCTTCGGGGATGCTTACAACACATTTTTGCTTGATGACTGGGTATATACCGAGGAAAACGCCAGGGAGAAGCTGCAGCGGCAGTTCGGTACCGATTCCCTGAAGGGATTTGGTATCCAAACCATGCAGCATGGAATCATTGCCAGCGGGGCCATCCTGCAGTATCTGGATTTGACACAGCATTCCCATACGGGTCATATATCCCGTTTGTCAAGAATTGAACGGGACCATTATGTGTGGCTGGACCGGTTTACTATCCGGAACCTGGAAATTTTCCAAGCGCTTTATGAGGGTGCCCGTACCCTTCTGGATGTAATGGACCGGACCATTACCCCCATGGGTGCCCGCCTGCTTAAAAGATGGCTCTCCCTGCCGCTCAAGGATGTGTTACTGATCCGCGAAAGGCATAACATGGTGGACTATATCGTGCATGAGGAGTCCTTCAGGGAGTTTCTTTCAATGAAAGTAAAAGAGATAGGGGACCTGGAGCGGATCATTTCAAAGGTGGCAGCCGGCCGCATCCAGCCCAGGGAATTGGTTCAGCTGAAACGTGCCCTGGATGCCCTGGAACCCCTGAAGGAGAAGTGTGAGGAGTCAGGAGAAGCCTCACTTCAAAGGTTGGCCGGACAGTTGGATCCGTGTATATCCGTCAGGGAAAGAATTGCCAGTGAAATCGCAGATGACCCGCCTGCCACACTCAACAAGGGTGGGGTTATTGCTGCTGGTGTCTCTGTTGAACTGGATGAACTCAGGGAGATCATGGATTCGGGGAAGGAAATCCTGGTCAGGCCGCAGCAAAGGGAAATGGAACGAACAGGGATCTCAAGCCTCAAGGTGGGGTTTAACAATGTGTTTGGTTATTACATCGAAGTACGCAACACCCACAAGGACAAAGTACCCGAAGAATGGATCCGAAAACAAACCCTGGTAAGCGCCGAACGGTATATTACCGAGGAACTGAAAATCTATGAAGATAAAATTCTGGGGGCTGAAGAGAAATGTCTCTCACTGGAAATCAAATTGTTCCAGGAACTGGTTCAGGGAATTTCCGGGTTTGTTAAAGCCATTCAGCTAAACGCCTCCCTGGTTGCACGCCTCGATTGCCTGAACGCATTTGCTGTGAACGCCATTGCATATGATTATTGCCGTCCGGAAGTAAATGAAGGTACCAAAATTGAAATAACAGGAGGGAGACACCCGGTCATCGAAAGACAAATGCCTGTGGATGATGCCTATGTGAGCAACAGCGTAACGCTGGATGATGATGATATGCAGATCATGATCCTCACAGGACCCAATATGTCCGGAAAATCGGCCTTTCTGAGGCAAACCGCGCTGATCACACTGATGGCTCAGGTGGGGAGTTTTGTCCCTGCCTCGTCTGCCCGGATCGGGTGGGTTGACAAGATCTTCACCCGGGTGGGGGCCTCGGACAACATCTCGCTGGGTGAGTCAACCTTCATGGTAGAGATGCTTGAGGCGGCCAGTATCCTGAATAACCTTTCGGGCCGCAGCCTGGTGATCCTGGACGAAATCGGCCGGGGAACCAGTACTTATGATGGAATATCCATTGCCTGGGCCATGGTGGAATATATCCACGAACATCCCGGAGGCAGGGCTAAAACCCTGTTTGCAACCCATTATCATGAGCTGAATGAAATGGAAGCGGATTTTTCCCGCATCAGGAATTACAATGTGTCCATCAGGGAGCTGGATGACCGGGTTATCTTCCTCAGGAAGCTGGTGCGGGGGGGAAGTGAACACAGCTTCGGGATCCATGTGGCCCGTATGGCAGGTATGCCCAGGAGCGTGGTGAAGCGGGCCAATGAAATCCTTGAAGAGCTCGAAAAGACAGGAGGTGATAAGAATCTCAGCAAGCCTGTAGGTGACCTGGCCGGGCGACGAGAGGGATTGCAAATGAGCATTTTCCAGCTGGATGATCCGGTGTTGAAGCAGATCAGGGACCAGATTGCAGGCCTGGACATCAACAACCTGACCCCGGTGGAAGCACTTAACAGGCTGAACGAGATAAAGAAGCTATCGGGGCTATAATTTGCATGTATTGAATTTCAGTATTATATTTGCAAACCATTTGCGGGAATAGCTCAGTTGGTAGAGCACGACCGTGCCAAGGTCGGGGTCGCGGGTCCGAGTCCCGTTTCCCGCTCAAGGTCTGAAAAGGGTGTCCACACAGGATGCCCTTTTTACTTTTGGTTCAGACCTCACTTTGGGGCCCTGAGGGTTTCATATGGCTTTTTTCTTAAATTTGCTGTGCTTTCAGTAGCCCCTGTGGAGCATTTTAGGGAGGAGCCAGCCTGAGGGGGGCCCAATTCCGCCATCATTGTGGAATGGCAGAAAGCGAGGTAGATTTGAAATAAAATAATGGTAGTTTAGTTTACTAGATGCCCGGATGGCGGAATTGGTAGACGCGCTGGACTTAAAATCCAGTGGCCAGTAATGGCCGTGCCGGTTCGATCCCGGCTCCGGGTACAGAAACGGAAGAAACAGGTTTTTATCTGTGTCTCCCGTTTTTTTATTGCGTAAATCATTGATATTCTGAAATATCTATTCCAAATCCTTGTTGTAAGGATTGGTTCGATATTTTTCACCGTCAAACCGGATAATTTCAATATTCTTTTGCATCTCTCAATGGATACCATTTGTTAAACCTTTTACGGGTGGGGCCTGCAAAGAATATTGCTGAAGCATTTCAGCAATATTTAGATTACATGATAAGCGTAAATTACAGACTATAAACCATATACAAATACTGTGTATTTTACAAAACGCCATCATAAAACGATTTTGATTCAATTGCATAGCTTTTTCCAGCACTTGGACATGATGGGGCAAGGGAATCAAGCTGCTCTTATAGGGCACCAGGAAATACGTAGCCCGAAAACCTTCTTTACGCCAACTATCTCACAAGCCTTGTCTTTGTATCTCATTTGGTAAGATTTAAAAGGGTTTTGGCTATTTCATCTTTTAATGTTGTCTTTACATTCACGTCATCGGCAAATTTTTTCCATTGATTTACAGTGTCGTTAATCTCATCAATAATCTCAGATGCTTTTTTACACCGAATGGATTCCCCGATGACCTGTAAATCTGTTTTGGTAATCTCTTTTCTCTTGCCATTGATGCTTAGGGCATGCTGACTGACCCATTCACTGCCCGGGCGATACGCATGGCACAGGTCATAAGCTGGGGACAACTCCCACTTGCCTCCTTGCTTTAATAAAAAGGAAAAATTCTTGCTGTGGTCATCACAATTCCGTGCAATGACGTTGAATACCATTCTCCTGAACATCTGCTCAGCATCAGCATAGGTTAGTTTTAACTCTCTCATACACTGAAAGAGCTGCTCATAACTGAAACTATTCACCAGGTTGTAGTCAAAATGCTTTAGTGCACAGAAGGTTTGTACATGATGTTTCACTTCATTACCCTCCCGGTCAAAGCGTTTGGTCATGAAGTGCGCCCGTCCGTTTTCTTCAAGCAGCGTTGAAGGCATTATCTCTATGCCACAAGCTTTTGCCATGTTGTAGTAGGCCATTTCTACTCTGCCGTATCCATGGCTGCAGCCTAACTGTACATCGCTTACCCCATCGAGCTTGATAAGCCAATGTTCAAAGCCTTTAGGCGCTTTGGTTTGTCCCGATTTAACTTCTCCGCTTTTTTCATTCCAGGCTATCACGGCTTTAGGACGGGCACCACCGGCAGACGTGCCAATCTTTAAAATCTCCAAAACAGCCTGATCTTCGTCTTTATTAAGTTTGGTCGTAAATGCTTCACGTTTGTCCAGCATCTTTTGTGCTGTTGCAACAAGGCTATCGATTTCTATGGAAAATGTCCTTTTGGTTTCCTTAAGCACAGACGGCTCAAATTCGAGAGCGCCCATGCCACGGGTTCCAATAAAACAGAGCATTTCTACCGGGTTCATGCTGTCCTGTGGCCGTCCTTGTTGTGCCAACCATAGGTTAATTAACAGGTTTCCGTATTTATCGGGCAATGCATCTGCCAGCAACCCGGGTAAACCCTTGAAGGTGTCGTATTCCAAATTTTTGTCCTTTCGAAGTTCTGGAAATGAAAAGAGGCGACTGGCCGAAACAACCGGCATTTTTAACGGTGACAAGTCCCAGCCAAGCTGCATGAAGCCTGGATCATATTCAAAGATTGCATTACGCGTTTCTTCATCCCAGGCTACTGCTCCGGCAAGCTTCCCCCATATTTTTACTTCTGCTACAGTCATTATCTACCAGTCTGTACTTTCTGAATGATCATCTGTTTTTACTGACTTACTTCTTGCCCGTTGCCGTTTTTCTTTTTGCAGTTTAGCTAATGCCAAAGGGCTGAGGGTCTCTTTTACTTCAAATACGGACAGTACCGGTAATTGATCCAAAACCCGCAATACCTGTATAAGCGTGGTGACGGTAACCGTTTCTCCTCTTTCCAGCAAGCTCAGGGTAGAACGACTAATGCCGGCTGCTGCTGACAGTTCATCCTGCGTTTTATTTTGTTCCATGCGATGATGCCTGACAAATTCCCCAATATATTCGACCAAAGCTTTATCGCTCATAGAAGCCCACTCTTTGAATGATTTATCAGTCATAAACTGCTTTTTGCTATTTAGCGAATGATTTATCATTCAAAGATAATGTTATTTTGTCAAATAACAAATATTGTGAACGACATATCATAAAAACGTAAAAGCACCTCATCTACCATCAGCAGGTTGTTGGGAATGCGGTCGCTTGTTTGTACGATGGGTTTATAGGTTATTCAGGGTTTTGGCGATAAACGATTCCATCTGGAAATGAATTCACCCAATTTACCCTCCATAGCAAATCCAAATCCCGCAGAAAAGTTCGGAAAATGTAGGCTCCGGGACCTGCCTAAGTCCTGAGTATTCTGAAATATCCAGTCTTACCTCATGTCTATTACCGTCACTTCTTCATAAACCTCATGGTGACTTTTTCGCCGTTCCGGATCTCTGCAGTGACAAAATAGATTCCCGTGACCAGGTCGCCTGTCTCAATCACCTTGCTGTCGGTGACCGGGAAACGCAGCGTCCTGATCTGCCTTCCCAGGATGTCGGAGAGAGTGATCGCGATCATTTCCGGATAGACTACACCCATCCGGTATTCGGCAGGGGTGGGATAGAGCCTCATTTCGATCCCGTTGTGCTCCTTGACAGAGGTATTGTCCTCCCTGGGAATCCCGATGTTGTCTAAATAAACGGTTGTGGGCAGATAATCCCTTGGTGGATCTCCTTCTTCGGGAGTATCAGGGAACACCGTTAGCCGCTCGTAATATTGGCCAATAGCGGATGTGAAATCATACAGCAGCAGCTCCCATTCCCCGGTCAATATGTTGGGCGTTTTAATACGGATATCATCACCACCGGTGAGACTGCGTTCAACTTTCAGCCCGGTATGGGTTGCCATCTCCTTCCAGACCATCATGGCCAGGGTGTGGTATTCCTCGGTGAATTGGGTCAGTACGTCATAATCAGTGTAAATCCCTACCCACGTGACGGCATCTTCCCGCAGGTAGAATGAGAGGACAGAGTCGGAGGAATTTACAGCATCAGCGGCAGGATTCGCAATCACGTCGATATCAGCCTGAGACCCTTCAGCGCCATTGGCGAAGACAATCCATGCGGTGTCGCCCTGACCTCCTTCGAAATCAACATTTCTCTCGATCTGTGCCAATGCACTTACGGATACAATCATTAATACAAAAAGCGCAGTAAATTTTCTCATACTGTAAGATTAAGTTTGTTAAACTGCTTATAATAATGTTTTTGTATAACTAACTTACAATTTATGCCGGACAATGCCAAACAGAGCCAGGAAGAGAAATAACCGGCCGGTTTCCGGGAAAGCTGTATATGTGAGAGCGGCCTTGGACTTTCTGCCAAAATCATATTAACTTCATGGTCGGTAACAACCCATTTATGCATAAAAGATTAAAAAAGCTGTTATGGAGACCTCCTGCAGAATGGATGAAAATATCCACCATAGATATGCATACGGGGGGAGAACCTCTGCGGATCCTCGTGGATGGATACCCGGAAATTAGAGGGGCAACCATCCTGGAAAAACGCAGATATTTCAGGGATCACCTGGATTACATTCGCAAGGGAGTCATGTGGGAACCCAGGGGACATGCCGACATGTACGGTGCAGTAATCACGGAACCCTGTTCGGCTGATGCGGATTTTGGGACCTTCTTTCTTCACAATGAAGGTTACAGCACCATGTGCGGTCACGCCATTATCGCGTTGACAAAATTTGCACTTGACACCAGATTGGTCAGAAGAAGGGGAGATTGGGCCACCCTGCGTATCGACGCACCTCCCGGACTGATTGAAGCCAGGGGTCGAAGAGAAAATGGAATGGTTAAGTTTGTTACATTCACCAATGTCCCTTCCTTTGTGCTGTGCCGGGATCAACAAATCCAGATTCCAGGCCTGGGAAGGGTGAAATATGATGTAGCTTTCGGTGGAGCATTTTATGCCATTGTAGATGCCGGCAAACTGGGACTTTCGCTTGAGATGTCAGTATATGCAAAACTTATCGAGTTGGGCAGACAGATCAAGAAAAGTGTCATGAACAATCAAAAAATCGTCCACCCTTTTGAGGAGGACCTGAGTTTTCTCTATGGAACCATATTTACAGGGGAAGCCCGTCATTCCAACAGGCACAGCAGGAACGTGTGTGTTTTTGCTGACGGGGAGGTAGACCGGTCAGCCACCGGATCCGGAGTAAGCGCCAGGGCAGCCCTTCTCCATGCACGGGGGGAACTAAGAATGGGTGAAAGAATTCTTATAGAAAGCATTCTTGGAACAGTCATGGAGGTGGAAGTAGCAGACATCACCACCTTTGGTCCATACAAGGCAATTGTTCCAAAAGTTACTGGAACGGCTTCATTTACAGGAAGTAATCAGTTTTGGTTTGAGCCAGAGGACTCCTTGAAAGAGGGATTTATTTTACGTTAGGAGAAGTGAAAATGATCCCTGATGTAATAGCTGTTCAATAACATCATGTTTTTGGTCAGTTTGATGATCAAAGGCCCTTCTCTCTTAGTAATTTTGAATGTTGTATTTTACTTAATTCCATAATCATGTCGAAATTCACAAAAGAGGATGCCCTGAACTACCACAGTTCCGGCAGACCAGGTAAAATTGAAGTTGTACCCACAAAACCCCACTCCACCCAACTTGACCTGTCGCTGGCTTACTCGCCCGGGGTTGCCGAGCCATGTCTGGCCATCAAAGATGATCCGGAAAACGCTTACAAATACACAGCAAAGGGCAACCTGGTTGCCGTCATGTCTAACGGAACTGCTGTTCTGGGATTGGGTGATATAGGAGCGGTCCAGGGAAAGCCTGTCATGGAGGGCAAGGGATTGCTGTTTAAAATATTTTCGGATGTGGATGTATTTGACATTGAGATAGACCGCAAGGATGTGAATGAATTCGTGGAGGTGGCCAAAGCCATTGCCCCAACCTTCGGAGGGATCAACCTGGAAGACATCAAAGCTCCGGAGTGCTTCGAAATAGAGGAACGACTTAAGAAAGCACTGGATATTCCTGTATTTCATGATGACCAGCATGGGACAGCTATTATTTCAGCTGCCGGAATGCTTAATGCCGTTGAACTGGTCAATAAGAAAATCGGAGACCTGAAAGTTGTGGTGAATGGTGCCGGAGCCTCAGCCATTTCCTGTGCGAAGCTGTATATAGCTCTTGGGGTGAAACAGAAAAACCTAATGATGTGTGATTCGAAAGGTGTATTGAATACCCGCAGGACAGGGCTGAATAAATACAAGCAACAATTTGTCAGGGAAACAGAAGCTGAAACCCTTGGGGATGCCCTTAAAGATGCAGATGTATTTCTTGGGCTTTCAGTGGCTGACGTATTAACCCCTGAAATGCTGAAGTCCATGAAGCGGGATCCCATCGTTTTTGCCATGGCCAATCCCAATCCCGAGATAGCTTATGAAAAGGCTATCGCTGCAAGGGAGGACCTTATTTTTGCTACCGGCAGATCTGATTATCCCAACCAGATAAACAATGTGTTGGGATTTCCCTTTATTTTCAGGGGCGCCCTGGATGTAAGGGCAACCTGTATCAATGAGGAGATGAAACTGGCGGCGGTATATGCCCTGGCAAAACTGACCAAGCAGGATGTTCCAGAAGTTGTCAATAAAGCGTACAAAGTTGAAAATCTGCGGTTTGGAAGGGATTATATTATTCCCAAACCATTGGATCCCAGATTGATTTACCATGTTGCTCCTGCTGTGGCAAAAGCTGCAATAGAAACGGGAGTAGCAAAGATTATCATCGAGGACTGGGATGCATATAAGGAGATTCTGAAGGAACGAATGGGAACCGAAATCCGGCTCATCAATGAAGTCCGGATGAAGGCGCAGCAAAATCCAAAAAGACTGGTCTTCGGTGAAGCCCGCAGCTTCAAGATGCTCAAAGCAATACAAACCATCGTCAATGAAAAAATTGCCCAGCCGGTATTGCTTGGAAACAAAGAGGCAATCAGGGAGATGATCAGGGAAAACCAATTGGATCTTGAGTCGGTGGAGATCATCGACCAGACGGATCCAACGATGGCAAAGCTCCGGGAAAAGTATGCCAGGAAGCTTTATAAGGCAAGGCAGCGCAAAGGATTGACCTACGAAGATGCGCTGCAACTGATGAATTTATCCAACGAATTCGGAATGATGATGGTGGCAGAAGGCGATGCAGATGCCTTCCTGTCGGGATTTTCCAGCAAGTATGCCGATGTTATCAGGCCCGCGATCCGGATTGCCGGTACAAGCAATGCCCACAATCATATCGCAGGAATGTATATTGTACATACAAAACGGGGACCCTTCTTTTTTGCCGATACAACAGTAAATTTACAGCCCGATGTCCGGACACTTGTGGATACAACTTTACTGGTGGCCGAACAAGTAGAACATTTCAACATTGAACCGGTTATCGCTGTGGTTTCCTATTCCAATTTCGGCGCCATCAAAGGAGCAAGTTCAATCAGAGCACGGGAAGCAGTTGAGATTCTCCATAAAGAGCATCCAAACCTGATCGTGGACGGAGAGATGCAGATGAATTATGCATTAAACACGGAGCTGAGAAAGCAAAAATTCCCGTTCAGTAAGCTTGGGGAAAGGAAAGTAAACACCATTGTATTCCCCAATTTGAGCTCGGGGAACATTGCCTACAAAATGATGCAGGAAATAGGAGGAAGCCAGGTTACCGGACCCATATTACTAGGAATCGGCAAACCAATCCACGTGTTACAAATGGAGAGTGATGTGAGGGAGATAGTTGATATGGCTGCCTTTGCGGTTGTGGATGCGCAGTTCAGGGGTTAAGTTACCTGTAATCCACCAGAGATTCCATTAATTTCTTTCGGGTAAAGAAAATACGGCTTTTTACCGTTCCGATCTTGAGGTCAAGCTCTTCGGCAATCTCTTTGTATTTAAAACCCTGGGTATGCATCAGGAAAGGAACTTTCAATTCATCCTGAAGTTTATGAATGTGCTTGTTGATCTCTTTTTGCTGCATAGAGGAATCGGGCTTCACAAAATTGGATTCCTTCGCATTGTTCAGGTAATAGAGATCCTTTGTGGTATCGACGATGGTATTCTGCCTCACAGCCTTTCTGTAATTGTTGATGAAGGTGTTTTTCATGATGGTGTAAGCCCAGGCTTCAAAGTTTGTAAACTCGATGAACTTATCTTTAGATGAAAGGGCTTTCAGATACGTTTCCTGTAACAGGTCCTTGGCTTCTTCCCGGTTAGAGGTCAGGCTTAACGCAAACCTTTCCAACCTGTCTTCCATGCTTATCAGTTTATTATTGAAATCCATTGATGTCATAATCTCTGGCTTAAAGTTTCAAATCAGTTAATTGTTTAACAAATATACACTCTAATTAAACAGTTGTCAAGTGTTGAAACTTTTTAAAGCTCTGATTTAAGCACAATTCCAAATAAGGAATTTCACGGAAACCCGTATAAATAAAAGAGAAAAAGGTATTTTAATCCTGTCTATTCTAAATTACGATAAAATGAAAAATTGTTTATCATACCCCGGGTTTTGTTAAACATCATGTCAGGTTTACATCATAACAGGGGAAGGCAGACCTACAGTTCAGCAATGTAATCCAGAAAGTCTTTCAGGTTGTGGAGGCGTATGTGGTTGGAGGACAATCTCTTGGGGTATTCTTCAAGGGATCCTGAAAAATAAAGGATCTTTTTATCCGGAAATGCCCCGCCAAGATCTTTCAGGTAAACGAAAAAATCAAATCCGGGCTGGGAAGTGGTGGATGAAACCAGGATGCAGTTAAAATCCTTTGCTGCTCCGGTAGATAAGACATCTGTATAAGGGACAGATTGTCCAAGGTAGATCACTTCATGATTGGCTTCCTTCAACAGGTATTGTGCAAACAGTAAAGTTATTTCATGCCACTCCCCTTCCGGGAGCAAAAGAATAAACCTCCGGCCTTTGGGATTGAAGGTGTTGGGCAGATTGTCTGTGGAGGCGATAATTTTCTGGCGAATGAGATTGGACACAAAGTGTTCCTGGGCCGGATTTACATCTCCTGCCTGCCATAGGATCCCAACTTTATCAAGGAATGGGTATAGTACATCAATGACTGTTGATTTGAAGCCAACTTTTAATATGGATTTGTCGATGATGGATTCCAGTTTGTACTCATCCAGATCGATCATTGCAATGATCAGGGAATCCACGACACCATCCTGGGAATGGGCAGACCTGTTCACCCTGACGATCTCTTCCTTCAGCTCCTGATCATTCAGCCTGGCGATATTTGAGATTTTAATTCCCTGCCTGTTCAGCACCGCAACATTGAGAATCCTCTTCAAATCATTGTCGGTATAATACCGGATGTTGGTATTGGTTCTGTGAGGATCAATCAGGTTATAGCGTTTTTCCCAAATCCTGATCGTATGGGCCTTGATCCCGGATAGTCTTTCTAATTCTTTTATCGAATAAACAGCCATATTCTACCAGCTCTTCTGCACAAGCTCAGGCAAGTAACAAAGAATATCGATGTTTTGTTTAGTGGTGGGATAGATATAATTAAACAATTACTGTTTTTTTATAATCATCAGACCATCCCTGATGGGAAGCAGCAGATTCTCAACCCGGGGATCATCGGTGATCATCCGGTTGAATTTTTGGATGGATGCAGTAGAGGGATCAACCTCTTTTTTATTCAGGACTTTTCCTCCCCAGAGCACGTTATCCGCAAGGATAAAACCTCCCGGTTTTACCTTATCAATAATCAAATGATAGTAGGTTGAATACTCTTCCTTGTTTGCATCCATAAAAACAAGATCAAAAGGACCTTGAAGCCCCGGCAGGATCCGGATGGCATCTCCGTTGATCAGTTCAATACTGTCGGCCAGATTTGCTTTCCCGAAGAATTCAGTGGCAATTTTTCTCAGTTCATCGTTGACCTCCAGGGTGGTCAGCCGCCCTCCGGTTTTCAGTCCTCTGGCCAGACAAATGGCCGAATAGCCGGTATATGTGCCGATTTCAAGAATTTGAAACGGAGAAACCAACTTGCTGAACAGGGTGAGAAAACTCCCCATCACATGACCCGACAGCATATGTGGATGAACTTCCTTCAGGTAAGTATGCCTGGTTAATTCTGCAAGGACCGGGTCTTCACCGGTGGAGTGATCCTCCAGGTAACGTTCAAGGAATTCAGGGTATTTGAAAAGATCCATTACTCAAAAATCAGCTGGTTCAGGGTTTTGATATCGAGGACTTCATTGGCTGTTTCCCTGATTTGGGAGGCAGTTATCTCATCCAGGTTTCTGCGAATGGTCTCAAGGCTGTCCATCCTGTCAAAGACCAGGAAGCTCTTTCCCGTGGTGAGCATCAGGTATTCATAATTTTCCCTGGAGATGGCCAGCTGACCGATCATCTGTTTTTTCGCATTTTTCAAACCAGCATCCGGGATGAGTTTGGTCCTGAGTTTATTCAGCTCATCGCTGACTACCTGCATGGACTTCTGAAATTTCTCGGGATCACAACTGAAATATACCATCAGGGCACCGGTATCTGTATAAGGTGCATAATGCGATTCGGCACTGTAAGAGTACCCGCGTCTCTCCCTCAGTGCAAGGTTCAGCCTGGAGCTCATGCCCGGTCCTCCAAGAATATTGTTGAGCAGGTAGAGTTGTAAGCGCCTGTGATCGGTCAGTTCATATCCTTCACCTACCAACATGCAGTGGATCTGGTGGGCCTCCCTCTTTTCAGTAATTTTCATTCCAACGGCAGCAACCGGTTTTGTCCTTTTTCTTTGCCGGCTTTTCTGGGAGATCTCTCCAAAGTACCTTTCAGCAGTTCTCTTGATGTTGTCAAAAGGAATGTTTCCCACAAAGGAGAGCACAATCTCGTCGGTAGCATAGTTCTCTGCCAGGAATTTTTCCAACGAACCATTCACGAATTTCCCCAGCGATTCTTCAGAACCCAGGATGTTCCTTCCAATGGCGTGATCCGGGAACAACAACTCTTCAGCCCGGTCAAAGATCAGTTCGGAGGGAGAATCATCATAACTCTGGATTTCATTGAGGATCACTTCTGCTTCCCGTACCCGTTCCTTTTCTTGAAAAGTGGAATGAAGGAAAATATCCTGGATAAGCTCCATGGCCCGTTTATAATCCTGTTTCAGAAAGGAGGCATAGAGGGCGGTCTCTTCTTTGGTGGTATAGGCATTGACTTCCCCCCCCACATCTTCCAACCTGGAAATGATCTGATAGGGAGATCTTTTGCGGGTTCCCTTAAAGAACATATGTTCCATGAAATGGGCCAGGCCATGTTCCTCGGTGAGTTCTTCCCTGGTGCCGGTATGCACGAGCAGTCCGAAATGTGCCACTTCCGACTGGTTGGTTCTGTGGATCAGTCTGATGCCGTTCCTGAACCGGTATGAATTTACGGGTGATGTCATTGCCGGGACAAATGTATAAAAACTTAAAAAGTTTTATTAAATTTGCCTCGCTTTTAAAAGCATCGGTGCCATAGCTCAGTTGGTAGAGCACAGGACTGAAAATCCTGGTGTCCCTGGTTCAATTCCTGGTGGCACCACCGCCAAACCGCGAAAGCCCCTGTTGATCCTCGGATCGGCGGGGGCTTTCCATTTTGTGATGACGGAGGTGTTGATGGATTATATGATGGAATATTTATTTGTTGTTGTGAACAAATATTGTTTATGCATGTTATAAGAACGATGATTAATTGATGGATGATATAAATACCATACACGCATTGGCTTATTTCAATTTATTGAAGACCGGAAGCTGGATAGAGGAGAAGTTAAAAGTTGCCTTGAAGCCGTTTAATCTGACCCACGCCCAGCTCAATGTGCTCTATATTTTATATACATCCGATCCGGAACCTGTATCCGCAAATGAAATGAAGAAGAAGATATTGGTTAGTAATCCAGATGTAACCCGCCTGTTGGACAGATTGGTTAAAAAAGGGTATGTGCTAAGAAGAACTTGTCCGGAAAATCGAAGGAAGATAGATATTTCCATGACAGATTCGGGAAGAAATTTGTTTATGCAGGCACATCTATCGGCAAAACTGGCATTGGGTGATTTTTTTAAAAACAAGATCACTGAAAATGAAGCAAATGAATTAAGGAAGATTTTGCATAAGATGAGGGAATAGATTTTTTTATAAAAATAGTTGTTGTAAACGAAAATTGTTAAAAACACATATAAATCACAAATTATTATAAACCAAATATTTAAAAAAATGAAAGCAAAGAATTTTGTGGCAGCAATGATGATCATGTTGAGCGGTGGTGTAATGTTTGCTCAAAAGGCAGCTGTAGACACGCAAAAATCAAGTATAGAATGGCTTGGTAAAAAGATTGGTGGTCAGCATACCGGAAACATACAGCTGAAGAGTGGACATATAGAATTGGTAAAGGGTGAGATTTCAGCAGGTCATTTTATCGTTGATATGACCAGCATAACCGATACCGATCTTAAAGATGAGGCTTATAATCAGAAACTGGTCGGGCATTTAAAATCTGACGACTTCTTTGGAGTTGAGGCATATCCTACTTCGGAATTCGTGGTGACTGAAAGTTCGAAATTTATTAATGGAACGGCCACAATTACAGGAGACCTTACCATCAAAGGCAAAACAGAAAGTATCTCTTTTGAGGTTGTAAGGTCAGGTAAAGATTATACTGCCAGTGTGGCGATTGACAGGTCGAAGTTTGATGTCCGGTACGGATCAAACTCATTTTTTGACAACCTGGGAGACAAGGCAATAGACGATATTTTCACACTCCAGATTAAGCTTGTTGTCGTATAATCCACAAAAAAAAATACCGGGAAAATTAAGAACAGCGAAAGCCCCCGTTGATCTTCGGATCGGCGGGGGCTTTCCAATTGCTGAACTTCGGGAATCTGACAGTTGGATTTTGAAGTATTAAAGATAGCTTTGATAGTAATAATGTATCTCTTAATTTTACGCTAACCGGAATCAGGGCATTGCTTTTCATTGTACTGAAGACGGAAATACCCTTACTGGATATATCATAAACAAACCTCTCCAATGAAAAAACATCTGCCTTATCTGCTTACCATTCTCAGGATGCTGATTGGCTGGCACTTCCTTTATGAAGGTATTACTAAGTTATTGAACCCGGCATGGAGTGCAAAGTTTTACCTGCTTGGATCAAAGTGGATTTTTGCAGGACTGTTTCATTGGCTGGCATCGTCTCCCTCTGTCTTGAAAGTCGTTGATTTTTTGAATATCTGGGGGCTGATTCTGATCGGATTGTCTTTGATTATCGGGTTGTTCGTACGCTGGTCTTCTATCTTTGGGGCTGTTCTGCTTTTGTTTTATTTTGTTGCTTATCCTCCAATCTTTGGATATACACTGGGAGTAGTTGCTGAAGGCAATTACCAGTGGGTTGATAAAAACCTGATCGAATTATTTATCCTGGTTGTATTCGTTTTCCTTCCAACGGAATATTTCTTTGGGGCCGATCGCCTGCTGAAGCGGTGGAATGAAGAGAGGCCCAATGCACCTGTTCCGGCATCAGGTCCGGAAGAAGGAGTACCAAACAGGCGCCGCGAACTTTTGCGGGATATGATCGGTGTTCCTTTTCTGGGAGCCTTTGCCTATGTTTTATACAGGAAAAACAAATGGGATAGTTTGGAGACGAAATTCCTGACCGGTCAAACCGATGCGGTTTCAGGTGCCACACTTAAAAGTTTTCAGTTCACTTCACTTGAAGAATTGAAAGGAACAGTACCAAAGGGAAAAATAGGAGATTTTGAACTAAGCCGGCTGGTTATGGGAGGAAATCTGATTGGCGGATGGGCTCACGCGCGAGACCTGATCTACGTAGACAAACTGATCAGGATGTATCATACCGATGAGAAGGTGATGCTGACGCTTCAGCTGGCAGAAAAATGTGGTATCAATGGCATCATCTCTAACCCGGCACAATGTCGGATTATCAACAAATACAGACAGGAAACCGGGGGCAAGATGCAGTTTATTTCAGATTGTGGTGCCGGTAATAACTTCAGGGAAGGTATTGAGATCTCCATTGAAGGCGGAGCACAGGCGCTGTACAGCCATGGGGGAAAATCTGACACCAGCGTATACAACAATGACTTGTCTTTTTTTGATGAACTTTTTGAAGGCCTTGAATTGATTCGCAGTTATGGTAAGCCCGCCGGTATCGGGGCACACCGGATTGAAACCGTAAAAGAGTGTGTGAAACGCGGCATTAAACCCGATTTTTGGGTGAAAACGCTTCATTCCAACGATTACTGGTCTGCGGAAGTGGATCTTGAAAAAAAGGATGTTTCCGAAGTTGGCTGGAAGGATAATAACTTTTGTTTAAAACCCCAGGAAGCGGTCGATTTTATGAGTGAACTGGAAGAACCATGGATTGCATTCAAGACACTGGCTGCCGGAGCCATAACGCCCGAGAAAGGATTCAGATATGCATTTGACAGTGGTGCTGATTTCATTTGTGTCGGTATGTATGACTTTCAGATCGTCGAGGACGTCAACATCGTATTGGATGTCCTGGCCAATGTGAACCGTTCACGACCCTGGAGAGGATAGATCAATCAATTCAATTATATCAATCCATCTGCTACATGAAAACCAAACTTATTCTCTGCATGGCAATAGCCGGCCTGCCCGCAGGGAATTTCGCACAAACCGCAACCGAAACGAAAAACCTGACCTATTTTCTTCATCGTTTACATACGGTGGATCACCTCCCGTTGTTGGAAGACTCACATACCTATATTGAAAGCACCTGGGATACAACGGGGGGGAACAGCGACGGAAATTGTTATAAGAATCTGCAAGGCACAAAAAACATTCTTTTGGATGTCAGTGGTCCGGGGTGCATTCACAGAATATTTACGGGAGTAACATATGGGTTTATCGATGTAAGCACATTTGGGACCAAAATACAGGTGTTTATTGACAATGATTCGGAACCCATCTATGATATGGAGGTTTCCAGGTTCTTTGACGATCACACGGGACCCTTTCCGTATCCGTTTGTCTTCCAGAAAACCTACCCCGGGATTATGTTTCCCATTCCGTTTGCCGGGCATTGCAAAATACAACTCGTCAATGAAGATGAGGTCAATTGGGGGAATTACTGGCAGGTTGTCTATACAAAATATCCCGATAACACCAAAGTAGAAAGTCTGAAACTTCCCCTGAGCAAGGAAGAGAAAGAGGAATTGGATAAAGCAGGTAAAGCCTGGATAACGGCTGAATCAGAACACCCGGGACCTCCTTCCCGGTGGACGGTTGAAGAAAAGCTATCAGTTAAAACCGGTGGTGTCGGGGCCATCCATTATGAGGGGAGCGGGCTTATCAATGAAATGAGAATTTCTGTTTCACCGAATACACGGGAGGTTTTACTGAATACACGGCTGCAGATCCAATGGGATGGACATCCCGAAAAAAGCGTGGATGTTCCGCTGGGATATTTTGCCGGCAATGCAGACTATCAGAATCAAAAACAATTCAGTTCACTTTTACTGGGCATTAACCAGACGGAAGTGTATTCCCGGTTTCCAATGCCGTTTGAAAAAGGGTTTGTGATTACATTGATCAATGAATCCAACACAGAGATCAGCACTGTTTCAGTCAAACTTGATATTGATAAGAATAAGAAGATCTCAGAAGACTGGGGGCGCTTTCATGTTACCTGGCAGGAAGTTCCAATCGACAGTACCGTTCACAGGAATTACCCGAGATTCGGGAAAAGTACAAGGCCGTTTCAGGTTCTGCTGGAAGCTAATAACTGCCGGGGAAAATATGTGGGCAATATGATGCATGTGGCATGGCCCTTCCGGATGTGGTGGGGAGAAGGAGATTGGTTGATCTGGAGTGATGAATCAGGTTTCCCCCCGGGTTATCATGGAACCGGAACAGAAGAATACTATAATTCCGGATGGTGCTGGTTTGACAGGAAGGCTATTTCAGGTTTTATAACCCAACAGCCGGGAAATGTTTATGTGTATTCTTTTCATTTGAATGATCATTTTCAATTTCAGAATCATATAAAAGTGGCCAATGAGATCTGGTGGCATGATGATATTATGCGCAGCATTTATGGAACCACGGCCTATTGGTATGCGTATCCTGTGCAGGAAGCAAATTCTAGGCAAGAACTGGTTCAACCCCGTTTAAAACACAATCTTGAAACAGAAGAGTTTATTTGGGAATAGGTGCAGGATTTCATTAGTTTGCCTGCCAGATAATTGATCCGACCAGCAATGAAGCGTTTTCCATTACCCGACCTGTTAAAAGGTTTTGCCGTACTCCTTATTGTTCCTGTACATATTATGGAAACTTTTATCGATTACCCCGGACGGGAAAGTCTGTTCGGAAAATCGCTGTTGTTGTTGGGCGGACCCATTGCAGTACCCGTCTTTATGATGGTCATGGGCTATTTTCTGGCACGGAGCAAAAGAAGCTTCATCAGTGTTATTTTCAGAGGAATAAAAATTTTCATCCTGGGATTTTTGCTGAATATCGGTCTCAATTTCAATTTGCTTTTGAAGATTAAATTTGAGGGTTGGCAATTTGATCCCCTGGAATACATTTTCGGAGTCGATATTTTTTACCTGGCGGGCCTAAGCATTGTGGTCCTGGCGACATTAAAAATTTTGAATAAAGGACAGCTACTCATTGTTACGATCCTCATTTTTCTGTTCAGCGGATCGACCGCTTTGATCAACGAATTAATCTCCGCTTCCGGGCGCAGCTATTTTCTGCCTTTCATTGGAGGAGAATATTCATGGTCCTATTTTCCCATCTTCCCGTGGCTTACTTATCCTTTAATCGGGTTTCTGTTTTACAGGATCGAAAACAGCCTAATGAAAGGCATTGAGAGAAACAAGCGCGCCTCCTGGATAACCGGAACTGTAATCTTTGTATTGATTGTAATTTTTGGGAGATTTGGAGTTCTGACAACGATTGATTTGTCGAAATACTACCACCACACCTTTTTGTTTTTCTTATGGACAATGGGGGTTGTAATTCTATGGACTCTTTTGCTCCGCTTTGTGGTATTCAAATTTCCTGAATTTCCACTTGTGGTTTTTCTAAGCTGGCTGGGCAAGAACATAACGGTTTTTTATATCATCCAATGGCTAATTATCGGAAATATCGCAACGGTTATTTATCAAACGAAAGAACTTCCGGAATTTGGGTATTGGTTTGGGGGGATATTTTTGGTTACGGTTGGACTGACGTATTTGATTGAGAACCGTCAGAAAATAAGAACATTCATTATTAAATTGCGCGTTCCGGATTAGTTCCTGTTTACCTTGACCCGTGATTATCGTTCCTGTCCGGAGTGCGCATCGAATTTAAAAAACGGTAAAGATGCTGAGGAAAATAACTTTGATCTTTTTATTGTGCCATGGACTTGCCCTCTTCTCCCAGAAATTTGAAGGATTGGCCCCGGTACCACCCATGGGCTGGAACAGCTGGAACCACTTTAACTGTGACGGGATCAGCGAACAGGTGATCATGGAGGTGGCCGATGCCATGGTTGGTTCGGGCCTGAAAGAGGCCGGATATCAGTATATCGTTATTGATGATTGCTGGCAGGTTGGCCGGGATACCCTGGGGAACATCATTGCGGACCCCGAAAAATTTCCTTCGGGCATAAAAGCACTGGCTGACTATATCCATGACAGGGGACTAAAATTTGGCATTTACTCGTGTGCAGGAACACGAACCTGCCAGGGAAGGCCGGGAAGCAGAGGGTATGAATTCCAGGATGCAAGGACCTATGCTTCGTGGGGTGTTGATTTCTTGAAATATGACTGGTGCAATACGGGGACCCAGGACGCCATATCTTCCTATACGCTGATGCGTGATGCCATCTACAAGGCCGGAAGGCCCATGGTATTCAGTCTTTGCGAATGGGGATTAAGCAAACCCTGGCTATGGGCCGATCGTGTGGGTCACCTATGGAGAACCACCGGAGACATCCGCAACAACTGGGATATTCCGGATGCAAAAGAGGGTAAAGTATGGGGCGGAGGGGTGATCATCAACCTGGATATGCAACATCAGCTGGATCCCTTCGGCGGTCCCGACGGCTGGAATGATCCCGACATGCTGGAGATTGGAAACGGGGAACTGACTGAGGAGGAAGCAAAATCTCAGTTCAGCCTCTGGTCCATGCTGGCAGCACCGCTTATGGCAGGGAACGATCTGAGGAACATGGACCCCGTAACAACAGAAATTCTGACCAACAGGGAAGTCATACAAATTGACCAGGATCCACTTGGGATTTCAGCAAAAAAAGTAATTGATGATGGTGAATTTGAAGTTTATCTCAAGCCCCTGCAAGAGGGGGCGTTAGCGGTTTGTTTCTTCAACAGGGAGGACGTGGGGGTTGATGTTGAATTTGACTGGAAGCGTTTAGAGATTGATCCTGGGTACATGATCAGGGATTTATGGGGACAAGAGTTCCTGGGGGGAACCAAGAATAAATTAATAAAATATATCCCGGCACATGGAGTGTTTCACCTTAGGCTGATCCCAGGGAATAAATAAATGAAAATTATTTACTAATTTCGGCATCGAAATCAATTCTGCAATAATGGACGAAGGCCCGTATCATAGAAAAAACAAAGTATTAACCAATCTGTAGGGCCATTTTGTATCCTTACAGGTTTAGCATGTAAGGAGGCAAAAGAATGATTAAAATCTTTAAAACATTCGGGGGATATATCGAGATATCCAAAGCTGAAAAGGAGTGCTGGATTAATGTAACACATCCGACACCCGAAGAAATACAAAGGCTGACCGATGAATTTCATTTACCGTCAGATGCCATCAACGATATTCTGGACGCGGATGAACGGCCCCGTGTGGAATTTGATGACGATTGGTCCCTGGTGATCCTGCGAATTCCTGTTAAAATTGACAACAACGGAGTGCCATATCATACTTTGCCTCTTGGTATATATATCACCGAGAATTTTACCCTCACACTCTGTTTGCAAAACAATGAGATTCTACCCATAGAGCAGCATTCCCCTTTCAGGGAACAATACAAACAGATTACAGATGTTTATAATTTTATCTTAAGGTTATTCCTCCGGTCCGGGAGTTTGTATTTAAGTTACCTGAAACAGATCAACAGGCAAACCAGCCTCATTGAACAGGACCTGGAGAAATCCATAAAAAACAGGGAGTTAAATGAATTGCTTAAAATGGAAAAGTGTCTTGTCTATTTTATTACTTCCATCAAGGCCAATGAAATCGTGTTGGCAAAACTTCGTAATTCAAAAAAGATTAAAAGTGAAATCAATGAAGACTTGCTTGAGGATGCTTTTATTGAAAACAAGCAGGCACTTGAAACGGCAGAGATTTACTCTGATATACAGAGCGGCATGATGGATGCCTTTGCTTCTGTTATATCCAACAACCTGAATGTGGTCATGAAACAACTGACCCTGATCTCCATCATATTGATGATTCCCACTTTGATCGCCAGCATTTTTGGAATGAATGTGCCTAATCTGATGGAACATTCAGTCTGGGCCATGCCACTCATCCTTGTATGCTCTTTATTATTATCATTTTCCGGAGTGCTTTTATTCAGGAAAAGACACTGGTTTTAAATCGCACAAGATCCGGGGAATCAGGTTCAACCTGTTCGTAAATCCAAATCAACCGCTTGATAAGATCACCGGAATCCTTCTTATTCAGCAAGTTGTTGATTTGTGAGTAGAGATATATTCCAAGAAATCCTTTTAAACGGTAATAATAGTCTTTTTCTGCGGGGTCCTTACAAACACTGATTTGGGTGAACAAACTATTCAATTCCTTTGACCACCAGGCCGTATCCGGCTCAACGAGATGTTCAGCATACAAGTGTTTCATTTGGTCTTCCGCCTTTAGCAAAGACTCGATTTTTTCCTGACAGGCCAACCATCCCGAATTGGATCGAAATGTATTGATCTTCCCTGATAACCGTTTTTGTTGAGGGCTTCCTGCGGCAAAATACCAGGCTTTCTCAAGCGCTTTGCCGGCGAAAAACAGGTCATTTAGCCTTTGCAGGCTGTCAGACTCTTCAAGGAATTTTTCTGAAAATTCAAGGGAAAGAGCCAGGTAAGGTTCCGATGCTTCCCTGAGACTGAAAACAACTGCTTCCCGGATAGTCTGTTCCGGAGGCCAGGCGTGCGTTCCCCTGAAATAATCGTTCACATATTTGGAGTTAGCTCCGATGTCATTAAACAGAGGGCGGTATTGTTCAACGAAGTTAAAATCCCGGGTCCCGGATACTCCGTAGATCTGTTTTTGTGTAAACCCGTCGATAAGCCGCCCCGGCCCGGCGCCAAACATGATGATTCCATAAACAGGATTCTTCATCCCGTAATACAGGGCCATCCTCGCCCCACCGGAAAAACCGGCCACAATAACCTTTGCAGGATCAACCGGGTATTTTGTGAGCAGGTCATTTTTCAGATTCTCCAATGAACCTTCAAAACCAGCAACATTATTCTCCAGCTTCATTGAGCCGGCAATAACTACAGGAAGGCCCTTCAGGGCATCTTTGAACTTTTGCATTCCGGAAAAGCCATCCCCATGCGGATCTATGACAATAACAAGGGGAAATTTTTGTCCGGAATTGTAATGACCGGGTTGTGTAATGTAATATGGATGATCAGGCTCCATTTTGCAGGAATCCAGAACCGGATCGGTGAATGTTCCCATCATGGAATTTCCAGAACCAATCTTACAACTGAGAACCGGCAACATACATAGTAACAGGACTGCAAGATGCAATGGTCGTTGAAGCGTTTTCATATACTTATTCTTCAAAATACCGGCTGGCATAGCGGATAAAATAGGGCCAGTTTGGCCCTGTTGTATGTCCGCCCTCGTGCTGTCTGAAGGCAATTTCTCCGTCTGTTAAGGTCGTTTCCTGGGCGGGAAATTGTTTGGCACCCATATCATTTTTACCCAGAAGCCGGTATACCGGCCCTGCATGCAATCCACCCAAAAACATTCCTTTTGCATCGACCCACTGGCCTTCCACATTGGCTGATCCGGAACTAATGAAGACGGGCCTTGGGGCACACAAGGCGACCAGTTCATGCGCATCTACAGGCAGGTCATTTTTCGTCAGAGGTCCGGCATATTTGATGAAATTGCCTGCAAACCAGTGATACTCCCCCGAGCCGGCAAGATTTTCAACCTGCTCGCCAAGGTTTCTACGAAGCAATTTGGTACCACCGGCTCCGGAGGAACCAATAAAGCCAATGGCAAAACGAGGCTCATAGGCCATGGCGACAACCGCTGCTTTGCCGTACCTCGAAAGCCCCTCAATTCCCAGACGGCCGGCATCCACATCAGGATCCGTTTCGAAGTAATCGATGGCACGGCTGGCACCCCATGCCCAGGCCCTGAGTGAGCCCCATTGCTCCGGGACTCTTGTTTCTCCCCGGTTCACAAGGCCAATGATTCCCCGGGTAAGCCCGGCTCCGTTGTCCTCCTGGATGGTTCCCGGAACCAGCACGGCATAACCCCAGCCCTTGGCCAGTAGTTGTTGCTTCCAGGTCAGGCCCTTTTGTGGCCCCCGGCTGAACCTGGCCATCTGAGCGGGCGTCCAGTTAAAACCAAATTCTGTAACAACAGGAACGGCCTTTGTTGAACGGGCGGGTGTGCCGAGTACCAATTCTATATCTACCCTTATTTCCGGAGAATCCGAATTGTCCACATGTCCGACCAAATATTTGATTTTAACCGGATAAGGGCCATCCATGGTGTCTTTTGCACTGATAATTTCCCAGGCAACCCCCGGTACGCCGGCAGGAACCCTCCCGTAGATTTCCCGGTCAAAGAGCTCTACGATTTCGGCCCGGCGAATTGTTTCCCACTCAGTTGCGGTCCGGACCGTATCTCCGTTGTTAAAAATCAGCGGATCGGGCAGGCAGTCATAGGTTTTTGCTTTTGATTCGTCGGTATTTGCAGCATTGGCATCTGAGGGGTTTCCGGAGGGACCGGGCCGTATTTCCGATGGATCTATCCCCAATTGGTCTAACATCAGCTTGTAATCTGCCTGGGTCAGGGCATGAATACTGTCCCGGGCGGCCTTATTAAACCGGGCATTTGATTCCTCCGGTTCAATTTGAAAAGGGGAAGCCGGCAAGCCCTCCCAGTTAAAAAGGTTGGCTCCGTCCGGATTGTTGGACCAGGCGTAGCGGAGGTACAGCGGATTCGAAATATGCTTATTGGAAACCACCACGGTTCCGTTTACTATTTCGGCATCGGCCCACTCAAAATTCCTGTCATTTCCCGCAATTGCGAATTGACTCAGCGGCTCGTCATTTATGGATATCAGTCCGGATCCGCAGTGGTCAAAATGGATGATGATCTGATTACCACGAATCGTATGTGAACTGTATATGGGCCCGGAATAAATAAGTTCTTTTTCCCCGTAGGCCAGGTGTCTGGCTCCCAGCGCCAGCCTGTATCCCACATCCTTTTTATTCAGCGGATGAACATCGTTCCACTCTCCCAGGTCTATGGCCACGGCCATGGCTGTGTTGGGTACCGAGAGAGCTTTCAGTTGTGCATCACGCAATTCGGCCCAGCTGCTTTCCACCGGCAGGAATTCCCGGTCCATAAAATTAGCCAGTTGTACATACAGGAACGGCAATTGATCATCATTCCATTGCTTTCGCCAATCTTCAATCAGCGCGGGCAAGAGCTTATAATAAGGGACCGGATTTCCTGCATTTGATTCACCCTGGTACCAGAGAATACCTTTGATGGCCTGATTCCTGACGGGGGCTATCATGGCATTGTAAAGGGAGGCCGGCTGGTTTTGGAATGAAAATCCGGCTTCCTGGTTGACAACCGGTTTGTACACATCGCCGACTTTATAGTCCCAATCCCCTTTTAAATCGAGGGCCTGTCCGTTTGCAGTCAGAAAATAGGGTTTATCAGGCACAAAACCACCTTTGCCATTTGTGTTTGTCACCCTGATCACAAACGTGTTTTTGCCTGGTTTCAGAATCCCGGGTTCCAGAACATATCTCCGGGGGGGGTATTGGTAGGTTATATTTCCAACCTTCACGCCATTCACATACACCACATCGGCATCGACGATTCTGCCCATAAAAAGTCTGGCAGGAACGTCCGTCATGGAAGCAGGTACATCGATCTCTTTTCTGTACCAGACCACCCCGTTCAGGTCCTTCAGGCCCTGGTCCTCCCAATAACCGGGAATATGAATGTTTTTCCAGCCTTTTGGGGTATAGGCCGGATCAAACCATTGAACAGGTTCCAATAAGCCTTTGTCAGCCTCTTCTCTTTCAACATGACTGGCCAGGGCCTTCCGGATCTTTTTATTAACGAAGGCCGTGTCTTTGTTTTGCTGAATGATATCCGGCAGGCCCGGGAATTCTTTCAAGCCATCTTCGCTGATCCAGGCCTCAATGGGCGTGCCCCCCACACTGGCATTGATCAGTCCGATGGGCACATGGTATTTTTCATAGATCTCCCTGGCAAAAAAATAGGAAACCGCACCAAAGGTCAGTATATCCTGTGGATTGGCGGATTTCCACATTCCCGGTGGCAAATCCTTCTGAGGCTCCCGAAGACTGGTGACTGTACTGATGAAAAAGTTCCTTATTTCCGGGAAGCGGGCAAGGGCTATTTCACCGGAATATGTTTCTTTCACCCGTTCCATGGGAAGCACCATATTTGATTGCCCGGCACATAACCAGACATCGCCAAAAAGTACGTTTTTAACAACGATTTCATTTTTTCCACTGAGTGTTAAATCCACAGGACCTCCCGCTGCCTGCGGCGGAAGGTTGATTTCCCAGTTACCGGCATTGTCGGCAATGGCATTGTATGTCTTGTTTCGTAAATCAAGGCTGATCTCCTCCCCGGCAGAGGCCCATCCCCAGATCTTAATGGGATGATCTCTCTGAAGGACCATCCCATCGCCAATGATCTGTGGTAATTTGATCTGGGCCATGGCAGAAAAAAAGGAAAAACTGAAAAGGATGAATAACAGGAAGCGGGAGGATTTCATGATGATCAGTTTTGGTTTATTGATGATACAGTATCTCCATATGTCACAAATTACGCACAAAAATTAAATTAATCAGCAGATTCGCATTCCGGTGGGATGCAGCATTATTGGATCATAAATTGTAGATTTATTGGTGATTATTGATGAAATGAAACGAATCGAATGAAGGAAGCTCTCTTCTGCCTGCTGATCGGATTGATCATTTCTTCCTGTGGAGAAAACGGGCCATCGAAGATTAATCGCCACGATCTGGTGAACAGGCATCGTGTTGTAAACACTTCCGCAGACAGCCTGGGCCCGCTTTCAGTGGGGAACGGTGATTTTGCCTTTACTGTGGATATCACGGGATTGCAGTCTTTCCCGGGGCATTATATGAACGGAATTCCCCTGGGTACCCTCTCAAACTGGGGATGGCATTCGTACCCCAATACCGGGAATTACACCCATGAGCAGGTTATACGAAAATTCGATGTGTCCGGAAGGGAGGTGGAATATTTTCATGATTTCAGCAACGAGCTGTCCACAGAAAGGGGGAAAGCTTCACGCTGGCTGAGGGAGAATCCGCACAGGATCAACCTGGGGATGATCGGGCTGCAACTGTACGATCAAAACGGCCGCTTGCTGCGAATCGGGGAAATTGAATATCCCAATCAGGAATTGAACCTGTGGAAAGGCGAGATTACCAGCACATTTGAAGCGGATGGTGTTCCGGTCAGGGTCGTTACCATTTGCCATCCTGATCAGGACTTGGTGGCGGCAGGCATTCATTCGGAACTCATTAAAAAAGGACAGCTGAAAGTGGAGCTTCGGTTTCCGGAAGCTGATCCTTCCTGGAAGAATGCGGTGCTGTGGGGCGATGACACGCATCACCAGAGCAGGATTATAAAAACGGACACAGGAAGCACCATGATTGAACACGTGCAGGATTCGACGCGGTATTTTGTAGTCATTTCCAATGGTTCGGGAGAGCTTACGGAAAACGGCAAACACCGGTTTGTGCTGGTTCCTTCCAGGGAGAAGGATTCCATAGAATTCTCCTGTGAATTTGTTGAAAACATGGATGAAACAGATTCCGGTCCGGATTTTGGTTCTGCCAGGGAGTGTGCAAATTCATTTTGGGAAACATTCTGGAACACAGGAGGAGCAGTGGATTTTTCCGCTTGTTCCGATCCGCGCGCTTTCGAACTTGAAAGGCGGGTCATCCTCTCCAGGTACCTGACCCAGATCCAGTGCAGCGGGTATTTGCCCCCCCAGGAAACCGGTCTTACCTTTAACAGCTGGTATGGAAAATTCCACCTGGAAATGCATTGGTGGCATGGGGTACATTTTGCTTTGTGGCAAAAGGAAAGCGTTCTTGAAAAGCAAATGGAATATTACCCGTCCATTTCTGATCAGGCAAGGAATCTGGCCTCTAAGCAGCATTACGAAGGGATACGCTGGCCCAAAATGACAGGCCCTGACGGAATGACCAGTCCGAGTACAGTGGGTAATTACCTGATATGGCAACAGCCGCATTATATATATTTCGCTGAATTGTTGTATCAGTTATCCGGCGACAAGGTTTCAACGCTTGAGAAATACGGAAAACTGGTTTTTGAAACAGCTGAATTTATGGCTTCCCTGCCTGTACTGGACAGCATCAACAACCGGTATATTCTGGCACCTCCGCTTATTCCCGCCCAGGAAACATTCGATGTATACACCACCATGAATCCCTCTTTTGAACTCACTTACTGGCACTGGGCTTTAAACAGGGCCATTGAATGGAAGAAACGCATCAATGAACCGGTGCCATCCGCCTGGAGCGATGTGGCAAACCGGCTTTCGAAACTGCCCATAAAAGATTCACTTTACCTGTTTACCGAGAATGGTTCGGACTCTTATGATAACTTGAGATACTTATCGGATCACCCTGTGGTTCTGGGCTGTATGGGAATGTTGCCTCCATCGGAATTAGTAAATCCGGAGATCATGGACCGAACGTTCAGAAGGATTGTCTCAAGCTGGAACTGGCCGGCAACCTGGGGGTGGGATTTTCCCATGGTGGCCATGGCGGCCGGAGCCCTTGGGCGTTATGAAGAGGCCATGGATTACCTGCTTCTTGATGTTCAGAAAAACACCTATCTACCTAATGGTCATAATTACCAGGATGAAAGACTGACGCTCTACCTGCCGGGGAACGGGGCATTGCTGACCGCGGTGGCCCGGATGTGCACAAAAGACCAGTTTCCCAAAAACGGAAAATGGAAGGTGCGCTGGGAAAACCTGAATGACTTTTTTTAGTTTTAAAATCAATCATGATCCGGAAGGTTTGAGATTATTAAGAATCGATTATAAAAGAATAGACGAATTTGTAAAATTCGCCATTGTGGGCGGTACAGGTATTTTAGTGAATATGGGCCTCCTGTACCTTCTCACCCGCTCCTTATCCGTTCAATTGGAAATAGCTTCCCCAATCGCCATTGAAGTATCTATTCTGACCAATTTCTCCCTGAATAGTCTATGGACCTTCAGGAAAAGAAATACCCCAATCAAGTTCTGGTCAAGATTTTTTAGGTATCACGTCGTAACCGGCATAGCCGGTGTTGTTAATTATTTGGTGCTCCTTTTGCTCGTCAGGGTTTTTGGTATGCATGACCTGCTTTCGAACCTGATCGGAATCCTTATAGGTACAGTAATTAACTTCACACTGAATTCTTACTGGACCTGGAGCGTACGGTCATCTTAACAGGCCTGCCGTTGATCCCTGCAGGGATATTTCCTGCTCCGAATGAAAACATCAACTGGTATTTTCCCGGTGCTTCAGGAGCAGACATTTCAACAGGAAACACGACACAATCGCCAGGGGCGAGATCAGGAAGCGGCCCGGTATACCTGGCAAAATAGGCCTTGTGGTCTCCATTCTCAGAGAAGTAAGAGTATATCAACTGGGGTTTGTGGGTACACGAATCACTGAAACAGATGGTGCTCTGAGTTGGATTTTCCAGTTCTAAATTTACCTGAACTTTTTCACCGGTCCTGAATTCCCACGCCATATCCGGAAGCGATATTTTGATGCGGTTAAATTGACAGAAGTAATGCGTATTATGTATTTCAAGAGTGCCAAAGATTGTCTCCAGTGTATCGCAGCCGGGAAATCCCACAGCAGGGAAACAGAGCACATCTTCTCCCTGCAGGTCAGATTCTAGATGTAACAGGTCAAACTGATTTTTTCGATAATGTTTATTGTTCTGTGAAAACGCCGGTTCTCCGGTGAAAAACCAGTAGAGTGAAGCTTTTTGATATGAGTTGCTAAAAACCACCGGACGGCCTTTTGCCTCTGTATGGATCTGCTGGTAGAATTCCTCTTTATGATGAAATCGTTGACTAAGTTTTTCGGGGAAGGGCTCAAGCTCCACCATGAGAGATATTTTAGCAAATATGACAAATGGTATACTTAGGAATCCCAGTATATACATCCACTTTGTTGAGGTCAGGTTCTTTTCAATCAACGGGACAGTTAATAGAATCAAGGGGATAAATGCTGCTGCGGTCCAGTGAGGTTCAACATGACCCCTCAGACTGGAAACAAGAAAAAAGAGAAAAAATCCGATGACATTAAACCGAAGAGCCCTGTTAAAATGATCGCTCGTCTTTCGGGTAACACCCAGATAAAACAGGACAATACCACAGAAAGGACCAAGCAAAAGAAACTGGTTTACAAGGTATTCAAGCAGGTACTTTGCTTGAAAAGGATTGTTTCTGTCAATCAGGTGATAACTGAACGGTACAAAATCATGATTGAACTGCCAGAAAATGTGCGGGAGGTAAAGTATCGTTGAGCCCGTGACAATCAGCCAGAATGAACGGCGATAAAGAATCCTCGGGTTTGATAATATGGTAAACAGTATTATCAGAAAGGCGTGGTATTTGCTATACAGCATCAGGGCAATGGATAGGCTGAGCAGCAAAATGAGCAGCGGAGTTTCCTTTTCCAGATATCGTCGGTAGAAGAAGAAGAACAGTGTTGATGTGAAGACCAGGGGCAGGTCAGGGGTGGCAATAAAGCCAGCCACATGAAAATGAAGCAGGGGGATGGAAAAACAAATCAACATCAGGATTCTCAAATCGCGGACCTCCTTCCTGAGTATCAGAAATACAAGGAAAAGGGAACCGGCCCCCATAAGTGATGTGATTAACCTCACCCCGATTGCTCCGGGTAAAAGGCTGGATCCGAGCCGTATGAGCATGGCGATCATTGGGGGATGGTCAAAATAACCCCAATCCAGGAACTTTGAATAAACCCAGTAATAGGCTTCATCGTCAATGATCTCGGTAAAGTACGATTGGATGAGGTTTATGGCAAACCAGAAAACAGTAAACAAGAGTATTCTCTTCACCGATATTGCAATAATCAGGATTAGAAGTCTAAATTTGCCATAAGCGGACGATATTTGCAAACAGATGCGTATTTTATTCATTTCACTGACCCTGGTCCTGTGCATGGTCTTGCCGGTTCTTTCACAAGCATTTGAATGGCAGGCCGGATTTGATGGTTTTCTTGACAACCGGGAATATGCCAGTATAAACGATCCGCAAACCATTTTCGGGTCCAGGGCATGGGGGGAGATGGGAGCCACCATTTCCGATCAGCATCGCTTCAGGTTTGGGTTGAATTATCTTTACGAATTTGGTCACAACATGGATGCCCATTTGCCGGATGTGACCATGTACTACCAATTTGAGGATGAACGTTTTGATTTCCGGGTCGGTGCCTTTCCCCGGCACAATTTGCTCAGTTACCCCCTGGCCCTGTTGTCGGATACGCTGCTCTATTATCGACCTAATATCGATGGAGCATATTTTGCTTATAGGGGAAAATGGGGATATCAGAATGTGTTCATCGACTGGACCAGCCGGCAGACCGATGATCATCCTGAAAGGTTCATGTTTGGATTTTCAGGAAGGCTCCAGAAGGGAGTTTTATTTCTGGACCATCACCTGATGATGGGTCATTTTGCAGGAGCCGGGATCAGGGAGCCGGATTTCCATTTGAGAGACAATGGGGGCTTTGATCTGCAGATTGGTGCGGATCTTTCGGACAAAACACCATTGGATTCCCTCTCTGTGAGTGTTGGAAGCCTGGGTTCCCTCGACCGTATAAGGGGTGTGGACGCTGGCTGGCAAACACCGGCCGGTTTTTTAAGTCAGTTTACGGCCATTTACAGGTGGTTTGGTATGCGTGGTCTCTATTACCGGGGACAAGCACTCACCTTTCTGTACGGTGATCCCTTTTACAGGCTGGACCAGTATGGCAGGCTGGATTTCTTTGTGATGCCTTTTCACAACAAGCAAGTAAACCTGAAAATCAACTTTGTCCTTCATTTTGCAGAAAGCCAGGTTGATTACTCCCAGCAAATCCTGGTATCCATGACCATCCATGGATTCAAGCCGTTCAGAAAGCCCTGAAGCAGCCGAGATTCCGTACCGGCCGCGGATAGCAATTTCTCCTTAGTCTGCCCTGCCGGTTGGGTGGCAATCCAGACAGGCTTCGCTGGCATATACGTAGCCTTTTTTATCAGAATGTTCGCTATCCATCCTGGACCGGCTGTGCTCATGGCAATCGATGCAGGAAAAAATGGAATAGTAAGACGGGTTGGTATGGCAGTCCGTGCAACTGTTCCATTCGCCCTTGTGTGATCCGGAATAAATGGGAAAAAATTGAGCGTCATGAATTCTGAATTCAGCCGGTTTCCACCTGGGACTGGTGGTGTGGCATTCCTTGCAATCTGTGGACAGACCAGAGGCAGGGTGTTTGGGATTGGTTGTTGCATTGTATTCATCCTGATGACAGGAGAAACACTCCCTTGAAACATTTGAATAGTCGTTCGGATCATGACACAGGTTACAATCAAAAACAGCATGGCCTTCCGTTAGTGGAAAGAAGGAGTGGTTGTACCCTGTTCCTTCCCAGGTAAATGCATACATCAGATGGCAATTGACGCATTCTGTTGAGAAATTTCCCAAAACATGATTTGGATTGGATGCCGACTGATAATCCTGCATATGACAATCAATGCAATCTGTTTTTGCATCAGCAAAAACCAGGGTTGGATGACAGGCTTTGCAATTGATGGAGGTGTGTTGCCCTTCCAGTGGAAGTCCGGTGGTACTGTGATCAAATGAGTAAATCTCGCGATCCAGCTCCCATCCTTTCGGGCTGTGACAAATCTTGCAGCTTATTACAAAATCAGCCCCATGAGGTGAATCCTGCCTTCGGGCAGGAAGGAGCAGGAACAGGAGCAGGAATACAAGGATCTTATGCATTAAAATCTTTGAGTTATATTGAAATAAACCCTGTGATAAGGCATCTTTTTTTCAAAGGTTCCTTCATAGTAAGCGGAGAGTGATAATTTTGCATAAACCGCCCATGAAATGCTGGCCTCACCCACATGCTGGATCATTGGTATTTCCGTGTTCTGGTAAAGGTAATCCACATACCGGTACTGGATCCCGCCCTGCAGCTTGTCGGATAGAAAAGCCCTGGAAATACCTGCCCCGTATACAATCCCGTTCAGATAACTGGTTTCGAGCCAGGTTGCAGACAATGTGACAGAAGCCCCAATTCCGGGAACCTGGCTGTAGGTCAGGTAACCATTCACATTCTTTGAAGGCCGGGGATCCTCTTTACGAAACCGATATCCGGCATTCAGTCCCAGGAACAGGGTTTTGGCAGGCTTGTAATTGACACGAAATCTCCATCCCTGCAAGGTTTCCGTTTCCAGCAACCTTTCAAGGAAGTCTTTATAGGTCTCGTAATAGATTACATTTCGCCGTGCACTATAGGACAGTCCTATGGAAAAGGGACGAATAATCCTGTACCTTAATGACACATAGGTATTTGAAAGGTTAAAAACGTTTTCCGGAGTGTCATTCACATTTTTATATAAATCCACCTCGGCTGAAACGAAAAGAAACAGATTTTTTACAAGCGTGTTTGTATGCTGGAAATAAGCAAATCTTCGGTCGGTCAAGGAATGATTTCTTTGCTCAATATAGGCCAGGGTATTTTGCATGTTTCCATTTCCTGAACCGAATTCGTGTCCGAAATAAACCCCATATTGTGGAAGGGCCAGGTTTATTCTATAGTCTTTATAGTCGGGACGCGAACCGGCTATTGCACCCACGAAAACTGTCCTGAATTTTTTCTCAAACTGAAGGCCGTCAATCGCCCCGACGGATGATATTTTCGGGTTGATCTTTCTCCCCAGGGAAAGATACATGGTTTCATCAAATTCATATTTTGCTGAGAGGTTATAAATTTTCAGACCAGTGAAGATATTTTGCCGAACCTCATCCCAGTTGGTATTGCTGTGAGAAAATGTCATGTAACTCTCAGCAGAAAATTTAGAATTTCCAAGATTGTTGGCACGCATTGAAAATGTATATCTCATTCGCTGGTTCATGGGTGCCTGGTTATTATAGAAATTTGAATAGGAGGAGACCGAAATGCGTCCGCTGATATCCTGTTTGAACTTCACCTCTCTGAAAGAATCGGACTGAAGCGTATCAGAATCCAATATGCTTGTTGTTTGGACAGTATCAATTGGAGAAGGTATCTGAAAAGGCTCAATATCTGGGTCAGTTTTCAATTTTGAATATACCGGGTCTGAAATCTCAAAAGCATTGATTCCCAGTGGAATACAAACACATGACAGGGAAGACAGGTTCATTACCTGCAGAGCGGGTATTTCAGTGTTCCCCTCCATAATAAAGAGGGTATCTCCTTCAGAGATATTTCCCATGGAAGCAAAGTTCACATACACGTGCTGGGAAGTGATATAGGTTATCTTTCCCTCCATTCTTTCCTGGCCGGATATATTCAACCCCAGACCAAACATAAACAGGAAAGCGATCAAATATTTCATATCCATTATTTATTCATGACTTCCGGTAGGATGGCAATCAAGGCATGCCACACTGCTGTATATATATCCATTTACATCCGAATGTTCATCATCCATGTTTGCCCGGCTATGTTCATGGCAATCAAGACATGAAAAAACCGAGTAGTTGGCCGGATTTTCATGGCAGTCGGTACAACTATTCCATGTACCCCTGTGCTCTCCCGAATAGATAGGGAAAAACAAACCATCGTGTTCTGTGAATGTGGCAGGCTTCCAACCCGGATTTGTGGTATGGCAATCCATGCAGACATTGTTAATTCCTGCAGTCAGATGGTTTGGATTGGTAGTGGTGTTGTAATCGGCTTCATGGCAGGAGAAGCAATCTGTGGACACATTGGAATAGTTTGAGGGATCATGGCACTGGTTGCAGTCATTGATCGCATGACCCAAAGTCAGGGGAAAGAAGGAGTGGTCAAATTGCGCGGGCTTCCATCCCGGCAGGGTGGTATGGCACTCAAGACATTGAATGGAAAAATTTGCGGCCAGGTGATTTGGATTGGCGGCTGCCTTGTAATCATCCTCGTGGCACGAATAACATTCTGAGGAAATGTTGGCGTATTCGGTTCCGGTGTGACATTGATTGCAATCGAAGATGGCATGACCCTGGGTAAGGGGAAAGAAGGAGTGGTCAAATCCTTGTCCTGCCCAGGTGAACGCTGACATCGAGTGGCAGTCAAAACAATCGGAGGAGAAGTTTCCGAGAACATGGTTGGGATCGGTGGCTGACTGATAATCCTGCATATGACAATCGATGCATTCAATCCCCACAGGTTCAAATTCCAGCAGGGAGGCTGAGGGGTGGCAATCCAGACATTGGGCCATCATATGCGGACCCTGGAGCGGAAAACGGCCTTGCCTGTGCACATCTGTAATGTTGTTTACGATCCATGAATGCGGCGTATGGCACCTGGCACAATCCAACCCGACAGTCTGGTTGTGCATATCCGTGTGACAGCTGATGCAATCTGTTTCAGCCTCCGAGAAGACAAGGGTCGGATGACAGGCTTTGCATTCTAAGAAGGTGTGTTGCCCTTCCAGTGGCAGCCTGGTCTTGCTGTGATCGAAGGAATAAATCTCCCGGTCCAGTTCCCAGCCTTTTGCGCTGTGGCATTCTTTACAACTTACACGAAAATCACTGCCGTGAGGGGAGTCTTGCCTCCGGCCTGTAATGACAAGGAACAGAAACATGATGGCTAATGACAGGATTCGCATGCGGTACTGTTTAATTTATACAGGGTATATGTGTTTTGTACGCCGGTTACCTTCGGGTGGCACCTGGCACAGGCAACTTGCTCGTGTTTTCCATCCAGCGGAAATGCCGTTTTATCGTGATTAAACAGTCCGGCGGACCAGTCGAAATAATCATGACATTTCAGGCAGGTTGTACCCTTCGATTCTTCAAATTGCTTCTGATGTGCATCCTTGTGACATCCTGTGCAGGCAGATGTCAATGGGGTAAATTGCCGAACCGGCAATCCCTGCTCTACATTTTTGAAATGGCAGGATTTACATGCCTGTTTGCTGTGTGCTCCCCCAAGGGTATATCCTGTTTTTGTATGGTCGAAAGCGATGTCACTCCATCTGCTGGTTGAGTGGCAGTTTACACAGAAGGGTTCGGGATCATATTTTTTAGCCAGGGTCGGTCCGTGAACGTCTTGATGACAATCTTTACAATTCAGGCCTATCTGTCTGAAGCTCCAGTTATCATTGTTTTTAGGGCAGTCAAAACAGGGGGTTGCCAGGTGTGCTCCAGTTAGTTGAAAGGAACCGTCATTGTGTTTTTCAATGGTAAAACTGGTTTGCTCAAATCCCCGGATGGAATGACATTCCGCGCAATCGGGAGACTGCCCCTCTGACATGAATTGATTTTTGTGATAATCTGTATGGCAATCTGAGCAACGGTTGTGTTTGAGCTCTTCTGAATAACCTGATTTATGACAACCGGCGCACGCCACCCTGCTATGTTTTCCTTCAAGAGGGTAACTTGTAAGCGCATGATTAAAATTCTTTATTCCTTTTACCTGTTGAAAAGAAACTTCTGAATGGCATTGCGTACAGTTTTGGCCAAATTTATTTTCATGAACATCCTTGTGACAGTTTGTGCATTTTCCGAAGACCAGACCGGTAAATTGTTGCACCTCCCTCCCGTTCTGCATCTCTATTTTATGGCATAGCTTGCAATCAACCTGTGCGTGTCTGCCCCGCAATGGAAACCTCGCTTCCATATGATCGAATTTCGAGGCGGGTTTGAACGCCTTAAAATCGTGACAGGAAGCACAATCGGAGGGAAGGGTTCCCATGTGATGGTCGGTATGACATGAAAGACATTTCTGATCGAGACCCAGGTAGGAGGAAGCTTTGGCTTTAATTTCGGGATCGGTTATATATTCGGTTTTATGGCAGTTCCTGCAGGTAATCCCGGCATGAGCGCCTTGCAGGTCATACCCGGCAAGGGCATGATTGAATTGGTCTGTATCGAAACGGATCATTTGAAAATTCTTGCCGTGATGATCGCTATGACATTCAATGCATGCTTTCCCTTTTACTTCAGTGGATGAATGAAAGCCGCTGCCGGCAGCTATTCTAACCCCAATCTCAAGGTGACAATCCAGACACTTCTCATTGGAAACTTTCTCCCCCAGGATATGGCATTTGGTGCAGTTTGTAAGGCCCTCCAGGTGAGCATGTTGCCTGGAAAGTTCACCAGGGGAGATTTGTGCGCCCAGATTGCATATGAAAACAGACAATACCAGACTGGTCTCCATTATGAATTTATATATCCGTAAAACGTGTTTCAAATGGATTCTTTAATTGTGTTTTAATACAGTCTCACCAAATTTTTTGGTTATTTGAATGCCTATTTTATTCAGAAATTGTGTGGGTAGTTCACCACCTGCAAATATGAAGATCCGGTCGTTTTTCAGGATTGATTTACCTTCGCTCATACCGCCGGAGATTGCTACTTCATCCCTGTTAATGATTTCAACACGTGTATTAAATCTGACATCAATTTTGCCCTGGCTTATGGCCCGGTTGATGGATTCGCTATTTTTTGGCTTAATCCGCTGGAATGCCTCCTTGCGGTAAGAGAGTGTTACATGGTTATGATCCGCCAGCTGCAACGCTGCCTCAACGGCTGAATCACCCCCTCCCACAACCAAAATATCTTCATCTTTGATATTTTCCGGTTCAAGCAGCCTGTAGGCAACTTTTTCCATGGTTTCACCGGGGACATTGAGTTTTCTTGGCGTTCCCCGGCGACCAATGGCCAACAATACATGTTTGGTAAGGTATTCCTCTCCCGCTGAAGTGATCACTTTATGGACATCGTTTACAAAAGAGACGGACTCAACCTTTGATTTTTCCTTGACCACAATTTCATACTTTCTCAATGTTGTTGTCCAGAGATTCAGCAATTCGGTTTTGCTTGTTTCAAACAGTTTTACCTTTCCATAAAGCGGGAGGTCCATGGGTGATGTCATGACCACTTTCTTCCTGGGGAAAGTAAACACCGCTCCGCCAAGGGAGTCCTGTTCCAGGATCAGACATTTTAATCCATGTTTTTTGGCGGTCAGCGAGGCTGAAATTCCTGCCGGCCCTGCTCCCACCACAATGAGATCGTAAGGGGCTTTATGATTCCGGTCGATGGTTTTAACAATATGCTCCACGGCCTGTTTGCCCTGTTCAACGGCATTTTTTATCAGTCCCATACCGCCCAGCTCTCCTGCTATAGAGATACCCGGGACATTTGTTTCAAAATTCTGATTAACATGGGGCAAATCCACGCCCCGTTTTTCCGTACCGATACAGAGTGATATGGCCTGGGTGGGACAGGCATGAAAACACGCACCATGCCCAATACATTGGGACGTATTGATGGGAGTGGCCTTGCCCTTCAAAATCCCCAGAATATCTTTTTCGGGACAGGCGATGATGCAGGCACCGGTTGCAATGCAGCTATTGGGATCAACCACGGGATGTAATGAGACGGGTTCGTGGATACCAGCTCGTATGGCGCTGGCAATCTTTGCTTCAACTTTTTTTGATCCTCGTTTTAGTTTCCTCATGTAGATTAAAACAACGAACAGGCAAATCAGGAAGACCGAGCCGTAAACGATCAAATTCTCAATAACTGATTCCATAGGAAGGATCAATCGCTGTAAACACTGTCAAGAATACTTCTTATATCTGATTGTCGGGGAGTAAGGGTGCATGACCCCAAATGGGAGTCATTTGTTGTTTCCGGAATTAAGTTAAATAAAAAACGTCCGGTAAAGGCGGATTATTATGCATATTCGTTCACCATAAGTTGCACGGCGGCCCTTTTTATAAACATTATAAATTACAAATAAAAATACAAACCCTTGGGTTCATCGATGGATCAGAAGATCCAGGTGTATCCAAACAGGATCGATACCGCTACATGAATAACCATAATGATTAACATAATCAGGGCAAAAGGCAGATGGGCCACATGCCAGTATTTGAAAAGATTTTGCATGGTCTCCAGCCTGTCTATCCTTCGATTCAGAGAAATTTCATTTTTAACAAGTTTCATTACCTGAGCTCGTTGGGGTCTGGAAAGCCGGTTGTTTTTCAAGGTGCTTTTCACATTGCGCACTACGGACCCGGCTCCACGGTTTTTTGTCGACGCAATGATCAAGTCAAGACTGACCTGATCGAGGGCATACCTGGTAACAAGAATTTCCCCGATATCGGTTTTCATGTCCCTGACCTCATTCAGACTCATTTCACGGCCTTCGATGGTTCTGGGAATCTGGATATAAATAAACCTGCCGATAACTCCGCTAAGAACCACAGCCATCATGCTCCAAAAGCTGATCGCCACAACCCCGCCAATTTTAAAGGAGGTATGAAAGAGGACCAGGATGGGGCCGAAGGTACAGAGGAAAATATGGAACTCAAGCCAGTGCTTTAATTTCCCCACCCGCGCCAAAGATCTTATCCTTTTTCGCATCATGTATATGGAAACACCAGCTAACATGGAGATTGACCCGATGATCCCAAGTCCATGACCCATCAATCCATTGGGTTTTAAAAGATGATGGTCGGGGTGATAAAACCTTTCTTCAAGGCTTGTATTGTAGTAGAAATAACCACTGTAAATCAGGAAGGCGGTTGCTGCTGCCAAAAGCAATACCATGGATCCGATATAGAGTTTATGTGTAAATGGTTTCATAAAAAATGAGTGTCCGGTTTTATGAATTCAGCCTGATTCCGTCGGGACCGATGAGGATCTTTTTTTGTTTGTAAAGCGAACCAACCGCCTTTTTGAAAGCTTTTTTGCTGATCCCCAGAGCAGCGGAGATATCTTCCGGGGAGCTCTTGTCGGTGAGATTGAGAAAACCGTCATTTTCAGTCAGGCTGTTGAAGATCAATTGGGTGTTTACATCACTGAATCTGGCGAATCCAATGGCTTGCAGCGAGATGTCGATTTTACCGTCCTCCCGGATTTTTTTTACATACCCGCGGAGTTTGTCGCCAACTTTGATTTCCCTGAAAATTTCGTTTTCAAATATCATACCTTTGTGGGCGTGGTTGATGATGACCGAAAAACCCAGGTCGGTTTTTGATAAGGCCACCAGGGAAACCTCTTCTCCCACCCTGATCTTGACTTCGTTATTTTGTAAAAACCTTTCCACCCGGTTGCTTGCATAAAGCCGGTCTGTTTTTTCATCCAGGTCCATGTAAACAATATACCAGCGCCCCTCTTCCATTTTTTGTTTTTGCTCCCTGAAAGGAACCATCAGGTCCTTGTCCAGCCCCCAGTTCAGGAAAGCGCCCACTGCCGAGACAGAGCTTACCTGTAACAGGGCAAATTCATGGATGAAAATTTTGGGAGTCTGGGTGGTAGCAACCACCCTTCCTTCGGAATCCCGGTATATAAAAACTTCAATATCCTGTCCCGGCTTCATTGCATCAGTACAAAACTTATTGGGGAGTAAAACCTCTTTGCCCGATTCGTCTCCCAGATAGAGGCCGAACGTAGCCCGTTTGATAATTTTCAGCTTGCTGATTTTTCCCTGCTGGATCATGGTACTGCCGGTGATATATTGAGATACAAGGTAAGAAATTGCCGTCAACCTGTATTAAACCCAACTGAGCCATATTTTGTTATACATTGCGTCCGCAGGATGTATGTACAAATTTTGTAAATTGATCCAATTCTAAAAACAGTTCCATATGAAACGCAGACATTTTATCAAGACCACCCTGGCAGGGTCCGCCCTTCTCTCCGCCTTCCCGTATGAATTGTTTGCCGGCGATACCAGGCTCTACCCCCATGACCGGGTTAAACTTGGAAATACGGGGATCGAGTTGTCGCGCATGGCCATGGGCACAGGTACCAACGGTTTTGGAGGGAGTTCAGACCAGACCCGCCGGCTGGGTATCAAAGGGGTGTCGGATTTGCTGATGGCAGCTTTCGATGATGGAATTAACTTCTGGGAGACAGCCGACCAGTATGGTTCTCATCCGCATGTGAAGGAGGCTTTGAAAAAGACCAAAAGAGAGGAGGTGGTCATCCTGACCAAGACCAATTCCAGGACGTACAAGGATGTAAAAAACGACCTGGAAAGGTTTAAGCAGGAACTGGGTACGGATTATTTTGATATTGTTTTGCTTCACGCCGTCACCGATGGGAATTGGAACACCAGCATGAAAGGAGCCATGGAGGCGCTGGCTGAGGCCAAAGACGAGGGTACCATCAGGGCACACGGACTTTCATGCCATTCTCTTGAAGCCCTGCAAACCGCTGCCGATGAGCCGTGGGTAGATGTGGACCTGGCCCGGTTTAATCCGGGGGGTGCCAGGATGGATGCCGATGTGGATACGGTTCAGAAGGTACTGACCCGCATGAAAAAAAACGGCAAGGCCATCTTGGGTATGAAGGTGTATGGTGCAGGCCTGTTGCTCGATAAGAAAGACGAGTGTCTTCAATTCCAGATAGGGACGGGTATTACAGACGCCTTTACAATGGGTATTGATAACATCGAATTCCTGAGGGATATTCAGAAGAGATTGCCGGAAGCCAGTGTAAGGGGATAACCCTGCCTGTAAGAAGTCTGACCATGAATGAACTGACCCTGACAACCCCCGCATTGCTGTTTTCAGCCATCTCCCTGTTGCTGCTGGCATACACCAACCGCTTTCTGGCCTATGCCAATGTGGTGAGGACCCTGCATGCCCGGTTCAAGGAGAATCCCGATCAAATCCTCGTCGGACAGATTCAAAACCTCCGGAAACGGCTTTCTTTGACCCGGACCATGCAACTTCTTGGCATCGGCAGCCTGTTACTCTGCGTTATCTGCATGTTTCTGGTCTACATTGATTTCCAGCTGGCCGGGGAGATCCTGTTCGGAATCGCCCTGGTCATGCTGATCATCTCACTGGCCATCTCCATATGGGAAATCCAGATTTCAGTCAGGGCCCTGGACCTGCACCTGGGAGACATGGAACTTTAGGAGTCCTTTGTCTCGTCAGGCTCCCAGCGACTTCAGTGCTTCATAGACCAGGAATGCCGGCCACACAAGGGCTTTTAACACGCCGAGTACTCCCATCCAGAAACCGGTGGCTGTGGAGATATAATAGATGGCGGCTCCAATGAGTCCGACTCCGTAAACTGCATTTGTCTGCGCATTGTTCTGAACTTCTTTTTTCATCGTTTTTGGATTTTGATTTTGGTAACAGGTGAATAAATTTATCTATTTTAGGTGGATATGAAAAGGATCATGGAATCCTTTCATTGAAAAAATTTATACAGGAAAGAGAATTGTATACCAGGATTTACTTTTGCGGATCCATCAGGGGAGGGAGACAACTGGAGGCTGTTTACAGGACCCTTATACAGATGCTTCAGGATTATGGCGAGGTGCTTACCGAACATGTGGGGGAACCGGGGAAGGAGAGTGCCCTGGACCGGCACCTGACCGACAGGCAGATCCACGACAGGGATTTAAAGTGGATCATGAAATCGGATGTAGTGGTGGCAGAAGTTACCATACCAAGTCTGGGTGTAGGATATGAGATTGGGCGCGCCATAGAATTAGAAAAACCAGTTCTCTGCCTGTTTGATTCATCTTACGGAAACAAATTGTCTGCCATGATCGCCGGCAGTGAAAGGGTAAGTCTGAAGGAATACAGTACTCCTGATGATCTGGCAGGAGTATTGAAGCAGTTTATTTCTGCGCATGTTCCTCGTCGTACTTCATGATCTTCATCAGGGTTGCCTCTTCGGCCTGTTCGTACATCTCCCTGATAAAGTCGTCTCCAAAATTGAAGGTTCTCTCCTCGATGCTTAACGAACCGATCCTGTCAAATAACATGGCCTTTGCCTGGGCGATATCCTTTCCGTAAATATGGTATGAATCAGCCTGCCAGTTCAGTCTTCCCAGGTGAACGGTTTTCCCGCTCCTACTTGCAATTTCATCGGCAATCACCTCCCGGTTGAACCGGATAAATCCGAACATGTTCATAAAACTGGCCCCCCAGGCATCATTGCTCCGGAACCTTATGTTGCAGTTCAGCCACTGAATCCCGTCTTCATCTTCCATGATCCGGTACCAGAGGGATTGGAGACAGGGCGGGTCATATACCTGAAGGTCGTGGTTTGGCATCCAGGTGATCATCTGTGCCTGCCGGGTATAGGGCTGCTCCATCAGCTTCTGGATGACATGTTCGACCTGGTCCACCTGGAACCCAACATCTTTCCGGATCCTTTCACCATTTTCCACCACCGTTTCCTTCCACGAACCGTAACGCTGCAGCCTGCCGTGATAGGTGTACTCCCAACGGGTATCAGCCGGGTCATTCATGTTTTTCACCCAGTGGTCCTTATAGCCTTTTAGTTCCATCACGTACTCTTTCAGCTCATCGATCCCCCCGGGGAAGGCCTGGTGGATCATAGGATCGCTTTCGGGATTGATCACCGTTGCATTCAGGGTGCAGTCCAGGCTCAGGGGATCTCCGGGTTTGTCATACTGGGTTTTGAAACGGGTGCCTTCGTTGTAAAGCCTGACCAGGGCAGCTTCATAGGTTTCTGCGAGGGATTCCCCCGAAACACAGAGTACGGGTATATTGTTCATTACTGGGGTTTTCCATAAAGATATAGATCCATCGGATCAAAGACCAGCATTGTTGATAGATTGTGAAATTCTCTCTGTCCCACCGGGATTCATCCCTGCCTGTGTTGCCTTATGAAAAAGGATCAGTGCTGGTTGCAGCCAGTGTAAGCCAGCATAAGGAAAATCCACAGGATTGGTCAAAGCCAGGTGAGATTTACCTTCCAACCCCCGGTGAAAACCTGACTGAAAATTGGGGTTCACAGCTTCTGGATTCCGGGATTACCCGCAACAACAGAATGACCAAGGCCACCTTCAATGGCCGGGAAGCTCTTTGTGTCTCCGGAGTGGAGGGAATTTTTGCGTTAAGTTCAGCTGCTTCGGGGGGCATTGAAATAAAACAGATTTTTGGCAGGGAGGTCAGTGAAATGGCCTTTGTGGACCTGGATGGGGATGGGGTTTTGGAAATGGTCACCATTGAACCTTTTCATGGAAGCGCCCTGAATATCTATAAACGGATTGATGGTTATTGGAATGTGAAATTCAGTGACACGCTCTCCTTTGGTCATGGCCTCAGCAACGGCATGTTCAATGGGGAACCGGTGATTGTGGCCGGCAACCGCAGGGATTCCCTTGCCCTTGGAATATTTACTATAGATAACCTCGATAAAGGCACTGTAAACAGGAATGTTATTGAGGAAGAAGCTGGTCCGACTCAAACCCGGTTTTTCATGGTACTGGATCAGGCCGCCGTGGTCATCACCATCCCGGCCATCTTCTTTCAGGGCTTTCATATCGATGATCAGGTTTCCCGTCCTGGCTCCCTCCGGCACGCCCTTTTTCCCGAGGATCACCTCTTTCCCCTGGGGAGAGTCTGGCAACATGGTAATAATGGTATCGCTTTCTGCCGCTATCCGGGATGGAGAGCCGCCTTCAGCAGCGCCTGCATTCACGACCGCTTCAACTTCATGATCTCACTGTGATGAGAGACCACCAGCTTTTCATATTTCTCCCTGGAGCTTTTCCGGTGCTCCTCAAATGCCTCCTGAATATTTTCCAACTCTTTCCTGGTCTGAATAGTGATTACATGGCTTCGCTTGAACAGCAGGAAAAGGATCACCGCCAAAGAAGAAAGTCCTACTACAATGAACCACATGATCGTGTTATAGAGGCCTTTTTGCATCTGGATACCGAAGAAAGAGAAACTGTCTTTTGTCCGGATGGCCTGATCTCTTTCATTCCTGGCCCGGACCAGGTCGGAAGTTAATGATTCAATCTGGGAATCGCGCTCACTGATCCCGCTGTTCAACCGGGCTACTTCCAGTTTTTCTTTGGCAAGTGAATCGAGTGCATTCTCTTTCATTTTCAGGAATATATCATCCCGGATGGCCCTGAAACCATTATAAATCCTGGTCTTTTCCTGGAGGTATTCCATCTGGTCCTCGAATGTAGCTGTATCCATGACCGGAGGCATGCCGGCCTGCGCATATGCAGATCTTATGGGAGATACACACAGACCAAACAGAACAAGAGCGAAAACAAATGGATGACGGATCAGTTTCATATGGAAAAATGATTAAATCGTTACAATTGATATCATAACGAAGTTATGAAATATATATGATCTGCTTTCGGAATAAAAGGATCTCTCTCTACAAGTATTTACGATATTCTCCTGGTAAATCAAGGTATTTCCGGTAATGGTCTGCATCAGGACCGAAGGCCTCTGTCTTTTTATCCAGGATTTTGTAGGTGCAATATTCACCAATGATATTGGAAATATTAATCTCATACTCCGTACCTGATTCATCGGTCATAAGCACTTTCACCAGGTTAGGAATATCCTTTTTGTTCAGATTGGCGTGACAGACGGGGCAATAGAATTTGTATTCCACACCCTTCTGAAGTTCAAAATCAGGATGGGTGGTTTTGGTATAATCACCCAGTTCTGTATTCAGAAAAACCAGGCCCTTCACGTTGTCTGGCGATTTGGCGGAAAAGACCAAAGAATTTCCAATGTTCATGTTGCTTTTGCAAACGGGACAAAAATAGTTGTTGGCCATATCTATAGGTTTTTAATGTTAATCTGTGTGCTAATCAATACACCCACACCAAAGCACAGCCCAATCAGACTTCCGGCACTAAATATATTGAATATGTACAAAACGTATGCAATTGGGACAGATGATGTTGAACATGTCCTTTCTTTTCAGCCCTTATTGGATCATTCATGGCCAGCTCCTCCAACTTTATACAGGCAGATCAATGAAAGATAACGGCTAACTCCAGATCCAGGCCGGGGCAACATTCAATCCTCCGTACAAGATGATATCAAACAGCGCATGGGAGATCACCGGGGGGAAGGTGTTTCCCGACAGTTCCTTCAGTATTCCGAAAGCCAGGCCACCTGTAAAGGTCCAAAGCCCGAGAAAAAAAAGATCGAATTGCAGGGGCCCGGGAAAGGAATAGATCAGGAGCAGTTTATAAGCGGAGTGGGTCATGGCCGCAACCACAACGGAAAGGATTTTGCCTGCAGGTTGAAGGGTACCCTGGATATATCCCCTGAATAGAATTTCCTCAAAGGCCCCGATACATGGAGCTATCAGCGCCATCCTCCCCAGGGTTAAGGGGATCAGGGAAAGTCCGAACCTGTTCCGTGTGGCTATGCCCAAAAGGGCACCCAGGAGCAGGGCCGGAAGAATGTACAACAGGGTGCGGCGGCCGGGAAGCATCATTCCGGATGCCTTCAGTAGAGAAATATGACGTGTGGAATAGCCGATACATACTGCTGAAACCACAAGTCCGGCGAAAGCAAGGACCCGCCGGGCCCCGGGATCATGCACAAATATGGCAAACAGAAGAATTCCGGCTACCGTAACTAAAACATTCCGGATTAACCCCAGGTTCTGCCTGTGGCAAAGCTCGGTTTTCAGGAGGGTTTTCAGGGCAGAGGGATTTTTACTTTCTTTTAAAAAGGAACCTCGCAACAATCAACACGGGAAGAATCAGTAACAACCAGCCTGAACCCAGACACAGTCCGCTGCCCGGGACAATCAGTGTATTAGGGAGTTGTGAACGGAGTCCGGAGATTGATTCCGGAGAATTTTCGAATATTTCCTCGCTTAAAACAATCAGTTCAAGTTGGTCCAGGGATCCGATATGTTCCGGTATAACCGAGTCGGGACGAAGGATCAGAATATCCAGGTTCCCGCTTTGCTGCAGGGGAGAAAGGTCATGAATATCCGGACAATCTATCAGTTCAACCACTTCCAGACGGGGAAGCCGGTCAATGACAGATGCAAAATCCTTCTGGGAGATGTTACCCGGAAATGCCAGGCGCGTCAGTTCCGGAAATTCCATTACAGGTTCCAGGGATGATACATCATGGCTGCCCGCCATTCCAAAACTTCTCAGGCCAGGGATTGCTTCAATTCCGCCAATATCGGTGAGTTTTTCACATCCGACCAGGAACATCCTCTGCAAGCTTCGCGGAAACCGGATAGGCGACAGATCAGAGATTTCACAGCTTGCCAGGGTGAGTGTATGAAGTTTCTTCAGGGCAGAAAGACGGATCACTTCATCCTGTTCAGGCGTCCATTCGGCAATGACCAGCGATTCCAGGTTTCCCTGATACAGATCATCTCCGGTGAATAACAGAGGCTCTCCTGTGATCCACAGGAACTCCAGATCTTTGGGAAGTATCAGCCGGTCTGCACCTGCTCCGGCCGGGAGAGATTCCGCAACCAGCCATGTGGGTTTGCAGATGGAGATGAGTTCCTTAAATATTCCGGTGGAAATATGATGTTCAATAAGTATTCCTGATCCTCCGGAGTTTTCCTGCAGTTTCTTCAGCTCCAGGATCATTGCACCGGTGAGGGAATCACTGAACAGCAAGGTTGGGAACCGGCCGGGCTTCAAAGCAACGAGTTCCTCATTCGGACGTTGAATGGTCTCTGAGGATACTTCAAACTGGCTCAGGATACCATTGATAAAAAACAGGTTTGGTTTCATGATATCCCGTGAAACCACCAGGTGAATCCCGTCATCCGGGTTGTACCTGTAATAGAGATTCGAACCATCCTCGTTCACCATATAGAGAAGGTCACCATCCGATACGGGCAGAAACACTTCCGGTTTCGCCTCGGATTCACTGGCGGAACCGAACCAGACATAGGAAGTAGTGATATTGCAGGCTCTGGAAACACCTTCAATATGAATGATCTCATTTGTAAACCGGGTATTGCGGGTACAACTGGCCAGCACCAGAAAGAATGTAACGCTCACCCAAACAGACAAGAGGTTTGATCGTGACATCAGTTTGAGTTTAGTGAATAGAGTATCTGCAAGTTATGATACTATTCCGGCTTTGTCAAGCGCTTTTCGAAAACGTACTGTTCTTAGCCTGTTACTGCGAGCTGGTTCCCAGGAATCCGCCGGTGTTCCTTGTGAGCTGGGTTTTGGAATTGATCAGACCGTAAACAGCCTGCAGATGCTGTATGGCGGCATTCAGATAAATCAGCTGAACATCCCTGTAATTGAACGAGTTAATCACGCCGGTTTTGTATTTCTCTTCCGAAATGGAGAGGTTCAGTTCAGCTGCAGCCATGTTTTCGATGGCCACATTCAACAATTCAATGCGTACTTCATGGTAGTCATAAAGGTTGAACAGCTCATTGGTCAGGGCATGTTCCATCTCCTGGATTTCAACCCTGGCCACTTCTTCATTGATCCGGGCGACCTCCACGGATCGTTTCCGGACACCGGCACTGTAGATGTCGTAGGAGATCCTCAGGTTTCCATAAGGGGCAATAACGTTGTTGATCCAGCCCAAGGAAAGAGGCATTTGGCTTCAGGCCGAGACGAATCTCCTGTTTGCCCAATGCAACATTCTCAGTTATCATCAACGAGATCTACAATCAGGCAGTCAGTCAACGCTACTGTACGGCACATCTTTTTCCCGTGGATATGGAATACAGGCGGAGGTGGTTCACCGGCCATGATCCGGACCAGACTCCCGTATTTGTCAGTCATGAACAGGAAAAAGTGACAGGGTGGATATCACTGAGCGCTTACCGTCCTGGGAGAGAAGCGCTTGCCCATGTGGGAGAGCTCCGTTATTACGTGGACCAGGAATACCGCAGAAAGGGAATTGGCAGCCTGCTTCTGGAGCATGTGCTCGGGGCAGCCTTCCAATACGGGTTCACCATTCTGGTGGCCATTCTTCTGGATAAAAATTCTGCCAGTATCGGGATGCTTGAGAAATTCGGATTCTCCAGGTGAGGTGCCATGCCTGGCATTGCAAAGATCGACGGTGATATTTCAGATCACCTGTACTACGGTCTGAAGCTTTGAAACATCCTTTTTTCCGTATTTGCCAGAGGCGGCAGCGCTAAAAATGAATAGAGAAAGGTGTACGGCCGGAGATGGTGTTAAAAATTGATACCGGTCATGAACGGAGGTTCTGACAGATCCACACGCTCCATGACCACATCCTCAAACCGGTTTCTGGTATGATTCGACGTCTGGAATCGGATGGGCAGGTAATGCTCGCCGTATCCCCGGGCCATTCCGTTTTTATCCACCTGCTCCACAAGGACCCTCTGTTTTTTGCCGGTCATATTTTGCATGTAGTTGATCCGGTTCTCTTCGGAGATTTGCCTGATGTTTTCGCTCCTCTCGGTTTTGATCCGCTCTTCCAGCTGGTTCTCCATTCGGTCGGCCCGGGTGCCCTTCCGGCGGGAATAACGGAATGTATGAACATGACTGAAACGGGCCTCCTTCACAAGCCGCATGGTGTCCAGGAAATCATTTTCGGTTTCACCGGGGAATCCGACAATCACATCGGTGGTGAAGTTAAAACTGGGCATTTGCTTCCGGAATTTCTCAACAATTTCCATAAAAGCCTTTGCCGTATACATCCTTCGCATTTTCAGAAGGATTGTTTCTGAACCACTCTGGATACACAGGTGCAGGTGCGGGGTCATTTTTGGGTGCTGAAACAGATTGTGGAAGTCAGGACCAAAGCCATCGGGTTCCAGTGAGGAGATCCTGACCCTGAAATCACCCGGAAGTTCAAGAATTTTTTCAAGGGCACCTTCAATATTGGTTCCGTTGTGATCATACCTGCCAATGTTCACTCCGGTGATGACCACTTCGTTGAATCCGTTGTCCACCACCCTGCGGACATTTTCCAGGATTCCTCCCAGGGGGCGGCTTATGGCGCGTCCCCTTACCGAAGGAACAATGCAATAGGTACAGAAGTTGTCACATCCATCCTGAACCTTGATGGAGGTACGGGTATGCAGGCTTTTGTCTACGGTGTCAAAACCAAATACATCCCTGGCATAGGTCTCCGGATGCACCACTTCTCCTTTAAAATGAGCATCGACCAGTGAGACAATCTGGCTTTTCCGCTCATTGTCCACCACGTAGGTGACCTGGTCGTTGGCTTCCAGCTGTGCTTTGTGGTTGTTGGCCATGCACCCGGTTACCACCACCATTCCGTCGCTGTTTATTCTGGCGGCCTGGCTGATGGTGTTCCTTGATTTCTGGTCACTCTGGTTTGTTACCGTACAGGTGTTGATCACTGTAATGTCGGCCCGCGTTGAAAAGTCGACCACCTGATAACCAGCCTGGTGGAACTGTGTCACGAGTGCGTCTGTTTCGTATTGGTTCAGGCGGCAGCCCAATGTCTTAAAAGATACTGTCTTCATCCCTGCAAAATTAATCATTCCATAGCCGGCATGCAGTACCCTAGAAATAAACTTCTGTGAAAATCTGGTTTTGCGAAAACCCTCTGGCCCGAAGGATGTCCATGGCATCAAAGATCATGTTGCTGTTGCCGCAAAGAAATACCTGGCTTTCGGACTCCAGTTCAGCTTCAAGCAGGTAATCCGTAAGCCTGCCGGAAAAGTCACCCTCTTCATCCCTGGAAGTACAGGTGATAAACCGCCCGTTCTGGTAATCATCTGCATCGTAGGCTTCATTCCTGTTCCGCACACCGTGTATGAGTCTGTAATCGGCTCCGGGAAATGATTGGATATAACTGTGGAAAGGGGCAATACCTGTTCCGCTTGAGAGAAACAGTAATTTTCCGGCATCGGGAACAGCTGCCCTGGTCAGAAAGAAGCCGCGCGGCCCTTTTACCTCCAGAGGATCTCCGGGCATAATTTTCTTCAGCTGGCAGCTTACCATACCATCATCCACCTCTTTGATGATTACCTCCAGTGCATCGTCGTTGATGCCACTGTAGATGGAATATTCTCTCAATTCGTTGGAGCCGGGCAACCCGAGCACCAGGTGCTGTCCCGGTGTAAACTTCATGCCGTTCCTTGAAAATCTTAACACATAGGTTGATTCGGTAAGATGCCTGACCTTGTCAATTGTATAAATCGCTTGCGCTACATTCACATTCATCTCTCTTTTCTTCAAATTCTCCGCACAAAAATATTTGCACAGATGATGAATTAACAAACAGCAAGCCATTTTGTGCTGTATTCCATTTCAGAATGAGGACCTATTCGGGGGAATAATGAGGATGGCTCGTCCGGGTTCGCCTGAAGATGCAATCTTTCATGGAGCAAATCTCGCAGGTGTAATCCCTGAATGATACTTTTACCCCGGTTCCGATCACTCCGCTAAGCGATTTGATGGGAGACATCAATGATGTTTCTGAAAGGACAATTCCGCAGCACTTTTCCGGGAAGAGGCTGAAAAGTTTCTGTTGCTCTTTAACCTCCCACCCGCAGTAACCTGGGCTGTAACGGTTTGTAGCCTTTAATCCGTTTTTTCCTGCTTTCAGTCTTACCTGATCATGAATCTGGATGGCCACCGATTCAGCAATGGCCGATCCCACCAGATCTGCTATGTATCCCTCCAGGTAATCTCCCTTGCTGATCAGGGACCGGGATAACTCTTCCGGGCCAGAGCCGGAGGTGGCTATGAAGAATGCATATGCTTCTGCTCCCCATAGCATTTTTCTGATGGTCCCGCCGGTATTAAAAACCAATCCTTCTATGGAAATCTCATCCTTTGATCCTGTCGGGATTGCTTTCTTGGTAATATAAGCCCCCCGGGGAGTCATGATCTTTGAACATGTTTTGATAAGTTCTTCAATCAATTCATGTGTATGGGGATCCGATCCCGGATCCTTGCCTCCGAGCAGGGCAAATATTTCTTTCGGATCAATATTAATAAGCCTTTTATTAATATTTATATTACGAATTGACACGGCATGTTTGTTAGGAATTGTCAGGGATTAAAGCTAGGTGATTCAGGATTAAAATGAGAATAATTTCCTCCGATTATGTTAAAATAGTGCTAAAACCACCCTGGGCCCTGTCTTCAACAGAGGAGCTGAATACATTTGCAGGTGGTTGAGGATGTAAGGAATCGCTGGTTCTCTCGTCTAAGGCAAAGAACATTTATTCAATCATGGTAAAATTTAATCAACTTATATGCCCGGTCTCCACCGAAAGGGTGGATGAAAACAGGGTCAGGGTAACAGCTTTTGGTGTGGTTATCCTCATGGGGGCTTTTTTCATCTTCGATAATCCCATATTTCCGGCCATTCTGGTAGTGGACTTTTTCATCAGGGCTTTCACCGGATTGAAATACAGCCCGCTGAGCTGGCTTGGCCATCTGTTTGTGAAGGTCATGGGAACACAGCCGGTTTGGATCGATAAAGCGCCGAAAGTGTTTGCGGCCAGGGTAGGTTTTTTGCTTACCGCCCTTACGACAGCTGCTGCGATCACCGGATTGCCAATGTTGGCTATGATTGCAGGGATAACCCTGGTTGGATTTGCATTTCTGGAATGCGGTCTTAACTTTTGTGCAGGTTGCTGGGTTTACACCTATGTGGTCTATCCCCTGGTTCGTAAGAGAGCGTAATCCTCCGGATTGATTTTCCATTTTACACAGCATTGGTTTGCCGTTCAATCAGGTCACCAATTTTACCCTGAAATGAAAATATTGGAAAGGATTGTTTTATCTTGTTTGCTGACCCATTGATATCTCTGCCATTCTGTCTGTTTCGTTCGGATGGCTTGATATTTGGACAGGATTAGCAAATATTTTTGGATGATCAATGTTCAGCAGATAAGCGCCCGCACAAAACGTTTGTGCAAGCTGGTCTCTTCCCGGAAGGTAAAGGATGCCCTGGATGTATTGAATGGATTGGTCAGTGAATCGGGCTTCAGCGACTTTTTTATTCAGCAGGAACATCTTGAGCATACCTACGAACAGATGCTTAATTACATGCTCGAAGGGGTTCAGGATCCACAACGGGACAGTGTTTATCAGAAATTACTTACCTCCATTCTGGAACTGGCTGACAGGGTCAAAGACCTGCTGATGGAAAAGAACGCCGGCTGGCATACCTATATATTGAAAGCAGAGCTGGAACGCAAACAGCAACTTACCGGAAAAAAGATCATCGAGACCATGGATGACCTCTCGTTCAAGCTTGAACTGGACGAGATCATTGACGAGAACAGGGTTTCACCCGGTGCCAATGAGGAGCGACGAAGGAACCTCTCCATGGAAATATTCAGGCATTTGTGGCTGAGCAACAGGTATAACGAGGCCGAAAACAGCCTTTCTGCCGCCATTTTATCCTGCCGCGAGTTCCTTTGGTACGAAAAAGCACTTTATGTAAGCGGGATTTTGTTGTCAGGGTTGAGGTACTGGGACGAAGAGAAGCTGCACAGGCTCATTGATTTTGCAGGTGAGGAGGATCAGGAGGTTTCGGCCAGGGCCATCGTGGCACTGGTAATCCTGCTCTACCGTTATGATGACAGAATTGCGTTCTATCCCAATGTCATCAAAAGGTTGCAATTGGTTAACGGAGAACTGAAGCTGGAACAGAGTTTTGAAAAAATTGCCCTGCAACTGATCCGTACACGTGATACCCTCGAGATTGGCAGGAAGCTGCAGGAAGACTTGATGCCTGAAATGGCAAAACTCAGGCCCAAGCTGGAAGATAAGCTGAAGATGGATGATATTCGTGATGAATTGCTTGAGGAGGGAAGGAATCCTGACTGGGAATCCATGTTCAGTGAATCGGATGATCTTTACAGGAAAGTGGATGAGTTTATGAAACTTCAAATGGAAGGCGCTGATGTTTACATGACCACCTTTGCGCATCTCAAACAGTTCCCGTTCTTTAACGAACTTACCAACTGGCTGGTTCCCTTTCACAATGAGAACCCGGACCTGTCCGAAATCTACGCTTCAAGAAGTGACTCTTTTAATCCGGATATTTTTGTGGATGGCCTGAAGAAAACACCATTCCTGTGTAACAGCGACAAATACAGTTTTATCTTCAACCTGAGGTATTTGCCCGGGGATCAGAAAAAGATGCTTTCCAACGCTTTCCTGATGGAGATGGAGGGCTTGCAGGAAATGATGGACGATGAAAAACTTACGTCGGGCGATTTCACGAAACGGACGGTGTTTATCCAGTATATTCAGGACCTTTACCGTTTCTTCAAAATCTCTCCTTTTAAGAATGAATTTGAGGATGTATTTGACGGCAAGCCGGATCTGTACAAGTCCTACTTTTTCCGTGAGATCAGTGAAGATGAATCCATCACCAGAAACATCGCAGAGTACCTTTTTGAAAAGGAACATTTTGAAGAGGCCCTGGATATTTTTAAAATGATGCTCGAATCCCGGCCTGATGACCGTGAATTGCTTGAGAAGACGGGATACTGTTTTCAGAAGGATGGCAATTACCGGCAGGCCATCGCTTATTATTCCCGGATCAGCCTGGCTGGTAAGCAGAACCTGTGGACCCTGAAGAACCTGGGAATCTGCTACCGCAAGGACAACAACTTCAAATCGGCCCTGGAGGTGTATGAAAAGGCCGCTCTGCTTCAACCGGGAGATACCACCATCGAATCATTGATTGGATTTTGCCGGCTGAAGCTGGGAGAATACCAGACAGCGCTTAAGCAATATTTTAAAATAGAATATCTGAATCCGGGAAATCAGCACATCCTCAGACCCATTGCCTGGTGTTATTTTGCGATGGGGGAGCTGGAAAAATCGGAAAAGTACTTCCGGAAAGTGTTTCAGTTGAAACCGGGTTATTACGACTACATCAATTACGGTCATGTCCAATGGGCCCTTGGAAATAAAAGGGATGCCATTGAATTATACGTACAGTCCCTGAGAGACCTTCAGTTTGAGATGCAGGATTTTCTTAAAACCATGGAAGAAGACCAGGCTATTCTGATCAAAAACGGTATCAGTCAGAAAGATATTCCCCTGATGCTGGACTACTTACACTATCGTTTGGTGAAATAAAAAAAAGCGGTCCGATATTGAAGAAAAAAAGCCATGGAATTCAACCCGTCTCTATGAGAATGGAATGCTATCGAACCGCTCAAGACAAATATAGTTCTTTTAAACATACAAAGCATGGTCAGAAATAACCAAAATCAGGCCTTTGGTCAAAAATTTTGGCCAATAATGCGTTGGCAAGCCTGCTGGCTCCAATTCTGAACCTTTCTGCATTGAGCCAGCCCTCACCCAGGATCGTCTTTACAATAGCATAATAAAGCAAGGCTGTATCCACATCGGAAATACCGCCGGCAGGCTTGATACCGATCTTTTTCCCTGTCCTGTTGTAGTAATCATAGATGGCCTGGCACATAACCACCATGGCTTCTGGTGTGGCCCCGGGGGATATTTTCCCCGTAGAGGTTTTTATAAAATTTGCCCCGGCCCTGATGGCCAGAAAGGATGCCTTGCGGATCAGTGAAAAATCCTGCAGACTGCCGGTTTCAAGGATTACCTTGAGGTGAACCGGCCCGATTCTTTCCTTGATCACCTGAATCTCATATTCCGCATATTCATACTCCTCCATCAGGAATTTACCCACAGGGAGGACCATGTCAATTTCTTCGGCCCCCATTCCAATGGCCTGCTCAATTTCCATTACTTTGATGTTGGTAAAGGTTTGTGATGCAGGGAAGCCTCCACCTACCGAAGCGATACTCACCAGGGGATTTACCAGTGTTTCCTTGACCACCGAGACCAATTCAGGGTAAACACATACTGCTGCTACAGCGGGCATGGATGGATAGGACTCGGAAAGCAAATTCACCTTTTCGCACATGGCAGCGACATTTTTAATATTGTCCCTTTCGCTAAGGGTGGTGAGATCGATCAGGCTGAAGATCTTCTTTAACAAATCCTTGTTGTCACCGGATGGAATCTGTTCCTTTACCCGATCCAGTACCCGTGTAACTTCGTCTGCATCGACGGTCATATTGAAATCGGAAAGGATTTTCATAATTGTCAGGTTGAATCCCTTAATTTATCATTTTGTTGATGACGGTCAAAATCCCGGGAAGTTTTTTTCTGCAGATTCGTCAGGAAGGCTTCTTCCAGGTCGGTCCCTGTCTGGTTCGCAAGGCAAATAATTACGAACAAAACATCAGCCAGTTCATCGGCCAGATCACTTTTCCCCGGTTTCTCCTTTCCGGCTGATTGTTCACCGTAGGTGCGGGCGATAATGCGGGCTACTTCTCCCACCTCTTCGGCAAGGATGGCCATGTTGGTCAGTTCGTTGAAATACCTGACTCCATAACGGCGGATCCAGGCATCCACTTTCAGCTGAGCTTCCTGTAGAGTCATTATTCTTTGTTTTTTGTGTCAATCAGGATGGTGACCGGGCCATCGTTTGTAAGCCTGATCTGCATGGTTGCCCCGAATTCGCCAGTTACCACCTTTTTCCCCAGGTCAATTTCCATCTGGTCTATGAACTGATGATACAGCGGAACCGCTACTTCCGGGGAGGCCGCTTTGATATAGGACGGCCGGTTGCCTTTCCGGGTGCTTGCGTGGAGGGTAAACTGACTGATGATCATTACCCCACCATTCAGGTCTGTGACGGACAGGTTCATCACACCCTTTTCATCATTGAAGATCCGTAACCTGCTGATTTTGCCGCTCAGCCACGCAATGTCCGAAGTGCCGTCCGCTGCTTCAATGCCAAGCAAAACCACCAGGCCCACACCCATGGAGTACTCTTTTTTTTGATTGATGGTCAGGTGTGCATCAGTGACACGCTGTATCACAGCTTTCATGACAGGTTATCGTTAACCAGTCTGAAAAGCGCCAACCTGTTGATGGGCTTTGCAATGTAATCGTTGAACCCCGCCTTCATGCATTTGAGGCGGTCTTCAGTTAAGGTATAGGCTGTCTGGGCAATGATTGGTATTTTCGGATACCGGGATTTGATGATCCGCATGGCTTCGTATCCATCCATCACAGGCATGTTCAGATCCATCAGGATCAGATCAATATCTCCCTTGTGATTTTCAATGATATCCACGGCCTCTTTTCCGTTTTTTGCACGGAGGATCCGTGCTTCTGTCTTTTTAAAAATGGTCTTCAGGTAGAAAAAGTTGACCTCCTCATCTTCTGTAATGAGAACAACCTTGTTGTCCCAATGATACTGTTTGTGATCCAAATTGGCCACAAACTCCTTCGAATTGCTGTTTTCCATGGTTACCTTTTGCTAACTGGTTGATAATTACTAAATAATAGCAAAATGTAATGGAGGTATAGATGAGTTTTTAACAATTTGGTAAAAAGACTGGAAAGTGATGTGAAGCTTTAAAAATTCCACTTGAAACGAAGAAAACCAAAGGTATTATTTGTCCTTGAAGGGTCCGACAGGGGCTTATCAAACCTGGCAGAGAAGTGCTGAAGGATCAATGAGAGGCCCAGGTTGTTGTTCAGCGAGAGGTCAAAGGAGGGGCCCAGGTAAAATCCCTGCCACCCGGGAAAGTATATGGCTGCAAATCCTCCGGTGATAAGCGGGGTCAAAGGATAGGAGAAGTTTGCGAAAAAGGACCATTCTGTGAATCCAAGACTTTTAACGTCCAGATTTCCGGAATAGAACTGGAGAAAGCTGTCCATTTCCAATTCATTGGCAAAAGCGGAATAGAGTCCCTCGACATGGACCATCAGGGAGTTGGAAAAGGTATAATCGAAACCGGCTGAAACCATGAAATATCCTGTGGTATCAATGAAATGATCCAGGTCCCGGAACCAGCTCAATTCGCCCCGGAATGCTGTTGGGCCCAGATTTCCACTCCATCCGGTGCCCAGAATGAGGTCCTCTTCCTGGTAAATACCTCCCAGAAGTTGAACATCAAAACCAAGCGTGTTGAACCGGAAATATCCGGCTGTAGTGATCCGGTTGGCGCTGTCCAGTTTGGCAGCCAGTTCAACGGTTGAGGAATTGCCTGTATAATACTGGAGCCTGAGGGCATCACTCCCGGGCCTTTCGGGGTAATCAACCTCAAAATAGGAGTAGGAATTGAAGATATCGTTGGGATTCCATACAAAGGTCTGTCCCCAGTTGATGCGCTGCCGGCCCGCTTTGATCTCCAGGTCCCCGAACGTAAACTGGAGCCATAGGCGGTCAATGGCCGAGGTGACCATATAGCCCACATTGTCACCCATGTTTCCGTCGGTGGCCCAGGTCATGTCGATCCAGCCAAGGTCGCTTCCCATCCCATCTGCATATCCGGGAATTTTAGGGATGGTGTTTCCTGCAATGAAACGGTTTCTCATCTGGAGTGTTCCTGATAACCAGCCGGTAGGATAAAACTGGAGATTGAGCCTGTTGTGGAGACTGTTTTCCCAGAGCCATTGATCCGGCATATGATACATGGTTTGCATATCTGAAAGGTACCCGGTAAGGGAGACCTTTTCCTGGGCTTTTAGTCCGGCAGGCAGGACAAGAAAGAGAATTAATATGGAAAAAAAACGGATAAGCATGGATTAATTCTTGTGCTCGTCAGAAATGACCTTCCCATCTTCAACCGTGATCACCCGCCTGGCTTTTTTCATCACACGGGCATCATGGGTGGAAAAGATAAAGGTAATCCCCTCCTCTTTGTTGAGTTGTTCCATTATCTCCAAGAGGGTTTCCGTCGATTTTGAATCCAGGTTGGCTGTTGGTTCATCTGCCAGGACAAATTTGGGTTTTGAGGCAAGCGCCCTGGCCACTGCTACCCTTTGTTGCTGTCCTCCCGAGAGTTTGGAGGGCCTGCTGTTCATCCTGTCCTCCAGGCCCACCGCTTTTAGCAGTTCAAAGGTGCGCTGATCGCGCTCCTTCCTGGTCCATTTCTGGAGGTTCATGATGAATTCAACATTCTCTTTGGCAGTGAGGACCGGGATCAGGTTGTAGGACTGGAAAACAAATCCGATGTTGCGCATGCGGAAGTCGATGAGCTTTGAGGACTTCAGGCCTGCCAGGTTTGTATTGTCCACAAGAATTTCTCCCTGGGTGGGAGAGTCCAGTCCGCCGATCATATTAAGCAGGGTTGTTTTGCCCGATCCGGATGGCCCCACGATGGCAGCAAATTCGCCTTTTTCAAACTCAAGATTGATTCCGTTAACTGCATGTACTTTGACTTCAGAGCTGTTGTATATCTTATGTACATTCTTAATTTCTAATACTTTCATGGCTTTTATATCATTTATTGGTTTAATATTCATTCAGTTCTCAGGGCCTCCGCCGGATCCAGCTTCAGAGCTTTCAAAGCAGGGTATATGGAAGAAAGGATTCCGGTAAGAATGATCAGGATGGTAACAGTAATGAAAAAAGGCATGGAGATGACTGGGTAGATGTGAGAAGTATAGCCCAATGCTTCAAGACCTTCCTGGTAACTGGAAAAGTTGATGCCGTTTTTGGAGGTCATCACGATCAGCACCTGACTAATGATCATTCCCACCACCCCTCCCACCAGGGAGAGGAAGACAGACTCAAGCATGATCATGCTGAATACCCGTTTTTTGTTCATTCCGATGGCGGTGAGCATTCCCAGCTCCTTGGTTCGCTCGAGTACCACCATCAGCATGGTATTGACGATACCGAAAGCCAGGGCTGCCAGGATAATGACCATAAAAATGGCATAAAACTGCTGGACCATATCGGTCATCATAGCCAGGTCGGGTTGGATTTCCTTCCAGTTCATTACTTCCAGTTCCGGGAGTTTGTCTTTCATGGCAGCCGTAATTTCTTCGGTGGCTTCCAGGTTGTCAACCCTGACCACCAGCTGATGAAATTCTCCGGGGGCCATGCCAGTGAGTGGGAGCAAGTCTTCATATTTCACAAACACCTGGCTCATTTCAAACATGCTGTTCCTTAAATCATAGATGCCGGCGATCCTGAACACAGCCCCGGTCTGCACCTGGTCTTTATCCAGGAAAGTGAGTGTCATTTTTGACCGCTTGCGAAACGACCAGGCCGCATCCAGGATTGATTTTCCATAATCGTTCTGCTCCTTCCGGGTAAACGTTCCTTTCAGCTCTCTTTTAAATGTCTTTTCGTTTTTGAAACGTAGGCCCGCAAAAGGAGACAGCTTATTCAACACTTCACCGGGAACCTCCTTTTCAGACAGGGTGGCAAGGACATCTTCATCCACCATGTACCGGATAATGTTTAACTCCTTGGCAAGTTCCTGACCGATGTATGCGGTCAGGCCGCTGCTTTCAGATTCAAAATAGTCTCCAGTTCCGGGGATGGTGGTTTCATATAACTTCAGCACTTCTTTTTCGCGGTCAGGATCGATACCGATGATTTGTACACCGGCACTTTTGGCGGCTGTACTGGCCATGCCGGTAATCTGTATTCTGGGAGTAACTGCCGATACTCCGGGGCTGTCCTCAATTTCTTTGAGAATTTGCTCCCCATTCGGTATGGTAAGCTTTACATCGTAATTATCCCGGAATGCCTTGTCGTTGATGTGTATATGCGAGATCTCCTGGTTCAGGGCTGCGTCAACACGCTGGGCAATGGCCCCGTTCATGACGGCCACGGCAAAAACACCCCCGAAAATACCGATGGTCACCGAAATGATCACCACCAGGCTTCGGACTTTATTCCGCCAAACATTTTTCCATGCTGTTTTCCAGATCATGATGCTGTTATTTATGCTCTTAAAGCGTTTACTACGTTCATTCCGAAAATCTTTCTCACCGGATAGCCAATGGCGATAATGACCATCCACGCCACGATGAACACCTGCCAGATAAAATAGAAATCGATCCCCCTGAATACCATCATGGGTTCCATTCCGTACTCTTCGAACATTTTGGCAAATTCGCCTTTGAAAACCAGGGGATGGTCCACACCATACAGAATAATGACCGAAGCAATAAGCGAGCCGGAAAGGATACCAAGGAAACCGATGAGCAGCATTTCAAGGGTCATGATGGATGCCAGTTTCTTTTTTTGCATACCGATAGCCACCAGAACGCCGAACTCCCTTTTCCGCTCGGCTGTCAGCATCAGCACCGTTCCAAAGACTCCAAAGGCGATCACCAGGTAAAGAATTCCGATCATAATCATCCCGCTCTTGTTATCAGCATCCATCTGGGAAACCATTACTTCATTCATCTCCCGCCATTCCATGAGCCGCAGCTCCGGGGGTAGCACGGATTTGATCCGGTTCATGGTTTCACTTATTGCTTTATCCTCGTTATCGTTCACTGCCAGCGCAAGGGATGTCAGCTTATTCTCTGCATTGAAAAGTACCTGGCAGATATCCAGGGGCAGGTAGACAATCTTGTTGTCAATATCGGGAAGTGGAAGTTTTACTATCCCCTTGATTTCATATTTTCCGGCTGCAGTGGATGCGTGGTATCCCTGGCTGATCAGGACAATGGTGTCCCCGATCCCAAGTTTCAGATACTGCGACAATTTATCACCAACCCAAACGCCTGGTTCACCGAGGCGAATGGCACCATTTTCAAAAACGGAATGCCTTTCAACGGCAGGCATGATGTTGGGTGCATCCTTGTCTGCAATTCCCAGATCGAGCTGTAACCTGGATGCATTGGTATAGGCAGCGTTTTCGAATAATTCTGTTAATTCCTTCACTTTTGCAGGAATACCGGGATCCTGTTTGATCCGGTCAATGGCTTCGGTGGTGAGCCGGTATTTTACCATCCTGTCCGTAACTTTCGAGAGGTAATTCTCTTTTTCAGGATCCACCCCCATCACAAGCACCCCTTTGGACTGGGGACCATTGGAGGCCAGGGCGAAAGATTCAAAGCGGGGAATGGTGGCCACTACGTTTTCGTCTTCAAGTATTTTCTGCTCCAACCGCTGGTCATATGGAAAGCAGTTGTCCACGATTTTCTCATCCCAGAACTCTATTTGCTGCACCTGGATATAGCCCGTATAGGATTCTATGGCATTCCTGAACATATGACCGTAGGACCCCAGCTGCAGGGATCTGAAAAAGAGGGCAAACAGCACAGCAAAGAATACCGAGGCTGAGGTGATCATGGTTCTTCGTCTGTTTCGCCAGAGGTTTCGCCAGGCAAGTATGATGTTATTCATGACAGATATTTTTTCAGTAATGAATTAGCGGACCCGTTGCATGTTCTGCTGGGAAAAAAAGCTCTCCTGGATGGGTACATTGAATTGAATCTCTTTGATCTCAATTATGGTTTTTTGGTTTTCTTCTTCGGCAGGGATCAGTTCTAAAATTGTAGGGATCAGACGTCCGTCCATGATCTTGATCTCCTTTCCGATTTCGGTGCGGACCAGGTAACCATCTTCATCATAGAGTTCAGATTTCATAAAAATAAAATCCTTTTTATCGATCCAGCGCATCTGGTGGCCCCAGATCACAGCCGCATCCTCTTTGGCGACCATTTTTATCTTGTAGCACAATCGTCCCCCGAACTCCTCTTCACCCATGATCTCATGTGTATAATCATTGACCACAGAGGATTCCTTCAAAATATCATCGTTGGTATAATCAGATCCCATCCAGCCCTGCGACATCATGGAAGGGGGCAGCTTGATCAGCCTGCTGATGGTGGGATTCCAGTTCCACATCTCATTTTCTCTTTTCAGAAACGACTGGCCCTTGTCCCTGGCTGGTGCAGTAATCAGCGTAAGAGCCAGATCCCTGCCGCTGTTCCAGTTTTTAAATTCCAGGGTTCTTTCCCAGGTGGGCCTGACAATGGTCATTGCCATCAGGCTGACACTGGATTCTTCACCATTAAACCTTTCATCAGCCTTTCTGATGATCTCTTTGGGTGAAAGCTCCTGACCCAGCGCAGGGATGATGACGCCTGAAATATGCAGGAACAGGATGCTTGCGATTTTTATTTTCATGGGTTTGGTCTTAGGTATTATGCATACATCTCAATGATGCGGTTTTCAAATTGATCGATGATCTCATCAGGAATTTCAAAGGCCTCGTAGGAATAGATAAGCAAAGCACCAAACCCTTCAATAAGGGCGGAAAAAGTAAACACTTCCAGGATCGGGTTTTTGAAATCACGCTTTTTAAAATAATTGACCATCATGGTTAAGAAAGTCTCAATGTAAAGGACATAGGTCTCGTTTTTCAGGTACTCTTTGACCCTGGGCTGGATGATGACACTGATAAACAGGATCCAGTATTCCTGGTGGCTGCGAATGGTGCTGAAGATTTTGTGGATGAAGGCTGAAAACTCTTCGGCGGTAAGAACACCGTCATGATTGGGATCAAAGATCTCCATTATTTCATTCATTCCATTTTCAATGATGGCTGCCAGAAGGGCTTCTTTGCTTTCAAAGTAGTTGTATAACAGACCTTTGGAAATGCCGGCTTCTTTTGCCAGCATGGAAATGGTACAGTGTCCGTAGCCTTCCAGCGCAAACAGTTTCAGCGCTGTTTCCATGATCTGAAGACGGCGTGACTCCCGTATCTCTTTAAATTGTTCCTGGGTTCGCGGAACCATTGTTTATGACTGAACGTTTAGTCAAATATAAACAGATCCAAACCCAAAAGTCAAGTTTATTTTGATTTTTTTTGATTTTCCCCTGTAACTTTCAGCCTCCGGGTTCGTCTTATTCACACCAGGAAAAGGGTATTCATGACGGTAGAGGAGTACAACAGGGCAGTAGAAGCATATGCCGATAATTTGTACAGGTTTGTTCTGAAGAACCTGAAAGATGTGCATTTGTCTGAAGATATTGTCCAGGAGACATTTGAGAAACTGTGGGTGAAACTGGAAGCTGTTTCAGTATTAAAGGTGAAAACCTATCTCTTTACAAGTGCTTATCATACCATGATAGACCGCATCAGGAAAGAGAAAAGATACACCGGGTTTGATCCGGGAGAAGGGATGGAACCTTCCCATTCTTCTCACTATTCGGACCTGGCTGAATTGCTTGAGATCGCAGTGGGAAATTTGCCGGAAGACCAGAAGGCGGTGGTGATGCTCAGGGATTATGAAGGCTATGCTTACAGGGAGATTGCAGATATAACCGGACTGTCTGAGTCACAGGTGAAGGTATACATTTACAGGGCCCGGGTCTACCTGAAGAATTATATCGGCAGCATTGAACAGGTGATTTGAAACAACCATGGATATCAACAGAAATAATTACGAAGGGTACCTCCTCGACCTTACGGAGGGCCGGCTGACTGCGGAAGAGACGCAGCAGGTTCGTGATTTTCTGCTGTTGAATCCCGATTGCGATGAAGGGTTCATTGGGGAACAGACCTGGAATCTTTCGTCCGGCGCAATCGTTTTTAAAGGTAAAAAAGGACTAAAGAAATCGTTTCCGGATCCTTTGACCACCTTAACCCCATCCAACTTCGACCTTTTTTCAATCGCCAGGCTTGAAGGAGATCTGACCCCGGAACAGAAAGCGGATCATGATCGACTCATGGCTGAAGATGTGTCCAGGAAAAGAGAATGGGAGGCCTGGCAACAAACCCGGCTTGCCGGTGAAACAATCCTTTACGGCAGAAAGGACCAGTTGATCAAAGCGCCGGTCCGAAGGACCAGGATGATCTGGATCAGTGTGATCTCAACTGCGGCAGTTTTAGCCATGGTTATTACCCTGATCAGGATCAACCCTGACCTGACAGGTCCGGCAGGGAACAGCCGGGAAGTCGTTGTTGAAATCATGGATGACCCCAGAGCCTTTGAGGAGGAAGGAAAGACGAATCAGCAGGAGTCTTCCCTGAATCCGGTGACCCTTGCCAGTGAACCGGCAACGCTTTCCATTAAGAAACACCAGGACCCCCCTGAGTTGACAGGTGAAAATCAAGATCCGGTTCAGACAAGTTTAAGTTCAGATTCCAGCTCCCGGATCGTTGATGAGGAAAAGATACAGACCAGGCCCTTGAAGTTGGGTATGATGTCATCTTATCCGAAAACCATAGGAGCAGGGCCATATGACCGGATCGTCTCACTTGATCTGCCGCCTTTTTCAAACCAGTCCGGCAGTTTGACCTGGACCCAGCTTTCTGAAAAGGGGCTGAGGCAGACCTACAAGGACTTTATGAAAGAGAAGGATCTTTCACTTCTGACCATTGCCAGTGCAGGAGTTGAGGGCATTAACCGCTTAACCGGTTCAGAATTTTCATTGAATCTGTCCAGGGATGAAAGCGGTGAAGTTTCAGGATTCAGGTTCCATACCAGCCGGATGTCGGTAGCTTCACCGGTGGGCAAAACAGAATAATGCACAATTTATGCAACTTCTTTTTTCCGGTGTTGTCTTTACATTAAATTGTAATTTGAACATCATGAAAAAAGCTACACTGTTAGGAATCATTCTGGCTGTTGCCATTACAGCAAACTCACAGGACAGGGAGTATCAAACCCTGGTTGATTTCGATAATGTAAGGATCTCTGGAATGGGTGGTCTGCTCATGCAGTTTACTGCAGTTGATGGAGAGTTTGCTCATATGTTGGGTGGCGGTGGTGCCATTCTTGTGGGAGATTTCTTTTTTGGTGGTTACGGAGTTGGACTCACCAACCAGATTCAGGTTGATCTTCGAAAAGATCAAAATTACCGGGTTGGCGATTATCTGAGCGTCAGCCACGGAGGTTTCTGGCTTGGATATTCCCTGTTTGGGGAACGCCCGATCCACATAACGATCTCCGCGCTTATAGGATGGGGAGAACTTGGGATCAAAGGTGATTATTACTCGGAAAACATATGGCCCGACAATGTATTTGCCCTTTCTCCTACCCTCGAGGTAGAACTGAACCTTACCCGTTTCTTCAGGTTGGGAGCCGGTGCTTCGTACAATCTTTTCACCTTTGTAGACCTGCCGGGTTATTCTTCTTCGGACTTCTCCGCCCCGGGTGGGTTTCTGGCATTTAAGTTCGGCTGGTTTTAACAGGTTTTATATCTTCTCCTGAACGCAGGATTTAGTTTTAGGGTAGTGGCTGTCTCAAAAGGGGCAGCCACTTTTTTTACATAAAGCAATGCAAAGCATGGGGTACAGCGGCGAGGGTAATAACCCGGAGTAATTGCTTTTTACTTACTTTTGAGTTATAAACATCCGCTTTGGGAGAAGGAACCGTTATAAAATCAACCGGCCGCTGGTATACTGTAAAGAACCCAGACGGAGAGATCATCAATTGTGGGATCAGGGGGAAATTCAGGATCAAGGGGATCAGGGCTACCAATCCTGTTGCAGTTGGAGACCGGGTCAGGTTTGAATATGATGGGGACAGGACCAGGGGGATCATCACCTTCATTGAAGAGCGTACCAATTATATCATTCGCAGGTCCTCGAATCTTTCCAGGGAATATCAGCTTCTGGCATCCAACGTGGACCTGGCATGGCTGATGATCAGCATGGTGTTTCCCCGCACATTTACTGCATTTATAGATCGTTTTCTGGTTTCGGCTGAGGCCTACAGGATACCAGTAATTGTCCTTTTCAACAAAACAGACCTGTATGGTGAAGCAGAAAAAGCTGAGATGAAAGAGCTTTGGGAGGTCTATTCGGCAGCGGGTTACCGTTGCATGGAGCTGTCACTGCAGACCAGGGCGGGATTGGAAAAGGTCCGGGAAGAAATGACCGGTAAACTCAATGTGATCTCAGGCAATTCAGGTGTTGGAAAATCCACATTGATCAACGTACTGGACCCCGGATTCAGGCTGAAGGTAGGAGGGATCTCTGAATCTCATCAAACGGGAATCCATACCACCACCTTCGCAGAAATGTTTGATCTGGAATGTGGGATCAGGATCATTGATACACCAGGGCTCAGGGGATTCGGGACCGTAGATATTGATAAATCCGAATTATTTCATTTTTTCCCAGAGATATTTAAAGCCAGCAAGAATTGCAAATACCATAACTGCATGCATTTCAACGAACCGGGGTGCAGTGTAAAAAAGGAGGTTGAGGAAGGTAACATCAGCGAATTCAGATATTTGAACTACCTGATGATGATGGAGGAGGGCAGTGGAAAATATCGATAACTTTTTTCAGTCAAGTGGAAAATAGTTTTTAAGTTTATGGACTTTCTCACAGGCTGCTGATGATCAGAAGCAATATCATATCGGGATTTATCCTTTTTATTCTTCTTGCGTTGAATGGAATTACCATTGTCAGCCTCAACAACAGGTATGTGGATTTCCTGAACAGTACGCTGCTCAAACAATCCCAACTATGCGGAGAGTACATGGAAACCACCCTTCTCCAGTTCTCAAGTGACATCAACCATGAGCTGAACATGTACAAATACTCTGAAATTTTCGGTGACCCCGTAAAATTCAGGGAAGCAACGCAGAGCCTCCGGTTGTTTTACACCAAGTACAGGGGATTGATCACCAACATCTCGGTTTATGACAACAAGAAGGATTTCTATGCACTCTATCTTGATACCGAGGATAAATTCGGGAAGACAGACAGGTTTGTGGTCGACAGTTTTCCAAGGAAGGCCCAGCCGAGGCTCTATTCGCGTGACAGGGTAGAACAGGAGGGCAGCGTCCTGAAGTACTATTATCCCTATTTTGGACAGGATGTGGTCAACGGGAACGTGATGGTGGAGGTTGATATTGAAAGGTTTGCCAAGGAAATATTCAATCTTTATCCGGTTGGGAATACGGTGAATTGGCAATGGATGCTTGATGCGGACGGAAATATTATACTGGACAACTTCGAGTTTGATTCCCTTCGGATCGGGTCATTAAGTGAGCTGGTAGACAGTGTTGCTGCTGAAGCTGCTGGAATACTGGAGCATGAATTCAGCAGTGAAGTAAGTTCGAGAGAGAAAATTTATACGGCTTACTATCCCCTTAGTATCTATTCCAAAAAAATGGGGATCATGTTTTCTGCCAGCAAACAGATTTTTTTCGGCTTCTTTTTAGACAGAAATATACTGGTGGCTATCCTTTCACAGCTTCTTGCCACGGGTCTGGTGATCTACCTGCTTATAGGAATAGGCAAAGTGAAAAAACGGGAAAAGCGATTGAAGCTCTCTGAAATTGTATTCAGGCAGATCATCGAACACTATCCTGTGGGGATCATGATCATTGATGAGATGAATATCATCCGCAACATCAACAGTGCTGCGCAAAAAATGCTCTTTCTGGGAAAATCGGATAACCTTGTGGGGAAAGATTTTAGCAAGCAGTTCCTGATCTCCAATAAATACCTGCTCAGCGATAGCCCAAGTCCGTTCCTTGATGATTCACACTACCTGTACTATGAAAAAGACGGAATAGAGACAGTCATATTCCGGACCGAAAAGGTGACAAACATCGGGGGAGAAGAGCTTAGGCTAATCGCACTTATCGATGTGTCACCGCTGGAAAAGTCAAGAAAAGGAGAGGTGGCTGCCAACAAAGCAAAATCGGATTTTCTTGCAGCCATGAGCCACGAAATCCGCACACCCATGAACGGAATTCTTGGAATGGTCAACAACCTTCTTGAGCAGAAAACAAACGGCGATCTGAAGGAGAAGATCCAAATCATCAAACGGTCATCTGATCTTCTGATGAATATCATCAATGATATCCTTGATTTTTCAAAAATCGAAGCAGGGCGGATGATGCTTGAAGAAATACCTTTTATTCTCTCAGATGAACTGGACCTGGTTGGTGACCTATTCCGCTCCCTGGCTGAGGAAAAGGGCCTTCAGATTGAGATCGATCTGAAACCGGATGTCCCCAATAAGCTGATCGGAGACCCGTTCCGCCTGCGACAGGTCATTTCAAACCTGGTTAGCAACGCTGTGAAATTTACTGAAAAGGGCAAGATCGTCATCGGAGCCACCCTGATGGAGTCCTTCAGAAGCCAGGTGAATATTTTGTTTACCGTAGAAGATACAGGTATCGGGATTCCCGAGGACCGGCTCAAGGAGATCTTTGGAAGTTACACCCAGGCCAGAGGGTCAGTTACCCGTAAATTTGGGGGGACTGGGCTGGGGACAGCCATTGCCAAGCAGCTGGTTGAACTGATGCATGGTGAGATATGGGTTGAAAGTCCTTCCTCAATCAATTCGGATGAAGAATTTCCGGGTTCAAAATTCAGTTTTACCATTGAGGCTTATTCCAACGAGAAAATATCAAAGAATTTTAATTACGAGCAGATTACCAGGTTGAGTGACATCAGCGCCCTGATCCTTACAAAGGAATCGGATCCATCCAAAAATACCATGGCCAGGATGCTGGAGAACTTCGGGCTGAATGTGGTTACCAAGATTTACCAGGACAGCTCTTTGGACAGTGTCATTCATCACATCCAGGTAAAAATGGACAATTATAGGCTGGTGGTGCTGATGGACAAAAATCAGCTGGATGGATTTGCGCTGGCACAGGAGATGCAGAACAAGGAACTTACCGACCATTATCCCATTGTGCTGGTCAGCTCCAATGATAAATCAGGAAATTACAAAACCTGTCGCAAACTGGGTATTGACAACTATTTGATCGAACCCTTTGAAACCAAGGAGGTGTTCGATATTTTGTCAGAACATTTCCCCGGGATCGAAGACCGCAAAAGCCTTGAGCCCATGCTCAATGCACTGCCAGAGCAGCTCTCTATTCTCCTGGCGGAGGATAACCTGATCAATCAAAAGGTGGCCCAGTCCATCTTTAAAAACATTGGATATGAGATTGATATAGCCAAGAACGGCAGTGAAGCCGTGAAGATGATTGATGAAGGAAAGTACGATGTGGTATTTATGGATATCCTGATGCCCGAGATGGATGGTTACCAGGCTACACAACAGATCCGTCAAAAGGGGTATACCCTGCCCGTCATTGCCATGTCGGCCGATGAGGATGATATCATCAGAAAGGCTGCCTTTGATGCAGGCATGAATGAATATGTATTGAAACCTGCCCGGGTAGAGAATATCAAGCAACTACTGATCAAACTATTTTCAACCACCATTTAGCACCATGCATACGCACGATTTGGATTACAGGATTATCGGGGATGATATCCAACTGGTAGAGATAGAACTTGATCCCATGGAAACGGTTATAGCCGAGGCGGGAACCATGATGTATATGGACAGCGGGATCCGGTTTGAAACCAAAATGGGCGACGGGTCGGACCCCAACCAGGGGATGATGAGCAAACTGTTGTCGGCAGGCAGCAGGTTACTGACCGGAGAATCCCTGTTCGTGACCCACTTTACCAACATGGGGGGAGGGAAACAGCGGGTGGCTTTCGCTGCTCCATATCCGGGCAAAATCGTAGCCCTGGAGCTGGACCACCTGGGAGGGTCCATCATTGTACAGAAAGACGGATTCCTTTGTGCTGCCAAGGGTACGCGCATCAGCATTACCCTGAACAGGAGAATAGGGGCCGGACTTGTGGGAGGTGAAGGATTCATACTGCAGAAGCTTGAAGGTTACGGAAAAGCCTTCATGCATGCGGGGGGAACCGTTATTGAACGCAGATTGAATAACGAGACACTGAAAATCGATACCGGTTGCATAGTGGGCTATACCCCCGGCGTCGATTTTAATATTGAAGCATCAGGAAGCCTGCGGTCTATGGTTTTCGGTGGGGAGGGTATATTTCTGGCAACCCTTCGGGGAACAGGGACAATATGGCTTCAATCCATGCCCATCCGGAAACTGATACAGGCCATCTCCCCTTACGGAAAGAACATCCGCAAGGAAGGCAGTTCGATTCTTGGCAATTTCCTTGACCGGTAATTCAGCGGACCTTTGGGTATGGCTGACTCCATTCAAATAGAGCAATTTCTTACCCTTGCAGCCACCCATCCTGTCATTGATGTGCGTTCCCCGTCTGAGTTTGCACGGGGACATATACCCGGTGCACTGAACATTCCCCTTTTTGATGACCAGGAAAGAACAGAGGTGGGGACAGCATACAAACAGGTCAACAAAGAAGCGGCCATGTACCTTGGTCTTGATTTTGCAGGCAAAAAGCTGGTGCAGCTCGCAAAGGAAGGCGAAAGGAAGGCCGGAAAGAGAAAAATACTGCTGGTACATTGCTGGAGGGGAGGTATGCGAAGCAAAAGCATGGGTTGGCTTTTCGAAACCATGGGAATTACCTGTTATCTTCTGGAGGGGGGATACAAGAGCTACAGGAACCAGGTGCACAATGAATTTGAAAAACCTTTGAAACTGATCGTGTTGGGTGGCCGGACCGGAAGTGGCAAAACGGATATCCTCTGTCACCTGGAGAAGGCAGGTGAGCAGGTAATTGACCTGGAAGGACTTGCCCACCATAAAGGTTCGGCTTTTGGTGCCCTGGGTGAATTTCCACAGCCCTCTACTGAACAATTTGAGAACAATCTTTGTCAGAAACTTACAGCACTTGACCGCAAAAGGGTTACCTGGATTGAAGATGAGAGCAGAAATGTGGGAAGATGTGTTATTCCCGGGGAGATATACACGAAGATGAAGGAGAGCAGGATTCTGTTTCTGGATATTTCGAGAGAGATGAGGGCTTCTCATCTTGTAAAGCATTATGCAGGATATGAAAAGGATGAACTGAAAATGTGCATCCGGAAGATTTCAAAAAAACTGGGAGGAGACCGGGCCAAAGAAGCTGAAGATTCGGTGGACAGGGAGGACTTTTTCAGTACAGCCATGATCACGCTTCAGTATTATGACAAAACCTATTTGTTCTCCCTTCGGAAGAATCATGAAGTACACGAGGTTATTCCTTCCGACCGGATTGATCCGGCTTATAACGCAGCATTACTTCTAAATTTTATCCATGAGGAGAAGAGATGATTTTGAATTGCTGGCACCCGCCGGAAGCTATGAATCTCTTGTGGCGGCCTGGCAGGGTGGAGCAGATGCGGTCTATTTTGGAATTGAACAGCTGAATATGCGTGCCCGCTCCTCGGCAAATTTTACTGCTGAAGATCTTTCAAAAATTGTCTCAGAATCCCGGGCACATGGGTTGAAAGCCTATCTGACTGTGAATACGGTGGTTTTTAACCATGAGTTGTTGCAGATGAGAAGAATCATTGATCTGGCGGTAGAAAGCGGGATAAACGCCATCATTGCATCAGACCAGTCTGTGCTACAATACTGCAAGAGCGCTGGAGCCCGGGTTCATCTTTCTACCCAATTAAATATCAGCAATATAGAAACACTGAAATTCTATTCCAATTTTGCAGATGTGGCTGTGCTAGCCAGGGAACTGAATCTGGACCAGGTGAAAGAAATTGCCGGGGGAATTGCTCTGGAGAAGGTGAAAGGTCCGTTTGGAGAACCCTTTCGCATCGAGATATTTGTACACGGGGCGTTATGCATGGCAACTTCCGGGAAGTGTTACCTGAGTCTGCATGAGCACAACCATTCTGCCAACAGGGGGGATTGTTTCCAGGTTTGCCGCAGGGGATATACGGTAACCGATAAGGAGAGGGAGGTGGAACTGGACATTGAAAATGAGTATATCATGTCCCCCAGGGATCTGAAAACCATTCATTTTCTGAACAAGGTACTGGATGCAGGGGTGAGCATCCTGAAGATTGAGGGAAGGGCAAGACCGGCCGAATATGTAAAAACGGTAACTTCGTGTTACAACGAAGCCATTCATGCCTGTGTGGAGGGAACATTCACAAAGGAAAAGATTGAGGAGTGGGATGCACGACTGGCCACCGTATTCAACCGGGGATTCTGGAATGGTTATTATTTGGGACAGCGTTTGGGTGACTGGAGTGAGACCTATGGGTCAAAGGCCACAGTCAGAAAAGTGTATGTAGGCAAAGGCACCAACTATTTTGACAAGATCGGGGTGGCCGAAGTGGCCCTGGAGTCAGGAAGCCTGAAAACGGGGGATGAAATTCTGATTACAGGACCCACCACCGGGGTGATTGAAACGACCATTAAAGAGTTAAGAGTTAACGAATTGGATGTTAATACCGCAAGCAAAGGTGAAACATGCTCCTTTCCCGTGAGGCAGGTGGTCCGACGGTCTGACAAAGTCTACAAACTCGTGTCCAGAAAATGACCTGCGCAGCTGTGTATCTTCTATTTTTTAAGGATGATCCGGATGATGGTGGAATCTCCAGGATCTGAAGAGAGGACGAAGATTTTCCCATTGTGATAACTCTCTATAATTCTCTTGGAAAGAGAAAGACCAAGTCCCCATCCACGCCTTTTTGTGGTGTATCCCGGTTTGAAAATTGTCTTGAACCTTGACTTGGCAATTCCCTTGCCCGAATCCTCCACATCAATGATCACATGGTTATCGGCCTCCACCGCATGCAGGATGATCCGTCCTCCATTTTGAATGGCATCGGTGGCATTTTTACACAGGTTCTCAATGACCCATTCGAAAAGCGTATTATTCAGAACGGCCATGATTGGCTTTTCAGGAATATCCAGGAGGTATTCAATGTTCCTGGGTCCGCGGGTCTTTATATAGTCCAGACTGCTGGCAAGGATTTCGCTCAGGTTGGATTTATTCAGGGTGGGTTTGGACCCGATTTTTGAGAAACGATCGGTTATCTTTTCCAGCCGGGAGGCATCTTTCTGCATTTCATTTACTATACTATCATCCAGTTCCGACTGTTTGAGGATCTCCATCCAGCCCATCAGTGAAGAGATGGGGGTTCCCAACTGGTGGGCTGTCTCTTTGGACATCCCGGTCCACACTTCATTCTGCTCAGCCTTCCTGGAAATGCTGAAAGCAATGTAGGAAACCAGTATAAACAGGATAATCACTCCCAGCTGTACATAAGGGAAGAAAATAAGTTTCCGTAAAAGGATGGAATCCCTGTAATGAAGGTATTGTTTGTCATCAGGTCCCAGGTTGATCACCAGGGAATCATTCTCAAGCCTGGCATGATCCAGCTGCCGTTCCAGGTAGGATAGATCCTTCACCTTGGTGGAGTCAAGATTTTTATGGTTCAGGATCCTGCCGTTGGAATCAGTCAGGATCACGGGGATATGGGTGTTGTTTTCAATGACAGAAAAAGGGAAAGCCAGATCGGTGTCGAAATCAGCCAGATTCATGATCCGGACTGCTTCTGCCCACAACTCCATCTTCTGTCTTTCGGTAATCTGGATCTGGTTTACCAGTTTGTTGGTATACCACAGCGATCCTACACCGATGAGTATCGCTGTCATGAATAGGATCTGTTTCCAGCGCTGTTTTTTCCTGTAAATATCCAAGTGATCCGTTTAAGGGTTACTAATCAATAACGAAGCCGGCAGCAGGTTTATTCTGAAGGGTATCTGAATTTACCCGTTTCTTCCTTTGCCGTTCTTTTTTCTTTTTTATATCCTGGGGTTTTAAGGTATCGTTTTCTTCAGAGAATTCAAACCTGTAGAACTCACGCTGTACCTCGTCCTGGTTTTTCCGGGTATGGACCTCATCCTCGTGTTTGAAAAATCCAAGTTCTTCATTCAAAATCCTTTTCAGATCGGATTTCTCGTTTTTCAGATCATTTCTGATTTTCATAGCTGCCTTTTCCCTGTCGATCTCCACATTGGCTCCCGATCCATTGTCATAGACTTTCAGGAATAGCACCCTTGTATCAGATTCATCCTCTGCCATTTCAAATTCACTGTACCGGGATGCACCCCTGGCTTTTTTATAAAGAATATCCGAGAGCTTCATCCTCAGGTGGTATTCATAGGTATTGTTAAAACTGTGGGTGCCTGACGCAGAAAGGTCAAGTGCATTGGACTGGATATCCATGACAGGAATGATTACCTGGTTCTCCCTGATCAATATGTTGTTTTCCAGTGTTTCAAACCTGATGTCCCGGAGTTCCTCCACCTCAATGAAGCGGGAAAGGGCCATAATAGGCTTAAAACCGATGAGTTCGCCCTTCTGGATGGTGATATCATTTTCACTGAGTATCGAAGCGGGGCGAATGGTGAAAGAAGGATCAAATTCAGCTGAAAATATGGATGTGCCTGAAATGGAACCTTTCAGGTGTTCGTAGGTTACCTGCTTCTGTCCAAAATTGTTGAAAGCGTCAAATAACTCACTGATATTCAGTTTATAAAGACTTGCATTCACGCTGGCAAAGATGGTTCCTCCGGCATCCTGTGCCATACCGAAGGAGCCCCGCAGGGTCCCATCCATGGTCTGCATGGTCAGGGAGTCCACATAAAAGACGGGAGAATCGTAACGGGCTGTTCCACGCACATTTTTTGCCACCAGATGATCTTTCACGAAATCATCGATGATAAACACAAGCCTCAGGTCAAGATTTTCCGGAAAGACAACGGAAGTTTTATCCCCGGCACTTTGGTGGGGCAGCTGATCCAGAACTTCCCTGAGGTCCAGATAACCGGACCGGAATGTGGCTGAAGCCACCAGGGGGTCTTTTCCATCGAGCAGGAATGAGAGCAGGTGTAGCCCGGTACCCGTGATGGTAAAATCACTTTTCCCGAAGGTTCCTGAAAAGGAGGGTTCCCAGAAATCATTGTCTATATGAACCGAACCGTTCAGCGCCCTGAAAGGGATCCCTTTGCTGTTGATCCTGACCATCACATCCTCCAGTGACATACCCCCTGAAATATCAAGTGCGATAAACTTTTCACCCCGGGGCTTCAACCGGTCATAGGAACCGCTTGCTTTGATGTCGGTGATCACAGTACCCGTAGCCTGGTCCAGCGGAATTGAATCATACCATGCCAGCCATTGTTCCGGATGGATATCCCCTTTGAGTTCAAAGGAGAAATCGGGTTCGAGGAAGTTGCGAATTTCACCCCGGCCTGACAAATGATCCTGGCCAATCACTGCGCTGATCGATTCAATGTTCAGTTTGGTGGTAACCGGGTTGAATTCTCCACCATTGGAATAAGAGCCCGTCAGGTTCAGGTTCTTCAGGGAAAAGGGGACCCGTTCCCAGAAAAGATTGGCATTGGCGGTTTGAAAATCAGCTTCGATGGAGGGTGTCAGCGTAGAGCTGGCCCTGCCTGTAATCCTTGCATACAACTGCAGAATCCCGTTTCCCCTGATTTCCTTCAAAGGCTGGCTTAATTCGGAAGGCAACAGGTCAAGGACTTCATGGATTTCCAGATCCCTTGCCGCAGCGATCAGATTCAACTCGATACCTTTTCCCGGGTAGATATGGAACCGGCCATCCAGATCTGCCACGATCCTGTCCATCTGTACCTGGCCGGATTTCAGGGTGAAGACAGAATCCCGGACATCCATGTTTAGCCTGGCCCCCACCTTGTGTCCTGAAGCGTACAGGATTCCTTTGTTTGAGATTTCCTCGAGGGATCCGTTCAACGATCCTTTGATCTGGGTGTTTCTTTTGGAGAATTTACCATTCACTTCCAGGTTGTCCAGATTACCCGCTGCTTTCAGCTGTTTGGACAGGTTATCCAGGGATATTCTGAAACCATGAATTCTGATTTGTGAGACTTCGATAAGATGGTCCTGGCCTTCCTTCTTTTCTGCTCCCCTGCTAAGCCGGTAGTTTTCCTCACCCTTTGAATCGATGCGTAATCGCAGGGATCCGTTCCTGACTTCAATCTGGCGGATGTCAAAATCCTTACGGATCATTCCCAGGAGGTTGAAACTCACACCAACCATTTCTGCCGTCATCAGGGTATCTGCACCGCTTCCACTGAAATCATGAATATTGAAATTGTGACTTGACCAGACTGTAATATTTCTGAGAACGATGGAGGTGTTGGGGAACTTGTGGAATACTTTGACAGATACCTCCTCCACATCCACTTTTGAGTCGAGCCGGTCATTGACCTGTTCCATTACAAACGCCTTCAGATCATCCCCGTGAAACTTTACCACCACTACGCCGGCAATGGAGAGCATCAGCAGGGTGATCACCATAAAGGCCGCCATATATTCTAATATGATTCTGATTTTCTGACGCATGATTATTCCAGGAATTCGCTGAAATCGTGACGGTTATCAAGCTCTGCCGGGGCTTCGTTAAACCGGAACACCCTCACCGATCGTTCGCCGGTTAGTTTCATGGAGTTTCCCTCCACCCTGAACATACAGCCCTCCCGCAATCCGAGTACAGTATCTCGTGGATTGGCAGCAAGGTACTCCATGATCCTGTCTTCCCTTGTTTCACCCGCATGCCCGGGAGGATTTTTATCCGTATAATGTGGATTGATCTGGAAGGGTACCAGGTTGAGCGCATTGAAACTGGCAGGTTCCAGGATGGGCATGTCATTGGTCGTTTTGATGGTCGGGCAGCTTACATTGCTTCCTGCACTCCATCCCACATAGGGCGTTCCTGCCAGAACTTTCTCCCTCACAGGCCTGATGAGACCGTAGTCCTGGATCATCTTGATGAGCTGGAAGGTATTGCCCCCGCCCACTACGATGGCTTCTGCTTCCATGACTGCCTTCACCGGATTGCCGGAATGATGGATTGATGTAAGCGAATGTCCCACTTCATTAAAACGCTCCTTTACCCGTTTTTCGTAGTCTTCAAAACTGATGGTAACTCCGGCGTAGGGAATGAAAAGACAATTCAGGGCACGGTCTCCCAGGAAATCCCGGATCTGTTCCTTTGGATAATCAAGGTAAGCTTCTCCTGCATTGGTTGAATTACTGATCAACAGCAGCCTCATGGGTTGGAAGGAGTTGGTTTAGGCGCAAAGTTAATAAAAAGAAAAGCGGCCGGATCAGGATTTTCCTGAAACCGGCCGGCTTAACGGTAGACAGAGGTATTTCTTAAAAGGTAAAAGCAAGTCCCAGGGAGAAAGGGTACAACCCGGGCCCCTCTCCTGGTTTAAACAGCGAGGTCATGTAGTAATTGGCAAAAACGCCCACACCACCATAACCTACCTGTGCTGTAACACCCCACCGGATCGGGGAAAGGTTAAAATCACTTTTGTTTTTCTCTTTGGATTTATCCCCGGCCTCGGTGTACTTGATCTTGGAGTTGGACCAAAGTTTCAGACTACCAAGAACCCCTCCCGAAATATGGATCCGGTTCCCTCCTACGGGAATCTGAAACTCCAGCAGCAGAGGAACTGTCATGTATGTAATATTCATCTTCGATTTGGTAATGAAACCGGCATAATCTGGAACATATTCAACAATGTTGCCTGTAACATCGTCTTTCATGATGCCATTCTGGCCATCAAAGTTGTAGTTGATGAATTCAAATCCCAGGCCGGAAGCCAGACCCGCATATTTGGTTCCAAAACCTACACCGAAATCGGCAACATTGATGTTCCAGCTCCAGGATGTCCCGGTATTGAGGTCCATGAACTCCTCTCCGGGAGGTAAAACCAGGCTGAAATCGGGAGTCAGGTAATTGTTCAGTCCCACCTGCAATCCTGCCCAGTGCGGATTAAACTTATTCTTGTATTTTGAACAATGTGAGGACTTCTTATTTTCCATGTCCAGAACATTAATCACCACACCATCTCCGTCTTCAACAATACTGATACCTTTTGAACCAAGCCCAACAATCACGGTATCCCCGTTCTCTTCCACAATAATCACTTCGTTTTTCCCCAAGGTAACCCTTGTTTTATCCGGGGTTTCGATCACCTCTACCCGGCCAATCACATTGACAGTATCACCTCTCGGAGCTTCAGCTTCAATCGCTTCGGGTGCTTCAATTGCTTCGGGTGCTTCAATCGCTTCGGGTGCTTCGATTGCTTCGGGTGCTTCGATTGCTTCGGGTGCTTCGGGTGCTTCGATTGCTTCAGGAGTTTCAACTGCCACCGGTATTTCAGGTTCCTGGCTCAGTAAAGGGTTGACCAGGGCACAAATCAATATGGGAATAAATAACTTTTTCATTTGATCGTTTTTTAATTTGGTGGTAAGACGGAACAGGGTCCCGGAAAGTTACAGGCTGATCAGAATTTTAAACCGATCACAACAACATCATCGATCTGATCAAGGTCTCCCTTCCAGCGTTCGAAGCATGTTTCCAGTTCCGCTCCCTGTTGCTTCATGGACTTGTCCGCAATGGAAAGGATCAACTTCTTGAACTGGAGGTACTTGAATTTCTTGTCATCGGGTCCCCCGAACTGGTCGGCATATCCATCGGAGAACATGTATACCGCATCACCCGGCTCTATGGAGATCTCCTGGCCCCTGAATGGATTCATAAGTTCATGAATGGAAACGGGCATTGGTTCGGTTTTGTATTCGGTCAGTTCTCCCCTGCGTACCAGGTACAGGGGATTGTTGGCCCCTGCGAACTGCAGTATTTTCTGGTCAGGACTGTATTTGCAAACCACCATGTCCATACCGTCCTTCGCAGAATCCGGCTCCCCTTTCTGGTGCAGGGTTTCAATAATCTGGCCTCGCAACGTATTCAATAGAACCTCCGGGTCAACCTGTGGCTGTTTGCTGAGGATCTCATTCAAAAGGGCCATTCCAAGCATACTCATCAGGGCGCCCGGAACCCCGTGTCCGGTGCAATCGGCGGCAGCCACATAGATAGTTGCATCACCTTCATGTACCCAGTAAAAATCGCCACTTACAATGTCCCTGGGTTTAAACAGAATGAAATGCTCCGGCAGCAGCTTTTTCATCGATTCTTCTCCTGGAAGCAGGGAACTCTGGATGGCCTGGGCATAATGGATGCTGTCCATGATGGATTTCTGCTGCTGGCCGATTTTGGTGTTGGCAACTTCCAGTTCAAGGGTCCGCTCCCTAACCTGTTCTTCAAGCCTTTTTTTCTGGGCCTTGATGGTCCGCATGCGTATCATGTAGAACATGTATACCATCCCGGTCAGAACCAGGAAAACAATTACCCTGAACAGCCAGGTATTGTACCATGCTTTGCGAATGGCAAAATCATACTTCTGGGCGTATCCCCATATGTTATTTTTCCCCTTTGCCTTATAAATGAACTCATATTTTCCGGGGGGCAGATTGTTATAGTAAGCCCTGAATTCACTGCCCCGGTGATAGGATGAGTATTTGTTCCCGGTACCTCTCAGGTAGTACTCATATTCCACGGAAGCTTCATCGGAAAAAGACAATGCACTGATTTCAAAGACAAAATTGTTCTGGTTATGTGAGAAAGCCTGTCCGTTCTTCACGTCCGTGAGTTCTCCATTCAAAAACATCTTTTCAATGTAACAAACTGGCGCATAGGACAGGTTGGATTTGGCCCTGATGTTGAAATTGGATATTCCGTGGTAGGTCCCCACCCAGAGCAGGTCATTTTTGTCCATAAATAGCCCTCCGGGAGTGATCTCATCCCCGCTCAGGCCATCTTTGGTATTGATGGTAAAGTCAAATGTCCGTGTACTTTTGTTGAAATAGCTGAAGCCTTTGTTGGTTCCCAGCCAGATGTAGTTCCTGTTCCTGGCCGGGAGGATCGATTTGATGACCAGGTCCCTGTCAAAGCCGGAGAGTTCCATCCGGTCAAATTGGCCTTCCCGGATAAGGCCAATTCCGCAATCGGTCCCTACCCAGATGTCATTGCCCTCCTTGCGAAGGGTCCATACACTGCACTGCGTCTCCTGCATCAATTCAAACCCGGAACCATTGAAAACAACAAACCCGGTGCTGTTGCCCCCTATAATCATGTCTTCATACTCGATAAGCTGGAAAATATTGGCAGTGTGCTTGTTCTTGATCAGGAGTGGTCTGGAATGAAAACCGGAAAAATAGTAGATGACGCCATTGATGCCCGTGAGAAGAAAAATTTCTCCCTTGCTGGTCACCAGGAGATTCTCCGGGCTGTATGCAATCTGGCTGAACCTGGTTTGTCTGACAATTTCCAGAGTCCGGCTGTCTACTTCAATCAGGCCTTCACTGCTGGCAAGAAGGATGTTGCCACCGGGAAGAAGCGTTCCGCAGAACTTGGTGCTTTCAGAACCGGTCCGGGGAGTAAAATTCACCAGGGTTTGATTTGAAAAATGAAATATCCCGTTGTCGGATGTGATCCAGATTCGATCCTGCTTGTCTTCAAATACCGAATAGATATAACTGTCAATGGTCCCCGGGTAAAAATTCCTTATGCCCTTCCTGTTGGTAAGCCGTTGAAGTCCGCCCGAAAAACCGATCCAGATGTTGTCTTCCTGGTCAATGAGAAAGGAGAGGATCTTGTTGTTCTTAATACCAATCTCCTGTTCATAAATGATGGGTTCCTGGTCTGTGGAAATCACCTGCATAATTTTGGAATCGGTGACCAGCCATACCGAACCGAACTTGTTGGTGGAAATATCTGAAATGATGTTTGCCGGGAAACGGAATCGCTTGTTCATGTTCCGGCTCACGGCATCAAACCGGTTTTCAATCAGATCGTTTACCTTGGTAATGAAAAGTCCGTCCCTTGTGGATATCCAGATGCTGTCGTTGGCATCAATAAACAGGGAGTAACTGTCCGTATTGCTCAGCTGGGTAACCTGGTCAGCGGCCGGATCGTACATAAAGATGCCCAGAATGGTGGCCATCAGAAGGTTTCCCGTATCTGGATCTTCGGTCATGTGATAAATGGTTGCAGGCAATATGGAAAACGCCCCGTTCAGGTGCCTGATAAGCCCGTCGGTGGTTTCCACATAAATACCGTCATCACCCATAAACCAACGGCTGTCCCTTGAATCGATGAAGATCCTGTTAAATGAAACGCCCTCCAGCAAGACCCGGATGGTGGTATCATTTCTGAATTTTGCAATACCGCTTGGGGTGGCAAAATACATGGTACCGCTGCTGTCCTGCCGGATGTCCCGGACCGAATTGGCAGGTAAGCCCCGCTCATGGTTAAAAACTATCATCTCCCTGCCATTGTAACGTACCGCACCGGAATTGGTCCCGAACCAGAGATATCCTTTACGGTCCTGGAAAATAGAGAAAATATCCTCCTGGGGAAGTCCGTCATCAGCCCCGTAATTCACATAAGGCATCTGTCCGGTCTGGAAGCTTTCATAATAACTGTGAATGAACTCTTCAGGGGTCTGCAGTGTATTTCCCCGCAAGGCTTTTAGAAGAATCCCGATCAGCCCGTTGTCCCTTGATCCTGCTATGAATTCCTCCAGTACTTTTTGAAGTTGTGGCTGGTCCTTGCGCAGGGCCCAGCTTACCTCCAACTGACCCAGTTCCAGTTTGGCCTCCAGGCCGGGATGATCATTCAGTTCATAAAAGGCATTGTAGATGATGGTATAATCAGCTTTCCCGGATTCCACATCCGAAAGGAAATTATTGACCTTTTCATAGTAATAATCTCCAATCCCGTTTTCCTTGAGAATATCCTCATATACGGTTTCTTTGTCTGTTACCCCCTTCAGTTGTTTGAGATCTTCAAGCGAATGGATGGAAGTATTTTTCCCTGCCACCACCGTATAGGCTGACGGATATACCGGGACCATATTTACTTTATTGGTTCGCCAGTCAAGGGGAGCTATGATCTCACAGGCAAGGTCAAAGTAATTGAACCAGTCTGGGTTGTAAGAGGAATCCCGGTAAATATTTCCATCGTTTGCCTCCCAGTATTTTCCAAAATAAGGGGTTACCACGAATTCAAGACTGACGCCCAGGTGGTCGGCAAACTCTTCTGCCAGGGCATGCATGAATTGTTTTTGTCCGCCGGCCCGGTAGATAAAGTTGCGGTCCCGCAGGGCAACCACAAGTTTTTTTGAAGCCAGAATCTGGTCCAGGTCCCTGTGATAGTGTTCGAGCTTTAAATTATTATTGAGCCTGTCCAGGTATGCTGAATAGGTAATTCCAAAACGACGGTAAAAAAATTCATCCAGCACACCGTTGCTGGCAATGGTTTCAAAGAAGTTCTCAACCTCCTGGATCAGGGGGTTGTTCTTTTCAACTGCCCAAGCCATGCGTGTAATATCACTGATGGGAAATGCAATCTTATATTTTTGTCCGCTCTCTGCATTGAAATTAAGCGCTTCATCGGCATCCAGCACGATTCCGAACACTTTACCATTCTCGATCATCTGTTTTGTCTCCACACTGGAACCGGTTGGTACCAGTTTGATACCGGCTGCTGTCGAATTGTTTATCTCGTTGAGATGTTGTTCAAAGGTGGTCACCCCCACAAACGCGATCTCCTTTCCTGCAAGGCCTTTATAATCTCCCGGAACTTCACTGTTTTTATTGACCATCAGCAGTTCGGCAGAAGGAAGGGTTTCTGCAAATCCAAACAATTTCTTTCTCCATTCCATCATGGTGAAGGTGGAGCATATGATATCAGCCTTTTTCAGGGCATCCGGTGTAAAAATAATGGTTGGATCGGTTTCCAGTCCGTCAGGAATGACTCCGTTTTTCATGAATGCCTCATCCCAGCTGATTTCCACCTCGATCATTTCCACATTCAGGTAACGGGCGAATTCAAGTGCCAGGTCGTAATTGAGGTTATTCAGGTCATCACTGGTAAAGGCTACATAGATTTTCCCGCTTCGCTTGATTTCATCAATTCCTCTTCCGGACAGACCTGAACAAAGCAATATAAACAATAAGATGCAAATGAATTTTGCGGGTTTCAACATAGACTATTTTTCAAAAAACTCTTTCAGACTGCCAAAATAGGATGAATCCCATCCATAATCCATGTCTTCGAAGGCCTCATCCGGAATGTTTGTATGATGAAGTTCAATTTTGGTGTAATGCCTGTCAGGTCTCAGGGTAATGGTTACGATGGATTTTTCTTCCTGCTCCCCGAAGTACCACTCCTGTACAATCTTGCTCTCTTTTTCGAACAGGAGGTTTATGCCTGTAATGTCTCCGTCGAAAAGGGAAAATTCACTACCCTCCTCCTCGGTCATGAGGGCTTTACTGCCGGTCCACAGAGCGATGGAGAATGGATTGACAAGGGCTGCGTAAATTTCCTCAGCAGTTCCCTTGATTCGGTAATATTTTCGCAGATCTTTCATAAGATGGTGTTCCAATCAAAATTAAAGTTTTTTACGGAATATACAGATGGCGCAACCCTTTCTGTTAAGAATGCATCATTATTATGATAAATGGCATCTGTTCAGTATCTTGTAACTTAAATTCAGCGTCATGAAAAATGCATCCCCAATCGTATATGCAATTGGTCTGCTGGCGGCTTCCATCATGGCCACAGCCCAGAGCAACTTCTCCCCCGAGGCCTATATGCAGTTCAGGGAAACCCATAAAGATTACACCGCTACCGGAATCATTGGTGATCACCCACCACTGACCACATACTATTCTTCCCGGCTCTATCCGGCCGATCTTTCAGCTATACCCTGGTATGATACACTGGACAGGCACTTCGATTTCACTCCGGAGGAGCAGGAGATGTTGAGCGAGAATTTTTTCATGGTGTCGGAGAGGCTTTCTTCCATGGAATGGTCCTCTGCCTTTATCGGTTTATACAGCCAGGACATTCCCCTTTTCCTGAGTTCCGATTTCGTGCTTTCAACGCTCCATAACTCCTATGATGCCATATTACAAACCATCGAATGGCAGTTTCTTGAACCCAACCTGCAGGAGATGCTGAATGCCATGTATGGTTATTTCCCCACCGTGGCGACCATCTATATGGGTGATGGCAGATTTACAGAAACACTGAAAGATGTAGATCTGTACCTCTCTGTGGCCCTTTCACTGGCCATGGGAGAAGAATATCCTCCGCAGTTCGACAATCGCTTGAAATTCGATGAAGTAATGGAAGCCGTTGAAGCAGAAGAGGAGAAGGACATGAAGCTTTTTACGGAAAGCAAGATTCGTCACCTTGATTTCAGTCAATTTACTCCCAGGGGCCATTACAACAAGGAGATTTATACGCGAGACGGCGTCATTACGCTGGAGAATTATTTCAGGGCAATGATGTGGTTGGGGCGGATCGATTTTTTGATGACAGCTCCACCGGAGAATCCGTGGGAACCAGACTGGAGCGATGAGGAAATCAGAAGAATGCAGATGGGGGCTCTTGTGCTGAATGAAGTACTTTATGGTTGTGGAAAGCTGTGGAACCTGACCAAACATGAAGAGATCATTTCTTTTATGGTAGGCCCCGATGACAACATGACCCCTTCAGAATTGAAGGATTTAAGCAACAGAGAACTGGCTTCCGTTGCGGACCTGTTTGAATCGGAGACCTTCGATTCATTTATGGAGGAACTGAACGCTTCGGACGATTACGGGCAAAAAATAATGTCGAATTTTTTTCTGGTGGATCCTGATTCCACAGATCCGGGCCAGTTGCCCGTTTCATATAAACTGCTGGGTCAGAAGTTCCTGGTGGACTCCTATGTGTTCAGCGAGGTGGTATACGACAGGATCAGTTTCGAAGGAGAGAAGGTCTGGAGGCCTCTTCCCGACCCCCTGGATGCCATGGCTGCACTGGGGAATGAGGATGCCCTTGCCCTCCTTGAAGAAGAAATGGAAACCTATAAATATGCCTCCAACATGGCAGGGCTGAAGTACCTGATTGATTCTTATGATGAGGCGTTCTGGGACCAGTCGTTGTACAACACCTGGCTGGGAGCCATCCGGACCCTGAATCCCCCTGTATCATCGGATGGGTTACCCTATTTCATGCAAACCACCTCCTGGCATCATGAAAAACTGAATACACAGCTTGTATCCTGGGCACAGTTGAGGCATGACAATATCCTTTACGGGAAACAGTCCTATACCGGAGGTACGGGTTGTTCATATCCCTATACCTATGTGGAACCCTATCCCGAATTATACGGGATGTTAGGGGATTTTGCTGACAGAGCGGCCGACTTTTTCGGCCAGGTCTTTTCAGGAATCCAGGTGGAGAGCCTGGATAGAATCTTGGATTACTATGGTGGTTATTCTGAGATCATGGAGCAGCTCGGTATCATTGCTTCCAAAGAACTGGATCATCAGGCTCTTTCAGAGGACGAGATCACCTTCCTGAAAACCATGATCAATGATTATATGGCATCGGGACCGTCTATTTCGGGATGGTATTCGGATCTGTTTTTTGACCAGGAGAAAGGCCTGTGTATGGATTTCACTGTGGCCGATGTCCATACCCAGCCCACAGATGAATACGGGGTGTATGTGGGCAATGTTCTTCACGTGGGTAACGGCAGGATCAATATGGGTGTTTTTCTCGCTGAGAATCCATGCAATCCCGGACAATACATGGCCTATGCGGGTCCTGTCTCCTCCTTTCATCAGCAGGTACAACCCGATTTTAACAGGCTGACAGACCAGGAATGGGAAGACTATTTCTGGGATGAAGATTTTCCTGAACGGCCCGACTGGGTTGCTTCATACCTGGTTGGCCAGGATGGAAAGAAGCTTCCCGAAGGCAGAATGCTGAAAGGATCGGTTTATACGGGGACAGGGATTGACCCCGGTACGAAACAGAACCCGCTGGATTACATGATCCTCTTTCCAAATCCGGCAACGGACCAGGCTGCGCTGAGGTTTATTCTGAATGCAACCGGGGATTTGAATCTGAAGGTCTTCAACACATCCGGCCAACTGATCCACTCCACGGTTCAGCAGGGCCTGATTCCGGCCGAGCATCACATCTCCCTGCCTGTAGATCAGTGGCAAAAAGGTCTGTACCTAATTAGAGCCGGAATCGGGAAAAATATAATGGTGAAGGAGCTGGTGGTGCAATAGGAGCTTACTCCACCGGCTTGAATACTTCGGAGATCTCGATCTTTACAATTCGGTATCCCTTCCATACCTCGATGGCAGCGAAGATAATTCCCACAAAAACCGCAAACATACCTGCATAAAAAAAGGCCACAATCAGCCAGTCAAATGTCGGGGTGGTCTTGTTGATGGTAACCCCGATGAGTACCGAGCTGACGATAAACAGGGCAACCCCCACAGAATAACTGAATACCGCATTACGGACCAGGGAGATTCGTTCGATCAGGTGACTGATCTGTAACTCAATATTGCTTAGCCTGCTGCTTTCGGCCTCATCGATGGATTCCTGGCGAAAAATCTTGCGTTTCTCCTCATTGAGCAACCTGATGCGGTTCACCACAAGGCTGTACTTATTGTTCATCCCCAGCAAGAGCAGACCACATGCTGAAATCATCAGACCGGGTGCAAGCATTCCCTGAATCAGCTGAACAATGGGTATTTTCATGGAAACCAGGTTTAGATCTGCAAATGTTACGATTAATTATGGATTTATCAAGATCGCCGGGGCACCGCTGGGACGGTTGCTCTTAATATGGGACAGTTAATCCTGGTCGAGAAAGAAGAGTTCCTCTTTCAAGGAGATGATCCTGTCTTCCACGATGGCCCTGATGGAAGGAATCTGACTGTTACTTTCCCTGGCGGGAGGCTTCAGATCCAGCTGGTCGATAAACCTCTGGTAATCCACCAATGCCTGTTCTGAATGATGAAGACTGTTGTCCTGGATGGAAGCCATGAAATAGAGTGCCATGATATTGACAGTATCAGTTTCCCAAGCTTTGCCATAAAGCGCATAAGCTTGTTCATACTCCTCTTCCAGGCGTTTTATATTTCCCTGTTCGGAATAGATGCGTGAGGCTACTGCCGGGTCGGGCTGCATGAGTTTCATGGATTTATCAAGTTTGTTCATGGCCTCTTTTTTTTCATGGGTGGTGGCCAAACTGGCCCCCAGGAAGAAAAAGATCTCGGCATCCATACTGTCCTTCCTGGATGCAATCCGGAGTGATTCAATGGCCTCCGGAAAACTGGCGGTCAGGTATTGACAGATTCCCATAAATTTATAGGCAAATTCGGAAGAATCACCAAGTTCAATTGCACGCCCGAATTGCTGGATGGCCGGAAATGGTTTCCCGGCTTTGTATTGGGCGTAGCCCATCAGTTTGTTGAACTTGATGCTGGTGGAATCTAATTGCAGCATGTGCTCACAAACCGGAATGGCTTCATCTGCTCTTTTGGCCTGAATATACCAGTTCCCGAGAGCAGAGGCAGCTTTTTGGTTATCCGGATAAAGCCTCAGCGCCTTTTCGTAAAATGCTGCCGTTCCGTTGTTGTTGTTCCTGTTCAGGAGTTCGCCCATCATCATCAGGCCCTCCAGGTTGAGGGTATCGTAAACCAGAGCCTGTTCCAGTGCATGGATTGCTTCACCGTACCGTTGCCTGAATGAGGCAATTTCAGCCAGTTTCAGCCAGGATGATACATCAGTGCTGTCGGAGCATACCAGCACCAGGAAATTCTCCCTTGCTTTCACATAGTCCCCCGCCAGGCTGTATTGTAAGGCCAGCATCCGGCGGATCCTGATATCGTCCGGGTGATATTCCAGGGCTCCCTGCAATGTGCTAATGGCATTTCCTGTCTGACCCAGCTGTGCTTCAGACTGGGCTTTCATGTAGAAGGTAATAAAAGAAGTGTCCCCGGCGGCCATGGATTGGGTGGTTTCACGGATGACACCTGCATAGCCCCCCGTATAGAAAAGCTCCTGGAGGTTTTCCTGTGCCTGTCCATTGGAATAAGGAATCAGCAGGAGGAGAAGTACAACGGGGCGAAGGAAGTTATTTTGCATGGAAAAAACCACCGGTGAAAGGACCGGTGGTCATGTATCAATGGGCTTATTGCAAAACGAAGTTTACGGGGAAAGTGAACATCACATTTACAGCTTCTCCTTTTTGTTTACCCGGTTTCCAGTCAGGAGCTTCTCCAACTACTCTTATAACTTCATCTTTAAGCAATTGGATATATTTTTCACTTGGGACTACGTCCTCTTCGTTCAGGGGATGGTATGCCACTACGACAACTTCATCCAGGGACTTGCCCTCCTTGTTGGCAAGGTATTGTTCCTGAGGCACCACAATTTTCCCGGTCTTTGTTACAACGAATTTGATTAGAATCCTTCCGGTAACCCCATTCTGAGCGGCTTCTTCAGGGTAGCGAATATTTTCCGCAATGTATTTACGGAATTCAATAGGTTCACCTCCATTGAAGCTAGGCATCTCCTCCACCACGGAGAATAACTCTTCATCGGCAAGAGTTAGTCCAAGGGCATCGTTTGGTTGAGGCATCTCTTCAATCACTTTGTAAACAGCATCTTCTCTGGAGTTCTTTTCGGAACAGGAAATAGCGATAAATGCAATCGCAACGAGCGGGAGGATCAGGGCGAGTTTCCATGAGCTTCCCAATTTATAATCTTTGTTTAGCATGTTGATTCGGTTTTTAATTTGACTGTTAAATTGATTTTGAATAGAAGCGCTTCCTATATATTGATTGATGATAGACAGTTGATATTTGGCAGGGTTGGCCCCCTGGTGGATTACTGCGGAATCGGCCAGGTATTCCAGATTCTCAATGACTGCTTTCCGGTATATCCATGCCACCGGATTAAACCAGTTGATCATTACAAAAAGCTCAACCAGGATCCGGTCTACCGAATGCCACTCCTTTCTGTGGATCTGTTCGTGGTCCAGGATGTGGGTGAAAGTGTTTTCCTGAAGGGTGGAGGCATCGATAAAAATATACCCGAAAAAGGAGCTTGCGTTATACGGAGTATTTGTTAGAATGGTCCTCCCATCCACCTCCGTCCGCTCCGATTTACGGATGGCCCGGCAGACACCCCACAACTGAACCGAGAACCTGACCAATCCCAATCCAAGAATCGAAAGATAAATGGTTACCAGGAGATTTCCGGAGTTGAATGCGCCTGATGACTGTGTTTCCGGAGAAAAGGCATAAATGGTAATCTCCTCCAGGTTGAATGAAACCGGAGCATACCTGTTTACTGCAAGCCTCACTGTTGCAGGAATCAGTGGCAATATCACCGGAATAATCAAAATCCCCAGCAAAAAGATTCTTCTGACCACAAAGTTTTTATCTTTTTCAAAAAAGAGTTTGTATGCTGCAAAAAGGATGAGCAGGGCGATGTTTAGCTCCATCAGGTATATGAACATGTTATCCATTGCTCCCGGCTTTTCTTTTCAAATCTTCCATAAGACGGATGATCTCATCCGCTTCGCTCATATTCATCGATCCGCTTTTTCCAAAGTGGGAGAGCACCTGTTGCATGGAGTTATTGAAATAGTCATGCATGAGGTTCGTAAAACGCTCATTTCTGTACTTTTCCCGGGTAACCACAGGGTAGTACCGGTGTGACTTGCCAAAACTGCGATGGCTTACAAATCCCTTTTTCTCCAGGATACGGATGATTGTTGATACTGTATTGTAGGCAGGTTTTGGTTCAGGGAAGCGTTGAAGCAGGTCTTTGACAAACGCCTCCTTTTCATCCCAGAGGATTTGCATGACTTGTTCTTCTGCTTTGGTTAATGTTGACATCAATACTGATTTTGATCCATTTGACTTGACAAATATAAAACTAAATATTTAGTTACACAACTAAATCGTTAGTTTATTTTTGATTTTTTTATTTAGAATGGCATACCATAAATAATACACAGATACGGAATGAGGTCCTATTTTTATTTAGATCGAATATTTATTTATAGACAGTAGATAAATTCTGACTTTTGTTGTTATCAGTTTCACATCAAAATTCTAATTTTAACCTTTCTTTTTGTGAAACAAATAACAAAGTTCACATAACAAGCACTAAACCAGCGTAATACATTAATTATTTACGAACCCATGGAAATGATTATTGAAAATGAATTAGTTAAGGAGCTTGCCAACAAGCATGGCAGGACACGTGAGAGCCTGATTCCCATTCTGCAGGACCTGGTGGTCCATAACCGTTTTCTGTCCAAGCAGGACATGGTTGATGTGGCCAGGGAATTGGATATATCAGCAGCTGATGTTTTCGGTACAGCCACATTTTACAGCTTCCTTGATACGGAGGTTAGGGGAAAATATATCATCAGGGTCTGTAAAACCATATCATGCGCCATGAAAGGAAAGAATGAGATCCTGGCAACCATAGAGGATACCCTTAAAATCAAACTGGGAGAGACATCCTCCAACAGAAAATTCAGTCTACTGGAAACGAATTGCATCGGATGGTGTCACAAAGCTCCTGCCATGCTGATCAATGATACACCATATACCGAACTGACCCCGGAAAAGGTGACGGAGATACTTCGGGAATATATCAGGAAATAAACACAGTTAAAACAGAACAGACATGAAGGAAAAGCATGTAAAAAGGGTCGATCTCATTTTCGAAAAAACCGAATGCAGGGAGATCATGGAAAAGATCATGAAAATGGATCCTGATGCCATATGCCAGGAAGTTCTTGATTCGGACCTGAAAGGACGGGGAGGGGCAGGATTTCCAACCGGAATGAAGTGGAGATTCACTGCCAAGGAGAAAGAACCGGTAAAATATGTTGTTTGCAATGCGGATGAAGGTGAGCCGGGAACATTCAAGGACCGTGAGATTCTGGATCAGGTACCAGGAAAAGTATTCTGCGGGATGGCCATTGCTGCCAGGGCGGTGGGTGCAAAAACCGGGTATGTTTACCTGAGGGGTGAATACAAATTCCTGATCCCGAAACTGAATAAACAGCTGGAAGAATTCAATATCCTGATGGATGAGTTTAACCTCAATTTCAGAATTAAAATCCGCCTGGGAAGTGGTGCATACATCTGTGGAGAGGAGAGTGCGCTTTTTGAATCCATTGAAGGGAAAAGGGGTGAACCCAGAAACAAGCCGCCCTATCCCACAACTGCCGGTTTATTTGGAAAACCAACTTCCATCAACAATGTGGAGACTCTGGTACATGCAGTTATGATTATCAAATACGGCGCCGCCCATTTTAAGGAGCTTGGCACAAAAGACTCCCGGGGATCCAAAGTGTTTTCAGTGTCCGGCGACACCCCCAAAGCCGGGATTTATGAACTGGAACTGGGAATGTCGGTAAACGAATTTGTGGAAGAGTTCGGCGATGGAGATACAAAAGCAGTCCAGGTGGGGGGTGCCTCCGGTTTCTGCGTACCCCGGAAGAAATTCGAGGAGACCATCATCGGTTTTGAAGGTGTTCCGACAGGGGGGTCCATGAAACTGTTTAATTCCACACGATCCATGTACAACGTATTGCACAACTATCTTGATTTCTTCACCGAAGAATCATGTGGTCAGTGTACACCCTGCCGTGTGGGATGTCAGCAGTTGCTGAAAGGGGTTGAAGCGGTAAAACGCGGAGATAAGAATTCCAAGTACCTGGATGAGCTCGTGAAACTGGCAAAAACCATGAAGAGGGCTTCCAAATGCGGACTGGGACAGTCGGTTGGAAATGCCTTCGGGTCCATCGTGGAAAATTTCAAAGAAGAGATAATATACTAGTAGAAAACAGATCAAATCAGATATCATGGTTAACTTATCGATCAACGGCATGTTGGTAAAAGTTCCCGAGGGAACCACCATTCTTGCTGCCGCAAAACAACAGAATTTCAGGATACCCACTCTCTGCAACCACGATGACCTTTGTGTGGCGGGTAATTGCAGGGTATGTGTGGTGGAGCAACTTGGGGGGAAGTCCCTTCTGGCTGCCTGTGCCACTCCTGTAAGTGAAGGAATGCAGATTCTGACCAATTCCCTGAAGGTGCGCGCTGCACGGAAGCATGTGATTGAATTGTTGCTATCAGAGCATAATGCCGATTGCACCAAATGCTACAAGAACGGGAAGTGTGAATTACAGAATCTGTCCAATGAGTTCTGTGTCGGTGACCACCTGTTACTGGACCTGATCGACCTGAAGAACTATACCATTGACAGGTTCTCACCTTCTATCCAGAAGGACGACAGCAAATGCATCCGTTGTCAGCGGTGCGTTCGCACCTGCGAGCAGCTCCAGGGGGTAAATGCACTTACGGTAGCCTACAAAGGCGACAAACAAAAGATCAGCACCTTCGAAGGCCTCTCCATGTCCGAGGTAATCTGTACCAATTGTGGACAATGTATCAACCGCTGTCCCACAGGTGCACTGGTTGAACGCACCTACCTTGATGAGGTGTGGGATGCCATTCTTGATCCAGAGAAACATGTGGTTGTTCAGACAGCTCCAGCAGTCCGCATTGGGCTGGGTGAGGAACTGGGACTTCAACCCGGAGAACGGGTCACCGGCAAAATGGTAGCTGCCCTGAAGCGTCTTGGATTTGACTCGGTTTTGGATACCGATTTCTCTGCCGACCTGACCATCATGGAGGAGGGAACCGAGCTGCTGACCAGGCTGAAAAAGGCGCTGGTGGACAAAGATCCCGATGTGGCTTTACCCATGACCACCTCTTGTTCCCCGGGATGGGTGAAGTTCATTGAGCATACCTTCCCGGAGTACCTCCCCAATGTATCCACCTGTAAATCGCCCCAGCAAATGTTTGGGGCCCTGGCGAAAACCTATTACGCACAGGTTAGGAAACTGGATCCGAAAAATGTGGTCAGCGTTTCGATCATGCCCTGTACAGCAAAGAAATACGAGGCCAACCGTCCGGAAATGCGTTCCAGTGGTTTCAAGGATGTGGATTATGTACTGACCACCAGGGAACTGGCCAGGATGATCAAACAGGCCGGTGTGGACTTCAACAAACTGAAGGAAGATAAATATGACAGCATCATGGGAGAATCCACGGGTGCTGCCGTTATTTTCGGAGCCACCGGGGGCGTCATGGAAGCAGCCCTTCGGACAGCTTATGAGATCGTTACAGGCAGGGAGGTACCCTTTGAGAACCTGAACATCACACCTGTGCGCGGCATGGAAGGAATCAGGTTGGCCTCCGTGAAAATTGAAGATTGCAAAAAGGAGTGGAGTTTCCTCAATGGTGTGGAACTCAAATGTGCTGTGGCTCACGGACTGGTCAACGCCAGGGAGTTAATGAATGGGGTGAAGAACGGAGAAATTCAGGTTCATTTCATTGAAGTGATGGCCTGTCCGGGCGGCTGTCTGGGTGGTGGTGGTCAACCCATCCCAACCAACGAAGAAATCCGCAGAAAAAGGACAGAGGCAATTTATGCTGAGGACATGTCCATGGAAATCCGGAAATCCCACGAGAATCCTGAAATAATTGCGATTTACAAGGAATTCCTGGGGGAACCGCTGGGTCATAAATCCCATGAACTTCTGCATACCCATTATACGACCCGGGTCAGGTATTAACAAGATTGGTACTCTAAACAAGGGAGGAGGGTGTATCAAGAGGTACACTCTCTTTTTTATTATACCCATTCGTCGCTTAAAATCTTTGCAAGCAAATATTTGTAGGCTTTCTCCTGGGCATAATAAAAAGAGATTTAATTTTTCATGGTGCATCCGGTTACGACCCTTCGAACAGTTCGATGGTTTCGGGCTGCATGAGTACCCAGATGGAGTAAACTCCTTTGGCGGTTCCGATGGGAATGTTCAGGCAGTTGATGGCAGAGACGATCATCACCAGGATCCTTGCCCATGGTTTGTAAGAGAACAGACCGATGCCGCCGATGATCCCCAGGCATGCAAAGAAAAGGATCAGGAGTGAAACTGTTCCGCCCAGAAAAGTCAAGATCTCTTCGGCGATGGGTTCCGACTCCACAAAACCGTGGGCAAAGTTGAAGGTAATGTATACGGCCAGGGCACCGATCAGCCCGAGGATTCCAAATCCAATGTGAAGTGCTCCCACAAAGGATACGTGTTGTTTCATGCTTCTTTTTTCCATTTGTTTTTTTTGTTAGTCTGCATCATAGAGTTGAATAAACTCATGTGAATTTCCACTCCATTCCAGGAACCTGAGGAATGATTCAACAGAGATTACCACAGTGGCTGTGTTTTCATTGGGGTGAAAGCTGATTTTCTTTGCATTTTGCAGGACCGCATCCAGGAACAGGTGCACATGGTTTTCCTGATCGTTGATCAGCCCGAATACTGAAACAGATCCGCCCGATAAACCCAGATAGCGCTCCATCCTTTGCGGTGAGGCAAAAGAGATCTTGCCCTGCTTCAGCCTTTGTTCCAGGTCCCTGATATTCAGCTGGCGGTCGTGCCTGAGAATCACCAGGTAATGCCTGTTTCCCTTGTGGTTTCTGAAGAAGAGGTTTTTGCAATGGGTGGCATCGATCTGCTTCCAGTAGGGTAGTGCCTCCTCAACCGTGGGAACCGGAGGATGTTCATGGATTTCGTATGGGATGTCCAGGCTGTCAAGGACCTGAAACACCTTTTCCCGAAGGGTCATGGTGGTTGTTTAAATCTAAAATAGTTGTTTTTTTGTAACATCTTTACGTATTCGGCGAAAAAGCAAATGAACAGTCAGATTTTACCGGCAACTTGTTTTTTCCTGCTCACACTGATCGGCAGGGGATGCCATGTGCAGGTGGACAGAGGACCGTTTCCCATTGAGGACGACAGGGAGATGATCATGGGTAAATCCAGATACCTGGACTCCCTGTCTGCTGTAGGGCCGGGAGAAAAAACACCCAATATCATACTGATCCTTGTTGATGATCTCGGGATGCATGATATCTCCGCCTACGATGCGAATGGGGTACCAAGCCCTGCGCTGGACAGGCTTGCAGAGCAAGGAGTAAAATTTAACAGCGCTTATGCCACCAGCCCGGTTTGCAGTCCATCCCGGGTAAGTTTGCTGACTGGCAGGTACCAACAAAGGTTTGGCTTCGAACGGCAGCCCATGAACCGGTATGCCCGAAACCGTCTGGAATACTGGATTGTGGGACACCTGATCAACACCGACCCCATGCAGCTGGTAAGGCCCATGTCAAAACCATCAAAAGAAGAGATGAAAAAGCAGGGGATACCACAGTCAGAGCTTCTGCTTTCAGAGTTGCTGTCCTACCGGGGATACAGAACGGGAATTTTTGGAAAATGGCACCTGGGATACCAGGATGAATTTGTTCCAAACAACAGGGGATTCCAGGAGCAGTTCGGCTTTTACGAAGCCTTCACCTACTATGTTCCGCCGGGTACCCCCGGTATGGTTGAACACAGGCACGACTATTTTGCCAGCAAACATATCTGGAGGCAGAAACGAAAAGGAACCTGTGCCATCAGGGAAAACAACAAGGAGATTGAGGATTCCGGATACCTGACCTTTTCCATAGCCAGACGCGCCTGCACATTCATGAATGAAAACCGGGAAAACCCGTTCTTTCTTTTTGTGCCGTTCAATGCCCCGCACACACCCTTCCAGGTTCCCCGTGAATACTATGACAGGTTTGCTTATGTTGCCGATCACAACAAACGGGTCTATGATGCGATGATCTCTGCCCTTGACGATGCGGTGGGGATGATCATCGAAAGGCTTGATCAACTGGGCCTGACGGAAAACTCACTGATTATATTTGCCAGCGACAACGGAGGGGCAAGCTATACGGGAGCCACCGACAACGGCCCATTAAAAGCAGGAAAATTCTCCCAGTTCGAAGGGGGGATCCATATACCCATGATTTTCTCCTGGAAAGGACATCTTCCGGAGGGATTGGAAACCAGTGAACCCGTATCTTTGATGGATATTTTTACCACCTCTGCAGCAATAGCCGGAGTGAAACTTCCCGGGGACCGGCACATTGACGGTATCAACCTTCTACCCTGGCTGGAAAATCGGGACTCACTGCAAGCGGAGAGGCCTCTGTTCTGGCGCACCGATTTCAACAAGGCAGTTCGATCCGGATCCTGGAAACTGGTCTGGAATGAGAGGGATAATCAGTGGTTCCTCTACAACCTGAAGGAAGATCCGGGAGAGCATCACAATCTGGCCGCCCAATATCCCGGCAAGATCCGGGAGCTTCAGCAGTTGTTCGAGTCATGGGAATCGGAGATGATAAGCCCCATGTGGCCGGGCGTCATGGAATTTCGTTTCGATCTGGACGGGGAGTCAACCCTCTGGGCTATTTAGAGTTGAGCCGGTACGGATCAGGTTGCTTAGCTGAACCCGGTTCTTCACACCGGTTTTCACGAATATCCGGTGGATGTGGTCCTTGACAGTCTGCAGGGAGATAAAAAGCGCATCGCTGATCTCCTGATTGGACAATCCCCTGCATATAAGATGAATCACCTCCTGCTCCCTTTTTGAAATCTCATACTTATCTGAGAACAGCACCAGCTTCTCCTCAAAATTATCCTGGACCGCTGCCGTTTCTCCATGGTATTTTTCCAGGTAGAGGTGTAGAAACAGCATGGGAATCAGGTGCCAGGATAGAAAAAAGAAGATGAAGATGAACGGGATGATCTCATGCAGTCCGGAAAGTATAAAGGTGGTTGAGGTAATGATCCCAAAGAGAAGATACCATGATGCAAATGTCCGGGAAAAGGAGCGTTCATGGTAAACCAGTCTTCGGGATAAAACCAAAGAGTGCAGATATACCATCCCATAGATAAGCACCAGAAAACCCGTAAACACCCAGCGCTGCACAATGACGAGCGCCTGGTATTCACCGGTATCAAACTTTGTCAGCCTTATGACGAAAACGCCGTACACGCCAAAGGATATAAGCGACAAAAGGAAATATACCAGGGTAAAGGGAGTCCCCAGTTTTTTTGAAAACAGTTCGGTAATGCTTTTCAGGAGCATATACTTGGAGAGAATCAGCAGGGGGATCCCAACCAGAATGGCAAAAAGCCTTGTGGAGTGAATGATGTCCGGGCCCGTTTCCATCCGCATGAAAAAATGTTCCAGTGCTCCTGACCCCACAAGGCTGTAAACACCGAATATGTACAAGAAGACCAGGTAATAAAAGTAGCTGCTCACAAATGCCAGTTTGTACATGCGCATGAGCCGGAGCGCAAAAAATATTGCAATGGCACCAGCAACCAGCGGTACGAATACAAGAATAAGCTTCAGGTGATCTTCCATTTCAAAGGGATACCAGGCTCAAGATACGAAATACAACTTTGGTGAACACCCGGGTTCGTTTCAACTTTGGTTGGAAATTTAAATACACTACCAAAGTCTGTAGGAACCGGAACCGGGGATACATAGATTTGTTGTAGAAACCTTTATTCAAAATATCATGGACACAATAATGAACAACGAACAGTACGATTTTCAACCCGACGGAGCGAAAAGCTACAGCATCGGCTGGAAGGTCATGAAGAACTATTTTGTGGAACTCCTGGTGATCGGAATCGTCTATGCCATCATGACAGGTCCTTCAGGTGCCATTCAGTGGAAAGCCGAGAGTTTTGAATGGTTTATGGCTCCGCTTATTGTGTTTGGCCTGCTTTACGGGATCTTCGTGGGTGGCCCCATCGGGTACGGGGCCAGCTGGGCTTTCCTGAAGGCAGTCAGGGGCGAGCGGGTTGAAGTCAAAGATGTTTTTTCGGTATTTCAAAAAAACTACTGGAATGCGGTGGTTGCCAATATTGTGGTTTCAGTCATTGTTGGTTTGGGGATTGTGATGCTGATCGTTCCCGGGATCATTTTTGCATGCCGACTGGCATTTGTTCCTTACCTGGTAGTAGACAAAGAGATGGATGCCATGGAGGCACTCAGGGTCAGCTGGGACATGACGCGCGGTTACGGGTGGCAGATTTTTTTCATGGGTTTCCTGGCCATCTGGGTAGTCATCGGGGGATTGCTTCTTCTTTTTGTAGGTGTCTTTGTCTCCATCATGTGGATCTCCGCGGCTTTTGCAAGCATGTACCATGCGGTTGAACTGCAGAACGGGATTCCAATCAGCAAATTTACCGGGGAATAAAAACGTGAGATCAGGTTTTGAGTATCGTCAAATCCATTAATTCAGTTTCTACTTTCCAATTGTTGCAGTCAATTTTCCGGAGTATTTTTTCAATTTCTTCTTTGGTATAGGCCGCTGCGATTGAAGATTTCCAATACTTTAACATTTTGCCTGCTACAAGTATTCCAATAACATGAACGGTCAGCCTGCCAAAGAAGTTAATATCTCGTCGATGGTCATGAATATAAATTTTCCCGTTTTCTTTTAGTACCCGCTTTATTTGCAGAAACACTTTCTCAGGGTCTATCCAGTGATGCAGGGAGTCCCGGGATATAACCAGATCATAATGATGATCCCGGAGACCTTTCATCTCTTCTCCAGTACCTTCTAAATATTTGATCCTGTCAGACAAACCATCATTATCTCTATTGGCTTGAGCAACCCGAATCATGTCGGGTGAGGCTTCCAGTCCATCCAATTGCAAATCGGCACGTTTAAGCAGAAGATAGATACCTGCCCATCCGGGCCCGGGTCCAATTTCCAATACCCTTGAATCCCGGGCAGGAGCAACTTTTTTTAATACATTCTCAGCGAAACGAATGTATTCTCTGCCAAGTTGTTTTTTCATGGTTTCGCTGTACTGTTCCATGGACATTTCAGAGGTGTCTTCTATGGCTCCTCCTTCCGGAATTCTTGGTTTCATTGACTTTATAGACTATTGAAGTTATTTACAGCCTCATTTTTTTAAATTCTTCTTTCATCCGGGTTATGTCGGTTATCCATGATTCAATATCATCTTCATGTTCCAATTCATCGCTAAGAATCTGAATCGCCATTTGATGTGTTGAATGGTCCTTACCCGCGGTAAAATCGGCAATTTCCTGATAGCGTTTGATGGCACATCGCTCTCCTTTGAGGTTTTGCTCCAGAATCACTTCGATATAAGGGTCGGATGGTTCATCGTAAGAACAACGTGCAAGTTTTGTCCATTCTGTCGGATTGATTACCGGTGTTCCTCCCAGTTGAATAATCCTGGCTACCACCAGTTCGGCATGACCCAATTCTTCATTGGCATGTAACAGAAGTTCGGGCTCTACCTCACTTCGCATGGGTCCTTCCATCAATCTGGCGCCAATCCAGTACTGGTAATATGCAAGCCATTCTTCAGATAAGGCTGCATTCAGCATTTTCAATAATTTGTCTACATCAACGGATGAGACATTAATTGCTTCTTTTCCCATTGTTTTTCTTTATATCCTTTTTAAAGTTTTTTATAAATTTACCAAACTCTTTGTCTTTTTTCCGTTTTTCTGCAACCGTGGATTCAAAATGCGCTTTCTCTTTTCGAATTTTCTGGTAATTATCGTAGGAAGCCGGGTCTAATTCTCCTTTATCCACCGCTTCGAGGACTGAACAACCTGTTTCGTTGGTGTGGCTGCAATCTTTGAATTTGCAATTTTCAGAAAGGCGGGCAATCATGTCGAATGTGATTTCTGATCCACCGGTTGAATCGGTGATGCCGACTTCTTTCATCCCGGGGTTGTCAATCAATATTCCGCCCTTTTCCAGAACAATTAATTCCCTGTGACTTGTAATGTGCCTGCCCTTATGTGTACTCTGGCTTATCGCGTCGGTTCGCATGATGGTTTTACCGGAAAGATTATTGATCAATGTGGATTTTCCAACACCAGACGAACCAAGCATACAATAGGTTTTCCCTTTCTCAATACTGCTTGTTATTGTGTCATATCCCTCCAGGGATTGATTACTTACAGGAATAACCGGAACATGATTTATCCGGATTTTTATACGCTTCAGAATCTCTGACAGCTGGTCCTCATCTATCAAATCAATCTTGCTGAGTATGATGACAGGACGAACCTTTGATGCATTACAAATTGTCAGATATCTCTGAAGTCTGTTTATATTAAAATCCCTGTCTACAGCCTGGACCAGAAAAGCACAATCAATGTTTGTCGCTATGATCTGAATTTCTCCAAATTGCCCGACGGCCTTTCTTCTAAGTACGGAGGACCTGGGAAGTATTTTGTGAATGATGGCAAAATCAGATTCATACATTTGAATGGCAACCCAGTCACCCACGGCTGGAAAATCTTCGCGACTTTGTGCAGTAAAACGAATATTTCCGGTTATTTCGGCATCGAATTCACTTTCTGATGTCCGGACGATATACCGCTCTTTATGTTCTGCAATAACCCTTCCTATCTCCAGGTGATTGAGATGATTATCTATCCTGAATTTCTCAAGCCTGTCATTATATCCAAGGTCTTCTAATTTCATTCAGGATTATTGTTTAATAATGGACATATTCTCCGTGCCAATTGTTTTATACGGCTTTAAATCAGCGTTAAAAATGATTACTTCCTCATTGTGTTTCAGAATATATTGTTCCGTTTCCGAATTAAAGGTTCCATTATTCAGTCCGAAGTTCAAATCGATTCGATTCTCTGTAAAAGAGCCATCCATCAGATTTTTCCTTACCATGTAAAGTTCATTTCTGACACTGTCAAAAGCCCCGATGTAACCGGGATCATCCGGGAAATGTCTTGGATAATTTCCAAAGCCCAGCAGGTAGCTGCGGTCTTTTGAAAGTCCGACCGAATAAAGTAGTATCCATTCACTTATTTTGTTTGGGTCAAAATGATAGTGATCAATAATATCCGTTGATTTTGTTTCAAGATATATCATTGTCGTTTGATTACATCCATAATTGTAAAAGACATGATTAAAATTATCAATCCCCTGATGCTCAACACCACATCCCACCGAATCAGCAATAATAATTTCATCTCTGATAACTTGTTTTTCTTTCAGGGTCATCGAAAATAGTGTTCCGGTAAGATAGCTGTAAATCGTCTCCAGGTCGGGAGAATAAAAAAAACGATTTGTAAAAGGATAAGATAACTTAACCGAATCAATCAGATTACCTTTCTCATAATCAAACAACAGAAAATACTTGGCTTTCTCTTTCCAGGCACTTGCCGCAAGCCTTTTATTTTTCAAATCAATAAACAGATTGCTGTTGGTATTGTCGTAGTCATCCAGTGTCATCAGTTCCGGGACATGTATTTCTCCCAAAATTAGTTTTTCTGCGGTCTCAACATTTATAGAAACGACCGAATAATTCATTCTATCCAGCAAATAGATATGGTTGGTAGCGGAGATTGGAATGTCATCTTCATGGCATCCTGAAAAAGAAACACTTATTAAAACCAACAGTGCTGTTATTGTTTTATGATTTTTTTTGTACATCTGATTCTTGAATTCAGGATTTTAAGAATGTAAATACCGTTCGGCAAGTCAGATAAATCTGGATGTTCATATCTGCCGGTTACAGGGGTTTCACTGATTTAGTTTTTTATGATTACTGATGTTTTTTGGGTATTGTCAACAAACATAATTTCCATCAGATATACTCCTGGCAGAAACGCTTCAATTGACTCCTGAACAAAGAGCTGGTTACTGTACTCTGCGCAGAAAGCTTCAGTGCCAGAGATACTGATTATCCGTACGCAGGATATTGGTTTAGATGATTTTATTGCAATATAGTTTTCAGCTGGTATCGGATATACAAGCGTTTCAAAATCATGGGAATCAATACTCAATAGATTCTCGCATACTGGGCATTCATTATTACCCCTTTCGGTGTAGCATATCAGAACTCTTGTATTCTCGCCTCTGTTATTAAATTGATAAAAATATCCCAATAATCCATTTGCAAATCCAATTCCCTCTGTAAGGGTCTCATCAATTAATCCTCCATCCAGAAGTTGAATGTACCTCTTGTGATAGATTCCACAATATTCAACGGAATCAATATGGTTGATTATAAAATCTTCGTATTCTCCATTGATGGTATCTCCAATAGAGAGGTTGAAATCGTAAATTATAACTTCAGTATCAGCGGAAGCGCTCCGGAATACTACCTGTTTGTCTTCAGCATTTCGAATAGCTCCCACATACTCGGCAATTATCGTATCAGAAAAGTACACTCCTATTGATGGTTCCATTATAAACCGATCCTGAAATAGTTTCGAAAAAACCTGGCTATTAATTACTGTATCACCATTACAATACATTTGAGTTCTCTCAAAGTAGCCTCCATATTCGTCTATATCCACGAACCATCGGCCCTTTTCAAAATTCATCGGTATATAATCCTGGGCAGCTAGGCCAACCGGATTCATAAGCGATAGAAGAGCTGAAGCTATGAGATATTGAGCCTTGAATTTCGCCATGATTGAATACTTAAAATCGTTGCGTATATGAAATATACGAAAATGTATTCGATGAAACAGCATAAAAAAGGCCGAAAATCCACTAAGATGCAGATAATCAGCCTTGTGGGATGTACTGGAATCGAACCAGTGACCTCTTGCCTGTCAAGCAAGCGCTCTGAACCAACTGAGCTAACACCCCGGTTGAATGCAAAAATAGGAAAAATATATTTTCCGCGGGCCCCTTTCGGGAATATGATGTTTCTAGCAGGGATCGGGTTGTGAAGCTATTTCTTTAAGCAGGGGGGTGATGTATCCCACATCCTTCACATTCAGTATTTCTGTGGCATTGGGGATCATCTCCCTGTAGGTCATCCGGTCGATTTCATCAAAGGAAGCCTGGTCGATGACTGGTTTCTCGTCAATCCTGCATTTCATCCTGACGATTCCCAGCCCGTAATCGGTATTCAGAACGAGGACCTCCAACAGATCTGAAAAATGTCTGCGCAGGTATACAATGGTTTTCCACACATCTCCGTTCCATTGTCCATCCCATCCTTCTATGTTTTGTTCCTCCTTTGTCGGATAATTCCTGGTGGGTAAGGCTGCAGCCTCGTGGGGAGGCAGGCAGTCATGCAGTACGATGACCCCATTTGAATTTAAAAACACAAGGGCATTTAAAACATCATTAAGTGAAGCCTGGTAGGTATGAAGCCCGTCAATAAGCACCACGTCGATTTTCCCTGTTTTCTTCAGGAAACCCTTTCTGAGGCGGAAGAAATCATCACTTGTTTCCTCAAAATACTTGCTGCCGAAGTTGGAAGGATTTTTGATCATCCATTTGGCCTTTTTTTCCCACGGGATGGTAAATTCAGGGTCAACGGCGATTTTGGTTTTGCTTTTAATGGGTAAAAAAGAGTTGCCGCTGCGCGTCCCGATTTCCAGATAGGTATTGAAATGGGTATTTGAAAAAACCTTTTGAATGAGTTGGACCCGGTTCATGCTTTATCGAGTAAAAATGCAAAGCTAGGATTATTATTTTATACATTTAATAACTCAAAACAATCCAACCGCTTATGAAGAAGATTCTGAAGTATATCCTGCTCAGCCTGCTGGCCATCATCCTTCTTGCCCTGATGGGGGTGCATATTGCCTATGTTACTTTTTCACCCGATGACAGGGGTATTCCGGTGGCCGGGGAGAACCTGGTCTATTTCCAGGAGAGCTATGACCAGTGCCGGAGCGCTTTCCTGGCCGGGGCTGAAGAAGCAATTTCCACACATGACCTGGCCAAACTGATCTCCGTCCGGGTACCCTCCGGGGAGGATGACAAGCTCTATATGGATCTCCTTTATATTCCGCCGGCTGACAGCAGTGATAAACTCCTGGTGCTTAGCTCAGGCGTACATGGCGTGGAAGGATATACGGGGAGCGCCGTCCAGCAGATGTTCCTGGAAGAAATCCTTGGATCCGGTGTGTTGTCTGAAATGGGCGTCCTGTTAATACATGGAGTGAACCCCTATGGTTTCAAATACAAAAGAAGGGTCAGCGAGAACAATGTGGATATGAACAGGGGCTGCGGGGTTGATCCGGAGCTGTTTGAAACCGGGAATCCCGGCTATGGTGCGCTTTATGATATGCTGAACCCTCATGCAAAGGCATCTACGGCAAGCATGCGGAGCAGGTTTTTTTACATAACAGCCATCAGCAAAATGTTGAAGGAATCCATGTCGGTGCTCAGACAGGCAATCCTTCAGGGTCAGTATGAATATCCGGAAGGGATTTACTTTGGAGGAAAGAAATTCGAGCCCCAGATTGATTCGCTCACCCGGATCCTCCCCGGATATTTTTCAGATTACCTTACCATTCTGGCCATCGATCTTCATACCGGGTATGGTTCCAGGCGGGTTCTTCATCTTTTCCCCAACCCTGTGGATGATCCTGAAATCAAACAAAAAACAGAGTCTGTTTTTGAAGGGCACCACATTGACTGGGGCGACGGGGATGATTTTTACACCATCAACGGAGGATTTGCAGATGCCTACCTGCCCGAAATCAACCCTGCTGCCACCTATCTGTATATGGTCTTTGAATGGGGGACCATGGATACGGAAAAGACCTTCGGATCCTTAAAGGCGCTGGAAAAAATCATTATCGAGAACCAGGGATTCCATTATGGTTATACCAGTGCCAAACAGGAACAGAAAGTGAAGCAGGATATGACAGAAGCTTACTATTCTACCTCTGAAGCCTGGCGCTCCGAAGTGTTGAAGTCGGGAAGGGATATGCTGAAGGAGGCGCTTGCCAACTTTTCCTGCCTGTAAGCAGTCTTTTGCATGGGCTGGGCTTCCAGCATTTTCTTGATCTGCTTCTGGTCGAAAACAAAGGCCATGGAAATGTACCAGATTCCGGAGGATTTAAACTGGGAATAATCCACATTTTCCCCGAAATCCAATCCCTGGAAGTCTGTATTCAGAAAATCCTTCAGGTAATACTTGAATTTCAGGTTGATCCCGCCGGGAAACTGAACGCCGGCAAAGAAGGATGGAATCCACGAATTCACCCTGTCGCTGGTCCATTCAGCGTATTTGGTTTTGTTGTCGTCGATGAACTGCTTTTGCTTGTAATGGAACATCCATTCATATTCACCCCCTGCATATAGAAAATAGTGCTTGTCGAGAAGTCCAAGTTTTAAAGCAAGCGGGAATCCCAGGGAATAGCTGCGGCGTTTGATCCTGGTGTTTTTATTCCAGTTGGGATGCGTACTGTTTATTGGGGTATTGTCTATTCCGGTGAATCCCATATACTGGTAAAGGTCTTCCTGGATCAAACCCACATTTCTAATAGCTGCCCCTGTGTAGAACCCGATTTTATTATTCAGGTCCATATTGAGCAATTGTTGTTCGTGAAAAAAGAGTGTAAACCTTGCGTTGGTGTTCACATCCACCGGGTTTGTGGTTGCGGGGTCTGATCCGTTGGGAATGATCTGCATGTCGGCCCCGGAAATAATCACTTCACCGCCTGCGGACCTGTACACTTTGACCTGGGCCCTGGATTCTGTTGTAATAAAGGAGATTGCAAGGATTACAAGGAGAAGGGTCTTTTTCATTTCAGAACAATATTTATGAAACTGTGTTGCTATAACATGCAAATTATAGAATTGTTTTCAGGTTATCCTGAAGCAAGGCATCGAAACCTTCCATGATCTTCCTTAGAACAGGATGATCAACCCTGAACCGGGTTCCCTCCAGCTGCCATACCGGGAGTACTTTGGGCGAAGTCCCGGAGATAAAACAACCAACCAGGTCTCCCAATTCGGTCCGGAAAACCGGCCTTTCGATGACTTCGATATGCTCATCAGCACAAATCTGAAGCACATACTTCCTTGAAATTCCGGGAAGAATATCCTTTTCCGGAGGCGAAACCAGACGATCCATTGGATCAATAAAAAAAACATTGGACCTGCTTCCTTCTGTAATCTCTCCACGTGCGTTCACAAGGAGGACCTCATACACCCCATGGTCCCGGATGTGACCGGCTACAGATTCCCTGAACCTGTTGTCCCACTTCTTGATCCCGGGGTTGCTGCGTTCATGGGGGTAGATAACCAGTTGCACACCGCTCAGGTACATGGATGGTTCGGGATAGTAACAGGGAACAAAATAGCACAGCAGGTTTGGCTCTTTTCCCCGGCTTTTCTGCAGGCAGATCCTTATATTGCCCAAGGTTTCGTCGTTTTGCTGCAGCAGGATCCGGAGGCTCTCAAGGATCATATGATCTCCGGGGTAGTGGAGTCCCGAAGCGGAAAGGGATTTTTTGAACCGCAGCAGGTGGTCATCCAGGAACAGGATTTTGCGGTCGATCAGCCTGGCCACCTCGTAATACACATCGGCGGACAGGTCGGGTTGATAGCCTGACGCGTCCACCGCTTGTCCATTGATCACAACTATGTTTCCCAATATTTTCCCTGTTGTCATTCTGCCCTGATGGAGGCTGCCGGGTTCATCCTGGAGGCTTTAATGGATTGCCAGCTCACAGTGATCACGGCAATGATTAATGATAACAGCAAAGATATGATAAAGGTCCAGAAGGGAAACTCAATTCTGTACGTGAAGTTGTGCAGCCAGTTTTTCATGGCAAGAAATGAAAGTGGCCATGCAATGACATTTGATATGATCACCCATTTTGAGAATTGTACCAGGAAAAGGGTCAGTATCTGGTTTTGCGATGCACCCATGACCCTTCGGATCCCGGTTTCGCGGGTCCGTTTCACGGTCATGAATGAAGAGAGTCCCAGCAGTCCCAGTGCAGCAATGAAAATGATCAGGACTGTAAAAGAAATAACCAGGGCAAAAATTACCTTCTCTTCCCCGTACAGGGAATTCAATTCATCATTGAGATAGCTGTACTGAATGGGGTAGGCCGGATTGAATGCAGCCCTTTTTTTCTTCACCCATTCAAGAACTTCCTGCATGTCTCCTCCGGAAACCCTGATGGATAAAATGCGCATGAACCGGGCATTTTCAACACATGGCATGACCAGGGGTTCAATGGGATTGTGAAGGGAGCCGTAATTGAAATTTTTCACTACCCCGATGATCTCTCCAACGGGATTGTTGGCATCCTGAATATTTACTCCCCTGATAAATTGTTTTCCAATGGCAGAATCACCCCACTGCATCTCATCCACCAGCGCCTGGTTCACCACAAAAGCATTGGTCAGGTCCGAACCGAATTCCCGGTCATAAAACCGGCCTTTTACCAGGTTAAGGCCCATCACATCCAAGTAATCAAAATCCACAAAACACTGGTTGAATGCTTTCTCGATCATTTCTCCGTTGTTCTGTTCAGCGGTCATCACCTGTTTGCCATAGAACCGGCCGGGTGCCGTGGTGCAGATGGATGTTCCCTCTACTGCAGGATGTCTTTCGATCTCCTCCATGAATGCCCTGGCATTGTTAATAACGGCGGTGTCATTGAGTGTCAGCATCAGGATTTGATCCTTGTCAAATCCAAGGTCTTTTGTCCGGATATAATTCATTTGGAGGGCAACCACAATGGATCCGATGATCATTACCGAAGAGATCAGGAATTGGACAATGACCAAAGCTCTTCTCAACCATCCCCTGTCCTTCTCGCTTACACCATTCCCTTTCAGGATGGATACAGGATTGAAAGAAGCCAGGTAAGTAGCAGGATAGATCCCCGACAGAAATCCGGTAAGGACCGAAATTCCCAGTATAAAGATAATCACCGCGGGCTGAACCAACACATGCCAGTCGGAGGCCATCCCGGTGAGATTGTTATATAACGGAAGCGCCAGCAGCGTCAGAAAGGCGGACGCAATTCCAGCAACGATAGCTACCACAATGGATTCCCCCAAAAACTGCGACCGGAGGATACCCTTGCTGGCACCGCCTACTTTTCTGATTCCGATCTCTTTTCCACGGTTGGTTGCCCGGGCTGTGGTCAGATTGGTATAGTTGATGCTGGCAATGACAATCAGCAACACCCCGATGATGGCCATGATAAGGACATAATTCATGTTTCCCTTGGGCAGGTCCCAGGTAAGTTCATCTTTCTGGAAATGCACATCCGACAAGGGAGTGATTCTCAACTTGAACGATGCATTGATCTGGTCTCCCAATTCCTTCATGTACTTGTCATAGAAATCGGGAAATTTGGACAGGATCATTTCCGGCGTGGTATTTTCTGCCATGAGGATGTACGTATACGTATTCACATTCCAGAATGAGCCGGCGCTTCTGTCGTTAAACCTTTCCGTTCCTACCTGCTCTTCAATGGTTGCTGCCGAGAGCAAACCGTTGTACCGCAGGTGAACATTTTCGGGAAGGTCCTCAATAACTCCAACGATGGTATAATTGGAACCATCCAGGGCTTTCATGCTCTCTCCCAGCACATCAGTCGTTCCAAAATATTTGTGAGCCAGAGACTTACTAACCACCATGGTGTACGGTTCGGTCAGTGCCGTTTCCGGATCCCCCCCGATAAACGGGATAGAAAAGACTTTGAACAGGGTAGAATCGGCCCACATGATGCTGTCCTCCTTGAAAGTATCCTCCCCTTTTTCAAAATATTGATCTCTGTTGGGAAGGATTCTGGCCTGTACCTCAATTTCCGGATATTCATCTTTCAGGGTAGGACCCAGTGGAATTTGGGTGATGGCCGACAGGGTTTGTTCGTCGCTAATGGTAAAATCCGCCTCGAGCCGGTATATGCGTTCAAAATGCTCATTATACCTGTCATAGGTAAGCTGATCCTGAATATAAATGAAGATCAAAATGGCAGCTGTGATACCCACAGCCAGTCCGAGCAGATTGAGAAGGGAAAAGAATTTATCTCTCACCGCATTTCGGATTAGAGCAAGAAAATAGTTTTTGAGTAATGACATCGGAGCCAAGGGTTTTCAGTGAGAACTGGCTCGTAAATTCAATCTTGATGCCAAAATAGTTAATTATCAATAAAACAATGACATAACATAATTTGGACAGAACCATTTTGTCCGGTTCCGGACAATATGTAATGCGAAACCGGACACTTGAGAAACATTTTGTTGTAAAAATATAATTGCTACTTTTACAGGAACCGCTGAAACAGTGATCTGAAGCATCTATGAACAGAAAGATTTTTTTTTTGTGGATGATGATAAGATGATTCTTAACCTGCTGGAATACACATTCCAAAGCCGGCAAGATTACCAGGTAATCACTTTTTTGACCGGGGAAGAATGCCTTGAAAATCTGGACCAGGAACCGAGGTTGATTGTCCTTGACCATATTTTATCCGGACCCGGTGAAAAGCGTTTAAGCGGGCTTGAAACACTCAGGGAGATCCGGAAAATTGACCAGAACATTCCCGTGGTGATTCTCACCGGTCAGGGTGACGATGCTTTGCTTTCCGAATTCCTGGAAAACGGGGCCAACAGGTATCTGACCAAAGATGATTTTTTTATTGATTCACTGATTGAAACCATTCAGCAGGTGATTCCCTGACAATTTTTTTTATACAATATTAATTTATACTTTTGCACACCCAAATTGAAGAATCGTGAGCAAGAGGGGTTTATATGCTGTGCGGATTTCCGGGTTAGCGGATGGAGATCACGGTTTTTCGTTTATGCTTGATCGAAAGTTCTTTGCTTCATTGGAGCAAGCCGAGGTGGAAACCGGACAAGTGAAAGCGGATGTGATCCTGGAGAAGAAACATGGATTGATTTCACTGCACTTCATACTCAAAGGAGTAGTGGAAGTAGTGTGTGACCGTTGCCTTGACCCTTTTATGGCTGAAGTGGACACAAAACAGACCATCTTTGTGAAATTGGGTGACACTCCGGGTGAAATTGAAGATGACGTGATCATGATCCACAGGGAAGATCATGAGATTGACGTGAGGCAGCTTATGTACGAGTTCGTAATACTTGCATTGCCTTACAAACGGATCCACCCCGTTGATGAGAAGGATGTTTCAACCTGTAACCCGGAGATGATCCGCAGGCTGAATGATCACAGGGGAATCCGTGAAGAAGAAGAAAAAAGAGATCCCCGCTGGGATGCATTAAAGGATTTATAGAAAATAAACAGTAGATATGGCACATCCGAAAAGAAAGACGTCTAAGACAAGAAGGGACAAAAGAAGGACCCATCACAAGGCCGAAGTCCCGACGCTTTCAACCTGTTCAACTACAGGGACAGTTCATGAGCGCCATCGTGCATATTATGTAGATGGAAACCTTTATTATAAAGGTAAGCTTGTTATCGATTCCGAAGCTGAGTTAGGTTAAGCGCCATCCCCACGGGGGATGTCAACAAGCCACTGATGCGGATTGGAATTGACATGATGGGAGCTGATTTTGCTCCCGGCTCCACAATTCATGGTGCCATACTTGTCGGAACGCTGCGAATCATCAACGTTTTACCTGGGATTATTCGTCCAGCCATCGCAGCACCCATACCCAATCTTGAAGGAAACATGTCCGTGTTGCTGGATTTGGATTTAAATCCTGATGCACGGCCCGATGTTTTATACCAATATGGCCTCATTGGTACCATTTACTCCAAATTGGTTTATGGAATCGAAGAGGCAGGTGTAGCTTTGCTCAACATTGGGTTGGAGGAGTACTTACCAGCTCATGAAAGAGTCTGAAGCGTTTTACAAGGTTGTGAAAGAAAAGGAAGTTGGTAACAGATATTTTGAATTGTTTAATTTTGAGAATTACGGGGAACCCCTGTACTTGGAGTCAACCGCCCGATCATTATCGGAAATGGGATTTCCTCGGAAGATGCAATCAGGAGCATGATCCGGCATACTTCAGAAGTTGTAGAAGCCGGATTGGTTAATCGCATTAAAGAAGAACTGGACAGATGAGCAAAATTGCGGCTGGAATTACCGGCATTCATGGTTATGTACCGGAATACAGGTTAACAAACGATGAACTCAGTACCATGGTTGAAACCACCGATGAGTGGATCATGCAGCGTATTGGTATCAGGGAGAGAAGGATCCTGAAGGAAGGGGCCACCTCTGACATGGGCACCAAAGCAGTAGAGGGCCTGCTGAAGAAAACAGGGACCAAACCTGAGGAGATTGAATTGGTGATCTGTGCCACCATTACTTCCGATTATCATTTTCCTGCAACAGCTAACCTGATCAGTGACAAGACAGGGATGATCAATGCATGGAGTTTTGATTTGTCGGCCGCATGTTCCGGTTTTGTATTCGGACTTCAGACGGCGGCCTCCTTTGTTCAATCGGGTACCTATAAGAAAGTGATCCTTGTGGGAGCGGACATGATGTCTTCCATTACGGATTATACCGACCGGACCACCTGTCCGCTCTTCGGTGATGGTGCCGGAGCAGTGTTGCTGGAACCGGTGGATGAGGGATTTGGAGTTCGAGATTCAATTCTCCAGGTGGATGGCGGAGGAGTGAATCATTTGCTGATGAAGGCGGGTGGATCATTGCGGCCCCCTTCACACGAGACCATAGAAAACCATGAGCACTTTGTATTCCAGGAGGGGCAGGCTGTGTTTAAAATTGCTGTTTCCAAGATGGCCGATGTATCGGTGGAGATCATGAAAAAAAATAATCTCTCCCCTGATGATCTCACCTGGCTCGTTCCTCACCAGGCCAATATGAGGATTATCGAAGCGGTTGCACGCCGCATGGGTATACCCAAAGAAAAAGTGATGATCAATATTGAAAAATATGGCAATACCACTGCAGCCACCATTCCGCTTTGCCTGTGGGAATGGGAATCAAAACTGAAAAAAGGGGATAACCTGATCCTGTCGGCATTCGGCGGCGGTTTTACCTGGGGTTCGCTCTATCTCAAATGGGCGTACGACGGAAACCAGAATATTGATTAATTTAGCGAACTAAACAGTAACAAATGGCAAAAATGGCTGAAGCAGAAAACACCAACAAGATCAATATGATCAGTGTAGGAACCAACATTGAGGGTAGCATTTCCTCCAGCGAGAATATCCGTTTTGACGGAAATCTGGTGGGCAACCTGAATACGAAAGGAAAGGTTTTTATAGGACAGTCCGGCAAAATCACAGGTGAAATCAGGTGCAAAAACTGTGAAGTGGAAGGAGTGATTGATGGCAAAGTTGTTGTGGAAGAATTGCTGTCACTTCGTTCTGTTGCCAAGTTGTATGGTGAGATCAAAACCGGAAAACTGGCCATTGAGCCAGGCGCCACATTTACCGGTAAATGCGATATGGGTGGGAAAAAAGAAATCAGCTCCGAACCGGTTATCAAACCAAAAGAAGGACAATAAAAGCACGTCCGGATTGAAATCCTTTACCCGCTATTCGGGTTTGGGATTTCAAATGGTCATTATCATTCTTCTTTTCTATTGGGCAGGATCCAAACTGGATGAAAGGGCTGCCAGCGAAAAACCTGTTTATACGGCCATCCTTACATTGCTGGGTGTTTTCGCCGGAATATACATTGTATTAAAGGAATTTATCGGGAAGAAGGATGATTGATCAGCTCAGGTTTTTCTGGCAATTGCTGGTACTCACTTCAATCCTGCTGATCGCAGGAATTCTGGGATTGCCTTACCTGGGGGTTGAATTTGAGATCAGCAATTTCATTGCAACCACGCTTTCATTTACCGTGATTAACCTGATTACCTGGCTCGTGATGGTGCATGGGATCAAACATAACAACCGTGACGGAATGGTCCGGATGCTTGCCGGGATCGGCCTAAAGTTTCTGTTGTACCTCCTCTTTATACTGGTTTACTGGCTGCTTACAAAAAATCTGACAAAACCATTTATACTTTCTTTTTTTGCACTATATTTAGTCTTCACTTTTTTTCTGACGGGAAGCGTGCTTAAGTTACTAAAAAACAAATAATTACATTGATCGTGAGCGTGAAATATTTTGCTGCTGTAAGCACCCTGTTTTTTGGAATTGGCCTGTTTTCCCCGATACCCCAATTGCTGGCACAGGACGGGCACCATGCTGAGTTATTATCAGGAGAGCAGACCGGCGATGCACAGGAAGAGGAGTTCAATGCCACTGAATACATTCTGGAACACATTTCCGATTCCCATGAATGGCATATTCTTACCCGAAAGAACGGACAACATGTAGCCGTTCCTTTGCCGGTGATCCTTTACAGCAAACATTCAGGTTTTCACCTGTTCTCGTCAAAGTATTTAGCACACGGACATACACATGATGGTTTTCAGATGGGGCATGGAACCATCCAGGTAAAGAACAGGAAGGGTGAAATAGTCGATAAAAGCCTGAACGGGAAAATCGTTGAAGTGGATGATCAGGGAGAGATGGTAGAGGCAGGGTTACCGCTGGATTTTTCAATCACCAAGAATGTATTTATGATGATGCTTTCGCTCATCATCCTGTTGTGGGTGTTCCTTGGCCTGGCAAAATCTTATAAGAAGATGGGGATCAGCGAACCCAAAGGCCTGGCTGGTTTTATCGAGCCGGTAATTGTCTTTATTAAGGAGGATGTGGCCATTCCCAACATCGGTGAAGAGAAGTATGCGCGTTACATGCCCTACCTTTTGACCGTATTCTTTTTTATCCTGCTGAACAACCTCATGGGGCTGATCCCTTTTTTCCCTTTTGGAGCCAACGTGACCGGGAACATCGCCCTGACCATGGTGTTGGCCGTATTTACATTCATTATCACAACCTTTAGTGGGAATAGGGGTTACTGGCAGCATATTTTCAATACCCCTGGAGTTCCCTTTTGGCTGGCACCTATTACGATCCCTGTGGAGGTCATCGGTATGTTTACCAAACCTTTTGCACTGATGGTGCGGCTTTTTGCCAACATAACAGCAGGCCATATCATTGTATTGAGCCTTATCTCCATGATCTTTATATTTAAATCCATTTTCATTTCTGTCCCTTCTTTAGTTATGGTCTTAATTATGGATTTTATTGAATTGCTTGTGGCATTCCTGCAGGCATATATCTTCACTTTACTATCAGCATTGTTCATCGGATTGGCGATGCCGGAGCATCACCATGATTAATTTTCACTTTAATATATATTGATTATGACAGGTACATTAGCAGCAATCGGAGCAGGACTGGCGGTAATCGGAGCAGGACTGGGGATTGGAAGGATCGGCGGACAGGCCATGGATGCCATCGCACGTCAGCCCGAGGCAGGAGGAAAGATCCAGACCGCAATGCTTATTGCTTCAGTTCTCATTGAGGGAGTTGCATTGTTTGCCGTTGTGGTTTCCATGATGAGCAACTAGTCAACTTTGTTGAATTGGCCTGTAACGGTTGGTTGCAGGCCTTTCTTTGAAAAAAATTAAAAAATCATACAATGGATTTAGTAACACCGGGAATAGGCATGATCTTCTGGTCAACCCTTTTCTTTCTGATTCTGCTTTTTGTCCTGGGTAAATTTGCATGGCCGGCAATTCTCACTGCTGTTTCAGCACGGAATGAAAGCATTCGCAAAGCTCTGGATGCCGCAGAAAAGGCAAAAGAAGAGATGGCCCGATTGAAAGCCGACAATGAGAAAATCCTTGCCGAGGCCAGGGCAGAAAGAGACGCCCTGATGAAAGAGGCGAAGCTGATGAAGGACAGGCTCATCGCTGAGGCCAAAGAGAAAGCTACTGAAGAAGCCCGAAAGCTTGTAAAAAGTGCCCGGGAGTCGATTCAGACAGAAAAAGCTGCAGCCATTAATGATATGAAAATTCAAATGGCCAGTATCTCAGTGGATATAGCTGAAAAGATCCTCAGGGCAAAACTTGAAGACAGCAAAGCGCAGAAGGAATTGGTCAGCAAGCTGATCAATGAGGCGGACCTGAATTAATTAAGTGTTTAATGAACGAAAGTCAGATTTCTGTAAGATACGCAAAAGCGCTGTTTCAGAATGCTTCTGAAAAGCAGCTCCTGGACCAGGTGTACAAGGACATGGAAGTGCTGTCAGATACCTGTAAAATGGAAGATTTCCAATACATGCTGGTTGTACCTACACTTCAGCCAAGCCAGAAATGTGCCTTGGTGGGATCCATATTGAGTCCCCATCTCAGTGAGGTCTCCGTTGCCTTGATCAATCTGGTGATCAAAAACAAAAGGGAGACTTATCTTCCGGGCATCGCCAGGAATTTCAGGGACCTTTATCGCAAGGCAAAGGGAATGCGGATAGCGTCTCTGGTTACTGCTCAGCCTGTAGAAGAGGCCGCCCTGAAAAGTATAAAAGCTTTAATTACAAAAGCATACGATTCGGAAGTGGAGCTCTCAACAGCTGTGGATAAGGATGTGATCGGTGGATTTGTACTTACCATTGAGGATTTGCAGTACGATGCAAGTGTGGCTGGCAGTCTCAGAAAGCTCAAAAAGCAATTACTTCAAACCGGAATTGAAAATAAATAACAAATGGGTCAGATTAAACCTTCCGAAGTATCGGAGATATTAAAGAAACAGATCGATGGTTTCAAAAGTGAAGTTGAACTTGAAGAAGTAGGATCAGTTCTGCAGGTGGGGGATGGTATCGCCCGGATTTATGGACTGAACAGTGTCCAGGCAAATGAAATGATTGAATTTGACAGCGGAGTGATGGGAATCGTTCTGAATCTGGAAGAGGACAATGTGGGAGCCGTTTTACTGGGTTCATCCGACAAGATCAGGGAAGGTGATTCGGTTAAACGCACCAAGAAGATTGCCTCCATCATGGTAGGAGAGCCCTTGCTTGGAAGGGTCATCAATACACTGGGAGAACCCATTGATGGCAAAGGCCCCATCACGGGAAAAATGATCGACTTGCCCCTGGAGCGAAAAGCCCCTGGAGTCATTTTCCGCCAGCCGGTAAGTGAGCCGCTTCAAACCGGGATCAAGCCCATCGATGCCATGATCCCCATAGGGCGCGGCCAGAGAGAATTAATCATCGGGGACCGCCAGACGGGTAAAACAGCCATTGCCATTGATACCATTATCAATCAGAAGGAGTTTTACGAGAAGGGAGAACCTGTTTACTGTATCTATGTGGCTATAGGCCAGAAGGGCTCCACCGTGGCCAATATCCAAAAAACGCTGGAAGAGGCTGGTGCCATGGACTATACCGTCATTGTATCCTCCACTGCTTCGGATCCGGCTGCACTTCAGTTTTATGCTCCGTTTGCCGGCTGTTCCATCGGGGAGTATTTCAGGGATACGGGCCGGTCGGCACTGATTATCTACGATGACCTCTCCAAACAGGCCGTCTCTTACCGTGAGGTTTCTCTGCTACTAAGACGCCCACCGGGACGTGAAGCCTATCCGGGAGATGTTTTCTACCTCCATTCACGGCTGCTTGAACGCGCTGCGAAGATCATTCAGTCGGATGAGGTAGCCAGAAGCATGAACGACCTTCCCGAACAGCTTGTACCACTGGTGAAAGGGGGCGGATCATTAACCGCGCTTCCCATCATCGAGACGCAGGCGGGTGACGTCTCTGCCTATATCCCGACAAATGTGATTTCCATTACAGATGGGCAAATCTTTCTGGAATCCAACCTGTTTAATGCGGGTGTACGGCCTGCCATTAATGTGGGGATCTCTGTCTCCAGGGTGGGAGGAAATGCACAGATCAAATCCATGAAAAAGATTGCCGGCACCCTTAAACTTGACCAGGCGCAGTTCCGCGAACTTGAGGCATTTTCCAAGTTCGGATCAGACCTGGATGCAGCCACAAAGGCGGTTCTGGACAAGGGTCGAAAAAATGTGGAGATCCTGAAACAGAATCAGTACGCGCCCATGTCGGTTGAGAAACAGATCGCCATCATCTATTGCGGGACCCAGGGGTTACTGAAGGATATACCCGTAGAAAAGGTGAAGGAGTTTGAAGGTGAATTTCTTCAATTCCTTGAATTGAAACACAAAAATGTACTGGCCTCACTTGCGCAGGGTAAACTGACAGATGAAATCACCACAACACTGGAGAAAACTGCCAAAGAAATCATTGAGAAATTGAAGTAATCCATGGCGAGTTTAAAGGAGATACGTGAACGAAAGGTCTCAGTGGCATCCACCATGCAGATTACCAGTGCCATGAAGATGGTTTCTGCTGCCAAACTGAAAAAGGCCCAGAATGCCATTGTCCGGTTCCGGCCCTACGCGGATAAATTGAAGGAAATTCTTGCCAGTGTGGGAGACAGCATCAAGGATGATGAGGATAACCAGTATGCCAAACAGCGGGAGAAGGAACGTGTCTTAATGGTACTGATCACTTCCAACAGGGGTCTTTGCGGAGCCTTTAACTCCAATGTCATCAAGGCAACAGTACATCGGGCTTTGACCCGGTTCAGCAGTCAGATGATGGCCAGGCAGGTGGATTTCCTGGCCATCGGGAAGAAGGGTAGTGAGTTCCTCCGCAAAAAGGGCTACAATGTCATTTTTGATGGAAGCAATCTCTTTGATGACCTTACATTTGAAAGGGTGGCTTCCCTTGCAGAAATGGTAATGGGTTTATACACAGAAGGGGAGTATGATCATGTGGACATTATCTATAACGCATTCAAAAATGCAGGTACCCAGATCCTGACGGAAGAGCAGTTTCTGCCCATTAAAATTGATGACCTGGCAAAAGATGCTGTCGCCTCAGTCTCCAATGTGGATTATATCTTTGAACCCACCAAGGTGTACATTGTACAGGAGCTGATCCCGCGGTCTTTGAAGCTGCAGTTTTACAAGGCCATTCTGGATTCCAACGCTTCTGAGCACGGAGCAAGAATGACAGCCATGCACAAGGCAACCGACAATGCTACTGAACTGCTCAAGGAGCTGAGCCTTCAATTCAACAAGGCACGCCAGGCTTCCATCACCAATGAGATCCTGGAAATTGTAGGTGGAGCCGAGGCACAAAAAGGAACATAAGAAATTCCTGCTTCAGTTTAATGCATCATTCTTCGATAGAGGTTCTCAACCAATCTTTCAATATGCAGGAATCTAAGGATCTTTTTTAGTTTCCTATGCTGAATATTCGAGGGCTCAATGCTGATATCAAGCAGTTCAGGCCAATTCCGTTTGACTATGTTCCTGTGTGCAACAGGATTATCCTTATAGCGGTATTTTTCCGGAATATGCATAAAAGTTGAGATCAGTTCTCTGCAGTTGACCATTCTTAACTCCTCTCTCGCTATATCATGCTCCGTTGCTGCTATTCCCCCCCAGTTTGCAGAAAAACACTCCCAGTTAAACCAATCCATTATATGAATTCCGAATGTAACGGAATATGACCTGACGGAGTCCAGAAAGTCATTGATAGATTTAATGATGTGAGGGTAATTGGATACTTTAAATTGGTTGGCAATTTTCTCAGCTGTCGTTTCTCCACTGCATCTGTATACTGCTCTTAAAAGTTGATCCCCCAATACTCCGGTTACGTTCATTCTGTCTTCAAAACCAAGCTTTATATATTGATAATATACTTCTGTGAAAACGTTGCGGTTAAAGATGCTGTTCTTGTTAAAAAGATCTATGAACTCCTTTTCCGGGGCAGCAATCCCAAATTCGATTATTGAATACTTCAGGTTGTATTGATCCGCAATCTTTCGGGGGATCAGGAAGTCCCAGATATTCTTTTCATAAATCTCGGGGGATTTGAGGGTGTAATATTCAGCATTCGGATATACCTTTCTGCTTGAGGATAATATCATGCGAGAATCCCATCCCCCTGTGAGAGAAATATGAAGTTTATATCGTATAGCAGCACTTTCAATTGTTCCTTTAAATATACCGGCAATATATTCAGTTGATTCATTCAGTGTTCTTTTCCCGGGTTGTTCAACAGGCCAAAATCGCTCAATTCTTCTGTTTTGAAAATCAATGAGATGATTTGGGGGAAGAATAAACAGATTTTTTAAAGGAGTCTCATAGCCAAACCATGCACTGTTGTTGTTCCGGTATTCTGATGCGTTTAAGTAAGCGAGAATCCCATCGTTTTCAGTTTGGTTAAGCTCTTTGTACTCTGAAATCAGGTTGGGTGTGGATGCAATCCAAACAGCGTCATTTCCAAAATAATAGAAAACCTGCTTTGAGGCTGTTGCATCATTAATGATATATAAATTACTGCCATCAGATATCAGCAGCGCATATTTACCATTCAAAGAATCTGTTCGTTTTAATACATCCCTGCAGTTCCCGTAATCCGCCATTTCATCAACAATGTTCTTGTTGGATAGGGACGGATGAAACGGATCAAGTAAATATCCGAGTAATACAATCTCAAGCTTGTTTTGGCTGTGTTCAAACTCTAAATCCGGATGACAAACCAGGTTAAATGTCTCTCCGCACGAGGATATTTCAGTTTTACGCCAGTTTTCCCGCTTGCTGATTTTTGAATTGGTTAAAAGAAACTGTCTGCGATAAATAAGCTTGGTGTAATTCATTTTTTATGGGGATGTTAACTTCATGACCTGTTCTACAATGGATCTGCTGCAGGCACTTTTTCATGTGTCTACTGAAGTGAAATGAGTACCATGACCGTTCCTTCATCACCGCTGGAAAAACCCACGGCTTTCCCTATTATGGCATTTCGCCTGCGCTCGTTCTCTGCCAGGATGCGTTTCAGTTCATCAAAGTCCCGTGCTTCATTCACATCCAGCAAGGTCCATTTCATGGCATATCCCGGAGTTGAGGAAGTGGTCAGCAGATCGCCCGGCCCAATGGCCCCGTTCTCTTCGGTGACCTTCACAGGGACACGACCTGAAAGGGCCAGGCGTGCAACAGAGACTCCTTCAATGGGTTCGCCGGTTTCCTCATCCATCACCAGATCCATACCCATGACCAGGTGCGGTTTGGTTGAAACTACGCCCAGAACGGATGTCTGATAAGGTTCTGCAGATTTGGTCACGCTCTCATTATTGGCAGGATCAGCCACCACTACATCTCCAGCCCCGGTTTCGTTTGAGGGATCATAATAGTATTCGGCAACGTCAAATCCATCCCCGGCCCGAATATCTGCGAATAATCCGTAATAAGTCCCAAGTGTTCCGGCATCTCTGAAAACTCCGCTGTAGTATGAAATACCATCCTTGGCTCTCTCTATTTCATTCAGGAGTCCCCATGAATAGGTGCCGGTAAAATCAGGTTCAATTGTGGTCATTATCTTAACTCCATTTGTGCTGTTTTTAATATCCATGATTGAACTACCATTCTTGTTGATCCGAAATGCATCATTCCTGTCGCTGGTTCCTGTTCCGTTCCCTATCTGGAACAGCGGGTCTGTTTCCACCCACGAGGCAGTATCGCCGAGAATCTCATTATAGGTTCCGATGGCCAGGGAATTCATGGCCTGGGAGTAAAGGTTTTCACCTATGGCCACGGAATAGTACCCCACCGCATCGTTGTTGTATCCGGCAGCAAAAGCGTAACTCCGGTATGCGGAATTTGAGACCCCGAGAGACACAGCGCCCTGGGCATAAGCGTTGTTGTAAGTGCCCAGCGCAAACCCTCCGTCATTGGAGTAATTTCCGTTGCCAAAGGATATGGAATAGTCTCCGTCCGCACTGTTGTTTCGTGTAATGGTGCGCGGTTTTGAAGGAGGCCATGTGGGCTTTGAGAATATTACATAACTGTAGTGTGCTCCTATGGCGATGGATTTGTAACCGTTGGCCTGGGACCGGTAGCCTATGGCGGATGCGTAACTGCCACCGGCTGTGGTACCTGACCCAATGGCCACCGACTGGAATCCATTGGCCGTGCTGCTGGCCCCGAGGCTCATTGCACCTGAGTTCAGGGCCTGGGCACCCATTCCAAAAGCAATGGAATAGTCGCCCGTAGCCGATGTGGAAACTCCGGTAGGTATCCCCAGTGTATCAATTCCCACGGAACCGAAAGCGAAACTTTTATCGCCCGAAGCCCTGGCCCCAGATCCGAATGCATAGGAGTCATTGCCCAGCGCTTTGGAAGTATTGCCCAGGGCAAAGGAGTTCTCCAGGGCAACTGCTTCACGGCCAATGGCTGTGGAATAATCTCCCAGCGCCATGCTTTTATAACCGAACCCCTGGGAGTACTGTCCCATGGCCACTGATTTGTATCCCAGTGAAGTAGAATTAAATCCGATACTATCCGGGGAACCTATATGGATGGTCCCTGCGAAGAAGGCATCTTTGGTGGGGTAAAAGAGAATTTGGGATTTATCTGAAGTCGTCTCTTCATCTTCACCAGGTAATAAGTTAAAAAAAAGATCATTTTGGGCTGCCTTGGAACGGCTGTACCCACCCACGGCAAAACCACCCTTTCTTCCTTTGGCCGAAGGATCTGTATCAATGTATATCCTCACGCTATCGGAATTTACATGCATATATTGTTCGGTTACACCTTTGGTACGGCTGTAGCCCCCCACGGCAAATCCCCCTTTTCTTCCCTTGGAGTTTAACGTATCCACATAGACCCATACCATATCCTCGTAGACGGCAAAGACAGGCTGCCCGTCTTTTCTTTTCACCTCAAACAGGGCTTCGCCAGGCTGGGGCTCGGCACTGGGCTGCACACTGAAGCTGGTTGTGGCACTTTTGGCTGATGCTGCATACCGGGCGAGGGGAACTGTCTGTATGGGTGACCCGCCCATGTTCATGAATTCACCATCGGTCTTCACCCAGACACTGAGAAAATAGGAATGGGCAGACCAGTCGATCTGGTCAAAGGAAGAGGCACTGCCTGCACCTTTCAAAGCGTCAGGACCACCCACTTCCAGGGTAAAGAGCCCCAGTGAACTTGTCCGGACTGCATGTTCCTCCTCCCAGATCAATTCTCCATCACCAGAATCCACATGGATGGCAATTTTTACAGTAAGGTCCAGATCAGTCATGGGGGCGCCTGAAAGATTCCGGGCCACGGCCTGATAATTAAAACCCTGTTGTTGTTGCTGCGCCTGAAGATTGTGCAGAGCAAAGAATCCCAACATGCCAAAGGTCGCAGTGATCCTGAGAATTTGAATTGTAGTTTTCATCTGTTTCGGTTTCAGAAGTTGAAAAACTATGCAGAAAATACCATGGACCAAACATAAAATTGGTCCGTAAGAGGATTTGGCAGTTTACCCTAAAGACCTGCTGCTACACGGTCTGGTTGCAACATAAATCTACAAAATAAATCAGAAATGTGATGGATTCCTGTGCAGCCTGACAGAGCGTTGCCCTTCCCAAGGGCTAATACTCATCCCAACTCTTGATGGAGATGTCCTTCAATTCCATCTTGCATATGGCATAAATAAATGCTGATGCAAGCCTGGCATTGGTGATCAGCGGAATATTGAAATCCACGGCTCCGCGCCTGATGCTGTAATCGTTGGACAATTCATGTGATGAGAGGTCTTTGGGGATGTTTACCACCAGGTCGATCTTTTTGGAATGCAGGTAGTCGATCACGTTGGGTTTGGTATCTTCATCGGGCCATGCCAGTTCAATGGATTCGATCCCATTCAGTCTCAGGAATTCATGTGTCCCGTGTGTTCCATACAACTGGTAACCTTTGTCCACGAGCATTTTACATGAATTCACCAGCTCTACTTTGGAACGCATTCCACCGGTTGAAAGCAGGATGTTCTTTTTCGGGATGGTATAGCCAACCGATAACATGGCTTTCAGGATGGCTTCATAATAGTTGTCACCGATGCAGCCTACCTCTCCGGTGGAGGACATATCCACACCCAGAACAGGGTCAGCCTTTTTCAGACGGGAAAATGAAAACTGGGGAGCTTTGCACCCGATGTAGTCCAGGTCAAAAATTGATTTACCGGGTTTTTCCACAGGGACTTTGAGCATTATTTTCGTGGCCTGATCAATAAAGTTTGATTTGAGAACCTTCGATACGAACGGCATGCTTCGGGAAGCCCGCAGGTTGCATTCGATGACCTTGATATCATTATCCTTGGCCAGGAACTGCATGTTAAACGGACCTGAAATTTCCAGCTCTTTAGCCAGCTGACCGGCGATCTTCTTGATCCTTCGTACCGTCTCAAAATAGATCTTTTGGGGAGGGAATACCATGGTGGCATCTCCGGAGTGCACGCCGGCAAATTCCACGTGTTCAGAGATGGCATAAGAGAACAGTTCTCCATCCCTGGCCACGGCATCGATCTCTATCTCTTTGGCCTGTTCAATGAATTCCGATACCACCACCGGGTATTGTTTGGACACCCTGGCTGCCAGGGTCAGGAATCCTTCCAGTTCTTCCGCGTTTGACACCACGTTCATGGCAGCACCGGAAAGCACATAGGAGGGCCTTACCAACAGCGGGAATCCAACCTCCCCCACGAAGCCAAAGATCTCATCGATGCTGGTGAGCTCTTTCCAACGGGGTTGGTCGATGCCCAGCTTATCGAGCATCATGGAAAACTTGTGACGGTTCTCCGCATTGTCAATCGATTCGGGGGATGTGCCCAGAACATGAACGTCCTGTTCATGGAGCCTCATGGCCAGGTTATTGGGAATCTGACCTCCAACCGATACAATGACTCCCCGGGGTTTCTCCAGGTCATAAATATCCATGACACGTTCGAAGGAAAGTTCGTCGAAATAGAGCCGGTCACACATGTCATAATCAGTGGATACGGTTTCCGGATTGTAGTTGATCATGATGGACCGGTAACCCTCATCATTCACGGTTTTCAGGGCATTGACACTGCACCAGTCGAACTCCACACTGGAACCGATGCGGTAGGCACCTGAGCCCAGAACAATTACAGACCGCTGATCCTGGCTGAATTCAATGTCATGTTCACTTCCACTGTAGGTCAGGTAGAGATAATTGGTCTGTGCGGGGTATTCTGCGGCCAGGGTATCGATCTGTTTCACACTGGGCAGGATGTTCCTTTTTTTACGGTGTTCCCTAACTGCCAGAAGGTTTTTGGAAACATCTCCTTTCATCACCAGGCGGGCGATCTGAAAATCGCTGAATCCGGCTTTTTTGGATTGTAGCAGCATTTCATCATCCAGCGCTTCCAGGGAATGAACCTTTTCAAGTTTGTTTTTCAGGTCAAAAATTCTCTTCAGTTTGACCAGGAACCATTTGTCGATCCGTGTGAGTTCATGGATGCGGTCAACGGTATAGCCTTCATCAAATGCTTTTTCAAGGACCAGGATTCTCATATCTGTAGGTTCGGAAAGCCCTTGATCAATATCTCCGATATCCATGTCATGATTTCCCACAAATCCATGCATTCCCTGGCCGATCATACGGATTCCCTTCTGGATCGCCTCTTCGAAAGTCCGGCCTATGGCCATCACTTCCCCAACCGATTTCATGCTTGAATCGATGAGTTTGGAAACACCATGGAATTTGTTGAGGTCCCATCGGGGAATCTTGCAAACAATATAATCCAGGGCTGGTTCGAAAAAGGCCGAGGTGGTTTTGGTAATTGAATTTCTAAGCTGGTGTAATCCAAACCCAAGGGCCAGTTTTGCTGCCACAAAAGCCAGGGGATAACCTGTTGCTTTACTGGCAAGGGCCGATGAACGTGAAAGTCGTGCATTCACCTCGATCACCCTGTAATCCTCCGATTCAGGATCCAGCGCATATTGTACATTGCACTCACCCACAATCCCGATGTGCCTGATGATATCAATGGATAGTTTCCTCAGTTTGTGATATTCACTGTTGGAAAGGGTTTGGGATGGTGCCACAACGATACTTTCCCCGGTATGGATTCCCAGCGGATCAAAATTTTCCATGTTACAGACCGTAATGCAATTATCAAAACGGTCACGGACCACTTCGTATTCCACTTCCTTCCATCCCTTCAGGGACTCTTCCACCAGGATCTGTGAGGAGTAAGAGAATGCCTTGTTCGCCAGTTTATCCAGGTCATCATCATTGTAACAGAATCCGCTGCCTTGTCCACCCAGGGTATAGGCTGCCCTGAGAATAATGGGGAAGCCCAGCTCTTTTGACGCTTTGTGGGCATCTTCCACGGATGTGACTGCAATGCTTCGGGGAGTTCTGACCCTGATCTCATTCAGCTTGCCCACGAACAGTTCCCGGTCCTCTGTATCCATAATGGCCCTGACAGGTGTACCAAGGACCTCCACATTGTATTTCTCCAATACGCCCGTCAGGTAGAGTGCAACTCCGCAATTGAGGGCAGTTTGTCCCCCGAATGCAAGAAGAATGCCGTCAGGTTTCTCTTTTTCGATGACCCTTTCCACAAAGTAGGGCGTAATCGGGAGAAAGTAAATTTTATCAGCAACCTCTTCGGAAGTTTGCACAGTTGCAATGTTAGGATTGATCAATACTGTGGATATGCCTTCCTCTCTGAGTGCTTTAAGTGCCTGGGATCCGGAATAATCAAATTCACCGGCTTCGCCGATTTTCAGGGCTCCTGATCCGAGGATCACTACTTTCTCGATCTTGTCCTTCATCATCATGGTGTATTGTGACTGTGGTAATTGGATCAGGGAGACCCGTTCGGGAGGTTCCGGAGTCCATATTTCCGGGTTGTAAAAATAGGAAAAAAAGCCGGGATAATTGTGCAGATATGGAATTAATGTATAAATTTGCATCCCAAATGAATAAATATACATAGTGAAAAACAGGAATGAGCGTTTGATAGAGATCAGGCGGTTGATCGGAAGACGGAATATATCCAGCCAGGAGGAGTTATTAAAATTGTTGGTTAAACAGGGTTTTGACATGACCCAGGCAACCTTGTCCCGGGATCTGAAATACCTGAAGGTTGCAAAGATGCCTGATGACAGGGTAGGGTATGTATATCTGCTTCCCGACAAGGAACAGGCTGTTGAAGAAACAGAGATGTCAGCACAAAGCTTCGGGATTCTGGTTTCCATGGATTTTGCCCAGGGCATGGCCATTCTGAAAACATTACCGGGCCATGCAGGCAGCATCGCCTATAACATTGATCATTTGAATGCTTACGAAATTGCAGGAACCATAGCCGGTGACGATACCATCCTGTTGATACCAAGGGATGGAGTGACCAGGAACGATTTGATAAAATTGCTTAAAATCCGGATGCCGGGGCTGGTCCGGGAGCAGGCCACAGGATCATATTAACAACAGAATATATTATAGAATTACATGACTTACGACATACAAATTACCATCGCTACAAAGGAGCATCTTTCATATGTCCCGGAGATCGAACAGGCACTGATTATGGCTTCACAGCATAAAGGAACCGGGATTGCAATACGCAGCAGCGCCTACCTCACTGAGAAAATCCTGGAGGGAAAGTCAGTGATCGCATACAGCGACCAGGGAAAATGGGCAGGATTCTGCTACATCGAATCGTGGGGACACAACAAGTATGTTGCCAACAGCGGTCTCATCGTATCTTCCGCTTTCAGGGGGATGGGCCTGGCCGGGGAGATCAAGAAAAGGGCGCTTGAACTCTCCGCGAAGTTATTTCCGGGGGCCAAACTGTTTGGTCTGACCACCAGTCTGGCCGTGATGAAGATCAACAGCGGACTTGGTTACAGACCGGTTACATTTTCGGAATTGACCGATGATGATCAATTCTGGAAAGGGTGTGAAACCTGTCCCTATTATGACATACTGGTGAGAACCAAAAGGGATGACTGTCTCTGTACTGCCATGATCATGGATCCCGGAGAAAAGGTAAAAAACAATGGAAAAACTCACCCTGAAGCCGTTAAGGTGAACATTAACCACAGCTGATATAAACCCATCATGAAAAAGGAAAAAGTACTACTGGCCCTCAGCGGGGGATTGGACACCTCTTTTTGTGCTGTTTACCTTGCCAAAGAGAAGCACATGGAGGTTCACTCGGCCATTGTAAATACGGGTGGATTTTCACAGGAGGAATTGGATGAAGTGAAGGCCCACGCTGGTCGGTTGGGAATTGTTTCCCATGAAGTCCTTGATGCAACAGGGGATTATTACAACCGTTGTGTACGCTATATGATTTTTGGGAATGTACTCAGAAACAGGAGTTACCCGCTTTCTGTGAGTTCGGAAAGAACCTTTCAGGCCATCGCCCTGGTGAGCCATGCAAAAAAATACGGATATAAATTCATTGCCCATGGATCAACTGCGGCTGGTAATGACCAGGTCCGTTTTGATCTTGTTATTCAGGTGCTGGCTCCGGAAATCGGGATCATCACTCCCATCAGGGAGCTGAAGATTTCACGGGAAGATGAAATTGAATACCTCAAAAAGGAAGGTGTGGTCATGAACTGGAAAAAGATGGAGTATTCCATCAACCAGGGAATATGGGGAACCAGTGTGGGTGGAAAAGAAACCCTTTCGTCAACAGGAGAACTTCCTGAAGAGGCATTTCCTACAAAGGTTGAGAAGAGCGGGACAGAAACCGTGACCATAGATTTTGAACAGGGGGAGCCGGTGGGGCTGAACGGGCAAACATTCGAACCGCTGGTGGTCATACAGGAACTTGAGAAGATCGCGGGCGTGTGGGGTGTGGGAAGGGATGTGCATGTGGGAGATACCATTATCGGGATCAAAGGCCGGGTTGGTTTCGAGGCTGCCGCTGCCAGGGTGATCATCGATGCGCATCTGGCCCTTGAAAAGCATGTACTTACCAGGTGGCAACTGTACTGGAAGGAGCAGATCGGGCAGTGGTACGGGATGTTTATTCATGAAGCCCAGTACCTGGAGCCTGTTATGCGCGACCTGGAACAATTCCTGGATTCTTCCCAGAAAAATGTGACAGGAACGGTTACCGTCAGGCTCAGACCATATTGCCATTCAGTGACGGGGGTGAAGAGTCAGTACGACCTGATGAATTCCTCTTTTGCATCCTATGGGGAGATGAACCGCGCATGGACCGCCGAAGAGGTTAACGGTTTTACCCGGATCCTTGGAAACCAGCAGAGAATCTGGTTTTCAGTAAACGGAAAAGATGACTAAGTTTAAGAAACGAATTGGAATTTGAAAATGAAAAAAGTTGGAATCATAGGAGCAGGTAATATTGGTTGTGCCATTGCGAAGGGCCTGGTTGCTTTCGGAAAGATCGATCCTTCGAATGTGTATCTCTCCAGAAAAAAGCAGGAACTGTTGTCAGAACACAGAAAAAAAGGGTTCGCAGTTACAGATAATCACAAGCTGGTGAGGGAGTCCGATTTGGTATTTCTTTCCGTTCTGCCCGGACAGGCAAAAGAGGTGCTGCTCGATCTGAACGATGAATTTAAAACAGGAGATAAGATTCTTGTGAGTGTGGTAACTGCAGTAAGTATCAGGGAAATCAATGAGTGGACAGGGAATAGGGTAAAGGTGGTAAGAATCATGCCCAATACAGCAATCGAATTTGGCGCCAGCATGACCTGTATTGCCGGCGAAGATGAGCAGGTTGTTGAAATGGTGAAGACGATCTTTGAGCCCCTTGGGCAAACCATGGTGATCAAGGAACAGCTGATGCCGGCGGCGACCATCATGGGAGCATGCGGCATAGCGTTTTTTTTACGCTTTATCAGAGCAGTATCCCAGGGAGGGATTCAGATTGGTTTTCATGCAGAAGAAGCGGGGATGATCGCAGCTCAAACAGCAATGGGTGCCGCAGAGCTGCTTATGAAAACCGGGAACCATCCCGAAACCGAGATCGACCGGGTAACCACACCCATGGGTGTGACAATCGCCGGACTCAATGAGATGGAACATTTCGGGCTCAGTTCTGCCATGATCAAAGGAATTGTAAAATCATATTCGGGTATAAGCGATCTGAAATGAGCTCCGGCGTACCCTATATGGACCTCCTGAAGAAAATGATTTCCATTCCGGCCATAAGCCGGGACGAGAGCCGTCGTGCCGATTTTCTTGAAGAAACACTCAGGGGTTTGGGTCACCGGGTGGAACGCATGCACAACAACCTTCTTCTGGGGTCACCGGGGGAGGATAAGCAGGGGATTCAAATCCTGCTTCATTCCCATCTGGATACCGTATCCCCGGTAGAGGGCTGGAAAACGGATCCTTATCTGCCGGTAACGGAAGGAGATCGGATCACCGGGTTGGGAAGCAATGATGCAGGAGCTTCTGTGGTGGCCATGATGGCCGCCTATCATGAAATGTTTTCCAAGCTGGAGGGAACGATTAACCTGATGCTACTCATTGCTGCCGAAGAGGAAGTATCGGGAGCAAACGGCATTGGCGCAGTTCTTCCCTCGCTGGGGCACCTGGACGGGGTAATTGTGGGTGAGCCCACCGGGATGAATCCTGCTGTGGCAGAACGTGGACTGATGGTCCTTGACGGGGAAGTCAGAGGAAAGGCCGGCCATGCTGCCCGGGATGAAGGAGTAAATGCCATTTACAAAGCCATGGCTGATATACATTCCATTGCCTCTCTTCATTTCCCGGATAAATCGGACTGGCTCCCTGATCCTGGTGCAAAGGTGACCATGATATCAGCCGGTACCGGACACAATGTGGTCCCCGATATTTGCCGGTATGTGGTGGATGTAAGGAGCAACGACAGGTATGACAATGAAAAAATGCTTGAAATCATTTCAGAGGTTTGTCAGGCACACCTGGTGCCAAGGTCAACAAGGCTGAAGCCTTCTGTCCTGGACAGGGGAAATGTGCTGATGGAAACCATCCGGACCTGTGGCCTTGCACCTTTTGGTTCTTCCACCCTCTCGGATATGGCTTTGATTCCGTTTCCGGCCATAAAAATGGGTCCCGGCGACTCGGCCCGTTCACATACTGCCGGCGAATATATTTTGCAGCCGGAAGTTGAGGCTGGAGTGAAAGGGTATTGTAAGTTTCTCCTGGCCCTGGAGGAGAATGTGACGAAGTCAGGCAAAAATTAATGCGAAAATGAGACTCTGGGATAAAGATATTACAACAGAAGAACGGATTCTTGCCTTTACAACAGGAATGGATCCTGTATTCGATATGGAACTGGCTCCCTATGATGTACTCGGTTCCATGGCCCATGCCATCATGCTGGCTGAGGTGGGGCTTATCTCCAGGGACGATGGGACCAGGCTGGTTGGCGAACTGGAAAGGATCTATCAAAGCACCCTGAAGGGAGACCTGTCCATTGAACCCGGTGTGGAAGATATACACTCACAGGTGGAGATGATGCTTACCTCCTCCCTGGGAGATTTGGGTAAAAAGATCCATACGGGCCGCTCAAGAAATGACCAGGTGATGGTGGATATCAAGCTTTTCCTGAGGGATGAAATCCATGAGATTGTTTCCGCGGTTTACAATCTGGCCGGTACACTCCTAACCCAGGCAGAAAAGCACAAGGAGGTACTGATGCCGGGTTATACGCATATGCAGGTGGCCATGCCCTCTTCATTCGGATTGTGGTTCGGAGCCTATGGAGAAGCCCTGGCTGATGACCTCAGGTTTTTCCAGGGAGTCTATGCGGTGGTGAACCAGAATCCCCTGGGTTCGGCGGCAGGGTTCGGATCCTCCTTTCCGGTGGATCGTGAACTGACCACCCGCCTGCTCTCTTTTGAAAGTGTGCATATCAATTCGGTAAATGCACAGCTGAACCGGGGTAAAACCGAATGGTATGTGGGTTCAGGGATTAGTGCCGTTGCATCCACGGTGGCCCGCATGGCCATGGATGCCGTCCTGTTCATGGGTCAGAATTTCGGATTTCTCAGTCTCCCGGAACAGCTAACCACGGGTTCAAGCATCATGCCCCATAAGAAAAATCCGGACGTACTGGAACTGATCCGGGCAAGATGCAACCGCCTCATCCATCTGCCGTCGGATATATCTGCCGTCACAGGAAACCTGATTTCCGGGTATCACCGTGATTTCCAGGTGCTCAAAGAAATCCTTCATCCGGCCATCGCAGAGCTGAAGAATTGCCTGTGCATGATGCAATATATCATGGAACAGGTCCGGGTTAATCCCGCAATACTGGACAGTGAAACCTACCAGTATCTCTATTCAGTGGAAGAGGTCAATAAAAAAGTGAAAGAAGGTATACCTTTCCGTGATGCATACCGTAAAGTGGCCTCGGCGATAGACAAAGGCCTATACAGGCCGGGCCGGGAACATTCCTATACCCATCTTGGGAGTATTGGGAATCCCGGCACAAAGGAAGTCAGAACCAAACTTGATAAAGCATATGGAGGATTTGGTTTTGCAGAGACAGCGAAAGTAGCGGATGCATTACGTAACTATTTCATAAAATCATGACGCACAGAAAATATTTGAAAGATAAAAAGAGGATCGTTATCAAAGTGGGGACCAGCCTGTTGGCATACAACAACGGGAAGATCAACCTGCAGCGGATGGAAAAACTGGCCATGGTGATTGCAGACCTTCAAAACAGCGGAAAGGAAGTGATTCTTGTCTCATCCGGAGCTGTGGGAGTTGGTGTGGGTATGATCGGACTGGATAAAAAGCCCGACGATCTTGTGAAAAAACAGGCCCTTGCAGCCATTGGCCAGGTGGGACTGATCAGGCTTTATCAAAAATTCTTCGATGAGTACAATAAGACCGTTGCGCAGTTGTTGTTAACACGGGACGGGATTGAAAACAGCCTTCGCCGGAAGAATGCCAGGAACACCCTGCTCGAGCTGCTGAAAATGGGGATTATCCCGATTATCAATGAGAATGACACAGTGATCACCGATGAGATTGAATTCGGGGACAATGACACCCTCTCCGCTGCAGTGGCCACACTGATTCAAGCAGACCTGTTGCTGATTCTTACCAATACCGACGGAGTGTTTACAGCTGATCCCCACATTCACCATTCGGCCCAGAAGGTCCACAAGGTGATGAAAGCCAGCGATGATCTGAAGGATGTGGATGTGCAAGGTTCATCAACAATGGGCTCGGGCGGTATGGCCTCGAAGATTGCTGCAGCCGAATTATGCCGCGAACACAATGTGGATGTGGTAATCGCAGATGGCAACGATCCGGCAACCATCCTGGAAGTTCTGGCCGGAAAGGATCTGGGTACTTTTTTTGTGAGTGATGCCACCAACCATAGATCCGGCTAAAGTGCACAGTACTTAGTACTCAGGAAGGGAAAAGAAAACAAAGGGAAAAGGTGAAAGACTATGGAAGAGTTGATTGAGATAGGTAAGAAGGCCAGAAAGGCTGCCGGGCAACTGGCTGTGTTGAATACAGATAAGAAGAACCAGGTGTTGTCTCTGGTAGCCGGTCTGCTGGACCAGAATACAGACAAGATCCTTGATGCCAATGCCAGGGACCTGAAAATGGGCGCGGAGCTGGGACTGAAGGGTTCCATTATGGAGAGGCTGACCCTTTCGGGAGAGAAAATCGAAGGCATTGCAGGGGGATTGAGGGAAATTGTAAAACTGGATGATCCCATCGGGGAAATTGAGGAGATGAAGAAGCGCCCCAACGGACTTCTTATCGGGAAGAAACGTGTTCCCCTGGGAGTGGTGGGAGTCATTTATGAATCCAGGCCCAATGTCACGGCCGATGTGGCGGGTCTCTGTTTAAAGACCGGAAATGTGTGCGTGCTCAGGGGCGGGAAGGAGGCTTTTCAGTCCAACAACATCATTGTGAAAATATTCCAAGAAGCACTGGAGAAATGCGGGCTCGATCCCAATATGGTACAGCTGGTACAGAATACAAGCCGTGAAAGTGCTGTGGCCATGATGAAACTGAATGACTACCTGGATATCCTGATCCCCCGGGGAGGGGCAGGGCTGATCCGGGCAGTGGTACAGAACAGCACTGTACCAGTTATTGAAACGGGAGTGGGCAACTGTCACATCTATGTGGATGAGGCAGGAGACCTGGAAAAAGCCGTGGCCATTGTTTTCAATGCAAAGACCCAGCGGCCCGGCGTATGCAACGCTGCTGAAAGCCTGCTGGTGCATGAAAAAATTGCTGCCCTGGTTTTGCCCGATATCGGGAAATCCCTCACTGAGGCCGGCGTGGAGATCAGGGGGGATGAAACTACCTGCAAGCTGATCCCGGAAGCCATTCCTGCCACAGAGGAGGACTGGTCCGCCGAATACCTGGACCTGGTGATCAGCTCAAAGGTAGTAGGCAGCGTGGAAGAGGCTGTGGACCACATCAACCGGTATGGATCGATGCACTCGGAGAGCATTGTGACCGAAAATTATACCCATGCCCAGTACTTCCTCGACAGGGTGGATGCTGCGGCAGTTTATGTGAATGCTTCCACCAGGTTCACCGACGGATTTGAATTCGGGTACGGGGCAGAGATCGGTATCAGTACCCAGAAACTCCATGCCCGCGGGCCCATGGGACTCAGGGAACTCACCACAAACAAGTATATTATTTACGGATCAGGACAGATCCGTAAATGAGGAGCAAGGTGAAGGTTAAAAGGTAAATGAAGGAAAAAGTAATCCTGCTACTCTCCCCTTTCCCCTTTTTTCTCTATACTCTTTTTGATGTGTTCAAGGAACAAATCAAAAAGGTAAGCCGTGTCGGTGGGACCGCCTGAGGCTTCGGGGTGAAACTGGGTGGAGAAGAATGGTTTCTCCTGGTGTTTCATGCCTTCGTTGGTGTTGTCATTGAGGTTGATGAACAGGGGCTCCCAACCTTCCGGCAGGGTGTCATTGTCGATGGCATAACCGTGGTTCTGGGAGGTGATGTAAGCCTTATCTGTACCGACCTGCAGTACCGGCTGGTTATGACTACGGTGCCCGTATTTCAGTTTGTAGGTATCTGCTCCTGCTGCAAGTGCCATCAGCTGGTTCCCAAGACATATACCAAAGATGGGGGTATCCGATCCATACGCTTCTGACAGGGTAAGGATGGAGGCTTTGCACTGTTTCGGATCGCCGGGTCCGTTGGAGATAAACAGCCCGTCAAACGCCTCCTTGCTGATATCATAATCCCAGGGAACCCTGATCACTGTGGTGTCCCTTTTCAGCAGGTAGCGGATGATGTTGTATTTCACCCCACAGTCCAGCAACAGGATCCGGTACTTCCCCTTTCCATATACTATTTTCTCACCAATGCTTACCTGGGCCACCAGGTTATCCAGGTTGGGATCGTACGTTGAGGGCTTCCGGTCATTGAAAACCACACTTCCCAGCATGGATCCTTTTTCTCTCAACAGTTTGGTGATGCGCCGGGTATCCACATCAAAGATGCCTGGAATCTTGTGTTCTTTCAGCCAGTCGCCAAGGCTCTTCTCAGCATTCCAGTGGGAAAATTCAAATGAATAATCGGAGATGACCAGTGCTGAAATATGCAGCCGGTCTGATTCGAAGAATTTGAAAAGTTCATTTTCGGAATCCTCCCCGGGTACGCCATAGTTCCCGACCAGGGGATAAGTCAGGACCAGAATCTGGCCTTTGTAGGAGGGATCGGTAAGACTTTCGGGGTAGCCGGTCATGGCAGTGTTGAATACAACCTCTCCGGCAATACTCTTTTCATAACCGAAAGATTTTCCGGAAAACTCCGAACCGTCCTCAAGGATAAGTTTGATGGGCTTGGAATCCATGGTGCTTATTGTTTGTTGTTTGCATCTATGGCAACCAGGTTATTGATAATCTGCTCGGCCTGTTCGGGTGTAACCCGTTTGGCAACGATTTTCTTATCCCGGTCCAGAACAAAGAGCTGGGGATAACTCTGCAGGTTGTAAAGCTTTCTGAAATCATTGCTGTAGGGGCTCCAGCAGTTGATCCAGTCATACATTTCATATTGGTTTATGAAATCGACCCAGAGCTCCTTTCCTTCGATGGTGTTGATTGCATGAACGCAGAGCAGCTCCACACCTTTCTCTTTCAGTCGCGAATAGGCCTCATAAAGGGCCGGAGTGGCCTTTTTGCAGAATCCGCAATCTGCCTCCCAGAAATATAGTATGGTATAGGTAGCGTCAATATCGTGCATGAAGAAATCTTTACCGATATGCGGATCTTTTTTGATCAGCGTGTCCTGGGCAGCCATTTGAAAATGTTCCGTATCAACTTTCCGCAAGATCAGATTGGGGGCCTTCTGGCCAATCAGTGACGGCTTGTTGTTTTCCAGGTTTTCTTTCAGTTTGCTGATAAAATCGGGACTGCTCCAAGTGGCATCGGGGATGTAGTAATTTTCAGCAATATGAAAATAGACCACATCCATCCCCATGAATTTACTTTCCGCGAAATGGTTGAACAGGGTGATGAGCATGTAGCGGTATAGCTCACTGTCAGCTTTGGATCCTTCGAGCAGGAAATCCACAGCCACAACCAGTGAATCGGGATGCTGTACCACTGCCCTGGTGATGTAGTTTTTAATCTTTCCTTCGTAAAGAGGAGTGTGCAGCAGGCGTACATTGAAGGGATCGAACCTGTCCAGGTAGTGGTTCTTGTAGTAGAAGTACCTGATGGAATCATCCTGTCTCCTGTTTCCTGTAAGCATTTCCTGTGGTGGCAAAGGTTCACGCGTGGCCCCGATAAAATCACTCACAAAAAGGGAACCATGTTTCTCCTGGATACCATCCATAAAGGATTCCATTTCCTGGTTGATCCGTTTCTGTTTTTCCAGGACCCTTGCTGTATCGGCTTCGTTGACAGCTTTTGATAACAGTTGCTGCTGGGTTGTCAGCTCTTCCCGTTTAAGCTGGAGGAAGTTTTTATAGTCCTGGAATACGGAATTATCCTCCGAATCTTCAAACTGAATGCTTTCCAGAAAGTCCCCGGTATCAGCTTTGATGGTAAGTACCTGGTCATCCCCCAGCAAAAAATCAAAGTATTTGTCAGGGTTGAGATAGATCAAGTAGAGTCCTCCCTGGAAAGCCACAGTTCCCTCGAAAACACCCGATCCATTTGGATCAAGCACAACAGTATCCCTGGGGATCATCCGGGAGGTGAAATACTCGCCCAGGATCAGGGTGTCCCCGGAAAGGCCCCTGATGTCAACCCCAATCCGGTAACCCTGTCCGATTGAATGGTTCGAGATAAGCAGAAACAGACTGAAATACAGCAAAGGGAAACGCTTCGGAAGATTCATTAAACACTTTTTTTAAAACCGGACAAAGTTAACGATTCTATTTTAAAACATATAGTTCAATGACCGTGCCAATGATGGTTCAAAAAACCTTAACTTGTTCTGAGCTATTGCGGATGAATTTAAGTTAGGATCGAATGTATACATTACTGGAAGCCCGGAACCTGATAGAGAAACATATTCAGACCTATTCTCTTCCCGATTCGCCGGAGGAGCTTTATGCACCGGTCAGATATATACTGTCCCTGGGAGGCAAGCGAATCAGGCCGGCGCTGGTTTTACTGGCATGTGACCTGTTCTCCGATGGCGTTGAATCAGCACTGGTTCCAGCCATAGCCATTGAAATTTTTCACAATTTTACCCTGCTGCACGACGATATCATGGACCGGTCTGAGATGAGAAGGGGACATCCGACTGTGCATGTTAAATACAGTGAGAATGTGGCCATTCTCTCCGGGGATGTCATGTCTATCCTGGCCAGCCGGTTGATGAACCAATCCCCTGGCGTAGTACTTCATAAGGTTCAGGATATATTTACCAGGACCGCCATGGAGGTTTGTGAAGGACAGCAGTATGATATGAACTTCGAGGGCCTGCTGACGGTAACAGAGGATGAGTATCTGAAGATGATCGAGCTGAAAACGGCGGTACTGATTGCAGCCAGTTTGAAAATTGGTGCCATCCTGGGTGGGGCTTCGGAAAAGGATGCCGATGACCTTTATGAATTCGGACGAAACCTGGGCATGGCTTTTCAGCTTCAGGATGACCTGCTGGATACATACGGTGAACAGGATGTAATCGGAAAACGGCTGGGTACGGATATTGTTGACAATAAGAAAACCTACCTGATGATTCAGGCACTCGGGCAGGCCTCAACGGACCAGAAGGAGGAACTGAAAGGATGGTTAACCAGCAAAGATTTTAACTGTGATGAGAAAATCTCAGCAGTTATTTCCATTTTCGATGCATTGAAGATCAAAGAGATAACCGAAACCTGTATCAGAGACTTTTATACCAGGGCACTATCCAACCTGGATCATTTGAACAGGCCCGATGAGCGGAAAACAGAACTCTATAATTTTGCCTCTTTCCTGATGAACCGCAACAAGTGAACTACCCCGGGTATGCAGGATATCCGCTATCGGTAATTCCCAGTTCCAACATCATATCAGTCTGCTTGTATTGTCGCAGCAACTGACTCAGTTCTTCCATCTGGAACAGGATTTCATTGGTTTCCTGTTGGATGGAAGCGCGCTGCCTTGGTTTCATGGAATTGTAGAAACGGAGCTCCTCTGAGAGGGATTGATAATGTTCCCTGAGAATGGCATTCGCCTTATCGGTTTCACCGCATAAATAATAAGCTTCCACGACTCCTTCGTAGTGAATAATGCTGCCATTCCGGTCAGGAATGGTAATGCCGGATACGTACTGATCGAAAGGAATTACCCTGGACGGGGCAAGTTCCATGCACCGGTCAAGTACCTCAAGGGCCTTCTCTTTCTTTCCCTCCTTCAGCAATGCCAGGGCAAGCCGTGTGTGGAGGCTCCTGAAACGAATCACGGAGAGTGTTCGGATGGTATAATAATCAAGCTGAACATCCTCCGCGTTCATTCTTCCCCACTGGAAAGTATTCATCAGTCTCTCATAGAGGGTATCCGTATCAATATCCCCCATTTCAATAATACTCTTATAGGGCGTATTTACCGGGACAACCCTGTAGGCCAGTCCTTCAGTGCGAAAGTAGTTCTCAAGTCCCAGTGAACCGTCAAAACCACCGGATGTGTAATAAACAGGACGTTGCCATTTGTTTGATCCAAGGACATCCAGTTGTGCCAGGCCTCCTTTCAGGATCTGTGTGTTGGGAGTGAGGGTAAAACGTACTTCCGGGACCAGCCTGTCCAGATCCTTTTTTCTGATTGTTCCGTTGGAAACCACGGTGGCTGAATCCACAGGAAGGAACAGTTTCTGGGTGGGGATATAGTCAACCTTTTCTCCTGTTCTCAGGGGTAATTTTGTCCTTGGATCGTCACTGTGCACGAATGTGAGAACATACTCCACCGGAGCCCATCCCTCATTTTCCCGTACGTAAACCGAATTGTTGGTTCCGTCCCGGTATTTGCTCATGGGCAAGGTGAATCTGAGCGGGTCTGAAGTGTAGTTCTTCCGGTGCATCTGATCAATGTACCACTCCATATTGAATAGCATCATGTTCACGATGCGGACATCTTCCCTGATCCCTTCCACATCCTGAACGTACCACAAGGGAAATGTATCATTATCACCAACAGTGAACAGAATGGCATCCTTGTCGCACGAATTGAGATAATTTCTGGCAATATCCCTGGCAACATATCTTCCCGACCGGTCATGGTCATCCCAGTTCTCAACAGCCATCAGGGCCGGAACAGCGACAAGGGAGATAACAACGGCCGCAACGGATGAGATGTTTGCCTTCAATTTTGAATGAAGAATCCTGAATATACCGGCTACACCGATCCCGATCCAGATGGAGAAGGCATAAAATGAACCAGCATAGGCATAATCGCGCTCCCTGGGCTGGTATGGGGTCTGATTCAGGTATACCACAATGGCAAATCCGGTCAATATAAACAGGCTCATCACCACCCAGAAATCACGCGGATTCTTTTCCATTTGGAAAAACAGTCCGATCAGGCCAAGCAGAAAGGGAAGGAACAGATACCGGTTCCTTGCAGGATGTTTTTGCATGTTTTCAGGCAGCAATTTTTGAGGCCCGATCCGGGAATCGATAAAGGGAATACCACTGATCCAGTTCCCATGGAGGACATTGCCATGCCCCTGGATATCGTTTTGCCGGCCCACAAAATTCCACATGAAATACCTGAGGTACATATGACCTACCTGGTAGCGGACAAAGAACTCCAGGTTGTCCAGGTATGTTGGATTGTTTGGATCCCGGATGGTCCCAAATTCGGTATAAGCATGTTTGTGATCGGCCTCCCTGCTGTACATTCTGGGCAGAAGCACTTTGCTGTCCGACATGACCAGTTCTGGTTTCCGGTAGGCCACCTCATACTTATTTTTCTCTTTATTGAGGATATACACAGGTTTTTTATATTCGATGTCCTCCACCCTGGCATTATAAAGATTTCCCCAGAGCAGGGGACGGTCGCCGTACTGTTCCCTGTTCAGATAAGAAAGAAGGGAAAATACATTTTCCGGGCTGTCTTCATTCATGGGCGGCCCGGCCAAGGCCCGGATGACAATCAGTGCATAGGAGGAGTACCCGATAATGATCACGGTAATACTGATGAGTATCGTATTCCAGAGGACATTTTGCCGGATATATTGCGTCCGGTAAACACCATATATCAATGCTCCCAGGAGCAGGATCACATAAACAACCACGCCAATATTATAATGGAAACCGAGGGTGTTTGTAAAGAATTTTTCCGCCACTGTGGCAGCTTTCACGATACCGGGGATGATCCCGTACATGATGAGCACAAGAATTCCAAGAGAGATTCCAAGTGCATAGATGACACCCCGGCGGGTGACTTTGTATTTCCTGAAATAATAGACCAGTACAATGGCCGGAATGGCCAGAAGGTTCAGCAGATGAACCCCGATGGAAAGGCCGATGAGATAGGCAATCAGAATCAGCCATCTGTTGGATCCGGGCTTGTCGGCCACATTCTCCCATTTCAGGATCGCCCAGAAAACAACTGCGGTGAAAAGGGAGGAGGTGGCATATACCTCGCCCTCCACAGCAGAGAACCAGAATGTATCCGAAAAGGTGTAAGCCATGGCCCCCACAAAGGCCCCTCCAAGGATGATAAAAACATTATCAAGCATCTTTTTGAGAAGATGAGAGATGGTCCAGAAAAGAAACATGATGGTGAAAGCACTGGCAAAAGCAGAAACCGCGTTAATCATCTTTGCCACATGGTCCTTGTCAGATGCAATAAGGGAAAATAGCCTTCCGATCATCAGAAAAAATGGAGCTCCGGGTGGATGTCCCACCTGCAGCTTGTAAGAACTGGCGATGAACTCACCGCAATCCCAGAGGCTAACTGTGGGCTCAAGCGTGATCAGATAAACGATCAGGGCAATAAGGAAACCGGCCCAGCCCAGGAGAAGATTCAGTCGTTTGAAGTCCATAATTCGAACGAATTTAACGCTTTTTTCCCGACAATTTTGACAGAACCAAAAATGGAACATATATTTGGGGTTCATTAAATCCAATACTCATGACTGTAAAAGGAATGAAAGACCTGGATCACACACTCTACACGGACTATCCTGAATTCGAATACGAATACGCCAACATCAAAGAGCCCAATACATTACCGCCTGACAAACAGACCCTGGTTGTTGGGATCGATAAAAGGAAAATGGATGGTGCTCCCATCACATACATCACCGGATTTGTGGGAAGACGCATCGATCTGCTGAAAATTGAAGACGAGTTGCAGGGTGTTTGTCACACCTGCGCATCCTCCAGGATGTATGATATCATGTTGAACGGGGATGTCCGCAAGCGTGCTTATGTGTATTTGTGTTCACATGGTTACCGTGTAAAATTTGCAGAAAACTAACCTTCAATTATATAATCTGTTGCACAAAGGCAGGATGGGCTTCATCCTGCTTTTGTTTCTTTCGGCCTCACTGAGCGCCCAGTTCTATGAATATGGCCAGGATGCAGGAAGGCTCCGCTGGTACCAGTTTAAAACGCCCAACTACCAGGTGATATTTCCCAAGGGAATAGACAGCCTGGCTGGTGCATTTGCCTGCCGACTGGAGTCTTTCTACCCTCACCTGGGGACAGCTTTGGAGCATCGACACAGCCCCATGCCTGTGATTGTCCATAACGAGTCCAGCTTTTCAAACGGCGTGTTTGTCTGGGCGCCCAAAAGGCTTGAGATCTTTACCAATCCGGACCCCAACGGATATAACCAGGATTGGCTCACCCAGCTTGCGCTGCACGAAGGGAGGCACGCGGTCCAGATTGACAAACTAAACCAGGGCATCACCAGGGGCCTTTATTACTTGGGAGGAGAACAGATGGTGGGTGCCATGGCCGTATTCCTTCCCTATTGGTACCTGGAGGGTGATGCCGTTGATTCAGAGACCAGGTTATCAAAAAGCGGCCGGGGCAGACAACCTTCATTCGAAATGGGATTGAAGGCCCAGATGCTTGAATCGGACCGCGTTTTCTCTTTTTCCAAAGCCACCATGGGGTCTTACAGGCACTATGTTCCCAATCACTATGAGTTGGGTTACCTGATGGTGCGTTACGGACGAAGAACCTACTCTGATCAGTTTTGGATCGACTTTCAGAACAACGCTGCACGAAAACCATTTCTGTTGAATCCGACCTTTTTCAGTATGAAAAAGTATGGTCTCACATCAAAGAAGCAGTTTTACCTCGATGCCCTGCGTTATTACAGGCAACACTGGGTCAGGATGGATTCTTTGCGTACACTTACACCCTTTCTGGATTGGAACAGCCAGAGAAAGCGTCCTTATACCAATTACAGGTTTCCGCATGCAATTTCCGGATCGCTGTTGTTTGCATTTAAGAATGGACAGGACCAGATACCGGAGTTTATCATGCTTGGGCAAAACGGGGAAGAGCGGACCATTTTCCGCCCGGGTTACCTGAGTTCGGACAGGGTAAGCTTTTCCGGGAGCCATGTGGTCTGGGATGAATTCGTCTCGGATACCCGCTGGAGTAACCGCAATTACTCCGTGGTAAGAAGTTACGAAATTGCCACCGGAAAGGTAAGCAACCTGGGAAGAAAGACCAGGTATTATGCCCCCGCTGTTTCAAATGACGGATCGATGGTGGTGGTAGTGGAACAATCGGAGCGACAGGAATTTAGCCTGGTGATCCTGGGGATGGATGGAACTGTGAAGAGGAAGGTTTCATCTCCGGGCAACAGGTATATTCAGCATCCCTGCTGGATGGAGGAAGACACGGCAGTGGTGATGATTCAATCTGAGGGTTCGGTGAAATCACTGGTCAGTTATCATCCCGGCAAAGACTCCTGGGAAGTTTTTTTTCATGCCGGGGATGATGATATCTCCTATCCGGTGGTGAAAGGGGACCGGGTCTATTTCAGTGCTACCTTTTCAGGCATTGACAACATTTTCTGTCACGACATGACCGGGGGCAAAACCTTTCAGGTAACCTCTTCCCGTTTCGGAGCTTTCCAGCCACAGATTTCTGAGGATGGAAGCAGGTTGTTCTATTCCAATTACACTTCCAACGGATATAAAATTGCCGAACTTGATATGAACCGGGGATTGTGGAAACCACTGGAGGAGTCCAGAAGTCATGCCGAACAGTTGGATTACCGGCAAACACCACGGGAGCAGCAGGTCTTCGAAGAGACGTCAGATATGGATACAGCCTCATATCCAATCACAAAATACTCCAAAATCGCTCACCTGTTCAATGTTCATTCATGGCTTCCACTTTATGTGGATTATCTGAATCCCGAACTGGCCCCGGACCCTGAACATATTCCTGTCAGTCTGGGCGTTTCACTGATCTCCCAGAATCACCTGAGCACTGCAGTAAGCCAGCTTGGATATGAATACCGCAATGGCTATCATATGTTCCATTCGGGAATCAAACTCAAAGGCCGCTACCCTGTGATGAATCTTTATCTTGATTACGGGGGGGAGCCCGATATACTGCTGCTGAACCAGGAGGCTGATACCGCCATGGCAATGCCCCGGGACCTGGGCTTTGTTGCCCAGACCTATGTACCGATCCGCCTCAACACAGGAAAGTACATTTCCTTTATTCAACCAGGGATTGAATATAACTACCGGAGGGACCTGCAATACATCGAGGAGGATGGGGTTTACCGCCAGGGTGTGCACTACCTGTACTACAGGTTTTACGCTTCGACCTACCTGAGAAAGGGCCAGCGTGATATCCTGCCCAGGGCAGGCATTTCTACAAACCTGGTATATTATCATGCGCCTTTTGACCACAGGGTTTATGGTGCAGCTTCCAACGTCGGCTTTACGGCTTACCTTCCTGGCATTTTGAAGCATCAGACCATCAGGTTCTCTGTGCAGAACCAGAGGCAGTATCCGCTGGATATGTCCAGGCCAGCCTTTATCAATTTCATAGCTCTGCCCAGGGGGCTCTATTCAATTTTCGGAGAGGTGCTGACCAGGTACAGCGGTGATTATGTATTCCCGCTCCTTTATCCGGATTTGGAAATTTCATCGCTGGTTTACTTCAAACGGATCAGGGGTGCCGTCTGGGCTGATTACATGGTGGGCAGCCATGTGGTGATCCATGACCCTACTCCTCATTATGAAGACAAAACCTACACAACCATTGGTATCGACCTGGTTGTTGATATGAATATTCTCCGGATACCTTTCCCGCTGTCGGTAGGAGGAAGGATTATATATGAACCGGCAACCGGCAGGTCGCTGTTTGAATGGATCTACTCCGTCGAAATCAATTAATCCCACTTTTCCATGGTATCCTAAATGTGCTAATTTTGTAGCTGCATGGATGAGCTTTTTTCATATGGTTGGCCGGGAATAAAGAAATTCTTTCGGAAAAATCTGGTATCGGTGCTTTATACCCTGATCTTTCATCTTATGGTATTGATCATCCTGATTTTTGTAAGGGTCGAAGGACTAAAAAGAGGACAGGAGCTGGGAATAGAACTGGAATTCGAGGAAAAGACTGTCGAAGACATTCTGGAAATGGAAGAGATGAAAGTGCCTGCCGAATGGCTGGAGGAGATATTGAGGCAGAGGGATGCTTCCAGCAACAGGGCTGTAAACCTGAATGCTGAAAACAGATTCAGTGCGGATATTTCCACCGAAGATTATGTACACGATCTGCTGGATCAGATTGAAATAGCCCGCAACCAGGAAGACAGGGAGAAACTGGAAGAGCTTCAGGCCATCCTGGCTTCGGCAGATTATATACCCCCTGCTGAAGTATCTGAAGAGGAACAGGGTGAATTTACGGGGCCCACCACCATCACCTTTGAGTTTCTTCAGGAGCCCCTTCAAAGAAGGAAGGTAAACCTGGTTATACCGGTCTACCGCTGCCAGGGTTCGGGAATGGTGCAGGTTGATATTCTGGTTGACAGGGACGGAACGGTTTCCGGAGCGGAAATAAAAGAGCCCATTGTGGGAGAAGACAGGGTCTGTTTTGCCGATGCCGCACTTGAAGCGGCAAAGTCGTCGCGGTTTCGGATCGATTTTAATGCACCGGAGAAGCATCCGGCAGTGATTACCTACACTTTTGTGGCCCAGTAGGCCCGGTTAATTCTCAGCATCATAAAGCGTACGGGCAGTTTCTGCAATACGGCTGATGTTCTGATCCATCATACATTTGAAATGTTTTTTCGGGCATTTCTGGAATCCGATTTTCGAACATGGCCGGCAACGCAATCCGGGTACCTCGAAGCCAAGGGAGGAGGGATCGCTCTTAAATGGGGACATGCCAAATGCCGGGACAGTATTGCCCCAGATTGTAATGATCTTTTTCCCGAAAGCAGCCCCGATGTGCATCAGCCCGGTATCGTGGGTAATGAGCAAACGTGCCTGTTGCACCAGGGAGGCGGACTGGTGAATGGAATAATGTCCGCAGCTGTTCAGAAGTGTTTGCCCTGGCAGTGCCGCCACAATGGATTCGCCGGTTTCCCGGTCACCCGGCCCCCCCAGTATGATCACAGGATGTGTCAGTTTATTGCATAATTCGATCAGTGACCCTAGGGGAAGTTTTTTGGTTTGGTGCTGCGCCCCGATGGAAAGGCCGATATAGCCGTTGCGGAAGGGATCGGGAAGCTGAGAAAGCTGGATTTGTTCCGCCTGGGGGATGAAGTAGTCCAGGCCGGCTTCATCGGCTTCTTCAATGAAAGAGCTGATGGTCTCCATATTCCTGTCTACCATGTGGATATCGGGAAGCCTGTTCAATTTAAGGTTTACCAGGAGCCATTTCTGAACATTCAGCTTTCGTACGGAGAAATCCATTCGTTTCAGGCCGTATTTGATACGTGCGGTACGTGTATTGTGATGCAAATCAATGATGTAGTCAAAGCCCTCTTCCCTGAGGCTCTTCAGACAGGTTTTCATATCTCCCTTGAAGGCATGGACCTTGTCAATATAAGGGTTGGTTTCAAGCAGTGTGGCAAAGGATTGTTTGGTAAGGTAGTGAACTTCAGCATCGTCCACCTGTTTCTTCAGATGGCGCACTACGGGAGTGGTGAGTACAATGTCTCCAATGGAACTGAAGCGGACTACCAGGAATTTAACCATCTAAACCAGATCCTTGAAAAAGAGCAACAGGGCCAGCCAGTATTCCGAGTAGTTTTCATTTTCGGTACCGAGTGAGGCTGATCCCCGGCCGCCCTCACCAAGCTTGGGTTCAAAAATTGTCAGGTAATCTTCCTCTACAGCTGAGACCAGCTGGATCACATAGGGTAGTTCGGACAGGCTGGATGTAACGAAAGTTGGCTTTTTCAATGCAGCAATGGTATCCTGGATGCTGAGTTCGGGAAGGAAATACTCCCCGGGACTGAAAGCCACAACGGCCCTCACATGGTTATTCTCCGTGGCAACCTTCAGGCTGAGTGATCCATTGGCCATGCTTCCAAAAAGGATCACCGGCTGATTGGAGCGCCCGAATGCGTATTCAATGGCGGCAAGCATATCCTTTTCCAGCCCGGACAGATCAGTGGGGCACTTTATTGCCTGGCAACGTTTTACTGTTTCGTTGGAAATGAAATTGTCATTGCCGCCGTTGCGCATATCCACAGCCAGGCAATTGTAATCCATTTTGCACAATTTCCGGGCAATGGTCTCAAATTCACCACGGCTCGATCCCTGTTCATGAAACAGAAGGATATAAGGATTGTCTTTTCCGATGATATATTCATCTGCCGTGACCTGGAGGCCATCTGCCGATTCAAAGGTCAAAGTCTCTTTCTTTGTCACACTGTACGAAGACAGCACAAAGGACATGAAGAGAAATGCGAAGGTGATGAAAACACTATTTCTTTGCAGTTTCGGCAAGCACAATGATTTTGTTGTTTTTTGCTTCAATTACTCCGCCATCCACGTCGAAGAAGAAAGTAGCTCCCTTCGTATCGACAATCTTAATTTTTCCCTGTTCAAGGGTAGAGATGATGGGGGCATGGTTAACCAGGATCTCAAATGATCCTTTTGAACCGGGGACCTGAACAAGATCCACTTCCCCTGAGTATAACGCTTTATCCGGTGCAATAATTTCCAGCAACATACAATCTTATGCTTTGGATTCAGCAAGCATCTTCTTGCCCTTCTTTATGGCATCATCGATGTTTCCCACCAGGTTAAATGCAGCTTCGGGATACTCGTCCACTTCACCATCCATGATCATATTGAAACCTTTGATGGAATCCTCAATGTTCACAAACACACCAGGCAAACCGGTAAACTGCTCGGCAACATGGAAAGGTTGTGACAGGAAGCGGGCAACCCTTCGGGCCCTGTGAACCACAAGTTTGTCTTCCTCGGAAAGTTCATCCATCCCCAGAATGGCAATGATGTCCTGTAATTCATTGTATCGTTGAAGCAGCTGCTTAATTCGTTGTGCTGTACGATAATGTTCCTCTCCGACAATGTCGGCTTTCAGTATCCTTGAAGTGGAATCCAGCGGATCCACTGCAGGATAGATACCCAGTGAAGCAATTTTCCTGCTCAGTACAGTGGTTGCATCCAGATGCGCAAAGGTGGTAGCAGGAGCCGGGTCAGTCAGGTCATCAGCAGGGACATAAATGGCCTGAATGGAGGTGATGGACCCACGTTTGGTTGAGGTAATCCTTTCCTGCATGAATCCCATCTCGGTGGCCAGCGTTGGCTGATATCCAACCGCAGAGGGCATTCTTCCCAGGAGGGCCGAAACCTCTGAGCCAGCCTGTGTAAACCGGAATATATTGTCCACGAAGAACAGAATGTCTTTTCCACCGCTTTTTTCGTCACCATCCCTGAATGATTCAGCGACAGTAAGTCCTGACAGTGCAACAGTGGCGCGGGCTCCGGGAGGTTCGTTCATCTGTCCGAATACCAGGGTTGCCTGTGACTGTTCAAGCAGCTCATGATCGATCTTGCTGAGATCCCATGATCCCTCTTCCATGCTCTTTAGAAAGGATTCTCCATATTTGATCACACCCGATTCGATCATCTCCCTGAGCAGGTCATTTCCTTCCCTGGTCCGTTCACCCACACCGGCAAACACAGAGATACCTTCGTATTTTTTAGCGATGTTATTGATCAGCTCCATGATAATCACGGTTTTGCCAACACCGGCCCCGCCAAACAGGCCGATCTTTCCTCCTTTTACATAAGGCTCCAGCAGGTCAATCACCTTGATACCGGTGAACAGGACCTCGGTTTCAGTGGAAAGATTTTCATAGCGTGGCGGAACGTTATGAACCTGTAATCCGCCGGTTTTATCCACTTTACCGATTCCATCAATGGCTTCTCCTACCACATTCAACAGTCGCCCTTTCACGTTTTCCCCCCTGGGCATCATGATTTCTCCCCCGGTGGCAGCTACTTTCATTCCCCGCTGGAGGCCGTCCGTGGCATCCATCGCAATGGTCCTTACCGTATGTTCGCCAACGTGCTGCTGGACTTCAACGATTAGTTTTGTACCGTCGGATCTTTCTATTTCGAGGGCTTCATGAATATTTGGAAGCTGGCTGCCTGTTTCTTCAAAACTAACATCAATAACAGGGCCGATTACCTGAATGATTTTTCCGATCATCGTAGACATAGAATAGAGGTTTAAAAGCTATAAAAATGCGTTTATTTTGGTAGCACAAATTTAGCACTTTTTTGAAGGGAACCTTGCAATTTGTGATAAGTTTGAAACAATATTGATCAGGAAACGTATGAATAAATCTACTTATACCCTGATAGCATATCGCGTGAAATACATTCGGCTCCTCATTGCTGTTGCCTTTAGCCTGATGGTAAATATGGGCAATGGTAACCTCACCTCCGCCCAGGTATACAGGATTGGGGCCGGTCTGAGTTTTGCTACAGGATATGAGTATAATTCAATACCCATTGGGAATCCCGGATTGAAAGTAAAAACATGGATTGCACTGGACAAGCGAAGCACAATACACATTGTACCGACCCTTTCAGCCTTTAACCGGAATTTCCTGGATGCAGGCTACTACTCCATTACAAACCATATGTTTATGGGTGATCTGGATGCCCAGTATCTGATATTCAAAGACCAAACCCTTCAGATTGTTGTATTTGGCGGAGGGAATGTGACCCACCTGACTTCTGCTGTAGCGCAAACTGATCCGAAATACCCCATTCCTGAATATGCACCTGGGGATAAATCGGATTTTGCTATTGGTGCAAATCTGGGTGCCGGACTGGAGTTGCGCATGGCTGCCAAATGGGATATGAATGTTTCTGCCAAGTACATCATTTCCAAATACTCTCAGCTCATTATTTCTGTAGAGGGCGTTTATTACTTTAAAAACCGCCGGAGGGTCAGAAGATGATTTTTTTATATCTTTAGTTGTTGTAAATGAAGCAATCGATATTATGGCTAGCTTAAGTTTTTTGCTGGGAATGGTCCCCGCCACCGAAAAGGTCGAAACTGCAGATGATCAGTTAAGAGCAGATTTTCGGACTTACAAGGATTATGAAAACTCTGATGAACTAAAACACTATCTGGAGTTGGAAAAAGAGGTTAAATCCAGCAATTTCATCCTGCGAAAGAAAAAGCTTAAAAGGAGAGATTACAAAGATTCTGAGGAGTATCAAAAGGAAACGGAGTATGCAGTACTGAAGAAATCGGAGAAGGTTGTCTGGTATTTCAGGACAAAGAAAAAAAATCCATTTAAAGAGATTGAAAAGTGGGACCTTACCTTTGATGAGAAGTTTAATAGTACCACTCTGGATACTTCCAAATGGATGACCCGCTATTTCTGGGGAGAGAAAGGAATGGACAGCCCTTATGCACTGGAAGATGACAAGAGTTTTCCCACCGATGGTGATAACATCGAGTTCTACGATAAAAAAGTGCGGATTGTCACCAAAGCGGGGAAATCCGAAGGTTTGGTTTGGAGAGGCCACCAGGGATTTGTTAAGGAGGATTTTGATTTCACTACCGGCATGATCAGCAGTGCCAAAAGTTTCAAACAGAAATACGGAATATTCACGGCCAAAGTAAAAATGGCAGCAGGTTCTGTAGCCCAGGCATTCTGGATGGTATCTGACAGGATGCTGCCCCATATTGATATAGCCCGTTTTGAGAACGGAAAACTGCATTCGGATTATTTCTGGGGGGCAGGCAACGTAACCCATAAATCCATATCAAAAACGGGAGGAGCAAAATACGCCGACACCTTCTTCATCTATACACTGGAGTGGTCACCCAATAAACTGGTCTGGAAGATTAACAACAAGGTTTTCAAGACCCAGACTTCAGGAGTGCCCCAGGAGGAGATGTACATCAACTTCTCAAGCAACCTGAAAAAGGATGCCTCCGAAAGCACACTCCCCTCAGCCATGGAGATCGACTGGGTCCGGGTTTATAAGTTGAAAGGACAATAGTACTCAGTACTCAGTGCTTAGTGCTTAGTGCTCAGTGCTCAGTGCTTAGTGCTCAGTGCTTAGTGCTCAGTACTCAGTGCTTAGTGCTCAGTGCTGAGTTAGCTACTAAGCCTGATAGAATTAATCAAGCCTGTCAGCATTTTGCTAATCTCAATTGCATTATTCATAATATCCTCACTCTCAGTCTTTTTCAAATAGGTAAGCTCTGTAGCCAGGTAAAGCATAGATCTTACCTCAGCACATGACCCTTTGGCTACATAGAGGAATTGCCTGAATTCTCTGTTTGTTTGACGTTCAAAACCTTCAGCAATATTGTTCATAATGGAGACTGAAGCTCTTTGAATCTGATCCCTGAATCCAAAATCCCTGCTCTCTTCAAATATTCGGTACAAGCTTACAGAAAGGTCTTTTGCCTTTTGCCAAACCAGAATCTCTTCAAATCGATTAAAACCCAACTCAATTAAATTTTTCTAAGTACTGAGCACTGAGCACTGAGCACTGAGCACTGGGCACTGAGCACTGGGCACTAGGCACTAGGCACTCAATACCCCGCAGCCTGCCCGTCTTTCCTGGACTCGGAAGCACCGAAGTAAACCCCTTTCTCCTGGTCCCAAAGAATGGCCTGGTATCCCCCGTAACCACCTATGTCATATTGTATAGTGTGTCCCAGGATGGCCAGTTCCCTGATGCTTTCATAAGGGATTCCCGATTCGAGATAGACCACTCCTCCGTCGGTCATCTTTTCGCCTGTGGGCTGGGAGGATCCTCCGTGACGGATGCGGGGAGCGTCACCTGCCTCCTGAAGGTTCATACCAAAGTCGATCATGTTGACCACGATCTGGACATGCCCCTGGGGCTGCATGGCCCCACCCATGACCCCGAAACTCATCCATGGTTTTCCGTCTTTGGTTATGAAGGCCGGAATGATGGTGTGAAAGGGGCGCTTTCCCGGTTCATATACATTGAAATGATCCTTTTCCAGGGAAAACAGCTCACCCCTGTCCTGGAGAATAAATCCAAGTCCGTCGGGAGACATGCCGGATCCCAAGCCGCGGTAATTGCTCTGTATAAGGGAGATCATATTGCCGGCTGCGTCAGCAACGGTCATATAGATGGTATTTCCCTGTTCCAACTCCCCGGCATCCTGGTTGCGGAAGACCCGGTCCGGATGGATCAATGCACGTCTTTTAGCTGCGTAATCCTTGGAAATCAATAAATCCACGGGTATCTCACTGAAAGCCGGGTCGGCATAATATTTTGCCCGGTCCTCGAAGGCCAGTTTTTTGGCCTCTACAAAATGGTGGATATACGCTTTGCTTCCGAAACCCATCGCGGAAATATCATAGCCTTCCAGAATATTCAGCATCTGAAGCGCTGCAATCCCCTGGCCGTTGGGAGGGAGTTCCCAGACATCATATCCACGGTAATTGGTGCTTACGGGTTCGACCCATTCAGAGGTATGTCCGGCCAGATCCTCATAGGAGAGAAAACCACCCTGTTCTTTCATGAATGTATCAATAGTCCGGGCAATATCACCCTTATAAAAAGCATCCCTGCCCCCTTCTGCAATTTTTGTAAGTGTCCCGGCCAGGTAAGGGTTTTTAAATATGTCCCCTTTTGCCGGTGCTTTCCCTCCGGGCATATAGACCTCCGCAATGTTGGGAAACCGGCTCAGATTCCGGGCTCCCAGGTCCCAGTAATAGGCGATCAGTTCCGAGACCGGAAAACCTTCCCTGGCATAGGTGATGGCAGGCTGAAGGATCTCTTCCATTTTCATGGAGCCAAACCTTTCATTCAACTCGAACCATCCGTCAACACAACCCGGAACCGAGACCGGCAGCGGACCATATGCCGGGATTTTATCATACCCGTTTTTAAGAAAATAATCCAGCGTGAGCGACTTCGGGGATCTTCCGCTGGCATTCAGTCCAAATAACTGTCCGGTTTTTGCATCCCAAACGATGGCAAACAGATCACCTCCGATGCCATTTCCGGTTGGCTCCATTAGTCCGAGTACCGCATTGGCTGCAATGGCTGCATCAATGGCATTTCCCCCTGCTTTCAGCACGTCAAGGGCCACCTGGGTGGCAAGGGGCTGGCTGGTGCAGGCCATTCCGTGCTGTGCGATCACTTCGGACCGGGTGGCAAAGGGTTTCCCTGTAATCCTGTCCTGGGAATGAAGGAGGGCAAAAAACATGACCAGACCCAGAAAGCTTGCTAGTTTCTTCATTTTATAGGTTTATGGAGTAAGCGACCGATTCATCGCCTGCAAAATACAAAAAAGAGCAACGAAAAAAACCCCCTTCGCACTGAGCACTGAGCACTGAGCACTGAGTACTGAGCACTGAGCACTGAGCACTGAGTACTGAGCACTGACTAGAAAGGCCAAAACCAGGGAATAACCAGCAGGGAGATGATCAGGGCAAGGATGTTGAGGGGCAGACCAATTTTCCAGTAGTCACTGAATTTGTAGTTTCCGATGCTCTGGACGATCAGGTTGGTCTGGTAACCGATGGGGGTGGAGTAACTGGAAGAAGCAGCCACGCAAATGGTAATGAAGAAGGGTTTTGGATCAACTCCCAGCTGGGTGGCAGCTGCATAGGCAATGGGAAAGGTGATGGCTGCAGCGGCATTGTTGGTGATGATTTCGGTAAACATATTGGTAATCAGGAATATGGCTGCCATCACACCGAGAGGGCCAAAACGCTCAGAGATATGGATGGTGTTGCGGGCAATGAAATCTGCTGCCCCTGAATTCTGCAGTGCGCGGCTGACCCCAATGGCGGCTGCAATGGTGATCAGAACATCCCAGTTGATGGGTTTTGTATATTTTTTGGGTGTAAAGATCTTCATCAGGGCCATCAGTACCACTGTAACGGCTGCAAAGAAGAACATGTCGTAGTGGTTTTTTCCAAGGGTAGGGATATATCTTCCCACAGTGGCTCCGGCGATCATGAAAAAGACCAGGCCCATGGCAATCCAACGGCGCCTCCTGTCTTTGGAATCGTTCATCTCCCCGATTTCAGAAGCCATGTAGAAAACCCTGGATTCACCCCAGTACCTGGTGAAATCTTCTGTGGTGAGCAACATCAGGTTGTCACCAGCTTTCAGTTCAAGACTTTGCAGGTTGGAGGTGATCCTTTCGCCGTTCCTGTGAACCGCCATGACCACAGCATTGTAGTGTCCGAAAAAATCAAATTCTCCGAGGGTTTGCTGGATGCCGGGGAATCGGGGAGCGATGACCACCTCCACCTGTTTCAGGGATTTCTTCAGGAACTCAGGATTTACATTATCCAGTGCATTCAGCTTTATTCCTGAAGATTGTGTAAGAAATCCCACATCTTCTGCACTTCCTGCCACAATCAGTTTATCGTCGGCTTCAAGGATGAATGGTGAGTTGGAAATGCGAATGTGTTTTCCATCCCGGATAACGGTCCTGACAGTGAACTCCTTCAGCCCGGGAAGCCTTCTTTTTTCTATCTCCTTTCCGATAAAATTGCTGTTTGGGGTAAGGTACAGATCGAAATAGTATTCCCGGGTGTCATTGGGAAAGCTGAATCTTGGAATTTTTTCCCCTGGAAGAAGCCTGTTGGCGAAAAGGTTGATATACAGAAAACCGAAAAACACAATAAACAGACCCACCTTGGCCAGCTCAAACATGCTCAGGCCTTCCATTCCCCGGTCAAGCATCATCCCGTGAACCAGCAGGTTGGTGGAGGTACCGATCAGGGTACAGGTTCCTCCAAATATGGTTGCGTAGGAGAGCGGAATCAGAAATTTCTGAGAAGGAAGGCTCATTTTATCGGCCCATTTCTTAAGCAGGGGACCGAAGATGATCACAACAGGGGTATTGTTCAGGAAGGCAGAAATAGCAGAAACAGGGATCATGATCTGCATCAGTAACCTTGGAATGGATTTACGCTTCTTGGGCAGGATCACGGCTCCCACTTTATTGAGCACCCCGGATTCTTTGACGCCTTCGCTCACAAGGAAAAGAAGAGCCACAGTAATCATCCCCTTGTTGGAGAATCCTGAAAGCGCCTCTTCCGCAGAAAGGATATCAAAAATCATGAAGATAACCAGGGCGGAGAAAAGAATGAGCCCCGGCCTGAGAATCTCCTTCACCAGGGCGATGATCATCAGCAGAATTACACCAAGGGCAATATATCCGGAGATCGTCATGGTTTATAGCTCATATCAGTCCATGAGGGCAAATGAAGGATTCGGGGTTTAGGGCCGTAGAAAACATTGTCCAATTTAACAGCCAGATGGCGGAATACCAAATAATTTTTATTCCCCATCTCTTTGTACCATCAGTTTTTTATCCGCTGCCACCAGTGGGCAGATGACTTCATGGTTACCGTCAATGTGGGGGATAGCTTCGAAGCCCAACTCCCTGGTAAAGGCGGCAAAAGTCTCAGGATGGTAATATTTAAATGGTCAGACAGCAGTCCGGGGGAGTGACGTGAGCGGTCATCATCCGCTTGCCTGAGGGGATTCCAGTCAAAAGAAACGGATCCCTTCCGGGGAAGGAAAAGAATCAGGGAGATAAGGGCAACAATGCCTATGATTAGGATTACCGGGTCCATTTAACCCCAAAAGTACTGTGATCCAATTTATTCACACTCCCAGTAAATGGTATTTCCATCTACGATTTCAGGAATGAAATTCTGCTTATCTGTAAGGTCCTCACCGCATAGCGGAACCGGAGTGCTTCGTGTTTCCGATCCATCGGGTTTCACGGTCACCATTTCACAGACCCCGCATTCATCAAAAATATCACAGGAAGGGAGCAAACAGGCCGACCCTATGTATAGGGCGATGAAAGATATAAAACTGCGTTTCATCTGGTTTATAACAACGTTGGGTAAAATTATAACAATTCAGTGATATACAATATCTGTGGCTTTTATTAATTTCGGGTAATTCATGCATTTTGGAAAGATGGCCCGGCGGAAAAGGAGGTTTATAAAGGTAGTAGGATGGATCCTAGCCGGATTCCTTGCACTGATAATTGTGGTTATGGCGGGGTTTTACATGGGACGGGGTGTCATCATGCAAAAGGCCCTCTCGTATGTAAATGAAAGTCAGCCGGGCGAGGTTCAGATGGACCAGATAAACCTGATCCCTTTCATGGATTTTCCCAGGGTCGCCCTGCAGTTGCGAAGCGTCCGGTATTACGAAAAATCACCTCTTCCCGATTCTTCCGGACAGGACCCCATTCTTTCCCTGGATGAAGTGTATGTTTCCCTGGATGTAATTGATTTGGTCAGGGGGAATCTTGATATATCCCAGGTCAGGCTGGTGGATGGATTTGTAATTCTGGAGGTTCAGGAGGATTCTGTAACAAATCTTGAAAAGGCACTGGGAATCAGATTTGGGACAGATACCAGCGGGAACAGTACAACAGATACTTCATCCATGGGGATCGACCTGGAAAGGATTGAGATGACCAATATATTGGCCATATACAACGACCTGACCAGTCAGGACAGCATTAGTATAAAAATAAACAAACTGGAAAGCCGGTTTAGCTACCTGGATGAAGTCATCGAGGCGGGGATTGAATTAAACATTGATATAAATACGGCTAAATACCAAACATATAAGCTGGAAAGCAAAAATGATGTGAACCTTGAAAGTCAGATTTACCTGGACAAGGAAAACAAAATCCTGGAGATTGCCCCCAGTTCATTAAGGATTGCCGGACTGGAACTGGAGACCTGGGGAAATTACAATTATTTGGAGGAGCCAATCATTAATCTGGAGTTTAAAGCTGTCAATACAGGCCTTGAAGTCCTGAATTTTCTCCTTTACGGAATCCTTGATCTTGATCAGATAGAGCAGATCGGATCAGGAACCATACGCCTGGACGGAAATGTCACCGGAAGAATGGACCATCAGATTCCGCTGATCAGGGTGAATGGCTCTGCACGCAAGATCGGTTTCAGGGTGAAGACCATTGACCGTGATGTGACCGGTATATCTTTTGATCTGTTCGCTACCAACGGCAGTAAAACAGATCTTAGTGAAGCATACATCGAAATGAAGGATTTCAGGGCTTCCACTCCTGATGGGAATATCATGGGCAACATTGTAGCAAGGAACCGGGTGATACCGGAGATTGATATGCAGATGAAAGGCGAAGTTGATTTAGAAGGCCTGGATCAAATTCTCAAAACAAAGTTGGTGGGTAATATGACAGGGCACCTTAGCCTGGAAGCTGATTTAAGGGGTGTTCTGGACCGAAGTTCAGATGAATTCCTGAATGATGCGGGTAAAATCACTGCAAAAGCCGAGGGTGTGGGATTCATTACGGGAATGGATACAATCAGGGAAATGTCTGGAGAGTTGTATATGGAAAAGAATCTCATCGGAACAAGGGATATGAACCTGGTATTCAACGGAAACCAGGCATATGTTGAAGTGAAACTTGAGAACGTGGTTCATTATCTGCTGGGATACGACAGAGACATACATGCAACTTTTTCCATGGATTCTGAGGTGATATTTCCCGGCAGGATCTTTCGGGACACAGTGGTTTCCGGATTCCTGGGAGAGGAGCTGAGGGGACTTCATTTCGGCATGGGAGCAAGTATTGGGAAACAGGAGCTGGATAACTTTATAAACAACGATTCCATTCCTGAGTTTAATGTATCGCTGGACAGTTTCGGGATTGAACTTCCATTCTATGCGAAAATCTCTGATTTGAATGCAGCTTTGACTTTTGGCCCGGATACCATCTCATTACAATACCTGGATGGATTGATCGGGCAGAGTGCCTTCAGTTTTTCCGGTCAGGTAGTGGACTATGAAGCACTTGTAAACCAGGATTCGGGAGGTATAATCGGATTCAGATTCCGTCTTGCCTCACGGATGATGAGGGCTGCGGACCTGTTCAATTACCGTGACGGATTCCTGCTGCCGGAAGTGTATCAGACCGAATACCTTGAGGATTTCCACCTGACGGGCTCCCTGCAGATGCCGGTCACGGGCCTGATCAGCGACAGTGCTGATCTTGATTTTGGGATGAGCCTGGAGGATCTGGGCTGGAAATTCAGGTATTACCCGCTGGCATTTAACAATTTCAATATCCGGGCAAGGAAAAAGGGAAATGAGCTGTTCATAGATGAATTCAAAGGGGAAATCGGGGAGAGCAATTTCAGCATGAGTGCCATGGTGGGAAATTATACAGACAGCCTCAGGGAAAACCTGTACGGAAATATGGCACTGGAATCGGATCTGCTCGATTTTAATGAACTTTTAAACTACCAGCTGCCGGAAGAGATGAAAAGCAAGGCCAAAACAGATTCATTGGAGTTTCATGAAACCCCGGCGCTGGACCAGATGGATTATCCGGATTTTAATTTCAATGTGAACATCGGAGAGCTTCGATTTGGCAGCAATAAAATTTTTGGGATGAAGGGAAAACTGCGTTCCTCTTCCGATAAGATCTTTTATTTTGACAGGCTGGAAACCTCCGGAGAAAGCGGGGGAACCATTGTTATTGATGGGCAGTTCAATGTGGCCAATCCACTGTTTTATAATTTCAGTGCCAAACTTGAACTGAAGAATGTGAACATCAGGGATCTGGATTTCGAAATGGAGACCGGCGACGAGACTTACAGGCTGAAGGAGAATTTTAAGGGCGTGTTAAGTGGCAATGGTCTGGCGGAGGTTTTCATCACTCCCGACCTGAAACTGGATATACCTTCAACAACCGCCGTGTTTAATATGGAGATAAGCGACGGTGCCTTGATCAACTTCACACCCCTGAAAGCGGCCGGAAAATTCCTTGATAACAAAGACCTGAACCATGTTCGGTTTTCAACGCTGAGAAACAGTTTTACACTGGTGGATTCAAGGATCATCATTCCTTTGATGATCGTTGAGTCGACCCTGGGACAATTGTTGATCGAAGGGGAACAGGGACTGGATCAGAGTTACCTTTACCTGCTTCGGGTGCCGAACTGGCTCGTGAAAGAGGCTGCCTGGAGCCGGATTACGGGCGCGGAGGATGATGGGATTGAGGATGAGATCCATAAAATGAAGACAGGAAAGTTCATGATGCTGACCCCCTGGAGTGACGGAGTTGAGTCCCGGGTCAGGCTTGGAGATAAAAGGGACAAGTACCGCTGATGAAAGAGAGTCAGTTTGCACTAGGCTATATGCCACACAGGTTATGGGGGAGCATTCTTCAGGCACAGATACTGGAAAAAGACCCGGGGAGGGAGTTTTACACTCCCAAAGAGTATGTCCAGAATGATCCGGACACCCAGGCCTACAGGCGACTTACTCCCATGCAGAAGGAGTTAATTCAGCTTGTGGATTCATACAGTGACAGAAATCTTCATAAACTGTTCTCAAGGAAGAAGACTGTCAAGGAGTTTCAGGATACGGTGGACAACCAGGCCATCAGGGAACACGTCAGGCCCTATATTGAGAAGTATTTATATGCTGCCCTGGAGATTGCAAGGGACAACCGCGTCCCGGTTTTTATCAAAGACAAAAGCAACAGAAATGTATTTCCGGAAGATTTTGTCATCCTTGACAGGGTTCCTGCGGAACCGGTTTTCAGCTTCAATTACAGCGAGGGCCTCTCCTATGCACTGAATCTTATCCACAGGGGGAAGCGGATCATTCTGAATCGCGGGTATGTAGAGATCATCAGCAACCGGCCGGCGCTTGTCATTGTGGAGAAAACCCTCTATTTTATTAATGAGATTGACGGGAAAAAGCTGAAGCCCTTCCTTGTAAAAGAGCAGCTGGTCATTCCCCAAGAGATGGAGAAGAAGTATTTCTCAACTTTTGTCCGAAACACCTTGCGTGATTTTGACACCCGTTACAAGGGATTCGTGGTCAGGCAGATTGAAGCTTCCAGGAAAGCAGAGATTACCCTGGAGATGGGATTAAACAACTGGCCCGTCTGGATTCTGGCCTTTCATTACAACCAGTTTGTAATCCATCATGACGACAAATTGAAACGCTTTGTAATTTACAGGGGAGATGGAACGGTGCATGAATTTGAAAGATTTGATAGGGATCCGGATTGGGAGGATTTTGCCATCAACACCTTGAAGGAACTGGGATTAAAATCAAGGGACGACAGGAATTTCTATTTGAATGAAAATCTCCATAAGGCCATTGGTTTTGTCAACGAGGTTGGAGATCTGTTGAGTGAAGCCGGTATTCAGCTGAGGCATCGTTTAAATAAACCCTATTTTTTAGGAAAGATTGAACTGGACCTTGAATCTGATGAGAAGGAGGACTGGTTTGATGTGAGGGCAACGGTTCGATTGGGTACTTACACTGTATCTTTTCTTCTACTCAAGGAACATATCTTACAGGGAATCAGGGAGTATGAACTTCCTGGAGGAGAAGTAGCTGTCCTGCCGGAAGAGTGGTTTGCACGGTACAAATCCATGTTTGAATTTGGTAAACTGAAAGGAGAAAGGATACAGATTCACAAACAGCATTTTTCCATGATGGACGACTCGGTCCGGGCCTTCCATTCGGAGACCCTCGACAGGCTCGAAAAGCTTACGGAGGCTGAATCCATTCCTGCCCTTCAGATTCCTTCGGGGCTTCGGGCTGATCTTCGGGCTTACCAGAAGGAGGGATATACCTGGCTCTGTTTCCTGCAGCAATATGGATTTGGCGGATGCCTGGCCGACGATATGGGCCTTGGAAAGACCCTTCAGGCCATTGCCGTACTGTTGAGATCAAAAGAGGATTTGGGATCGAAACCCAAAACCGGGGATTGTACATTGCCGGGCGGACAACTCTCCCTGTTTGGCGAGGGGGTAGAAAAACATACTTCACTGGTGGTTGTTCCGGCTTCATTGCTGCACAATTGGATAAGTGAGTGCTGTCGGTTTGCTCCAGGTCTTAAGATCTATGCCTATATGGGAAACCAGCGCAACAGGGAGCTCACAAATTTCAGTTATTACGATATTGTTCTTTCCACCTATCATACTGTGCGGCAGGACATCGAAGGGCTGTCTACCTATCTCTTCCATTATGTGATCCTGGATGAAAGCCAGATGATCAAGAATCCATCTTCAAAACTTTATCATGCCATCACTGAACTCCGGTCTGATCACAGGATTGTTTTAACCGGGACACCCATAGAAAATTCCCTGACCGACCTGTGGTCGCAGATTAACTTTGTAAATCCCGGATTGCTGGGTTCATTAAGCTTTTTCAAGAGGAGTTTTGTACAGCCCATAGAGAGAAATAAGGATGAAGACAGGGAGGAGAAGCTTAAGGAGCTGATCAGCCCTTTTATATTGAGAAGAACCAAGCAGGAGGTAGCACGTGAACTACCGCCGGTAGTTGAACAAATCCGGTACTGCAGCATGACGGACGCCCAGCGAAGGGTATACGAGGAGGAGAAATCGCTGGCACGCAACTCCATCCTTGAAAACCTTGGGGAAGTTGGAGTGGAAAACTCATCCATCATGGTACTGCAGGCATTGACCCGCCTGCGACAGATTGCCAATCACCCGGCCATGGTGGAAGAACTGGGAGAGATTGACTCGGGGAAGTTTTCAGAAGTATGCCGGGATGTGGAGAGTATCGTTTCGGAGGGACATCAGGTTTTGATGTTTTCCTCTTTTGTAAAACATCTCGATCTTTTCAAAGAAGCGTTTGACTCCACGGGGATACGCTATGCATATCTGACCGGATCGCAAAACCAGAAGCAAAGAAAGGAGGCGGTGGAAACATTTCAAAAGAAGGGTAACTATCCTGTATTCCTGATCTCGCTGAAGGCCGGCGGGGTTGGTTTGAACCTGACCGCGGCGGACTATGTGTTCATTCTGGATCCATGGTGGAATCCGGCTGCGGAGATGCAGGCGCTGAGCCGGGCTCACCGGATCGGTCAGGACAAAAATGTATTTGTCTACAGGTTTATCTCCGAGAATAGCATCGAAGAGAAGATCCTTCGATTGCAGGAACGAAAGCGTGAACTGGCCGAGTCCTTTGTTACATCCAGTAATCCGCTCAGGGGGCTTTCTGAAAAAGAGGTTCTGGAACTCTTCAGTTGAATATTCCACCAGCTAGGTTTTCCACGGTCCTTTTTTTACCTTTATTTCATGAGAGATTGTCTGATCAGCGAGGTATCCTACCGCACCAGCCGTTCATCAGGGCCGGGGGGCCAGCATGTGAATAAGACAGAATCCAGGGTTGAACTTCTTTGGAGTCCGGCCCGGTCAGCATGTATAAGTGCACCCCAAAAAGTGCTGGTTTTGAAGCGCCTGGCACCGAGGCTGACAGATCAGGGTGTTTTGATTCTCTCTTCAGAAAAACACCGGTCACAGCACCGGAACAAGGAGGAGGTAACGGAACGTTTCATTCAGCTTGTAACTGTGAGTATGATACCTGTAATGAAAAGAGTCCCCACCAGGCCGTTAAAATCCAGCCTGGAAAACAGGATCAGGGAGAAGAAGATCAGGGGAGAAGTAAAAAAGATGCGCCGCAATCCTTCCTCCGGATAATTTACTGTCAGAAAAGATCGCCGATGCCGGTAAAATTGCCAAAAGTATCTGTTGTCCTGCCTTTTTATAATGCAGAAAAGACACTTTCCCGGGCTTTGGAGAGCGTCGCCCGGCAGGATTTCGGGGATTTTGAGTGTATCCTGGTGGATAACCGATCGACCGATTCGGGGGCAGCGGTTGCCTGGAGTTGGATGGAGAGAGACATCCGCTTCATCTTGGTGACAGAACCGGAGCAGGGGGTGATGTTTGCATCCAACCGGGGCTGCCAGGAGGCCCGGGGAGAATATATAGCCCGAATGGATGCGGATGATGTAGCCCTGCCGGGCCGGCTCCGCTTGCAATCGGAGTTCCTGGATCAGCATCGCGAATATGGCGCTGTGGCGGGTCTGGTAAGGCACATGGGTGATCCGGAAACAACAGGAGGTTTTCAAAGGTTTGTGGAGTGGAGCAACTCGCTTGTTACCTGCAAGGAGATTCTTCATCGCAGGTTTATTGAAGCGCCCATTATAAATCCCACAGCCATGTGGAGAAGAGAGACCATGGACCAATTTGGTCTCTACCGGTCAGGTGATTTCCCCGAGGACTATGAGATGTGGCTGCGGTGGCTGGACCAGGGTGTGAAAATCGCAAAAGTTCCCGAGGTGGTCCTTGACTGGCACGATTCGCAGAGCCGTTTAACCCGTACACATCCCATTTACAGCGATCAGGCCTTTTATGGGATAAAAAGCAAATACCTTGCAAAGTGGCTGGAAGAGAACAACCCGTTTCACCCTGACGTATGGGTTTGGGGAGCCAGCCGCATATCAAGGCGCCGGGCAAGAATCCTTGAGGAACAAGGAATCCGGATCAGGGCCTATATTGATACAAAGGTGAGCAGGCAGCTCAACCGGGAGGTGATTTATTATAATGATCTGCCGGTGGCGGGAGGGAGTTTTATCCTCACCTATATCCAGCAGATGGACAACCGCAAAAAAATCATGGAATTTCTCGAGAACAAGGGATATGAAGAAGGGAAGGATTACCTGTTGGTTTCCTGAAAAGGAATTTTATTTTTGTAGTCTATCTTTCCCCACAATGGCCCGGCACAGCAAACTTATTCTTCTTCTGGCAATTGTCATCATTTTATCCGGATCCGAAACCAGCGGACAGAATCTGGATTCCCTTTTGACAAATAAAAGGATTTATCCCTCCAGGCACATCGGTGACCTTCCCCTGCCCAGGATCGACGGAGTACTGGATGATGAGATCTGGAACCTGGGGGAATGGCAGGGTAACTTTACACAGCAGCAACCGGTAGGCGGTGTTCCAGGTACTGAGAATACGTATATAAAGGTAGTGTACGACCGGTCCAATCTCTTTGTGGCCATCATTTGCCAGGATTCAGAGCCGGATCTGATCAGGGATATTTTTGACCGGCGCGATGCATTGAATGGGGATATGACAGGGATTGCCATTGACAGTTATTACGATAAAAGGACAGCATTTGAGTTTAACCTGAGTGCCGCCGGGCAGAAGATGGATTTGAAACACCTGGGTGATTACCAGTGGGATTTTAACTGGAATGCGGTTTGGGATGGAGCCACCTCCAGGTGCGATACGGGGTGGATCGCAGAAATGAAGATCCCTTTCAGTCAGCTGCGTTATGCCGATACAGGTGAGCAATTGTGGGGAATGCATATTTGGCGTTGGATATCAAGGAGATATGAAGAAGATCAGTGGCAGTATATCCCCGTACAGGCACCAGCCATGGTCTATCTCTTCGGGGAACTGCATGGTGTTCAGGATATCAGAGGCTCCCGGCAGGTGGAGTTTCTGCCCTATGTATCTGCCGCTGTCAATCCTCTCAGGCCCAACGCCGGTATCGATGCCAAGGTGGGCATCAGCAGTGACTATACCCTGGATCTATCCATCAATCCCGATTTCGGACAGGTAGAAGCCGATCCGTCGGTGTTGAACCTGACCTCATTTGAAACATTTTATGAAGAGAAGAGGCCTTTCTTCATGGAAGGGAACGAGATTTTTGATTTTGACCTGGACGGGGACATTCCCTATTACTCAAGACGCATCGGCAGTGCTCCCGATTTTCCGCAGGAAGTGGATTCCTGGAACATCTCAGATGTTCCCAACACGACCACCATTTTGGGAGCGGCAAAATTCACGGGGAAGAGTAAAAAAGGATTGTCGGTAGGTGTGGTGAACGGACTCACCGCACAAGAGTATGGGGTGGCCACGGATGAATCGGGAACCGAGAAAGAGATCCAGGTTGCTCCCATGAGCAATTACCTGGCTTCCCGGGTAAAAAAAGATTTTAATGAAGGCAATACCATTGTGGGGGGCATGTTTGGTTTGGTCAGCCGGATTTCAGCCGACTCAATTATTCAGGAGATGACACCCGCCAGTGCAGTCAGTGGAGGTTTGGACCTGCTTCACTACTGGAAGAACAAAAACTACTTTTTTGAAGCAAAATCCATGGCCAGCCAATTGCAGGGCAGCCAGGAAGCGATCCTCCAGAAACAGTTGTCCCACACCCACAGATTTCAGAGGCCTGATGCAGATTATCTCGAAGTTGACAGCCTTCGGGAGGAGTTGTCAGGACACGGGGGTCTGATCCGGGCAGGGAAGAAGGGTGGAGGCTTTAATTTCAGTCTGATGGGGCAGTACAGGAGTCCGGGCCTGAACCTGAACGACCTGGGGTACATCAGGCAGGCTGATTTCTTGGGGCAGGTATTGAAGTTTGCTTACCGGATGGATGAGCCCGGGGACTGGATCAGAAATTATTCCATCGGTATCAACCAGGAAGCAAGATGGAGTTTCGGGGGTGAGTATACCTTTGGCCGGGCCGGGATTGATTTTATTCTGATGACCAATAAGATGTTAAGGTATTCCATCAATTACCACTACAACTTCTCCTCCCTGGATATCAGGGAGCTCAGAGGAGGTCCCGCCCTGAGGCTGGATGGAATGCATCAGGCAGGATTACTTCTTACCACCAACAATTCTAAGGATCTGGCAGGGATTGCGGGTTTGCACTACGATGTGTATACCAAAGCGAATGCCCATCAGTTTGGATTGTACGGCGGAGGTGACTGGACCCCTTTTCGAAAACTGAAGTTCAGCCTGAGGGCCACACTCGACAACAGGAAATACCATCAGCAGTACGTGGACATCCTTGATGGTTTGGATGAAACCCTTTACATGGTTGGGTATATCGATCAAAGGACTGCTTCACTGACCTTCCGGGGAGAACTGTTCCTCACCCCCGAACTTTCCCTGCAGTATTATGGAAGCCCCTATTATTCGGTGGGTTCTTACAATGATTTCAAACGGGTCGATCAGTCAGGCTCCAGGGATCTTGCTGGGCGGCTCGCTCCGGTAAATTCCACATTTGATCCAGGTTCGAACAGCTATACATTTGAATACAATGCAGAGAGCTGGAGTTTCGGGAATCCCGATTTCAGTTTCATGCAGTTCCGGTCCAACCTGGTCTTCCGCTGGGAATACAAGCTGGGATCCACACTTTACCTGGTCTGGGCCCACGACAGATCCGATTGGGAAAGTTACTATAATCCCATCAGTGAAATCACCGGGGAGCTTTTTGGCATCAAGGGGAACAATGTTTTCATGTTCAAATTGAACTTTTGGTTCTCGGTTTAGCGTGTCTGGGTTGGGATTCCGCTGACCAGGATTTCCAATTCACAATCGTTCAGGGGTCTTCCATAAATAATCACCTGATCCAGGAGACCTTCGTAATGCCATTGATTTTCAGAATCCCCGGATGAAGGGTATCCGAATGTCAGGGGAGCATCGGCTGACAAATCTGTGGAAATGGAGCCAGTCTCCACCAGGCCTTCAAGGATGCCATCCACATAGAGGTACCAGTGTCCCTGGCTCACCATGCCGATCAGGCTGTGCCAGCGCTTGTCATCCACACGGCTTGCGGATGTCATCCGGATGAACTGGCCTGTACCCATTCGTCCGGCCCACTTTGCATAGCCCTCCTGGATTCCAAGGATAAAGCCACCATCCGAATCCAGGTTATATTTCGATACGATATGCCTGTTTTCTGTGGATATATCCGTTTTGATCCAGCAGGAGACTGTGACGGAGGAAGAAATTTCAAGACCGGAGCTGCGGCACACAATCTTATCATCCACTCCGTCAAAGTAGTAAGAATGACCATCCCCTTCAAAATCTTCACTGGTGAATAACGCTCCTGAAACGATCCCATGATTTCCCATGCCTGAAATATCCCTTGCGTCTATGCTGAAAGGGTAATGTGCAATTCTTTCAAGGAGCAGGTCTCCATACTGAGCAATTGCCCCAGGGCTATTCCAGGCAACCGGCAGGATGAGAAGTAAAATTCTTAAAGCCGCTTTGTAATCCATCATTCTTTCTTCAAATATATAAACCCCTTCTTAACCTCATCCAGGTGGGATGGAAGAAGCACGTACCAGTATGTATCAGGCGGAAGGGCCCTTCCATTTTTATCTTTCCCATCCCAATCCTGCTGGTAGTCTGTACTCCCAAATACTTCTCTGCCTGTCCGGTCAAAAATCAGCAAGGTGCTTTTCCTTTTTAATCCTTTGATGATGAATTCGTCATTGATCCCGTCCCCGTTGGGTGTAAATACATTGGGAATGATCAGGTCGCCGTAATCCAGAGGGAGTTCCTCGATTTCCTCCATGAAAAGATTATCGAGCAGTATATTTCCCCAACCCTCAGAACCCGGGAGGTTTTCTGCCTCAAATATGATGGCAGAAGCATTATCCAGCGGGGCCATGATCAGGGTATGGTTGACCCATTGTGCCTGTGTGATCTCTTCAGATTCGGCCAACAGTTCACCTTTCTGTGTCCCGTCAGGGGAGCCATATACAAGCAGATGGAGTGGCGCATTGTAGGCAGTGAATCCTTCTTCCCAGGAGAATATTCCCACATCTTTGCGGGATGCCAGATCCAGGGTGATTTTGTAATATTTGCCTGCCTCAATAGCTTGTAAAAGGCTGCTGGTTACGTTCTCCGAGGTGGAGGGGAAATCGGATTGTTCTCCCCTTGTAACCAGCGTCAGGTAGGTATTTCCGTCCGAGGCTGTAAAATAGTCGCAGGGCAAAGGTTCCGTATCCGGGGTCGAGTGTGCATCGAAGCCATGCCAGGAGGGGGGGGGTAGGGAAAGGCCGGGATTTCCCTCAAAAGAAGGATTGGAAAAAAATTGTGCGCTTGCAAAGTTGCCCAGCAGCAAGAGACCCGGCAAATACCATATGTTTTTTAATCTACCCACCCTGATATGTTAAGATCGATTGAATCTTCTCATGCCCAGGTTGATTCCCAGGTGTATGCCATGCGATCCCATGTTGTAGCGAACAATGTTCGACAGGGATGATTCAAAGCTATAGGCCAGGTAAATATCCCGGATACTCAGGCCAAGGTGAAAGGCAAGAGCTCTATAAGATTTGTAGGAGACGGCGATCCAGTGGATCTTCCTGATGTAGGTCCTCAGGTAAAGCTCGTATTCCAGTACATCCATATCAAGGTATCTGACATTCAGATTGATTTCCATATTGGGTTTTCCGAACGAACTGAACAGATACCCCCCGTGAAGAACAAGGTCTGGTTTTACCTTGCTTCCCGGATTGATTTTATCTTCCAGGGGTATGATGTTGTGGACCGCTGCTCCGCCGATAAGTTTTGCCGAATAGTAATATGCTCCAATGTCAGCATTGGGGGATGTGAATGATTCACGAATACCGGTTAATACCGGATCACCGGGATAAGTGGGTTGAAAGAGGTTCCCGTCCAGGATCCTTTGTTCCGCCTTTCCCGTAATTCCCAGAGAGAGGCTGGCCTTTTTTAATTGTATATGGTAAGCGTATGTTCCATGGATTCCCCTGGTTACAGCCGGCCCGTTGCTGTCGCTGAAAATGGCAATTCCCAGTCCCACCCGTTCCCTGGATTTAAGTCCTGAGGTATAGATCAGTTTTTTTGGATTGTAAAAATCATAGTTACCAATCCTGATACTTGTGCTGGCAAGAAGGGTTTGCGGTGATTGGGGAATCCCGGTCCAATATTTCATATAGGAGAGGCAGGCCTGGGGTACGAATGCGCTTCCGGTGATGGCAGGATTCAGCAGTTCAGGATGAAGAAGGCTGGACCTGATAATCACCTGATCCTGGCCGCCTGCTTGTCCGGTGAAACAGATGGACAGAAGGGACATCAGGATGATGAACCGGAGATGTTTCATTAGATTTAAAAATCGTAATTTTATTTGATTTAGCCCTTACACTTATGAAAAAACTATCACTGGTAATAACCGCACTTCTGCTTGTTACGGGACTGATGGCGCAGGTTCCCGATTATTTTAACTACCAGGCAGCGGTCCGGAATCCTGACGGAACCCCCATGGCTGATCAAAATGTCACCATCGATCTGCAACTGATCAGGGGAGAAATTGACGGCCCCTCCATTTACCTTGAAAGCCATGAAACCCTGACCGACGAATTTGGGATGATCACACTGAAGGTTGGTGATGCCGATTTTTTTAGCGAGATAGATTGGGAAAACGGGCCCTATTTTCTCGGGATTTCCGTGAATGGCGTATATCATGGCGCCAGTCAGTTGCTTAGCGTTCCCTATGCCTTGTATGCCAGGCAGGCAGGTAAGGTGAAGGATGGCGATTCCGATCCGGCCAATGAACTCCAGAACCTTTCCATCAATGAGTTGTCGAGAGAGCTTTCGATCAGCGATGGTAACTCGGTGATATTACCCATTTCGCCTTGGAAGGAGATAGAAACTGACATCTATTTTGTAAGGAATGTCGGGATCGGAATGTATATGCAGCCTCAGTATCCCCTGGATATTCAAAAAAACGTTTACGGGGACCATGACAGGGCACTGCTCAGACTTAAAAACATTGATGAGGGGAATACAGCCTATGTGGCTCTTGCTTTGGAAGCCTATGGCAACCTGAATGCCAGGACTTTCAGCCGTTCGGAGTTTTTGCTGACGTCCGATGAGTATACCGAAATCCCCGGATTCAACGGAATGACGGCCATCAGGGCTCCGGGGAAAGGTTTTTCGGTATTGTCAGAATCGGTGAATGGTTCGGTCCGGTTTTATACCACAGATGTAAAGGATGCCCTTTTTGAAAGGATGAGGATTGCCCCCGACGGAAAGGTGGGCATAGGAACAGATAGTCCGGAATCAAAGATTCATGTGAAAGGTGGTGATGTTTTCATTGAAGATTTCAACAGGGGGGTTATCCTGACTTCACCTTCCGGGAAGCATTTCAGAATTACGGTGGATGACTCCGGCAATCTCATCAGAACAGAGGCAACCCTGTAATTAATTACTATTTTAGAGCATCTTAAAATCCAATTTATGAAAAGAAGATCATTTATTTCCAGTGGCGCTGTCGTTTCAGCTGCCATTCTTACCGGGGGAGCTGTGAGGGCATCCGCTTCGGGATCTCCTCTGGCCGGCCGGCAGGAGGCAGGCACAAAACACAAATTTCAATTGAAATATGCTCCCCATTTCGGCATGTTTAAAGAGAGTGCAGGAGAGGATCTGCTGGATCAGCTTCAATTCATGGCAGATGCAGGATTCACTGCCATGGAGGATAACGGGATGAAACAAAGGGATGTCTCCATGCAGGAAAAAATAGCCTCCAGGATGGCCAAGCTGGGCATGGAGATGGGCGTTTTCGTGGCCCATACCATATACTGGAATGAACCCAACCTGACCAATGGCAACAAGGATTTGCTGACGGAGTTCCTGAAGGAGATCAAAGAATCGGTGGAGGTGGCAAAACGCGTGAATGCCCGATGGATGACGGTGGTGCCTGGATATGTGGATCTCAGGCTGGATACCGGTTACCAGACCCGGAATGTGGTGGAAGCCCTTCGCCGTGCCAGTGAGATCCTGGAACCCCATGACCTGGTGATGGTGCTTGAACCCCTGAACTTTTTTGACCACCCGGGGCTTTTCCTTAAAGATATTCCCCAATCCTGCCAGATATGCCATGCAGTGGCCAGCCCTTCATGCAAGATACTGGACGATCTCTATCATCAACAAATCCAGGACGGGAACCTGATCCCCAACATGGATCAAGCATGGGAAGAAATCGCCTATTTCCAGGTGGGGGACAACCCGGGCCGGAAAGAGCCCACCACCGGTGAGATCAATTATACCAATGTGTTCAAACACATTCACCAGAAAGGATACAAGGGCATTGTGGGCATGGAACACGGAAATTCGAAACCCGGTAAAGAGGGCGAAATGGCAGTGGTTGAAGCCTATGCCAGTGTGGACAAATTCTAAATCTGGCTGAGATATCAAAAAAACGGGCTGTCTTTTTTGGAGCAGCCCGTTTATAATTTATATGAACAATGGGCTGTTATTCCGGGGCTGAACCCGGCACGGGGATCACTGCTTTGATATCCACAGGACCCAGTTTCAGTTCTCCTTCGGGACCCAGTTTCATTCCTGATCCCATCATTTCGTCCCAGGTCACCTCCATGCCGGTATAAGCGGATTGCCTTCCCATAATGGCAGTCAGGCAGGTTCTGGCTGTTTCCTCGGCCTCCACGATCTGGTTTCCTGTCCGAATGGCGGTGACCAGGTCGATGTGTTCCTGAACGTAATCATTGACCTGGGTGGGTTCACCCTGCTCATCCACCGGTGAATTGAATTCATAAAGACTGTTTCCTGCATGATCCCAGATGGTTTTACCACCGTCGGTATATCCCTTGGTCCCACGCAACAGTTCGCTCACATTGTTGGCACAGTCATTGATCTGACGGCACATGCTGTTCATATGTACGTTGCCGTCATACACAAAATCCACACTGGAATTATCGTAGCAATCTCCCGTAATCCGTCTCTGCCTTGATCCCATGCCTACTGCTTTTAGCGGAACATTTCCAACAAACCAGTTGCTGACATCAATGTTATGGATGTGCTGTTCCACGATGTGGTCGCCGGATAACCAGGTCCAGTTTACCCAGTCCCTGATCATAAATTCCATCTCGGTCCAGCCGGATTGCTTTTCACGGTGCCACAATTTGGATTGGTTCCAATATACATTGGTGGAAGTGATATTTCCCATCATCCCGGAGCGAACCCTTGCAAGCACATTCTGGTAGTTCCATGAATGCCTTCTCTGGGTTCCGGTAACCACACAGAGACCGGCAGCTTCAGCCTGCTTGGAGGCAGCCATCACCGAACGGGCTCCGACCGGGTCCACAGCAACCGGTTTTTCCATGAATACATGTTTCCGGGCTTCCACACATGCCTGAAAATGTTCCGGACGGAAATAGGGAGGAGTGGCGAGGATCACAATATCCACGCCGGCGTCAATAACTTTTTTGTAGGCATCAAAGCCCACAAAACATTTTGAATCCTCCAGTTCAACATTCTTTTCATTCTTCAGTTTTTCACGTATTCCATCCACCCTGTCCTGGAATACATCACCAACAGCCACAATGCTCAGGTTGGGTCCCGAATCGAGAAAATTGACAGCCGCACCTGAGCCACGGCCACCGCAACCAACCACACCGGCCTTTAAAGGTTCTCCGTCGGGAGCTGCCCGGAGAAACTCCGGGACTACCACGGTTCCAGTGGTTTCTCCGGTGGAACAGGATTTAACGAGTTGTGTGGCGCCAATTACACCAATGGCACCGATGGCAGTATTCTCTAAAAATCTGCGTCTGCTGGTTTTGTTTGTCGGTTTCATATTGATTTGCCTAAGAATTTAAATGATGATTAGAATGGTTGAGACAAGTTAGTATTTATTCATTTACCAAAGGTTCATTATATTCGCACACTACCCTGAATCCAACATGAATACAGTCCGAATACCACCAGACGCTTTTGGGAATTTGCGGATCGGTCTTCAGCCAGGCGACCTTCTTTGTATGTGAACGGGAGGCGCACCTGACATTCGCTGCACCATCCCGGTAAGAACCACCCCTGATTACAAACTCTTCTCCGGTGGCCGGACCGGTGGGGTCCTTCAGTATGCCTTCTCCATATAATGCGTACGCATCTTCTGCATACCAGTCAGCGCAGAATTCAGCCACATTTCCCAGCATGTTGACCAATCCGAAAGGATTCTCCCTGGTGTATTCAGGAATTGCGGACCGTGCCCCGCTGTTTTCTTCGTACCTGATATAGGTGTTGATCCCGGAGGTATCGATACCGAACAACTTGTTCCGTATTCCGCGATTCACGTACCGCTTTGGATCTCCTTCGAAGAAATAGGGTGTGGAGGTTCCGCCCCGGGCAGCATATTCCCATTCGGCCTCGGTGGGCAGCCTGTAGGTTTTGCCTGTTATTTTAGTGAGCCACTGACAGTATACCTCTGCGGCTTCATGTGTCATGGTAATGGCGGGCATCTTCTCTTTGCCCCAACCCTGGTCGGGAGCACCCCATGGCGGTGTGGGACCTGAAATGGCATCCAACTCGCCCATGTCCACATTGAGGTAGGCATCGGCGGTTTTTCCCTGTGCCCCTGTTTGTTTGAAGAATGCAAGATACTCATCCCAGGTGACTTCGGTTTTTGCCATGAAGAAGGGGCTTATGGAAACCTCTTTCAATGGACCTTCGTTGACATTCCGGAAGGGTTCATCTTCAGGACTTCCCATCATGAAGGTGCCTCCGGGAATGGCAACCATCTTAAAACTGACATCCGACCCGGTGATATACTCTGTGAAGTTGTTGAAACCATCCAAAGCACCAGGTTCCGTATAAATTTCTGTAATTACTTCTTCAGCCACACCGAAATCTGTATTCTTTGCATGCAGCCGGTCCGGGTCATGATGCCCCACTGTGATGTGGCAGTTGATGCAATGGAGGGACCCTTCCTGCTGTTCGTAATAGAGATGAGCCTGGCGTCCATCCTGACTTAATCCAAGAGGGAAATTGTTCTGGTGGCATTTGATGCACGAGCTCTCAAATACATGGTGCTTGGCGTAATCGATCTGGGATTTGGCCTCCCAGTTCAGACTCGCGGGATCTTTAAACAGTTTTCCCCACACATCCCTCAATCCGGTTTTGGTTTTTTCGGTCAGATACCCTTCCCCGTGAGGGGGCAAATGGCAATCCACACAATGGACATGAATTCCCCTTTTGTTGTCATAATGGGTGGATAGTTTCCAGCTCTGGGTGGAGTGGGGATGAATGTGGCAGGAGGCGCAAAAATCATCTGATGATGTTTTTTCTACTGCTTTGTTTCCCAAAAAGATAAGCAGGGTTGCCAGAAGTATCCCTGCAAACAATACCTTACCTCCGAATTTCTTTCTTTGTGCGCTCATAGCCTGGTCAGTTAAAGAAAGCAATTTTATCCAGCAAATTCAACAGGGATGTACTTCGTACACTTATTTAAACCGATTCTAAAACAGGAAATGAGCTAAAATAAAGGGACTACAGACGAACAGAATACGCAAGCAGGCTCTGCCATTTTCGGCCATTGGGGTCGGATTTCCCTGAGCCAAGCTCCTCGGCCAGTGCAATGATGTTTTCAGTGGAGCAATCGGTGTGTTCAGTCATCCACTCTTTCCAGTTGCATGCAAAACACCTGACTCCGTTCACTTCAGTTTCAACCATCATGTTTGAAAGGATGGTTACATCAGCAGTCCGGTCCTTGTTATGCTCCAGTGGCATGAAGATCCCTATGGATTCCAGTTTGGCAAGCTCCCGGCTGGCTTCACACAGGCCCTGCCCGAAATGGTACGGAATATCAACCGACGGAATGAGTCCTTCCAAACCTGTTGGAAAGATCTCTCCATAGGAGAATACTTTGAGCAGATCAGACAGGATCAATGGATCATTGCCTGATACCACTGCCGGTTTTCTGGATTTTACGGCCCCCCGGTAAATATCTCCGATCCGCATGACTCCCCTGATGGGAATATGCATGTGAAGAGCCGTGGACAGAACAATGTTGTTAAACTCGGTAAACAGCTTAAAAACCACACTGTTGAGATCGAAAAGATGTTCTTCCCTGAAGAGCTTTGAAACCATCACTATGCTTTTGGAAAAATTGATAAATTCCGGCTCAATGACGATGAATCCCCAGGTATAATTTTTTTTTCGTGTATTGTAAATCTCCTGTCCGATTCGTTCAAAAAGTACCTGGATTTTGGAGATCTCCCCGTTGGCAATCATCTCATCGAAGTTCAGGATCTCAATCCAGGAACTAACCTGGGAATGTGGTTGAATGGGATTGTTAACAGGTTGAAAAATGCTGTTTTCCGGATCGCTCATGATTATGAAAGTTTCTAGATTTTATTGATTAATTTCATCCTGTAAAGTCTTTTTGCCGGGGATCATTTCGTAGTTTTGGGTGATTGCTAATCTACAAAAAATTTAATACAAGACAGTTATGATAAAGGGCATCTTCTTTTTCCTGGCAACCGTGTTCATATCCGGCTGCAGCATGTGGAGCAAACAGTCTGATCCTGATATCAGGAACCTAACGCTTACCTGGGAGTTCAAAGGAAACGACGCCGGGAAAGGGATATCAAGTGCTGAGTTTATTATTGAAAACACTGACAAAAAAGTACTTGGTAATAATTACTGGAAGCTTTACTTCAATCAAATGGGAACCGGTATTGTGCAGGAATCGGTCACCGGTCAGGTAAAGATTGAGCATATCAACGGAGACCTGTTTTGTATATCCCCTCTGGAAGGGTTCTTTCTCAATCCGGGTGAACAGGTGGAGATCAACTATGAAAAATGGGGAAGCCTGATCAAAGAGACCGAAGCGCCTTCCGGTCCCTATTTTGTTTTTGACGGCCAAAAAAACGGATCAGAGGTGGCTGTTGCTGTGGAGAAGTTTACTGTCATGCCTTTCCCGGGACTGGAGAAGATATACCCGGCCGAAACCGGAATCCCTCTGCCTGATGCAGGATGGGTGTTTGCACAAAACGCCGGTCTCACATTACTGGATCCTTCACGGACAGGCCGGATCATACCCACACCGGTCCATTCCGTATTCGGAAAAAACAGGGAAGTTCTGCAAGGTGAGGTGAAGATCCACTACCAGGAGGGCTTGGAACCGGAAGCCCGATACCTGGCCCAAATGCTGGAGTCAGTGATGATCCTCCCGCCCGTCGTTGTGTTGAGCGATGCGTCAGGGGAAAACATCGTTCGCCTCATGGTATCCGAAAAGTCGGATGGAAGCCATTTTGAAGGCTATTCGCTTTCAGTGGTCCGGGGCAGTGGTCTAATCATTGACGGGGGCGGAAACGCTGGTGTATTCTATGGGATCCAGAGCCTGTTGGCACTGTTTCCTGTGGATGCATGGAAAATCCCTCTGGACAGGGTTGAACTGGAGTGTGTAAAGATCACAGATTGGGCCTCTTTCAAATACAGGGGAGTCATGCTGGATGTGGCCAGGAATTTTCATCATCCGGATGCCATTATGAAGCTGATCGATGTCATGGGTTTTTATAAAATGAACAGGCTGCATCTCTCACTCACCAATGATGAAGCGTGGAGAATTGAAATTCCTTCCCTGCCCGAACTGACTGAGATCGGGGGATACCGGGGACATACCGGGGACAGCAAGGATCACCTCATTCCCGCCTATGGATCCGGTCCGGGTTCCGATCCTGAAAAGGGTATGGGCAGCGGGTTCCTTACCCGTGAGCAGTTTATCAACATCCTTAAATATGCCCATTCAAGGCATATCGAAGTGATCCCCGAGATCAATTTTCCGGGCCATGCCAGGGCTGCCATCTATGCCATGGAATCCAGGTATGACAGGTTAATGAATGAGGGAAAGACGGATGAAGCTCAAAAATTCAGGCTGATCGATCCGGCGGATCAGTCTGTTTACATTTCAGCGCAGAACTTCAACGACAATGTGGTTTGTGTGTGCAAAGAGGCCCCATACCTGTTTTATGAAACTGTATTGGATGACATTGCCGGCATGTATGAAGAGGCCGGGCTGGAATTGAAGATCGTGCATACCGGCGGGGATGAAGTGCCGGTGGGTTCGTGGACCGGGTCACCCGTTTGCAAGGCATTCCTGGAATCAAATCCCGGGATTGGTACAGTTGCTGATCTGCAGGTCTGTTTTGAAAAGCGTCTCCAGGAGATCCTTTCACAAAGAGGCCTGGTGATGGCCGGGTGGGAAGAGATTGCCCTGAGGAAAGATACCGGTGGGAAATGGATACCCAACACCGATTTTGCCGGGAAAGGAATGCTCCCCTATGTCTGGAACAGTCTGGGGGAATCTTTGGATCTGGGATATCGGGTGGCCAATGCAGGTTTCCCTGTAATCCTCTGTAATGTGGGTAATTTCTATATGGACCTGGCCTATACCCATCATCCGGCAGAGCCCGGGCTTTACTGGGGTGGTTTTGTAAATACACGCCGTGCCTTTGAGTTTATCCCGTTCAATGTGTTTTACTCCACACTCACCGACCAATACTGCAGGCCTTTAGATCCGGAAAAGGATTTCAAAGGGATGGAATCACTGAAGCCCGGGGCACGTGGCAATATTATCGGTTTACAGGGTCAGTTGTGGAGTGAGACCCTCAGGGGAAGTGAAATGCTGGAATACTACTACCTTCCCAAAATGCTTGGTTTGGCCGAGCGGGCCTGGGCGGGCCAGGCGTCGTGGGGAGAAACAGGGGACAGGACCCAAAGGGTGGCGGCCATCAGCGCAGCATGGAATGAATTTGCCAACCGGATCGGTCAGCGGGAAATGCCCCGGCTTGACCATATTTTTGGCGGATACAATTACCGGCTCCCTCCTCCGGGCGCGGAGATCAGGGAAGGCATGCTGCATGTAAATATCGATTTTCCCGGACTTAGCATCCGCTATTCAACCGATGGTTCGGATCCTCAAATGGATTCTCCGCTTTATACCGGACCGTTTAAGATTTCCGGAACAGTCTCCCTCAGGTCGTTTGATACACGGGGCAGGGGCAGCCGTGTTTCGCTTATTGATCCTGGTAAAGGGCATTCACAGCCATAACCAGGAACATGTAGTTGGTGGCACCTCCACCCATTACATATTCGGTTTGCTGCCAAAGGTAGGGCCAGGTTTTCAGCTCCGGCAGATCGGGCCTGATCAGGGCTGTGCCTGAAACCACTCCCCCCGGGATGAAGGACCAATCGGCACGGTTCACCCCGTAGGCCACTTTGATGGATTCAGATCCCACTCCCGAGGCAAAGGATGCATTGTTTGATCCCGGATGGACCCCGAGAATGAAATTCAGCGCATTCTCATAGAACGCTGTGTAGGTTTGTCCGGGCCACCCCTTGTGGTAAAAATACTGTTCCACCCCAAAGCGCTGGATATTCCAGCCGGCACCCCAGATATTGGGTTTGTATGGTACACCGTAAGGAGAATCAGATTTTTGTTCGGCCAGCAGTTTTTCCTGGTACTCCTTTACGGCAGCTGCAATATCTGATTTGAATTCCGGATCGTCTATGGTTCCGATCACATGGCCCACCGCCCAGCCGCATCTGGAAAGCTGATTCAGGATTACATCTTTCATCTCAATCAGGGCATTTTTGTATTCCGGATTCCCGGTGGCCAGGATCAGTTCGGACAACGCGACCACTTTGGAGGTTTGGAACCACCTGCCCTCGGCTTTGGAAGCGCTTTCCCAGAGTGTAATGGCGGTTTCAAGGGACTCTTTCGCCAGTAGGGGATTTGTAGTGGCAAGCACCCTGGAAGCTGCTGCAAGACCGGGAATCACCTGTAGCTCCCTGCCCGGATTCACCTCGGTGAATACCCACCGGTCGTCTTCGCCCATGGGGATGTTATCGGTCATGGCGGCTGCATCACCCAGCATCACATACTGGTGTAGGTCCGAGGCTATGATTCCCCGGTAGAGTCTGCCCAGGGAGCGGTATCCCCCAAGGATGGAGGCCAGTCCGTGTTCAATCTGCTGAAGTGCATCAGAAACACCATCGGGCTGATGGATTTCCACCACGTGATTTTTAAAATCGACCATGGTGGCATCATGGTCCAGGCCGAACTCCTCGATCATCAAGGCCAGCATCCAGACAGTTCCTGCCTGGGACTCAACCCGCAGGTCAAAATCCCCCGCATCGTGCCATCCTCCCTGGTCCAGCTGCGGCACATGGTCCCCGGCCTTAAATTGTGTATAATTCTCTTCATCCTGGCGGTAGCCATCGAAATGGAAAGGCACAGGGGGGGCCATTCTCGCATCATCCATGTGGCAGAGGTCATGCCAGACCCGGTATTTTTCGTTGATCCTCATGTGGCACATCTGCACCGGAAGGAAATATTCGAGAGTGGGCTGCCAGGTATCCTTCTCATAGATGTCTCCGGCAATTCTGAAGGGATTGGATTTCTGCGAACCATAGGCCACCTGGTAGACCCCGGGTTCCCTGATCATGGAGAAATCCATGGAAACATACTGGTACCTCAGGAAAGTGCCCCAGTATTCGGGCTTTCCCCGTAGAACCTGTTCAGCTCCGTTTTCATTCAACCTGTAAAGTGTAAAATCAGTCAGCGGAGAATCGGTGAGATCCAATTCAACAATGGCCTTCTTCTCCTGAGCGGGATGGTAACCCAGTTGTGACACCTGGATGACGGGTTCATATTTCCATCCCGGAATGGTATGGGGTTTGATGTTCCAGTTGATGGCCCCTTTGGTTGCTCCTTCCGGAACGGTGCTTCTGACGATAAACCAGCCATTGTTGTGGTTGATCCTGCCATCCCAGAGCTCCAGGGGATCTCCCTGTGAACGGATCACCATCCTTTGCAGGTCGCTTTCGGGAGCGACGACCAGTGTACGCCCTTTTGCAAGAGGACCGGCCAGGATTTCCCCGGCGTACTCTTCCACCGGACCAATGGGCTGGTCAGGGAAAATACCGGCATCATCATCCATCAGAAAGGATTTTCCGAACAGGTCGCCCGGAAAAAGTTCCAGGTTGAAACCTGCTTTCCCGATCCACTCCCTGGGAAGCGGCTCTTCCAGATCCACCGAAACATTGACACTCCCGTCCCCGGCAGCTGAAATATGTACCTGGTACCTGAAGGTCAAATCGGGGTATATGACAGGGTTAAATCCCACCCGGTTCTTGGAGGTGTCGGGAAACCACAGGGTCTGTGTAATGGTCTGCTTCTCTTTATCCACAATCCTTGAGCCGCCTTTGGGCACAGGCGACCATTGGCCTGGGGAAGGCTCCAGGCGAAGATCGCCGTTGGCAGCAACCCTGTTGCCATGCTGAATAATGGAAACACCCGACTGGTGTCCCTCGGGATAGTAATCACTGAAGAAGGTCACATCAAGGCCGGCTTTGTGGAAATACTCTTTTTCGTTGAGTTGAAGGGCTTCCTGTGCTGACAGGCTCGATACAAAAGCCAGTAAAAAAAGAATGGAATAGTTTTTCATGTTCAGGAACTGTTTAGAAGTAATTTTCAGATCCTGAAAGTACGATTTTTTTAGCTTTCTTTTGTTTCGATTGTTTTTGGCTATTTCATTCAGTAGGTTATTCGTATTTCAATGAATGGGACGGATTCCTGTTGGCTGCCCTGATGGTCTGTATGCTAACGGCTGCCAGGGCCAGGATCAGAGCCAGAATCCCAGCCACCGGGAATACCCACCAGAGAATGGGAATCCGGTAGGGGTAGGAATCCAGCCAGTTCCTGATGAACCACCATGTCAGCGGACTTGCTATGAATACAGCCAGAACAATGAGGCGGAGATAGTCACGACAAAGTAAAAGCAGGATCCTTCCGGATCCGGCACCGTTTACTTTGCGGATACCGATCTCCTTGGTTCTCTGAAGTGTGGTGTAGCTGGACAAACCAAACAGCCCCAGAGCCGCAATCAGGATGGCGATCAGTGCAAAGAACCCAACTGCCGCATTGAGCTGTTTCTCGATGCGGTACTGACGGTCATAAAAGTCATCCAGAAAGAAGGTGTCGAAGGGATTTCCATGGAAAAACCGGTCCCAGACTTTTTCCAGCTGAGCCATGGACTGATCCAGTTGTTTTGGGTCCACCTTCATGGCGAAAAAAGCTTGCATGGCCGGGTAATACCTGTAGATCAATGGGATGGGTTCCTGTTTAAGGGACATCTGGTGATAGTCTGCAATCACCCCGACTATATGCCTGTCCTCTCCGTGAAACTGGACCAGCTGGCCTATGGCATCTTCGGGGGTCTCATAACCGAGGAATTCCGTGCCGCTTTTGTTGAGGATTACGGCCAGCTCTTCTGTGCCAAATTCAGGAGAAAAATTCCTGCCTGCCAGTAATTCAATATCAAAAGAGGGCAGGTAATCTTCATCCATCCCGACGGCATAAATCACTCCCCTGCCTTCATCCTCGTCCACACGCTTGATTCCGCTTGCCCAGAAAATTTCATCGCCGGGAATGTTGGAAGAGGAGGTAAGCATATCAATACCGGGAATCCGGTTTGCCTCGTTTTTGAAGGTGCGGAATACTTCCCGGAAGGTGGTATCCGTATATACTCCCGGTCCGAGCAATACCATCTTCTGTTCAATATCCACACCCAGGTCCATCTTGCGCATATACCTGAGCTGTGAATGGATCAGGAATGTGCCGGCAATCAGGGCTACCGAAGCCGTAAACTGGAAAACCACCAGGATTTTTCGCATGAACAGGCCGCGCCCGTGTTCACTGAATTTGCCCTTCAACACCTGTACCGGTTTAAAAGAGGAGAGCACAAAGGCGGGGTAGAGCCCGGCCAGCAGTGCCCCTGCCAGAAAAAGGGCTGAAAGTCCTGCCCAGAAAAGCGGATCATGGAAGAGGGAAAGAGACAG
>JAZDPG010000031.1:0-2561 GCA_043797815.1 Bacteroidota bacterium
ATCCTTACTATTTTTCGATCATATATATCAAATTCTAAAGGGGGCATAAAATATTTATATAAATACATTTCTTTTATTACCATTCCCCTTTTAGCCACGACTTTGTGTTATTCAATAGGATCTGTTGGTAGTCTTGAAGAAAATTGAAATCTTGCAGCGGCAATGAAATAGCCGACGACTTTTTCATTGCGAGGTTAAAGTCAAAAGTAAAAAGGAAAAATTGTATGAAAAGAGCATTGATTGGAATGGTATTGGTACTGTTTTTATGGAATGGCAATACAGAAGCCTGTACCAATTTTCTTGTTACACCCGGAGCTTCTGTGAACGGGTCTGCCATGATCACCTATGCGGCAGACTCCCATGTGTTGTATGGAGAACTGTATTTCAGGCCCGCAGCAGACTATTCCCCCGGAGCCATGATGGATATACGTGAATGGGATACCAACAAGTTCCTTGGTCGCATTCCCCAGTTGTCGCACACCTATTCGGTGGTTGGAAATATGAATGAACACCAGGTAGCCATCGGCGAGACCACCTATGGAGGAAGAAGTGAATTGGAGGATACCACCGCTATTATCGATTACGGCAGTCTGATGTACATCGCCCTGCAGCGTGCACGCACCGCCAGGGAGGCGGTCAATGTCATGGGTGAACTGGTTGCGGACTATGGCTACTGCAGCTCAGGTGAGTCCTTTTCCATTGCGGACCCCAACGAGGTCTGGATTATGGAAATGATCGGAAAAGGCACCGAAATGGTTACAACGGGTGGAAAAACATACAATAAAAATAAAGGTGCAGTCTGGGTTGCAGTCCGCATTCCGGACGGTTATGTAAGCGGACACGCCAACCAGGCAAGGATTCAACAGTTTCCATTGGATGATCCTGAAAGTTGCCTTTATGCTCCCGATGTAATTGAATTCGCACGGGAAAAGGGCTATTATTCAGGAAGTGATAAAGATTTTAGTTTTTCAGATACCTATGCACCCGTCGATTTCAGCGGAGCAAGATTTTGTGATATACGGGTATGGTCCTTTTTCAAGGATATCAATGACGGAATGGAGCAATATTTCAGCTATGTGAAAGGTGAGGACCTGGAAAACAGGATACCGCTCTATATCAAACCCAATCGCAAGCTTTCCAACAGGGACCTGATGAATTTCATGAGGGACCATCTGGAAGGAACCGAACTGGACATGAGCAAAGATGCCGGCGCCGGGCCCTTTGGCCTTCCCTACCGCTGGCGCCCCCTGACCTGGGAGTACGACGGCAAGATGTATGTCAATGAGCGTGCAACCGCCACCCAACAAACCGGATTCTCTTTTGTAGCCGAATGCAGGTCCGTGAAACCGGATTGGCTGGGAGGAATTTTCTGGTTTGGGATCGATGATGCAGCTGCCAATACCTATGTCCCCATGTATTGCGGGATGACCAGGGTACCTGATTCCTACGCAGTCGGGAACGGTGACCTGCTTACCTATTCAGAAACATCAGCCTTCTGGGCATTCAGTTTTGTTTCCAATTTCAGCTACCTCCGGTACAATGTGATGATCGGGGATGTAAAGAAGGTTCAAAAGGAACTGGAAGACAAATACACCACCGAAGTCCCCGCCATTGATGCCGCGGCCGCAGTACTTTATGAAACCAACCCGGAACTGGCCAGGGAATTTATCACAGACTACTCGGTGAACATGGGTGACTACACAGTTAAACGGTACAAAGAGCTGGGACAGTTTTTACTGGTAAAATACATTGACGGGAACATTAAAATGGAGGAGAATGGCGTGTTTCTCAGGAGCCCGGAAGGATATCCGCTCAGCCCTGACCAGCCCGGATACTCCGAACAATGGAAGAGAATCGTGGTACAGGATGCAGGTAAGAATCTGAAGATGCCCAAAGGTGAAGCCGTCCATTAACAATGAAATGTTAATAAATCACATTTCCGGTTAGTCAAATAGGAAATTTATTTGTACTTTTGCGACCTGTTAAATCAAGGCTTAGAAAATACAAAAGAATAGAATCATGGATTTAATGAAGGTTGTAGATCAGGAATATGCTGCACAAACTGAGCTTCCCAAGTTCAATGCAGGCGATACCATTACTGTCCACTACAAGATCAAAGAGGGAAATAAAGAGCGTATCCAGCAATACAGGGGTGTTGTTATTCAGCGCCGTGGAAAAGGGCATACCGAGACTTTCACTGTTCGTAAGATGTCCGGAAACATTGGTGTAGAAAGGATATTTCCTTCAGCTTCTCCATTCATTGAAAAAGTTGAAATCAACAAACACGGGCGCGTCAAAAGGGCACGCATCTACTACTTCCGCGAACTGACAGGTAAGAAAGCCCGTATCAAGGAGAAGAGATTTTAGATTTCCCGGCAAACATATGAAGAAGGCTGTATCACATGATGCAGCCTTTTTTTTGCCCGGTATTTTTCAGCAGAATCATTTTGAATTATCTTACAGATTATTCCACAATCAAAGAATTAATTACCGGAGGATATGTTACAAAAATACGGGAGAATGATCCTTGGGATAAGCATCCTGTTCTCTTTGATGATAGT
>JAZDPG010000009.1:0-18993 GCA_043797815.1 Bacteroidota bacterium
CCAGAACAGGTATCCGGTGAACATCACAGCCAATGAATCTGCCACCATCCTGTCCATTCCCCGCGATGATTTCCTGAAGATGATGCAGCATAGCCAGAAGGTCCTGGAGAACTTTTTAAATGCCGTATCCAGCCGGGGCCAGTTCCTTTCAAATAAGATCAGGTTCCTTTCTTTTTCAACCATCAGGGGAAAGCTGGCGCAATACCTGCTGGATCAATCGGGGAAGCAGGGAAAAGACAGGATACTCCTTCCTCATTCCCAATCCCAGTTGTCCGAACTGTTCGGGGTGGCACGCCCGTCCATTGGAAGAGCCATCAGCGCAATGAACCGGGAGGGCCTGATTGAAAACGACGGCAGGCATGTGAGAATCATCGACAGGAGAAAGCTTCAGCATATAGTACTCAGTACTTAGTGCACAGTACTTAGTACAAAGTGTTACCGGGTAAATTCAAGCCCGTGCACTGAGGGGTCCACACCCCACTTATCCAGCAGCCACCTGACCACCCTCACATCGTACTGATTGTTTAGCGTTTCATATTTGTCCAGCAGGGCCAGGCAGGGCTCAAGAAACTGGTCAGGTCTGCCATTCAGGCTTTCGATGCTGTTTAAAGCATGGAGCCGGGCCATGGGTTCATCAGAATTCAGCACCCTTTTGTATGCCTCTACAGCAGTCTCTTCCTGGCCGAGCAGATAGAGAAGTTCGGCCGATTCCACACCCACGTTCAATGAGGGATCAAAAGCAGCCCTGGAAACCCTTTCCAGGCAGGGTCTTGCATCCTCTTTAAGCAGAAGCAAGCCATGGGCTGCCCAGTACCGTACTGCACTGTCCTCATGGTCAAGCCATGCCACCAGTTTGTCCATATTGTCCTTATCCGCTTCCGATGCCAGGTAAGCGGCCTCCTGTATCTCCTGAAAAGGAACCTGCGGGCTTCTCATGTAGTCATAGGCGGACAGATTGCCTGTCCGGGTGATGCGATCGGCTTCCGGGATAAAGCCTGCGTCTTTCATGGATGTTCCCGTCTCCCTGCAAGCCTTTCGCATGTCTGCCAGCCGATTTGCATAGGCCGGATCGAAAGCCAGGTTATGGATCTCCCAGGGATCGGTTTCGGTATCGTACAGCTCCTCAACCGGTTTGGCTCTGAACCAGCGGGACTGAACTTCGTTACAGGCCCCGGAAAGGTATGCTTCTTCCCAGGATCGCATGGAGGGGGCTCTCCAGAGGTAATCCAGGTGCTGCATGTATATCCTGTTGGAATTGAAATTCCGGGTATATCTGAACCGGCGGTCCACGATGGAGCGTGACATGTCATATCTTCCATCCATCCGGTCCCTGAACATGTACACACATTCGGGTTCCTTTTGCATGTACTTTCCCAGGAATGCATTACCCTGCATATATTCAGGGGCCTCTGTCCCCACAATGCTCAGCAGGGTGGGAGCCAGGTCCACAAAGCTTACCAGCCGTTCCACCTTTGATCCGGTCTTCTTTTCAGGGAAGAGGTGTTTGTATTTTTTTGGTATCCGGATGATCATGGGAACATGGGTTCCGGTTTCGTATAGGTAGCGTTTGCTGCGGCCCAGAACCCCACCATGATCACTGTAGTAGAATACGATGGTATTTTCAGCGAGACCGGCATCATCCAGTTCTTTCAGCACCTGGCCAACCTGCCTGTCCATATCCTCCACTTTGTCGTAGTACTGGGCCCAGTCATGCCGCATTTCGGGCGTGTCCGGATGGTAGGGCGGAATGGTTACCTCCTCAGGGCTGTGCCTCAACAGGGAGCCGGGGATGGAAGTATGGATGGAGCTCTCATGACTGGTGGTGAAGTTGAAAATGGCAAAAAATGGCTGCCCTCCGGCACGGTTCCTGTAGTGTGCTGTATTGCTGCACTCATTCCAGATATCCTCCACCCGGACATCTGCAAAGTTGTAGTCGGTTTTGACATTATTGGTGCAGTAATAGCCTTTTTCCATGAGGAATTCGGTATAGGGCCTGATCATATCCGACTTGGCATAATAGCTCCGCATCTGCTCGTTTCCGTTTGCACAGGCGTGTACACCTGTAAGGATGGTATTTCGCATGGGGGCGCAAACGGGTGCATTGGCATAGGCATTTGTATAGAGAAAGCCTTCGGATGCCAGCTGGTCAAGATGGGGCGTGGTGGCAAAGGAGTCACCGTAACATCCCAACATTGGGCTGTTGTCCTCGCTGGTGATCCACAGGATGTTGGGATACTCCGTCCTGCCGGAGTTGCAGGCGGAAATAATCCATGCAATGAAAAGAGCGGAAAGAATGGCGGTGTGTTTCATAACTCTAATGTAAAGTTTTTTAAGGGGAATATACATCCCGGACCCGCAAATTCTGTCTTTAAGAGAAGAGCATTTTTCCATATGGGCTCCCGGCCTTCCCCAAGCTGTACTTGTCGTCAAAGCAGTGCATGAACTCACGGGGCAGCCGGGGGCTTTTTGAACAGAGTGTCCGTGGTTTTGTTCTATCTTTATTTCATGATGCGCAGGAAGATCGATATACAGAACTGGAACAGGAAGAAGATTTATGAGTTCTTCAAGGATTATGAAGAGCCCTATTACGGGATCACCGCCGACCTTGATTGCACCCTTGCCTTTAAATTCGCAAAGCGAAAAGGGATTTCCTTTTTCCTCTATTACCTTTACCTGACACTGAAGGCGGTGAACCAGACAGAAGCTTTTAAATTCCGCATTGAAGGGGATGATCTTTTTCTTTACAATGTGATCAACGGTTCAGCAACCATTGACCGGGATGACGGGACCTTCGGATTTTCCCATATTCCCTATTTTGAGGACCTGGACCTGTTCCTGGAAAAGGCCACAGAGGAGCTGATTGAGGTACGCACTTCCCATCAGCTTATCAGAAGCGGGATCGGGGAGAATGTGATCCATTTCTCAGCCCTTCCCTGGATCCGGTTTACCCATGTGAGCCACCCCAGACGTTACAGCCGTCGCGACTCCATCCCCAAGATCACCTTTGGAAAGCTGTACATGAGAGGAGAGAAACGAATGGTCCCGGTGTCGGTTCATGTGAACCATGCCGTGGCAGACGGATTGCACGTGGGTCAGTTTTTTGATACCCTGCAGAAGCTGTTCTCAGGGGCTTGAATAGCGTTTCAGCAGTTCCTCCTTATAGACCGGACTTACAGGAATGGATTCGGAGTTGATCCGGACCTGGTTTCCTTCAATGAAGCCGATCCTTTTCAGGTTCACCACAAATGATTTATGGATCCGCATAAAATCTTCCCCGGGGATTGATTCCATAATCCCCTTGATGGTATCGTGTACCACCAGCTTCATTTGGTCCAGGTGGATCCTGATATAGTCTCCCTGTCCTTCGATATAAAGGATACTGTCCGTTTCCAAAGCATACAGTTTCTTATCGGCCTTCACCATAATTCTCCGGGGTGAACTTTGCTGGTTGTTTCCGGTTGATAACCTTTCCATGGCGCGGTTGACCGACTTCAGGAAACGTTCGAAAGAGTATGGTTTTACCAGGTAATCGAGGGCGTCCAGTTCAAATCCTTCCACGGCAAACCGGGGGTAAGCTGTTGTAAAGACAATCAGGGGTGTATGGCAGAGGGTGCGGGCCATGGCGATCCCTGTAAGGCCGGGCATGTTAATGTCCAGGAACAGGATATCAACCTGTTTCTGCCCCAGCTGGTGTGTGGCTTCGAAGGCATCGGGGCATTCGGCAACAAGCTCAAGGGTCTTCACTTCCGAGATGAACTTACGCAGGATATCCCGGGAGAGGGGTTCGTCGTCAACAATCATGCAGGTTGCCATGGTGATTTAGTTCGAGTTTCAGGTGGACGGCGAAAATTTTATCTTCTTCCAGAATCTTCAGCTGGTGTTTGCCCGGGTAAAGCAATTCGAGCCGCTGACGGGTATTTTCAATACCAATACCTTTTCGCTGATCTATATCAGGTACATAGGAGACGCCCTTGTTATTGCTTGCTCTGAATTCCAGGATGTTGTTGAAGATTTGGAGTTGAATATGCACGAAAGAACTTCCCGGACCCGCCTGCAGTCCGTGCTTGAAACAGTTTTCGATAAAGGGAATCAGCAGCATGGGTGCGATCCGCAATTCCTCAGCTTCCCCCTGCACATCAAGCCGGATGTCAGTCCGCAGCGGATCGACCCTGTACCGGTACATTTCCACGTAATCAGAAATCAGGCTGATCTCCTGCTCCAGGCTGATCTGCGGGCGCTCTGTTTCGTAAAGTGTATATTTCAGGATCTCTGACAACCGGAGGATTACATCCGGAGTCCGTTCCGACTTCTCCATCGAAAGGGCATAGATGGTTTGAAGGCTGTTCAGCAGAAAGTGCGGGTTGATCTGGCTCTGAAGCGATTTCAGCTGGTGGCTGGTTGTCATCCGCTCCATCCTCAGCAACATGAACCAGCTTCGGGAGAGCTTCAGCAAAGTGGTAAGCAGGAGCACGCTGCCTGTATAGATCATCAGCTGTCCTACACTGTAGTAGGAGATGAAGTAATAGTTGGGCAGGATGATGTCGATCCAGCGGTCGAAAAGAAAATAAAGGAAAACCGCACCACCGCTGGTCAGAATCCCGAAAAAGGACAGGTAGACTATGTACTTCTCCCTGCGGAGGTACCTGGGAATGAAGTGGTAGAGGTTCAGGCAGGTAATGCCAAGCAGAGGAATCAGGAAAATAAGGGTATAAATCAGGTCGATCTTTTCAAAGGAGCCGGAGGTCTTAAATATATTCAAAAGGATCAGGAATAACCCGATCCAGAACAACAGGTGCTGCCACCACCTTTGGCGGAAAATCATCAGACCGGTAATGCCGAGTCTGTCGTTTATGCTTTGTCCGGACTTGGTCATGTATAAACCGAAATTTATAAAATTCGGGGGAGAGGGCAAATCATTTCGATGAAACGGGTGATTTGATCGGTGATTCATTTTCCATGGAAATTCATATATTTAAAGATTGCTATCCCAAAACCACCCAAACGACCCTCCAGCATGAGAAAAAAGGCCTTTCTGATTGCAGTGAACCTGCTGCTTGGAAGTAGCATGATTCAAGCCAGCCTGGAATTCACGGAGATCCGGACAGCATCTGACCGGGTCATCGTTGCTTTCTTCACCAGTGATACAGTAAACCTGGATGAGATCGATATCAATGACCTTTCGGGATGGGCGATCAATGGGCGGCAACCCGGGGAAATATACAAATATGTCATGCAGGCTGATCAGTGTGATCATCACATCTATTTGAAAACAGATAAGTTATCAGAAGGAGAGGTTTATCAAATCAAGACGCCTTACGGGAGCAAGGACTTTACTTTTCACGAAAAGGAAGTGTTTTGTGAATCCATTAAGACCAACCAGGCCGGGTATAGCGCCCACGCTGAGTCCAGGTATGCAAACTTCGCCATCTGGCTGGGGACCGGAGGGGCCATAAAGATCGAGGGAGAGCTCCCCGGATATGAAGTATTTTCTCAGGCCACGGGAGAAACGGTTCTTTCAGGGCATCTGAAGGAGATTGGCCCTGATGCATCGTCCGGAGATTTTGTATACCGGATCGACCTGGCCGGTATACCGGAGGGGGGGCCTTATAAAATTGCCGTGCATGGCTACGGTTGCTCCTACCCCTTTGGTGTGGGTGGGGAATTCTCGAAACGACTGGCCCATACGATATTTCGTGCCCAGTACCTTCAACGCTGTGGCTGTCCCATTCACGATCCGGATATAAGGCGAAATCCCTGCCATACATTGGTCTATGATGTGGATGGCCCCATCGGGGAGGCCAATATTGACGTGACCGGCGATGAGAGGACTTTTCTCTGCTACGGCGGTTACCACGATGCAGGAGATGCCGACAGGCGGGCCTATCACATGGCCAATCCTGTCATCAACCTGATGATCTATGAAGCTTTCCCTGATTACTTCAGTGATGGCCAGTACAATATCCCCGGTGATTTTGATGAAGATTACCAGATCATCAACTACGAAAACGGGATCCCGGATATTATTGATGAAGCCGAATGGGGGGCACTGGCCTGGGTCTATCTTCAGAATGAGGATGGAACCATTCATTTCGGAACCGAGACCAGGGGGTACCCCGATCCTTTTGCCGCACCTCTGGATCTGGATGATAAAAAGTATGGAACCGTCAAAACGGATCCCAGGGCCACCTGCACCGGGGCAGGCCTTTTTATTCACCTGGCCAGGATTCTGAAACCCTATAAGCCGGAGCGGGCAGGGATTTTATTGGAAAGGGGAGACAGGGCCATGAAAGCAGGTGCCGACACCATCGCTGATCCTGAAAAGTTGTATTATTATATTCAGCGGTACCTGTTGCTGGAAGAAGAAGCCGATCACAACAAGATAAAAGAACTCTATACCATTGCGGGCGGCTTGAAGGACAATCTCTACATCACTCCCGGTTACTCACTGAACGACGGGCAATTCGACAATCCTGCGTACATCATGTCCTATGTGTTGGCGGAGGATGTTAAAACAGATCCTGAAATCGTTTCTTTCTTCAAACAGGCCATCAAAGCGGCTGCTGATGCCAACATCGCAGAACTGAACATCCATGCCTACCCGGTGGGAAATGACCCGGGAAAGGGTGGTTGGGGCCACAATGTAAGACAACCCCAGTATGCCTGTGCTCCTCTGCTTCAGTGGAGCATCAGCGGTGAACAGGAATATTTTGATGCAGCCTCGGAATTAATGGACTGGAAGCTTGGACTCAATCCGCTGGGGATCAGCTATGTGACAGGCCTTGGGTTTCACCAGGTTCATAACATTCACGACCGGGAAAGTGCCTATACCGCAGCCAAAGGCCGGGGGCTGAAACCGGGGATTACAGCTTTTGGTCCCGGTGTAACCGGCTGGCGAAGCAAAGCAAAGGTCATTCCCCCGGTCGGGGAGCTTCCCAGGGAGAGGCAATTTACAGATGACAGGGGTATCATCTCATTCACTGAATTTACCATCTTTGAGACCATGCACTATGATGCACTGTATACCATCCTGGCAGGGGGAGGAAAATGGAACGGAAGTGATCCGTTCGTGAAAAAACAGGAAGAAAATTATCAACCAATCATATTTTTAAAACCAAATTATGAGAAGAATTCGCTTGCTGTCAATCATCCTGGTGGCTCTCGTCACTTTGCCTGCGTTGCGGGCAGGGAATTTTGAAAATTTTAAAGTAGCTGTCTACTGCCGTGCCTATGAGGTGGCCAGGATGGGCGACCTGGAATGGCTCGAACCGCTCTGGAATGACCTCACCAAACAGGTCCACGTGGACAAGATCTACCTGGAAACCCATCGCGACCTGTTGATCGTGGACAGGGAGACCATGGAGACGGCCATCGAATTTTTCAAGAGCAGGGGGGTGGAAGTGGCCGGAGGGATTACCTACACAGTGAATGAGAGCAACAATTTTGAAACCTTTTGCTACAGCAATCCCGAACACCGGCAAAAAGTGAAGGAGATCGCCGAATATACGGCCGGATTCTTTGATGAGATGATCCTGGATGACTTCTTCTTCACAAGTTGTAAATGCGATCTCTGTATTGCGGCGAAAGGAGAAAGAAGCTGGACACAGTTCAGGCTGGAGCTGATGAAGCAGGCTGCCCTTGAACTGGTGATCAACCCGGCGAAAGCGGTCAACCCGGATGTGGAGGTCGTCATCAAATATCCCAACTGGTACGAGCATTTTCAGGGGCTGGGATTCAACCTGGAAGCACAGCCCGCCCTGTTTGACGGCGTATATACCGGAACCGAGACCCGGAACCGGGATGGAAACCAGCATTTGCAGCAGTACCATGGCTATACGGTATTCAGGTATTTTGAAAACCTGAAACCGGGTCAGAACCGGGGCGGCTGGGTCGATACAGGAGGCGGCAATCCGCTGGACCGGTATGCCGAACAGTTTTGGGTAACCATGTTTGCCAAAGCACCGGAGATTACGCTGTTCGATTTCAGGCAGATGATCCTGCCCATCAATGAAAGAGGGCGCGCTGCCTGGCAGGGAACCGGTACAAGTTTCGATTTTGACCAGATGAAGAAGCCCCTGTTGCAGGATGACGGCAACCTGTTCACTCCCAAAAATATGTCCAGGGCAGCAGGCTATTCCCTGGAGGTGGTGGACAAAGTCCTTGGGGCCCTGGGCAATCCGGTGGCCATAAAGAGTTACAAACCTTACCATTCCATCGGGGAGGACTACCTTCAGAGTTACCTGGGAATGATCGGGATTCCCATGGACATTGTACCTGAATTTCCGGAAGATGAAGAGATGGTGCTCTTGACCGAATCGGCAAAGTATGATCCCCGGATTGTGGAAAAGATAAAGAGCCAGCTGCAAAGAGGGAAGGAGGTAACAATCACATCGGGCCTCTGCAAGGCACTGCAGGGGAAAGGCATTGAGGATATTGTGGAGCTGACGGTGACCGGTCGCAAGGCGAATGTCAAACAGTTCCGTGCCGGATGGGGCATGCCCATGGAAAGTGACCATGAGATGATCATCCCCCAGATCAGTTACCTGACCAACGATTCCTGGGAGGTGATCTCTGCCCTGGATGATACCAATGGCTGGCCCATTTTACACAGGGCCGACTACTCAGAGGGGCGCTTGTATATTCTGACCGTTCCTGACAATTTCATTGATCTCTACCAGATGCCGGAAGGGGTGCTGAACCAGCTCAGGCAGAATATTGCAGGCAGCCTGGGAACCGTCCTGGAGGGACCCGGAGAGGTGGGCCTTTTCATGTACGACAACAACGCTTTTGTGGTAGAGTCTTTCCTGGATGAAACGGTCACTGTTCATGTGACAGTGGATCCCGTGATCACTGAAGTGACCGATGTCATGACCGGTGAGAAAATTCAGGGCACGCAGCGGCTTGCACCTGAATTCAGGGGGCGAAAATTTGGCAAGGATGTGAATGTGATTGAACTGGAAGTTAAACCACATTCATTCAGGGCATTCTCACATTAGACGGATTTTCCTGCGATCCTACTGTTTATCGTACACCCAGGTTTCCGGGGGGCCGTCCATGGGGCCTCCTTCGACCTTGCTTTCGATCACCAGGCTTTTACCATCCAGCTTGTAAGTAGCCTTAACTTTCAGTTCCCCCCCATCCATCATTTCGATGGTAGTGACGATGGTCAGGATTTTTCCTTTTTCTCCCCAGGTGGCGATGGAGACGGTTTCGGTATCCTGCCAGCCTTTGTTGATGCTTTCCTTCCCGTCCAGGGTGTAGGTGTCGGACATGGTCATTGGATTTCCCTGGAACTCATAATTCCTCTCCAGCGTCAATGAGTTTTTCACCTGGGTGATGGTGATGCCCAAAGGTGCGAAGGAGAATTCGGCGTTCATCTTGCTTTCCGTTTCATTCAGTTTCCATGTACCGGAAAAATCTGAATTTTTTGAATAAGCGGAAAGGGTAACCGACAAGGCGACAATCGCCAGGAACAGCGTTTTACCGGATTTAAAACTGGTTTTCATTTTCATGGTTTTTGGTTGATTGGTTTTCGTTGTATTTCAAAGCAGGAAGCCGGAAATCCGGCCCCGTTAAACAGATTGGGATTGGAATCATTGTGATAGGCATACCGGAGCCCGTGGGGATTTGCAACCGGGGATTCAACGACTACTGTATGGCCCTCAATTACCGCTTCTGCATCCAGCCAGGAACCCGCTTCATCCATGACCTGGAATTCTTTCAGGGGGTCACCTCCGGAGGATAATCCGTCTTCAGCGCAATCAAAGTATACGGTAATTTTACCAGGTTCCCACACGCAGGAACTGAAAAGGGGCCCGGAGAAGGGCATCCCCGTGACTCCATAATCATGGGTGAATGACCAAGCAGACAATCTTTTACCAACGTCGATTTTGTTTTTGGGATGGATATCCCTGAGGTTCCCGATATCCGAAATCACGACCATACCGCTTTTGTCTATCAGTTTCATGGCCATCCGCTGCTGATCCCTCAGCATGGCGCCCCTTACATTGTCCGGACCATACCCGGCAAAGGGAGCAATCTGGACATAATAGAATGAAAAGTCAATTCCCCATGCGTCCCTCCATGAATCAACAAGTGCTTTCAGGGCCCGTGTATATTGTTCAGGGTGGTCCACATTGGCCTCGCCCTGGTACCAGAGCGCACCCTTGATCCTGAAGGGAACCAGGGGGTGGATCATGGCATTGTAGGCAACACCGGGCACAACGGGTCCCCAGGGTACCGGCTTGAGCATTCCGGCAAACTGGTCCAGCCACCTGTCCCCGCTGACCCTTGATTCGGGCATCCATATCTCAATGGGTGTCCCACCCCAGGATGAATTGATCAATCCTACCGGTACGCCCAGTTTCTGATGCAGGTCGCGGCCGAAGAAATACAACACCGCACTGAAATTTTTCATGGTTTCCGGGGTGCAGACCACCCATTCTCCTGTAATGAGCTGCTGGGGTGCAGAAGCCGTGCTGGTGGGAACATTGAAAAAACGGATCTCCGGATAAGTTGCCAGGGAGATCTCAACTTCCCCATTCTCAATCCCGGCACCGGGCGTCCACTCCATATTGGACTGTCCGCTCCCCAGCCAGACCTCCCCGATCAAAACGTCATCTAGCAAAATGGAGTTGTAGCCGGTGATGGACAACTGGAACGGACCACCTGCTTTTGGCGTTTCCACATCAAGGCTCCAACAGGAGCTGCTGTTCACTTTGATGGTGTATGTTTTTTCCGGTTCCCAGCTTCCGGTGATCTTCACCACTTCATTGGGTTTGCCCCATCCCCAGATGGTAACCACCGTATCCTGCTGAAGGACCATGTGGTCACCGAATATCCCGGGAAGGGAGATATTGGCCTTTGCACAGAAAGCAACGAACAAGAGTGCGAAAAGGCAAATGGATTTTTGATTTCTCATTTTTTCGGATTTATTAAAAGTAATAAATTCAACCAGCCAAGATTAACAAATAGTGCTCAGGACTATTGTTTCTCATAAACCAGGGCAGCAACCTGTTCATTGCCCCTGAATCCTGTAGATTTCTGGTGTATGGTTAGCCGGGAGCCATTTCCGGAGAGACTCCATGACTCGGAGCTTTTCATTTCAGAGGATTGTTCTCCCCTTGTAAAGGTGATTTTTGAGTCAATCTTCATGGTGCCCGGGTCTTCTATCCAGATTACTTTTGAACTGCGGGGCGAATTCCAGAATACCGATTTCATCTCCTGGCCATCCAGCCTGATTTCTTCGCTGGTGATGCGATCGTCACCCCATTCAACAATGTTGTATTTTTTCAGGAACATCAGATCCTCATCCTGGATCACCTTCATCCGGTAGGCTACCTGGCCGGTTCCGCCATTGCCCACCTCACTTATCTCTTCATTGAACAGCCAGTTGCCTGAAAAGTCAGCCGGGTATTTGCACACCAGGGGCAGGAGGGGAAGGGCGCAGGCTTCCCGGAAAGGAGCCATCAATTCCCGGTAAGCAGGTTTATCCTGGGTCAGTATGCGCGGATCATCATAAAGGACCTGGTACTGTTTCTTTGACACGTTCCGTGCCATTCCGGCCCAGATCACCCATGAGGTCCATTCGGGCTGTGCATCCATGATGTCAGGCATGGGCGGATTTCCCACCTCTCCGAAAAGAAGAGGCTTGCCCATGGACAAGGCTTTCAGGCTGTCGTAATAGTCCTGGTTAAAGTCACTGCCATAAACATCCAGTGAAAGGATATCCAGGTAATCATTTCCGGGATAGAAGTTGGAGAATTTCCGGATGGGGGTGGAAGGACGGTCCACGTTCCAGACCCAGATCAGGTTGGTCAGTTTGTGGTCATTTACATAGCGGTCGAACAGCTGGCGATAGAGGTCGGCGGTGCTGTTTTCGCCCACACGGCCTCCCCACCAGAACCAGTCCCCGTTCATCTCGTGGTAAGGGCGCCAGAGCACGGGTACACCGGCTTTCTCCAGTTGCTTCAGGTAAAATGCCACCGAATCAACCTGCGCCAGCCACTTGGTATGCAAGGGGGTACCCGGAGTAAGCACATCCTTGAACTGGTCATCCAAAAGCTGACCCTGCACACTGGCCAGGGAGTCGGGCGCCACAGGCCCCCGGGGCTGGAATGTGACCGGTTCATCTGCTGTGGGTGGTACTGCATGCCAGCAAATGGTAATGACGGAGCCTTTCCGGTGCTGCCTGATGGCTTCCCGGACAATATCGGGACGGGCCAGGTATGAGTCGGTATCCCCATCTTTGGCAAATCCCATGTCGGTACTCCAGATGGCCGGGGTTTGTCTGCTGTACTCAGCGGCAAACCGGCTGTTCCGGTCTCCCGTAGCTGGATAATTATGCTGGCCTGTAAGGGTGTATTTACCTGAGAGAGAGTAGAAAAATCCCAGCAAGGCTGTTGCTTCCGCAGATGCATTGGGGCTTACCGGTTTCTGTCCCTCAAGGGGGGCAGCAAGCATGGCACAGACCAGTACAACAGATGTACAGGTCCGGAGAAATCCTTTTTTCATGGCAGTTTGTCTGGGTTGGTTGGCAGATAAACGGGAAGATAATAAAAATTAGATCCCGATTCAACGGAAAGGTTTAATCAGCCGGCCTTCTTTCTATTCAATAAATCCATGCTGAATTTCCCCCCGTTCAAAATCCAGGGATTCTGCATTGCACATGTTGATAATGGAGAGATAGAGCAATTCTGCCAGGCTGGTCATGATTTCTTTATCAATGTTGCCTATGTTGTCATAGGGTGTGTGGTACCTGAAATTGGCAAAAGCCTCAGGGGGGCCGTCCGTATAGATGGAGAGGACCGGGATCCCGTACCAGTCCGCAAAAGCGGCATCCAGCCTGGGCCTGGTGATGTTGGCATTGAACGAACCTGCCATGGAGAGATGGAGCTCCCGGTTGGCCTCTTCAAGATAGGCGTACAATCCGGGATTGTTTTTGGCGAAAAGGACATGGATCTTGTCCCCGATCCCCACCCCATCCATGTTGATGAATCCTGCAACCTGGTCCAGGCCGGGGATGGTCGGGTGCTTTAAAAAGTACTGTACCCCCTTCAATGCCGCCTCTTCAGCTCCGAAAAGAACAAAAACAACGGACCTTTTCAGCTGGATCCCCGATTTCGACAGGGCCTCTGCCAGACCAAGAGTAACAGAAACCGCGGAGGCATTGTCGTTGGCACCCGGCATGGTGGTATAGCATTTCCCCAGGTGGTCCAGGTGACCCCCCACCAGAATATATTCATTTTTCAGATTTGGGTCCGATCCTTCGATCATTCCGATCACATTGCTGCCAACTCCGTCGGGATGATATTTTGTTATGTTTTTAAGGGTCACTGTTTTTCCGGTTTCAAAGGACCGGGGTACGCGTTTCCTGCCGATTTTCTCAACCGTTTTTTCAGGTCTGTGCCCGTTTTTCCGGAAGAGATCCTCCATGACTGCGTTTCCCACATGGGAATAGACAAAGCCCTCCACATGGTCATTGTTCGGGTTTGCGATATGGTAGTTGTACAGCATGCCTGCCGCACCATGCCTGACCGCATTGTGCAGTTTGTACTGGTGAAAGGTGTAGGGCCTCCAGCTCAGAAACTCCTTATGCTCAGGGCCCACAGGCGCCTCTCTTTCCAGAAGCACGATCTTCCCCTGTACATCCATGCCTGCATAGTCATCGTAGCCCAGTTCAGGGGCAGAAATCCCATACCCCGCATAAACCACCTCAGCGGTAAGTTCACCATTGCCGGAGGTGGAGCCAGGAATAAATTCCTCCACATATTCATAGGATTTGTCTTCTCCTTTGGAACCGGCATGCAGGATCAGCTCGCAACCCGGTAAAACATCATTGTAGGGCTGCGGGAAATATTGAAGAAACCCCCCGTTTTCACCCAGGGGTTTGATTCCCCATGAGGCAAATTTTCCAGTAACCCACTCCACTGACCTGTTGTAGCCCCGGTGCCCTGTGAGACGTCCTTCAAATTCTTCCGAGCTTAAGGTATCCACAGTTCCGTAAAGGGTTTCGGGGCTGACCAGGGTCCGGAATCCGGTTTGACCCGGAAGCGTAAACCCGGTAAGAAGGCAGGTCAGGGAAAAGAGAATCCGGCGCATTCTGGTCTGGTACTTCTTCATGTCGCATTCAGGTTTGACTTGCCCTAAATGTAGCAACAAATCCCAGAATGACCGCCGGTTCACTCTCTTTCTGTATTAAGGGACCGAATCCGATCCCTCGGGTGTTCGGATGTTTTCAGGGAGCTCCCCGTTATATGGTTTTAGTTTCATAAAGACTCCGTAATCTTCCTGTCCATCGGTGCTCCCTTTGGCAAAAATCTCTTCGATATCCTCCGCAGTTTTCGGATCATTGGCGTATTTCCTGATAAACTTCTGGAGTTCCTCCGTATCAGCCGTAAGCAGCTGCCTGTCATAATCCCCGGCATTCACTGTTTCGTGCTTGATACGGATGCGGTTTTGTTCGAACAGGTCATTGAGCCAGTTATCGCCGTACCAGTAGATCAGGATGCTGTCCTTGCTGTACTGCACCCTGGCCAGGGTATGCACCGGTACATGGTGGAAGGAGGTCATGTCCGATGTGCAGTGATCCTCCTTGGGTGCAGGAGTAAAATCCACGTAATTCACGCCATTGATTTGAAACAGTGTGCCGGAGAGAATGGAATACTTGGACTCATCCTCGTAGTAAATGATCTGATAGGAGCTGTCAGGCCTGGATGGTTTCATGAATCCCTCGCTGACCATGTTGGGAAAGATGGTCCAGATGCATGAATCGCCATCCATCCAGTAGCCCACCATGGTGGTATCGAAGAATTTGTCCTCCTTTTTAAAGAAGGGATGGAGCGAGCTGACCAGACAGCTGGTCATAAAGGCCATGGCCAGGACCATGATCCATACTTGTGAACGTTTCATAACGCTTGAGGTTTGGTTACAATGCAAATTTGGATGGAATGCAGATCCCGGTCAAATTTTTTCGATCAAACCGGCCTGTTATTCGGTGAACAGGGGGTCCTCCATCTTTATCTTCAGGATATACGGGTCGAATACCTGGCCAATGTAAAGGTAGCCGTCGAAAAGAATGGCTGTGGAGCCGGCACTGATCTCTGAGCCGTCGGTCATATAAATGGACCGGACATCCCCGGTTTGGGGATCTGCCAGGAATACTTCCACCGGGGAGAGTTTCCGGGGATCTTTGGCATGCCTGATGAATCGGAGAGCGTTGATATGGCCCGGGGTCAGAATCCTTCCGTTGTGGATGCGGATGTTGTCATTTCCCTTCAGACCCCTGATCGGTGAGCCGGGGACCACTCCCTGGGATGTGATGTTGAATATATGAATCCTGTGCAAAATGGCGTCGCCTGCGTAGATCTGGTTCCCGATGCGGTTGATGCCGGCAGGGTAACCCAGGTTCGATGCGATGATCTGAGATTCCCACTGATTGTCTGTGCCCCTGGTCAGCCTCACAAGGCTGGCCCGCCTGAGTTTCAATATTTTCTCGGCCAGACTGCCCCTTTTTCCGGAGTCGTTTACAAAATAAATCTCCCCGCCGGGACCCGCCACAAGTGCGTTGGGTGAATGCTGGGCGGGGGTTTGTATCCATTCCATGAATTCAAGGGTATCTCCGCTTACCCGGTAAATGAGGATGGGATGATGATCGGGCTCTTCTTCATGACTGATCACGTACAGCAAACTGTCATCCAGGAAAATTCCATGAGGCCTGAACTTCAGTCCGGCCGGTTCATTCTGCCTGGACAATACCTTCCGCCGGCCTGTGACCAGGTCCAGGGATTCGATCTCACCATATGGTTGCTGAAGTTCCCTCCTGCCGGTGCAGGAAATCAGAAGCCGGGGCAATCCCTGAAGGGAATCCAGAACCATGTCTTCGGGTCCGGGCCCAACCTCTATTCTCCGGGTGATGAATCCGTTCCCTTCTGGAATTCTCTGACAGCCATGGATGCCCAGGGCAGACAGAGAGCTTACCATAAAGAAAATAAAGCCTTTCATTCCTAAATATAAGCAACCCGATGGTCAAAACAATCATCTTATGGAAAAAGTAAAGCATTCGGCACATGAAACGAATTGGATTGCTGATCATGATGGCCCTGCTGGCTTCCTGTGAAAAGGAGGACATGGGGACGGAATCCCTGGGTGAAAATGTAGGCATTGTGGGTACGTGGATTGAAGGATCTGATATTTCACTCCCGCTCGTTGAAGACGGGACCACCAGACTGACCCGTTCAGAAGGGCTGGATCAGTTCAGGTATGGATTCACCATCAATGAGGATGGTGCATTTCTGGAACGGAAGAATGCAGGCTGGTGCGGAACACCTCCCATATCCTATGACAATTTTGAGGGGACATGGATTGCTCTGTCCGACAGTCTGTTGCAGATTACCGTGGGTTACTGGGGCGGGACGATGAGTTACCAGATAAGGATAGTTTCACTGGACAAGGAGACACTGAGAATCCGGTACCTGTATGCGGAAAGCCTGACCGATACAAAATAGGGGCGTATCCGATATTTGTTATATATTCGCCTTCCTGAACTGATCCAATGGAACGCGAAACTTTCTTTCACTTTATCTGGGCTTGGGTTGCCCTGGGATTTCTGGCCTTCATTCTACTTCTTTTTGTAACAGCTCCCTATGGCAGGCACAGCCGGAAGGACTGGGGGCCGAGCATACCCAACCGGGTGGGATGGATCATCATGGAATTGCCCTCTCTGCTGGTATTTATCCTGGCTTTTTTACTGGGACCACATGGCGTACAGCCCGTAACCTGGATCTTTTTTATCCTGTACGTCTTCCATTATAGCAATCGATCCATCCTCTGGCCGCTGCGGACCCGTACTACCGGGAAACAGATGCCCCTGGTGGTGGCTTTGATGGCAGTAAGCTTTAACCTGGTCAACGGCTTCATTAACGGGTACTATTTTTCTTCTTACCCAAGGGTATATACATGGGACTGGCTGTTGGATATCCGGTTTATCCTGGGGATCATCCTCTGGGGACTGGGGGTTTTTGTCAACTGGTGGTCGGATCAGATCCTGCTGGACCTGAGAAAAGGGGGAAAGAAGGGCTACTTTATTCCCCGGGGCGGATTGTTCAGTTGGGTATCCTGCCCAAATTTCATGGGAGAGTTGCTTGAGTGGACCGGGTTTGCCATCCTGACCTGGAGTCCGGCGGCGCTGGCTTTTGCCCTGTGGACCTTCTTCAACCTGGTGCCCAGGGCTCTGGACCACCACAAATGGTACAGGTCCACATTCCCTGAATATCCAAAGGAAAGAAAGGCGATTGTCCCCTGGCTCATTTAAAGGGAAGGTTTCCAATAGTGATACGCTATTAATCAAGAGATTAGGTTCATAATGAATCCCATCTGACTTCTGTGGTGGGTGTGTTCTATCTGGCATAAGTTCTTACTTGGTGATAATTGGTTCAGCCATTCATGGAATTGCCCCTCATCCAAATGAGCCTGAATATAATTATTGAAACAGAAAGGAATTAATCAGGAAATTTTATAGTGAGGGACATAAAATTGACTTCAGGCCTTAATAAAATGGTCATCGGCAGGGCTAAAGTTTATGCTCACAATCACAAAATCAGGCCAATTTATCCCCTCATTTTCAGGTGTCTGATGCATTAATTGGGAATAATTATATTAAATTTGATACAGTAGTAAAGCATTCTGAAAATATTGTAGTTGGAGAATTTGAATTATTTGCAGAGAATGATAAATAATTCACTTCTAAAAAAAGGGAGGAATCAAAATGAAATTCGAAAACAACAAGGAAGGCTCAAAACCTGATTGGCTAAAAGCCGGGAACGGTTTACTAAAGAAGAGTTTATTGTCAAAAATTGATGACCTTTCAAAAAAAAGAACCATTGGTGGTTCGACAAAATCCTTTTTTATTTATTTACCAATAAGCATTTTAGTAGTTTTTCTATGCTTTGTTTGGATTAAAACTGGTTTTGGCATCCGAGATATAAGCAATATGGAGCCAGGAGAAACACGAGGCTGGGTTAAATTAAGTAACTATCTTTTACCTCTGTTGCAATGGGGTTTTCTTATCCTAGGTGTTATTATGTTCTTTGCAAGTTTGTATATGGGCTTAACTGCATTAAGAGCCAAAGCTTCTTCAACAATCACAGTAAAATGTCCGGGGTGTTCTAAAACCTTTGAGTTCTCAAGGATTTACATGAAAAACTTTAAGTTTGTCTGCCCCGACTGCTTGTCCTTCGTTCGTGCTAAAGCATCCATATACAGCAACAAAAACAACTGTAATTATTGTGACTATACATTTTATAATGGGGCAAATGAGAAATTTAAATGCCCGAGTTGTGGAAAACGAGAAGGATCAAGTGAACAGAAATGCGCTAAATGCGGTACCAAGATACCCAAAGGGGTCTTGTTCTGTAATTCATGTTTCGCATGGATTGCCCCTCAAGAAAATGGTAACATGACAGGTTTAGGTGCGGATCCTGTCCTGTATAATGTTGAATTGTTTAGTGGGAAAACATGCAAAGCATATTTAGATAATTTGATCCCCAGAATAAAAGATTGGTCAGACAGATTTGCGGGGATTACAAAAGATATGAATCATGACAACATGAAGGGTGTCAATTTATATGATATGAAGGGATTATTTAACAGTTTTAAGGAACTTTATCACCTTGTTGCCAAGAGTAATGCAGCAATAGAAATGCTCTATTTAAGAAATTTGCAGCCTGATACTGCAGGACAGTTGGAATTGAAGGATAAGGTTTATCAGCTTATTCAATCTCTGGAACAGATGAACAAATATGGTAATCTGCGGGAAAAAGATTATAAATCATATTCTGATTATTTAAAGCATTCTCTGGAATTTCTGAGCTAAGGTTAAGATTACTTTATCGAACACCCCGATCTTCAATATTTAGGTCCCATTAATAAATTCAATGATATTTTGAGTAGATTAATCCTTAAAAACAAGTAAGAATGAAAACATCACAGCTTAGCCGG